>NZ_JBHYOP010000002.1:0-162690 GCF_042745235.1 Streptomyces sp. NPDC058796
CAGGGGGGACCCTGTGGGAGAGTAGGACGCCGCCGAACAATTATTGCGAGAGAGCCCCGCACCGGGAACGGTGCGGGGCTTTCTGCATTTCAGGGTTCGTTTAGTGTCTCCCGTATGCGCTACGACCTGGTTATCTTCGACAACGACGGCGTCCTCGTCGACAGCGAGCCGATTTCGAACCGGCTCCTGGCCGGCTACCTGAGTGAGCTGGGGCACCCGACGTCGTACGAGGACTCCCTGCGGGACTACATGGGTGCCGCGATGCACCGGGTGCATGACCTCGTACTGGAGCGGACGGGGCGAAAGCTGCCCGAGGACTTCGACGATGTGTTCCACCGCCGGGTCTTCGCCGCTTTCGAGGAGGACCTGGAGGCCGTGCCCGGGGTTGTCGGCCTGCTGGAGAAACTGGCGGTGGACGGGGTGCCGTACTGCGTGGCGTCCTCCGGGAGCCACGAGCGGATTCGGGTGGGGCATCGGAAGACCGGGCTGGACCGGTGGTTCGGCGAAGAGCGCATCTTCAGCTCCCAGGACGTGGGGCGGGGGAAGCCCGCCCCGGACCTCTTCCTGTACGCCGCGGAGCGGATGGGCGTCGCGCCCGAGCGGTGCGTCGTCGTGGAGGACAGTCCGCTGGGCGTGCGGGCGGCGGTCGCGGCCGGGATGGACGTGTACGGGTTCACGGCGATGACGCCAGCCGGGAAGCTGGCCGGGGCCACCCGTCTCTTCCAGGACATGGGGGAGTTGGCTGGGTTGCTGACGACCTGACCGAAAAAGCTGAGCAGAATTCATCTCTGGCTGGATCTACCCACGGGTAAGCGGGAGCTCTACGCTCGCCGCCATGACGGATGTGCTGCGGCGCGGCAGGGTCTCGTTGGCGTTCGGCTTCTTCGCCCAGGGCGTCGCCTTCGCTCTGCTGGTGACGCGGATCCCGGCCATTCAGGACCGGTACGGCGTCTCCGACGCGGTGCTGCCCGTCTTCCTGGCTGCCGTTCCCGTCCTGGCGGGGGTCGGAAGTGTAGTGACCGGGCGCCTGGTGCGGCGGGTGCGGGCGAGCGGGCTGCTGCGGTGGTCCCAGCCGGTGGTGCTGCTGGCGCTGCTCGGCGTCGGGGCGGGGGACGGGGTGGCGGCGCTGGCCCTGGCGCTGGGCTTCTTCGGGCTCGCCGTGGGGGCGCTGGACGCCTCGATGAACATGCTCGGGGTGAGTCTCCAGCGGGCGTACGGGCGCAGCATCATGCTGGGGTTCCATGCGGCGTACAGCCTGGGCGGGATCCTGGGGGCCTCGCTGGCCTGGGCGGGGGCGCACTGGGACCTGGCGTTGTGGGTGTCGTACCTGCCGGTCGTGGTGGTGCTGTCGCCGCTCGCACTGGTGGGGAGCCGGTGGTACGTCGACGGGGAGGGTGGCGGCCCCGGCGAGGCCGGGGCGGAGGGGCCGCGGAAGGCGGTGGGTGCGGGCGTCGGGTTCAAGGTGCTGCTGCCGTTGTGCCTGGTGATGACGTTCGCGTACATCGGGGACTCGACCGTTTCCAATTGGAGCGCCAAGTACCTCCAGGACGTGCTGGGGAGTTCGGAGCAGCTCGCCACCGTGCCGTACAACGTGTACATGGTGACCACGCTGGTGGGAAGGGCCGTGGGGGACTTCGGAGTTCGGCGGTTCGGGGCTGTGGCGGTGGTGCGGGGTGGGGCCGTGGTCGCGGCGGGTGGGTTCGCCGTGGTGGCGGGGGCGCCGGGGGCCTGGGCGGGGATGCTCGGGTTCACGTTGCTGGGACTGGGGTTGTGCGTGCTGGTGCCGCAGACGTTCGCGGCGGCGGGGCGGCTGGCCGAGGAGCGGGACGGCCGTCCGGGGGCGTCCGACGCGGCGGTGGCGCGGCTCAATGTGTTCAACTACGTCGGTTTCCTGATCGGTTCGCCGTTGGTGGGGGCGCTCGGGGACGCCTGGAGCTATCGCGGGGCGATGCTCGTGCCGATGGTGTTGGTGCTGGTGACGGTCGTGTACGCCAGGTCGTTCGAGTCTCAACCGGACCGATACGGTGGCGGGCATGAGCGGCCGCGCACAGCTGATGTGGGACGAGGCAGTAACGGGCTATGACTTCGGTCCGGAGCATCCGATGGATCCGGTCCGGCTCGCCCTGACACGCAGTCTGGTCGGTGCCCTGGGGCTCGACCGGGAGGTGGAGGCCGTCGCGGCGCGCGCGGCGGGGGAGTCGACGCTGCGGCTCGTGCACCGGCAGGACTACATCGAGGCGGTGAAGGCGGCGTCGCTGGAGCCGGGCACGGCGGACGTGTCGTACGGGCTCGGGACGGTCGACGACCCGGCCTTCGCGGGGATGCACGAGGTGTCCGCGCTGATCGCCGGGCAGTCGGTGGGGGCGGCGGAGGCGGTGTGGCGCGGGGACGCGCCGCACGCGGTGAACTTCGCGGGCGGGCTGCACCACGCGATGCCCGGGGCGGCATCCGGTTTCTGCGTGTACAACGACGCGGCGCTGGCGATCGCGCGGCTGCTGGAGCTGGGGGCCGAGCGGGTCGCGTACGTGGACGTGGACGTGCACCACGGGGACGGGGTGCAGGCGGCGTTCTGGGAGGACCCGCGGGTCCTGACGGTGTCGCTGCACGAGCACCCGCGGACGCTGTTCCCGCAGACCGGGTGGCCGGAGGAGACGGGGGCGGAGAGCGCGGAGGGGACGGCGGTGAACGTCGCGTTGCCGGCCGGGACCGGGGACGCGGGGTGGTTGCGGGCGTTCCACGCGGTGGTGCCGGAGGTGCTGGCGGACTTCCGGCCGCAGGTGCTGGTGACGCAGCACGGTGCGGACACGCACTTCGAGGATCCGCTGGCGCACCTGGCGGTGTCGCTGGACGCGCAGCGGGCGGTGCAGGTGGCGTGTCACGAGCTGGCGCACGAGTACGCCGGGGGGCGGTGGGTGGCGCTGGGGGGCGGAGGTTACGCCGTGGTGGATGTGGTGCCGCGGTCGTGGACGCATCTCGTGGGAATCGCGGCGGGGCGGCCGGTGGAGCCGGAGACGGTGATTCCGGAGGGGTGGCGGCAGGAGGTGTTCGCGCGGACGCGGCAGCTCGGGCCGATGCGGATGACTGATGGGCGGTGGCCGGTGGGGTGGGCGCCGTGGGAGGCGGGGTACGACCCCGCGGATCGGTTGGATCAGGCGGTGCTGGCGGCTCGGCGGGCGGTGTTTCCGTTGCGGGGGCTGTTGGCGTAGCGGGGGCTGAGTTGTCGGTTGCGTGGTGTTGGTGCCGGCCGGGGGCGTCGCAGCCCGGCGTGGCGGCGTGCCGCTGCGCCCACCCTCCCGCACTCTCGGCTTCGCTCGAGCGGGGCGGGGGACCCCCATCGCCCCAGCGGCACGACTGCCCGCGGCTGCGGGGAGCGGGAACGTTACGCCGACCGTGGGTAGATTGCCGCGTTCCTCACCCGCAAGACGGGTGGACCCGGCAGCATCGGGTTCGTGCTGACCCGCCGAGCTCTTCGGGCTCATCTTCTCGACGCTCGTCTTGCCGGGGTGGTGGCGACTTCCCGGGAGGTGAGCCTGCGGAGCTACCGGTTGTTCGCGGCGCGGGACCCGCGGGTGCTGATCGGGATCGATCCGGAGCGGGACTGGGGGCACCGGGAGCTGCTCGGGCTGATGGCGGACAGGTGCGGGGTCTCCGCCGATCCGCGGCAGACCGCGGGTCAGGACGTGATCGATCCGGACCGGACGCTGGCGGCTCTGGACGCGTTCGCCGGACGGCTCGCGGCCGTCGCTCAGCGTCGCGGGCCGGTGCTCCTCGGTACCGGGCACCCGCACCGGCTGCTCGGCTTCTACGTCGCCTTGGCCGAGGCGTTGTCGGCGGCGGGATGTGCTGTCCTCACCCCGGCGCAGGGTCGCTGTGTCGACATAACGACCCGGTTCGGTCTACGCACGTACAACCTCGACTACGTCCGGGGAGTCGCGTTGGTGCGGGAACCCGGCGCCGGGCGCGCCGGTGGTGAGCCGGGCGCACACACGCATTCTCCGCTCCCGGTTCGTACCGCGCTGGCTGCCGCCGTCGAGGCCGGAGGACCGCTTCCCGAGCTGGTGATCGGGGACCATGGTTGGGCCTGCGGTGCAGGTCAGCTGGGATTCGAGGCGATCGGGCCGGCCGATACGGACGATCCCGCGCTCTTCGTCGGGCAGGCCGAGGGGTCCGTGTCCGTCGTCGTTCCACTTGATGACGCCGTGCGGTCTGAGTACTACCGGCCGCTTACCCGCTACGTACTCAATCGGGCGTGTCTGTCACGGTAGGGAAGCGATGGGTGCACCTCTTCCCCATTCGCATCACCCGCCCCTACATTGGGGAGTGAGCACGCAGCGACGAAGAGTCACCGGAAGGGGAAGCCGGTGGCCGTCGAGTGCGGAAGGTTCAGGTGTGTCATGGCTGCAGCTGGCGAAAGGCCTCTGAACGAGGTTCAGTTCCTTACCGTGGCGGAGGTCGCCTCGGTGATGCGCGTGTCCAAGATGACCGTGTACCGGTTGGTGCACAGCGGTCATCTGCCCGCGATCCGGGTGGGACGGTCGTTCCGCGTCCCGGAGCAAGCGGTTCACGAGTACCTCCGGGAGAGTTACGTGGGGGTGGAAACGGCCTGACGACCTCGATTACGACCTCAGCGCTCGGGCGGGTAGGCTGGCCCCTCGTAGGTCGTGTGGGCCCATGGCGCTCACCAACCGAGTGATGAGAAGTGAGCGAGGGTAGTCGTGGGCTCTGTTATCAAGAAGCGGCGCAAGCGGATGGCCAAGAAGAAGCACCGCAAGCTGCTGAAGCGCACGCGCGTTCAGCGTCGCAACAAGAAGTAAGCGACGCTGCGCCGTCAGCGTGGTCTGTGGCCCCCCACCGCATCCGGTGGGGGGTCACAGTCGTCTTCGGG
Organism: Streptomyces sp. NPDC058796; assembly: GCF_042745235.1. Lineage (NCBI taxonomy): Bacteria > Bacillati > Actinomycetota > Actinomycetes > Kitasatosporales > Streptomycetaceae > Streptomyces > Streptomyces sp. NPDC058796. The sequence continues at coordinate 4,886 of NZ_JBHYOP010000002.1, forward strand.
GGCGGGAGCGCGGGGTGACCGCGAAATCTCGTCACTTGCCGCGTCCGTCGGTCATCACAGCGCAACACCGACCGGCTAAGTTGGCCCGCAGGCGGGGAACGCGGCAGGGTACGCAGCAGGGCGGAAGGAAGGCGCTGATCTTGGGCAAGGTCGTGCTCGTGACCGGAGTGGCCCGTCAGCTGGGCGGCCGGTTCGTCCGGCGCATCCAGCGTGACCCCGACGTGGACCGGGTCGTCGGCGTGGACGCCGTCGCGCCGGAGCACCATCTGGGCGGCGCCGAGTTCGTCCAGGCCGACATCCGCCAGTCGGCGATCGGGCGCATCCTCGCGGAGACGGGTGCCGACACGGTGGTCCACCTGGACGTCACGGGCACCCCATTGGGCAGCGGCAGCCGTACGTCGGTCAAGGAGACCAACGTCATCGGCACGATGCAGCTGCTCGGTGCCTGCCAGAAGTCGCCGGCCGTGCAGCGGCTCGTGGTGAAGTCCAGTACGAACGTCTACGGGTCCGCGCCGCGTGACCCGGCCGTCTGCACGGAGACCACCGCGCCCAAGTCGCTGCCCAGCGGGGGCTTCGCCAAGGACGCCGTCGAGGTCGAGGGGTATGTGCGGGGCTTCGCCCGGCGCCGTCCCGACGTCGCGGTGACCGTGCTGCGGTTCGCCAACATCCTCGGTCCGGCCGCGGACACGCCGCTCGCCTCGTACTTCGGGCTGCCGGTGCTGCCGACGGTGTTCGGTTACGACCCGCGGCTGCAGTTCGTGCACGAGGACGACGTGATCGAGGTGCTGCGGATCTCCTCGCACGAGCCGCGGCGGGGCACGCTGAACAGCGGCACCTTCAACATCGCGGGCGACGGTGTCCTGACGCTCTCCCAGTGCTCGCGCCGGCTGGGCCGCCCGACGGTGCCGTTGCTGCTGCCCGCGGTCACCTGGGCGGGCTCGCTCGTGCGTACGCTGGGGATGACGGACTTCTCCCCCGAGCAGATCCGGCTGCTCACCCACGGGCGGGTGGTGGACACCACGCAGATGCGCGAGACCCTGGGTTTCCGGCCGAAGTACTCGACGGCCGGGGCGTTCGCGGACTTCGCGAGCGGCCGTGGCGCGGGTCTGCTGCCGCCCGAGGCCCTCGCGGGGGCCGTCGACCGGCTCGCGGAGCTGTCCCTGCGGGGCAGCGGCCACCTCCCGACGCAGAGCGCCAACTGAGGAGCGCATCAACGATGGCGGACGCCAAGGTCATTCCGTTCGACGACGACCGGTCGCGGGGGAGCGGCGGCAGCGGGGGGAACGCGGCCCAGCGCCCGGCCCGGCGCCGCGGCGCGGGGAGCCGGCGCAAGAGCTCGGCGGAGTCCGTGCCGGTCCGGGAGGTGCAGCCGCTGCCGGTGCGGGGGGCCGCCGAGGACGGTGACGCCGTGACGCCCGAGCCGCGGTCGTCCGAGGACGGGGGCGTGGGCTTGGGCGCGGACGGCGGGCTGGAGCGGCGCATCGCGGGCGGCCTGGCCTTCCTGCGCCGCCGGCTCACCGGTGACTACGAGGTCGACGACTTCGGCTACGACGCCGAGCTCACCGACCAGGTGCTGATGTCCATGCTCCGCCCGGTGTACGAGAAGTACTTCCGGGTCGAGGTGAGGGGCGTGGAGAACATCCCGGCCGAGGGCGGGGCCCTGATCGTGGCGAACCACTCGGGGACGCTGCCGCTGGACGGCCTGATGATGCAGGTGGCCGTGCACGACCACCATCCGGCCGACCGGCACCTGCGGCTGCTGGCGGCGGACCTGGTGTTCGTGCTGCCGGTGGTCAACGAGCTGGCCCGCAAGCTGGGGCACACGCTGGCCTGCGCGGAGGACGCCGAACGGCTGCTCGCCCAGGGTGAGCTGGTCGGCGTGATGCCGGAGGGCTTCAAAGGCATCGGCAAGCCGTTCAGCGAGCGTTACAAGCTCCAGCGTTTCGGGCGGGGCGGCTTCGTGTCGACGGCGCTGCGGCAGGGGGTGCCGATCATCCCGTGCTCGATCGTCGGTGCGGAGGAGATCTACCCGATGATCGGAAACGCGAAGACGCTGGCGCGGCTGCTGGGCTTCCCGTACTTCCCGCTGACGCCGACCTTCCCGTGGCTGGGGCCGCTGGGAGCCGTGCCGTTGCCGACCAAGTGGACGATCCAGTTCGGTGAGCCGATCCCGACGGACGGCTACCCGGCGGAGGCGGCCGAGGATCCGATGCTGATGTTCAACCTGACCGACCAGGTGCGGGAGCAGATCCAGCACACGCTGTACAAGTTGCTGGTGCAGCGGAGGTCGGTGTTCTTCTGAGGCGGTGACGGGGGCGCCCCGGGTGCCGGGGCGCCCCCGTGCTCACTCCGCGTCGTCCGCCTCGATCCCCAGGCCGGGCAGGAGGCCCGGGAGGAGGGGCGGGAGGGTGACGTCCGGCTCCGCGGGCGGGGTGTTGCCGCCCGTGGAGGGGGAGGCGGGGCTGCTGTCCTTGGGCGGGTCGAGCAGGCCGCCCGTGCCGCCGCCGAGCAGGCCGTCGTTCTCCTGGCCGGAGCCGGTGGACTCGCTGGGCCGGCCGCTGTCCGTGCGCCCGCGCTCGGAGGTGCCGTCGTCGCCGGTGCTGGGCGCCGACGAGTGCCCGCCGGAGCCGGGGGCGTCGCTGGTCGCCGATCCGGAGCTGCCCGGGCGGCCGTCGTCCGCGCCGCCGGTTTCCTGGTCCGGCGGCTGCGGCAGCATGGACCGCAGCGGCGCCACGTCGTCCTCTATGGCGTCGAACACCGACGACACCTGCTCGCTCACGTCCCCGAGCTGCACGGGCAGCCGGTCGCGCAGGGCTCCCCAGGTCTCCCGGTGGGAGCGGGAGAAGGTGGAGAGGGCCTGCATGGGGGCCAGGGAGTCGGGGTCGCGGGCGTACACCGCGCTGAGCAGCCGGTGGCCCTCGGAGGCGTCGTGCCGCATGCCGGAGAGGGCGCGGCGGATCTCGCCGAGGGACTCGTGGTCGAGGGAGCCGCTGCGGCCGCGCTCCATCAGCCTGCGTGCCTCGTTCAGCCGGGTGGACGCCAGGTCCAGGTAGGCCCGGCCGCGCTCGTCGTCCCCGTCGGCGAGGCCGAGGCGGAAGTCCTCTATGCCGCGCTTGAGGCCGTAGAGCGAGTCGCCGGGCAGGGCGTCCGAACTGGCTGCGGCGACTCCGCCGAAGGCTCCGGCGGCCACGCTCACGCTCAGCCCGCCCGCGGTGAGGCCCTTCGCCAGCCGCGAGCGCGGCCGGAACCTCTTCAGCGGGGCCGCCCGGTGGGTGCCGCGCGCCCGGCGCTGTTCGGGAACCGAAGGGTCCGCCGCTCCGCCCGCGGTGCCCTCCTGGAGCATGGCCTCGAACGCGGCCACCAGCTGGGCCCGCTGGACGACCTTGACCTCGGGATCAAGCTCGGGCCGGGGCAGCGTCTCCAGGCCGGCGGCGAGGGTCAACAGACGACCCTGCTCGGTCTGTTCCCCGGTGGTTCCGGCGGCTGCCGGACCTCCGGACTGCTCGGCCGCCGCCCCGGGATCGGACTGCTCCTCCAGAGCCTGGGCGAAGGCGTTCGCCCGCCGGTGTGCCGATACGTTCGCGATCACTGGCGGCACCTCCTCTCGTCATGACGGTCGACTCCCCAGGGGGTCCTGAGGGTTGCACACCCTGATCGGAACCACCCGATCGTGTGATCGGAGTCGGCCAGGGGGTGACCACAGGGAGCCTGCATCCCGCACAACGAGTGGCGCGGCACTTGGGTTACGGACGGTGGATGATCGGACCGCTGTCTCAACGGACTTTCACCAGGGGTGACTTGGGGAACGCGTAGGGTGAGTGTCGGGAGGGCTCTCAGCGTGCGTCGTCCGGGAGGAGCCGGGCGAGGGTGCGTACGGCGCGGTACTGGAGCGTCTTGATGGCGCCCTCGTTCTTGCCCATGACCCGGGCGGTCTCGGCGACCGAGAGGCCCTGGAGGAAGCGCAGGGTCACGCACTCCTGCTGCTGCGGGTTGAGTCGTCGTACGGCGTCCAGGAGGGCGGCGTTGGACAGGGACTCCAGGACGGAGTCCTCGGGGGACCGCTCGACCTCGTTGGCGTCGAGCATCTCGCCGGTGGTGACCTCCAGCCGGAAGCGGCTGGACTTGAAGTGGTCGGCGACGAGGTTGCGGGCGATGGTCACCAGCCAGGCGCCGAAGTCGCGGCCCTGCCAGGTGAAGGTGCCGATGCGCCTGAGGGCGCGCAGGAAGGTCTCGCTGGTGAGGTCCTCCGCGGTCGCCTTGCCGCCCACCCGGTAGTAGATGTAGCGGTACACGGTGTCGCTGTACTGGTCGTAGAGCCGGCCGAAGGCGTCGGCCTCGCCGGCCTGGGCCCGTTCGACCAGGTCCATCATGCGGGCGCTGTCGCTGTCGGCGGCGGGGCGCCGGTGGGTGGCGGCGGCCCCGGACGAGGACGACCGCGCCCGTCTGCCGACGGCGGCGCCCGAGTCGGCCAGTGCGTAGCAGGGGCCGACGGGGACGGTGGCCGTGGCGAGGGCGGGGACGGCGTACGCGGTGGGGACGAAGCCGCGCAACAGGTCTTGGGCTGATTTGACCGTTGCGCGCAGCGTAGCCAGGCCCGAGGCGTCAACCCCGACGTGTGGGTACACGGGACTCCCAGAGGCAGAGCTTCCATCACGTGCAGTACGGAACCATTCACCCGTCGTAGCGAAGGTGGGGTGCCGGAATGCGTCTGAGGAGAATAACGCTTCGTGCAGGCACTGCTACGCCCAGTTGCTCAAATCATCGATTACGTCGCTTCCGTGCCCGATTGACGCCCGATCAGCTGCGACAGAGTGACCGATTGATGACCGGATCGGTTCGAATTCCGTGTGACTACAGAGCGTGTTGTGGTCGATGTGAGAAAAGGGGACTGGAGAGGCTGCCTCAGGGGTACGTCACATCGATTGGCCCAACGGCATTGGCTGATCGGCGGGGCGCGGTCAGCGGCGGCGGCGGTGCAGCGCGATGGCCGCCGCGGTGCCGCCGGCCACGGCGCCGACGCCTGCGGCCGCCGGGATGCCGACCTTGGCCGCCTTGCGGCCGGTGCGGTAGTCCCGCAGCCGCCACTCCAGCTCCCGGGCGTGCTTGCGCAGCTTGGAGTCCGGGTTGATCGCGTACGGATGGCCGACCAGCGACAGCATCGGGATGTCGTTGTGGGAGTCGCTGTAGGCGGCGCAGCGGGACAGGTCCAGGCCCTCCGCCGTCGCCAGCGCCCTTACCGCCTCCGCCTTCGCGGGGCCGTGCAGGGGTTCGCCGACGAGCTTGCCCGTGTAGACGCCGCCGATCGACTCGGCCACCGTGCCCAGCGCTCCGGTCAGACCCAGGCGGCGGGCGATCACCTGGGCGATCTCCACCGGGGCCGCGGTGACTAGCCAGACCTTCTGCCCGGCGTCCAGGTGGGCCTGGGCGAGGGCGCGGGTGCCGGGCCAGATCCGTTCGGCCATGTACTCGTCGTAGATCTCCTCGCCGATCGACTTCAGCTCGGAGACGCGGTGGCCCTTGACGATGGACAGCGCGGAGTCGCGGGCGTCCTGCATGTGCTCGGGGTCCTCGAACCCGGCGAGCCGGAACCACGCCTGCTGCCAGGCGAACCGGGCGAGGTCGCGGGTCTCGAAGAACTTCCGCTTGTACAGGCCCCGGCCGAAGTGGAAGATCGCGGCACCCTGCATCACGGTGTTGTCGAGGTCGAAGAAGGCGGCCGCCCGCTCGTCGCCGTGGACCGGGAACTCGGGCTCCGTGCCCGTGTCGGGAGCGGTCGCCTCCGCGGACTGCGCGGATTTGCGGGCTGCCTCCGCCGAGGCCTCGCCTGCCAACACGCTCCGCGCCGTGGCGGAGCGCCTACGGGGGGTGAGCCATCGAAGAGCGGCCATGTCCGTGAGCATAGCCAGTTTGTTCGGGGGCTTCGGAGTCGAGAGGTTCGGAGGCTGTGAACTCTGGACGACCGCACCGTTAAGGGGGCGGCCGCGCGCGGGAGAATGGCCGGCATGAGTCCCCTCTTCCGCCGAAAGCCCGCGACCGGCCCGCAGGACCCGCAGACGCACGGGGCCCCGCAGCCCGCTCAGCCCCCCGAGCACTCCGAGAACCATCTCGTCACCCTCATCCGCAAACCCGGCTGTCACCTGTGTGATGACGCACAGCTCGTCGTCGAGAAGGTCTGTGCCGACCTCGGTGTCCCCTGGGAGGGGAAGGACATCACCGAGGACCGCCAACTCCACGACGAGTACTGGGAACAGATCCCGGTCGTCCTGGTCGACGGCAGGCAGCACACCTTCTGGCGTGTGAACGAGGAACGCCTGCGCAAGGCACTGACCGACGAGTCCAAGTAGTCCGGATGGTCGCTTAGGATCGATGGTGACTTGGTCTCGGGGGCGTTGATCGTGAGGAGCGTGTGCGGCTTTGCCCTCGATGGGAGAGGAACGCGTGCGTGTACGCGCCGGTTCCCGGTTCGTGCGCCGGGCGTGCGTGAGCCCGGTCACGTTGGCCGGGCAAATCGGACACCATCTTTGTGCACGCGTTCACAAAGACATAGCCTGCATTCGACGGGGCGGTCATGTAGGGACGTATGACCGCCTACAGCCCCGCTCTACCCGCAGGAGCACCGTGGCAACTGGCCGAACACACCGACCGGCGACCCGCAGCCGAGGGATTCCCGAGGCCACCGTCGCCAGGCTTCCGCTGTACCTCCGCGCGCTGACCGCGCTCTCCGAGCGCTCGGTGCCCACGGTCTCCTCCGAGGAGCTGGCGGCGGCGGCGGGAGTCAACTCCGCGAAGCTGCGCAAGGACTTCTCCTACCTCGGCTCCTACGGGACGAGGGGCGTCGGCTACGACGTCGAGTATCTCGTGTACCAGATCTCGCGCGAACTGGGGCTCACCCAGGACTGGCCGGTTGTGATCGTCGGTATCGGTAACCTCGGCGCCGCGCTCGCCAACTACGGCGGCTTCGCCTCCCGCGGTTTCCGCGTCGCCGCGCTGATCGACGCCGATCCGGGAATGGCCGGAAAGCCCGTCGCGGGCATCCCGGTGCAGCACACCGACGAGCTGGAGAAGATCATCCAGGACGACGGTGTCTCCATCGGCGTGATCGCCACCCCCGCCGGCGCCGCCCAGCAGGTCTGCGACCGCCTCGTGGCCGCCGGTGTCACCTCCATCCTGAACTTCGCGCCGACCGTGCTGAACGTCCCCGAGGGCGTCGACGTGCGCAAGGTCGACCTCTCCATCGAGCTGCAGATCCTCGCCTTCCACGAGCAGCGCAAGGCGGGCGAGGAGGCCGTGGCCGACGCCGGCGCCGTGCCGCCCGCCGTCGCCCGCAAGCAGCAGCCCGCCACCGACCAGGGACCCGACGGGGACGTGCCCGCCGTGATGCCGGCATGAGCCTCCTCGTCGTCGGACTCAGCCACCGCAGCGCGCCGGTCAGCGTGCTGGAGCGGGCGTCCCTGAACGCGGACGCGCAGCTCAAGCTGCTCCAGGACACGGTCGCCGCCGAACCGGCCGCCGAGGCCGCGGTGCTGGCCACCTGCAACCGCATCGAGCTCTACGCCGACGTGGACAAGTTCCACGCCGGTGTCGCCGAGCTGTCCACGCTGCTCGCCCAGCACAGCGGGGTCGGCCTGGAGGAGCTCACTCCTTATCTTTACGTGCACTACGAGGACCGGGCCGTCCACCACCTCTTCTCGGTGGCCTGCGGGCTCGACTCGATGGTGGTCGGCGAGGGCCAGATCCTCGGTCAGATAAAGGACTCCCTGGCCCGCGCCCAGGACCTGCACACCGCCGGGCGGCTGCTGAACGACCTGTTCCAGCAGGCGCTCCGGGTCGGCAAGCGGGCCCACTCGGAGACCGGCATCGACCGCGCCGGGCAGTCCCTGGTCACCTTCGGCCTGGAGCAGCTCGCCGCGGGCGCCGACGTGCAGCAGTGGGCGCGGGGCAAGAAGGCCCTGGTCATCGGCGCCGGTTCGATGTCCTCGCTGGCCGCCGCCACGCTGGCGCGGTCCGGGGTCGCCGAGATCGTGGTCGCCAACCGCACCTTCGAGCGGGCCGAGCGGCTCGCACAGATCCTTGCCGAGGGCGACGACACGGACGTGCTGGCCCGCGCGGTACCGATGGACGCGGTGCCGGCCGAGCTGACACGTGCCGACCTGGCCGTCTCCTGCACCGGCGCGACCGGGCTGGTCCTGACGGCGGACGCCGTGGCGGCGACGGTGGAGGGCCGCACGGGCGCGCCCGCCGCCGAGCGGGCCGCGGGAGCGCCGGCCGCGGACACCGCCGTACGGGAGAGCGCCGTACGGGAGGCAGCCGAAACGCCTCTGCAGGCCGCCGGTGGCGACGAGAACTGCCCCCTGGACCTGTCCGCGGTCCCGTCCGGCTTCTCCGTCATGGGCGAGGCCGCCGTCGCCGGCATGGACGCGGCCACGCTGGAGCAGCACGGGGCCTGGGCCGCGAGCGGTACGACGGTGGACCGGCCGCGCGAGACCGGGCGGCCGGGCGCCGAGGCGGACGCCGAGCTGATCACCGCGCTCGCCGCGACGGCGACGCGTGTCGGCCGCATCCCCGAGCGCCGCCGCCCCGAGCCGGTCGCCGAGGTGCCGCGCCCGCAGCCCGTGCTCTTCCTCCTCGACCTCGCGATGCCGCGCGACATCGACGCCGCCGTGCACCGCCTGGCCGGGGTGCGTCTGGTGGACATCGAGTCGCTCGCCGAGGCCTCCGCGGACGCGCCGATGGCCGCCGACGTCGACATGGTCCGCCGGATCGTCGCCGACGAGGTCGCGGCGTTCGGCGCCGCCCAGCGGGCCGCCCACATCACGCCGACCGTCGTCGCGCTGCGCAGCATGGCCGCCGACGTGGTGGCCGGCGAGATCGTCCGCCTGGAGGGGCGGCTGCCGGGGCTCGACGACAAGCACCGCGCCGAGATCACCCAGACCGTCAAGCGTGTGGTCGACAAGCTGCTGCACGCGCCGACGGTACGGGTCAAGCAGCTCGCCGCCGAGCCCGGCGGCGCCGGGTACGCGGACGCGCTGCGCACCCTGTTCGACCTCGACCCCGAGACGGTGGCCTCCGTCTCCCGCGCCGAGAACAGCACTGAGAAGAACCGAGGGCCGGCATGACTGAGAAGGCACTGAGGCTGGGGACCAGGCGCAGCAAGCTCGCCATGGCCCAGTCCGGGCAGGTGGCGGACGCCGTGAGCCAGGTGACCGGTCGGCCCGTTGAGCTGGTCGAGATCACCACGTACGGCGACGTGTCGCGCGAGCACCTGGCGCAGATCGGCGGCACGGGCGTGTTCGTGGCCGCGCTGCGCGAGGCGCTGCTGCGGGGAGAGGTGGACTTCGCGGTTCACTCGCTGAAGGACCTCCCCACCGCGCAGCACGAGGGCCTGGTGGTGGCCGCGATCCCCGAGCGCGAGGACCCGCGGGACGTGGTCGTCGCCCGGGACGCGCGCAAGCTGACCGACCTGCCGCGCGGCGCCCGGATAGGGACGGGCGCGCCGCGCCGCATGGCGCAGCTGAACGCGTACGCCCGCACCCACGGCATGGAGATCGAGACGGTCCCGATCCGGGGCAACGTCGACACCCGCATCGGATACGTCCGCAGCGGCGAGCTCGACGCGGTCGTGCTGGCCGCCGCCGGGATGAACCGGGTGGGCCGCATCGACGAGGTGACCGACTTCCTGTCGGTCGACACGGTTCTGCCGGCTCCCGGCCAGGGGGCCCTGGCGATCGAGTGCCCCGCGGACAACGCGGACCTGATCGCCGCGCTCGCCGAGCTCGACGACCCGTTCACGCGGGCCGCCGTAACGGCCGAGCGGTCACTGCTCGCCGCCCTGGAGGCCGGCTGCAGCGCCCCTGTGGGCGCGCTGGCCGACCTTCTGGCCGACGGGCAGACTGTCAAGGAAATGCGCCTGCGCGGCGTCGTCGGCACGACCGACGGCTCGACGCTGGTGCAGCTGTCCACCACCGGTCCCGTGCCCCAGACGCACGATGCGGCGATGGCACTCGGTCGCGAACTCGCCACCGAGATGCTCGCCCAGGGCGCGGCCGGTCTGATGGGGGAGCGAGCACATTGAGCCCCACCACCCTTCCCGCCGGTCCGGAACAAGGGCACGTCACCTTCCTCGGTGCCGGACCCGGAGATCCGGGACTGCTGACTCTGCGCGCCGTGGAGGCGCTGGCGCACGCGGACGTCCTCGTCGCCGAGCACGAGGTGCTCGACGTCGTACGCACGCATGCGAGGCAGGGCGTGTCCGAAGTGCACACGGATGCCGATCCGTCGGATCCGGGCACAGGCGCGCCCCAGCTGAAGGTAGTTGACGGCACGTCAACGACCTCTGGTGTCCCCGCTGTGCGGGATGCCGCACATCTTGTCATGGAGGCCGCGCGGGGCGGCAGGCGGGTCGTGCGTGCGGTGACCGGGGACCCCGGGCTCGACGCGTACGCCGCCGAGGAGATGCTGGCGTGCGCCGCGGCCGGGGTGCCCTTCGAGGTCGTCCCCGGCATCGCGAACGCCGTCGGCGTGCCCGCGTACGCCGGTGTTCCGCTGCGCGACGCCGAGGGCGCCGACGTGCGGTTCGTGGACGCCCGTACGGCGTCGGCGCGGTGCTGGACGGAGGTGGGTGCCTCCGACGGGACGGTCGTGGTCTCGACGACGCTCGACTCGGTGGCCGCGGCGGCCGGTGAGCTGGTGTCGGCGGGCCGCAAGCCGGACACGCCGCTGACGGTCACGATCGCCGGTACGACGACGAGGCAGCGCACCTGGTCCGCCACCCTCGGCACGGTCGCCCAGACCCTGAAGCAGGCCAAGGTGCTGCCGTCGCCGGACGGTGGCCGCCCGGTGATAGCCGTGGTCGGCGAGCGTTCCGCGTCCGCCCGGCGCGACCAGCTGTCGTGGTTCGAGTCCAAGCCGCTGTTCGGCTGGAAGGTCCTCGTGCCGCGTACGAAGGAGCAGGCGGCGTCGCTCTCCGACCAGCTGCGGTCCTACGGGGCCGTGCCGAGCGAGGTCCCGACCATCGCGGTGGAGCCCCCGCGCACCCCGCAGCAGATGGAGCGGGCGGTCAAGGGCCTGGTGACGGGCCGCTACGAGTGGATCGCGTTCACGTCGGTCAACGCGGTGAAGGCGGTCCGGGAGAAGTTCGAGGAGTACGGGCTCGACGCCCGTGCCTTCGCGGGCATCAAGGTCGCGGCGGTCGGTGAGCAGACCGCGAAGGCGCTCATCGCCTTCGGCGTGAAGCCGGACCTGGTCCCGAGCGGCGAGCAGTCGGCGGCGGGCCTCCTGGAGGACTGGCCGCCGTACGACCCGGTATTCGACCCGATCGACCGCGTCTTCCTCCCGCGGGCGGACATCGCCACGGAGACCCTGGTCGCCGGTCTGATCGAGCTGGGCTGGGAGGTGGACGACGTCACCGCCTACCGCACGGTGCGCGCCTCGCCGCCCCCGGCCACCACCCGGGAGGCCATCAAGGGCGGCGGCTTCGACGCGGTGCTCTTCACCTCGTCGTCCACGGTCCGCAACCTGGTGGGCATCGCGGGCAAGCCGCACAACGTCACGGTGATCGCGTGCATCGGCCCGGCTACCGCCAAGACGGCGGAGGAGCACGGGCTGCGGGTCGACGTCATGTCCCCCGAGCCGTCCGTCACCAAGCTGGCGGAGGCCCTGGCCGACTTCGGCGCCCGCCGCCGCGCGGCGGCCGTGGAGGCCGGCGACCCGGTGACGCGGCCGAGCGAGCGGCGGCCGGGGGCTCGTCGACGGCGGTCCTCCACGTGAGGGACGTCAGGTGACGTGAGGCGGGGCGCTCCTCGGAGCGCCCCGCCTTTCCGCGCTCCGCCTGGCCGCCGCGCCGCAGGCCGAACCGGTGGTCGTGTGGTTCCACAGGCGAACGCGGGAGCCGCGCACGGCAGGGCCGGGCGGCGGATCAGTGGTGCCAGGCCTCGCCGCCCGTGTTGTGGATGAGGCGCTGGAGCACCTTCACGGTGGTCAGGTACTCGTCGTCGGAGATCCCGGCGTGGCGTTGTGCCCACAGGTCGTCCTGGAGGGCGGCGGCCTTGTCGAAGAACGCCCTGCCCGCGGGGGTGAGGGTCAGGTGACCGTCGGGGGTCTGAGCGGTCCAGCCGTTGGAGATGGTCGCGTCGATCTCCGACTCCATCGACTCCGGGCCCGTGTCGAGGTAGTCGCGCAGGAGGGCGGAGATCTCGGCACGGGTCTTCGGGGAGCCGGCGCGGGCCACCTGGGCCAGCACCCACCACTGCGGCTGGGTCGTGCCGAGTTCGGCGAGGGCGGCGCGGGTGCGGGTGACGACGGCCTTGTAGGCGGCCCAGGTCCAGTAGCCGGCGGGCTGGCGGATCAGTTCGGCGTCGCTGTGCGAGTAGTCCATGGCGACGACCGTAAAAACTGAAGTTTGGTTGAGGTCAAGGGCGCCAGGGGCCGTCCCGGGCCGACTCGCCGTCGGCAAAGGCACGGGTGGGGCGGGCGTAGCGTAGGTGGTATGTCGACGTACGGATCCTTTCCCGGTACGCGGCCCAGGCGGCTGCGGAGCACTCCTGTCATGCGTCGGATGGTCGCCGAGACCCGGCTGCACCCGGCCGACTTCATCCTCCCGGCCTTCGTGCGCGAGGGCGTGAGCGAGCCGGTGCCGATCGCGGCGATGCCCGGGGTCGTGCAGCACACCCGGGACACGCTGAAGAAGGCCGCCGCGGAGGCGGTCGAGGCGGGGATCTCCGGGATCATGCTCTTCGGGGTGCCGGCGGAGGAGAAGAAGGACGCGGCCGGCACGGTCGGGACGGACCCGGACGGGATTCTGCAGGTCGCGCTGCGGGACGTGCGGGCCGAGGTCGGGGACGAGCTGCTCGTCATGTCCGATCTGTGTCTCGACGAGTTCACCGACCACGGGCACTGCGGGGTGCTGGACGCCGAGGGGCGGGTCGACAACGACGCCACCCTGGAGCGGTACGCCGAGATGGCGCAGGTCCAGGCCGACGCGGGCGCCCACGTGGTCGGACCCAGCGGGATGATGGACGGGCAGATCGGGGTCATCCGCGACGCCCTCGACCAGATCGGGCGGGAGGACGTCGCGATCCTCGCGTACACCGCCAAGTACGCCTCCGCCTTCTACGGCCCCTTCCGGGAGGCCGTCGGGTCCTCGCTGAAGGGCGACCGGAAGACCTACCAGCAGGACGCCGCCAACGTGCGCGAGTCCCTGCGGGAGCTGGCGCTCGACCTCGAGGAGGGCGCCGACATGGTGATGGTCAAGCCGGCCGGTCCCTACCTCGACATCCTCGCCAAGGTCGCCGAGGCGGTGGACGTGCCCGTAGCCGCCTACCAGATCTCCGGCGAGTACTCGATGATCGAGGCCGCCGCCGAGAAGGGCTGGATCGACCGCGACCGGGCCATCCTCGAGGCCCTCACCGGCATCAAGCGGGCCGGTGCGCGCACCATCCTGACCTACTGGGCCACCGAGGTCGCTCGCACCCTCCGCTGAGCGGCGACCTCGCCCGGTGTTCCGCGCAGGGGGTGCGGGCGCCCCTTCAGTGGCCGAGGGCGGCGTCCATGTCGGTCTGCCAGTAGGTGACCGTCAGCGCGGTGTCGACGTACACGCCGCCGGCGGGCAGGGCGACGGTGGCGATGGAGCCGTCCTCGAAGGGGACGGTGAGGGTGTCCGTCTCGTAGCCGTTCTCGCCGCTGCCGTCGCCGGAGGACAGCACCACGCCCGCGTAGCCGGACTTGCCGGGCTCGACCCCGGTCAGGGACTGCGGCCTGGTCGCCTCCGCGACCGGCGGCACCGACTGCGCCTCGCCGAAGCGGGCCGCCGGGTACGGCGGCAGCACGCACGTCTTCGAGCCGGTGTTGGTGGCGGTCAGCAGCAGGTGGTTGAGGGGGCGGGTCACCTTCGTCGCCGTGATCTTCACGTCGGCGGCGGAGCACTTGCCAGGCATCTCCGAGTCGTCGTCGCCGGTGCCGCCCGTCGACTTGTCGGAGGAGCCCGAGGAGCCGGAGCCGGAGGAATCGCGCGCGCCGGACGAGCCGGCGGAACCGTTCGTGCCCTTCGAGCCGTTGGCCTCGGTGGTGTCGCCCGACTCCTTCCCGTCGGTGGGCGGCTGCTCGCTGCTTCCGCCGGCCGGAGCGGAGGAGGACGGGGCCGCGGCGCCCGTGTCGGCGCCGTCTCCGCTCTCGCAGGCCGTCAGGGCGAGTGCGGCCAGGGCGACCGTGGTGGCGGCGAACAGGCGGGTGCGGCGGGCGGTGCGTGTGGACATGAGTGGACCCCTTCGGGTGGAGTTGAGGTGAGCCGCTCGACCGTTCGCCGGGAGCGGCTGCTTGGATGACCACAGCTTGGGGCCGGGGCCGTCCCGGTCGCCAGCGATGCCGGAGCATGCGGGACGCTGGGATGCCGAGACGGCCCTGACCTGCGGGTACGGCATTCCGCTGGGATGCGGTACGGGGATGCGGGAGAGGGAGAAACGGTGGCGGGGGACGACTTCGCGGGACTGCTGAGGGAACTCAAGGAGCGGTCCGGGCTGAGCTACGGGGCACTGGGCAAGCGGCTGCACATGAGCGCGTCGACCCTCCACCGGTACGTCAGCGGGGAGGTCGTACCCGTCGAGTTCGCCCCCGTCGAACGTCTCGCCCGCGCGTGCCGGGCCACCCCCGAGGAACTGCTCGAACTCCACCGCCGCTGGATCCGCGCGGACGCCCTGCGGGGCGTGAAGAAGGGTGAGAGTGAGAGCGGGGCCGAGGGCGAGGAGCACACCGGCCGTTCCGCGGAGCCGGGCCCTCCGGTCGCCGCCGAGGAGGCACCGCCCGCGCCCTCGGAACCGGCGCCGGCCCAACCCGCGTCGCCCCAACCCCCGCTGTCCGAGCCCGCGCCGCCCGCTCCCCGTCGCCGCGTCCCCCGCGCCGCCCTCTACGCCGCCTCCGGTGTCGTCGCCGTGAGTGTCGCCGTGGCGCTCGTGGCCAACCTCGTGTCGGGCTCGGGCGACGACGGGCGGCGCGGTCCCGCCGGGGCCGCCGGGGCGGTGCCGCCCGCCCTGTCGGCGTCCGGGAGCGCCACCCCGCCGGTGACTCCGAGCGGCAGCGCGTCCGCGTCGGCGTCCCCCTCGACGTCCGAGTCCGTGACCCCCTCGGCGTCCGCGACGGGCGCCGGTGCCGCCGCGTCCCCGAGCCGCCGCGCGCCCGCCGACGGCCCGATGCTCACCGTCTCGACCACCCCGTACTACTGGGACTCCCCCTGCGACCACGCCTTCCTCGTCGACCGCAGCCCGAAGAACGTGCTGAAGCCCCCCGCCCAGCAGGACGCGGTCGGCTGGGCCACGGCCTACGGCGCGGTCTCCGCGAACCGGCAGACGGCCGTCCTCACCGTGCAGGGCACCGGTCCGCAGACCGTCGTCCTGAAGGCCCTGCACGTACGCGTGGTGAGCAGCGAGGCGCCGCTGGACTGGAACCAGTACGTGATGGGCAACGGCTGCGGCGGCGAGGTGAGCGTGAAGGCCTTCGACGTCGCGCTCGACATGGGCACCCCCCTGGCGATGCCGATCGGCGGACAGCGGGACTTCCCGTACTCCGTCAGCGAGTCCGACCCCGAGGTCTTCCACGTCAACGCGCACACCAGCGGTCACGACGTCAGCTGGTACCTGGAGCTGGAGTGGTCGAGCGGCGGCCGGGAGGGCATCCTGCGCGTCGACGACCACGGCAAGCCGTTCCGCACCAGCGCCGCCAAGGACGGCTCCTACTACGCGTACCCGCTGGGCAGCGACGCCTGGGAGCTGGTCGAGGGCGACTGAACCGGGGTGGCCGCGGGTGCCGGGCACGGTCAACTCGTCCGGAGCGTTAGGTTGTTGACCACACAACGGTTCGCTCGTCAGGAGACGCCCATGCCCGGTGACGCCCTCAGCCAGGACCCCGCGGAGCTGAGAAGGAGGATCGACAGCAGCAAGGCGCACCCGGCCCGCGTCTACGACGTCTTCCTCGGCGGCAAGGACCACTACCCCGCCGACCGCGACGCGGCCGCCGCCGGGCTCGCCGCCAACCCGCGCGGCTACCTCGACGTGCGGCACAACCGCGACTTCCTGCGCCGCGCCGTCACCGCGCTGGCCGAGAAGGACGGCATCCGTCAGTTCCTCGACATCGGCACCGGTCTGCCGACCGCGGAGAACGTGCACCAGATCGCCCAGCGCGCCGCCCCCGAGTCGAGGGTGGTCTACGTCGACAACGACCCGGTCGTCCTCGCCCACGCCCGCGCGCTGCTCACCAGCGGCCCCGAGGGTCGCACGGACTACATCGACGCCGACCTGAAAAGCCCGGCGCGGATCCTCGAACAGGCCGCCGGGACACTCGACTTCGGGCGTCCCGTCGCGCTCTGCCTGGTCGCCATCCTGCACTTCGTCGAGGACGAGGAGGCCTACCCGATCGTCCGCGAGCTGATGGACGCGCTGCCCTCCGGAAGCCGGCTCGTCCTCAGCCACCTCACCGAGGACCTCAACCCGGAGAACATCCGCGCGGTCCAGCGGACGTACACGGAGCGGGGGTTCACCTTCGTGCTGCGCTCGCGCGAGGACGTCGAGCGCTTCTTCACCCAGAGCGGGCTGGAGCTCGCCGAGCCGGGGGTCGTCCCGGTGCACCACTGGCGCCCGGACCACGCGGCCCCCGTGCCCGAGCAGCCCGAGGAGTCCTACCTGGCCGGCCTCGACGACATCGAGAAGGTCCGGTACAAGGACATCAACGACGTCACGGACGCCGACATCAACGTGTACGGAGGGCTGGGCGCCAAGGGCTGACCGGGCCGAGCGCCGCGCGGACGTCCGGATCACGGAAAGGCGCTTGTAGGCGCCACGTATTTCTCTAGGGTGCGGGCATGACCGTGACCGAGAACGCGACCGCCCCCGCCGCTCCCCTCCCGCCGCTCGCCGCGCGGACCCGTTCGATCGGCGGTTCGCCGGTACGGGACATCCTGGCCGTCACCGCCCGCTCCGAGGTGATCAACTTCGCGGGCGGGCTCCCGGCCCCGGTGCTGTTCGACGCGGAGGGCATCGCCGCCGCCTACCAGGCCGTGCTCACCGAGACGCCCGCGCGGGCACTCCAGTACTCCACCACCGAGGGCGAGCCCGCCCTGCGCGCCGCGCTCGCCGCCCGCACCACCGCGCGCGGACTCGGCACCGGCCCCGACGACCTCCTCGTCACCACCGGCTCGCAGCAGGCCCTGTCCCTGCTCGCCACCGCCCTGATCGAACCGGGTGACACCGTCCTCGTCGAGGACCCCTGCTACCTGGCCGCCCTCCAGGCCTTCGGCTTCGCGGGCGCCCGGGTCGTCGCAGTGCCGGGCGACGAGCGGGGGATGGACCCTCAGGCGCTGGAGGAGCTGGTGGTGCGCGAGCGGCCCAAGCTGCTCTACACCGTGCCCACCTTCTCCAACCCCACCGGCCGCACCCTGCCCGCCGACCGCCGGGCCGCCGTCGCGGAGACGGCCGGGCGGCGCGGGGTGTGGATCGTCGAGGACGACCCGTACGGGGAACTGCGCTTCGAGGGCGAACGGGTGCCGTGGATCGCCTCCTACGACGGCGCCCGCGACCGCACCGTGCTGCTGGGCTCCTTCTCCAAGGTCATGGCGCCCGGCCTGCGCCTGGGCTGGCTGCGGGCGCCCGCCGAACTGCGCCGGGCCTGCGCGGTCGCCAAGCAGGCCGCCGACCTGCACACCCCGACCGTCAACCAGCTCGCCGCCGCCCGGTACCTGGCCGACCGCGATCTGGACGCCCACGTCGCGCGCGTCGCCGCCGCCTACGGCGCACGGCGGGACGCCATGCTCGCCGGCCTCGCGGACGCGCTCCCGGCGGGGTCGGCGTGGACCCGTCCCGAGGGCGGCATGTTCGTGTGGGTACGGCTGCCGGAGCGGTACGACACCACGGCCCTGCTCCCCGAGGTGGTCCGGCACGACGTGGCGTACGTCCCCGGCGCCCCCTTCCACGCCGGCGAACCCGACCGCGCGACCATGCGGCTGTGCTTCGTCACACAGACGCCGGACGAGATCGCGGAGGGGCTGCGGAGGCTGGGGGAGGGGCTGCGGGCCGGGTGAGCCGCGGAGCCGTGCCCCGCGGCGGAACGCCGCGGGGCACGGCCGCTCAGGCGCGGGTGTGGTCGTGGCTCTGGCCGTCCGGCGCCTGGACGGGGAAACCGGCGCCGGTGACCTGGAGCCCGGGGGCGCCGGCCCCTGGTGCGAGCGGTTCGGAGACCGGGCGGCCGGGTCCCGGACGCGCAGGCCCGCCGTGCGCGGGGGTGCGGTCGTGGCCCGTGGCCCCCTCGGCACGGATCTGCTCGAAGGCCTTGGTCAGGGCCACCTTGAGGCGCTTGGCCGCGGGCTTCTCCACCCACCGGTGCACCAGGTAGGACAGCACCAGGACCGCCGCCAGCGTCCCGCCGGCCAGGACCCACTGGTTGACGCGGGACTGGTAGTGGTGGAACACCTCCCAGCCGATGGACTCGTGAAGGAGGTACAGGGGGTAGGTGAGCGCGCCCGCGGTGGGCAGCCAGCGCCAGTTGATGCCGCGGAACCAGCCCAGGGACACGCCCGCCATCGTCACGAAGAAGACGGTGAGGACGACCGCCACGCCCCAGCCGGGGACATTGTCTCCGACCTTGTCCAGCGTCGCCCGCCAGGTCTTCATCGCCGTGTAGTTGCCCATGGCGAAGCAGAGGGCGATCATGCCCCACAGCAGCAGGTTCTGCCCGAAGCGGTACATCAGGTAGAAGGCCAGACCGGCGATGAAGAACCAGCAGTCCTGCGCCATCAGCAGGTCACTGATCGGACTGGCCCCGCTCCGTGTCGCCAGCACCGCGGCGACCGCCCAGACCCAGCAGAAGACGACCACCCGCCGATAGGTCACGCCCCGCCACACGACCAGCGCGAAGAGCAGGTAGAAACGCATCTCGGCCCAGAGGGTCCAGTACACGCCCTCGACGTCCTCGACCCCCATGGGCCGCTGCAGCATGGTCATGTTGACCAGCACGTCGCGCCACGGCAGCGGGGCGATCCCGCCGGGCATCAGGAAGACGACGGCGGTCGTCACGATGATGGCCAGCCAGTAGGCGGGGAAGAGCCGGATCACGCGTGAGGTGAAGAAGTGGGAGATGCTGCGTCCCCACGAGCTCATGCAGATGACGAAGCCGCTGATCATGAAGAACAGCTCGACGCCGAGCCACCCGTAGGCGGAAGGCCGGAAGAGCACCGGGAACAGCTGCGCCTGGGAGCCCTCCCAGCCCTCGCCGAACGCCACGTAGTGGTAGAGGACGACCATGAGGGCCGCACAGAGCCGCAGTCCGTCCAGCACGCCGATCCGGCCGGCGGGCCCTCGCCTGCCTGCGTCCTCCCGGCGCGCGCCGGCAGTCCTCCGCCCGGCGGATGCCATACCTATTCGCACTCAGCTCTCCAGAACGGTGTTCGTGTACGACCGCGGAACGCGGGGCGACAGGCAGGTGTCCCGATGCCATCGGTGATTGTGCCACTGAGCGTCGCCGGCCTACGCGGGGCGGCCCGCCCCCTCCTCGGTGGAGAGGACGGGCCGCCTGCCTGTGTTGCGTCGGCAAAGACGGCAGAGACCCGGCGCCTTGGCGGCGGCGGGCCATACCCGGTCCAGGGTGCGGGCCGTGAGACCGCACACGTGGCGCGGCTGCCGGAGCGGTACGACACCACGGCCCTGATCCCCGAGGTGGTCCGGCACGACGTGGCGTACGTCCCCCGGCGCCCCCCTTCCACACCGGTGAGCCCGACCGCGCGACCATGCGGCTGTGCTTCGTCGCGCAGACGCCGGACGAGATCGCGGATGGGCTGCGGAGGCTGGGGGCGGGCGGCTTCGGCGGACGAGTCGTAGGCCGCAGGTCTAGGTCCAGGAGCCGATGACGGGCGGCGCGCCCGTACGTACGGTGAAGCCATGCCTGACAGCGCACGGACAACGCCGCACCTCGACCTCGACGCCTACCTCGGCCGGATCGGCTGGGGCGGGGAACGGCGGCCGGACGCCGACACCCTGCGCGGCGTCCACCTGGCCCACGCGAGGACCGTCCCGTTCGAGAATCTCGACGCCCTCGGCGGCACCGCCCCTTCCCTGGACCTGGCAGACCTCACGGCCAAGCTGGTCCACGGCCGTCGGCGCGGCGGTTACTGCTACGAGCACAACACCCTGTTCGCGGCGGCCCTGGAGGCGCTCGGTTTCCGGCTGACGCGGCTGGTCGCACGGGTCGTCGTCGGCGCCGAGCGGTTCGAGGACCGGCCGCGCACCCACATGGCCCTCCTGGTCGAGGTGCCCGGCGATCCGACGCCGTACCTGGCCGACGTCGGTTTCGGCGCGATCGGCTCCCTGCTGGAGCCGGTGCCGCTGCTGGCGGACACCGAGTTCCACGGTGCCGGGCGCCGGCACCGGCTGGTGCACGCGCCGCACCGGGGGCCGCTGGAGATGTGGGTGCTGGAGGCACACGTCACGGGCAACTGGGAAGGCCAGTACGCCTTCACCCTGGAGCCGTTCGAACCGGCGGACTTCGAGATGATCAACTGGCACGTCGCCACCAACCCGCGCTCCCCGTTCTCCCGGCGCCCCTACGCCCAGCGCCTGCTCCCGTCCGGGCACCTGCTGCTCGACGGCGACCGCGTCACCGAGACCCGCGACGACGGCACGGTCACCGAGCGGAAACTGGCGGGCGAGGCGGACGTCCGCCGGGTGCTGGCCCGCGAACTGGGTCTCGACGTTCCGGAGGGGCTGACGCTGCTGAGGTGACGGCGTCCGTGCAGTGGCCGCGGCCCCGCCCACGCGCGCTTCGACACAGTCCCGTTCGCCGTCGGCGGCCGCCGCGGGCCGGACGCGGGCCCGCAGGACGGCTCCGGGACGCACCTGGCCCATGACGGCGCAGACGCACGACACCGCGTCCGCGATCTCGGCGCGGCGGGTCGGACCGCACGCCGTCACCTCCGGCCGGTCGCCGGCCCGCCCACGCCGCGTACGGCCCGGCCGGCGCCGCGCGCCGCGTGGCCGAAGGGATCACCGGGCCGCGCACCTGGGCCGCCTTCCGGGACCACGTGGGCGCCTGCTGAGTCCTCGCTGGACCGCCACGACGCCGCGACCCGTCCGCTCACGGGCGAGAGGACGGGCCGCGGCGTGCGTCTGCGGGCCTCACAGCCGCTCGGGCGTCCTGATCCCCAGCAGCGCCATGCCCCGGTGCAGGGTGCGGGCCGTGAGGTCGCACAGGAAGAGCCGGTTCTCCACCTGCTGGGGCGTCTCGGCCTTCAGCACCGGGCACTTGTCGTAGAACGACGTGTACAGGGACGCCAGCTGGTACAGGTACGCGGTCAGCTTGTGCGGGGCGTACTCCGCGGCCGCCTCGAAGACCGTGTTCCCGAACGCGTCCAGGTGCAGGCCCAGCGCCCGCTCCGCCTCGTGCAGGTCCAGCTCCGGGTGGGCGGCGGGGCGGACCTCGCCGGCCTTGCGGAGGATCGACTGGATACGTGCGTAGGCGTACTGGAGGTACACGCTGGTGTCACCGTTGAGCGAGACCATCTGGTCCAGGTCGAACTTGTAGTCGCGGCTCGGCGACGTCGACAGGTCCGCGTACTTCACGGCACCGATGCCGACCTGCGCGGCCCGCTCCTGGATCTCGGCCTCGGTGAGGTCCCGCGCCTTCTCCCGTACGACCTCGGCGGCGCGCTGCACCGCCTCGTCCAGCAGGTCCTCCAGCCGCACGGTCTCGCCCTCGCGGGTCTTGAACGGCTTGCCGTCCGCGCCGAGCACCGTGCCGTAGCCCATGTTGTGCGCGGTGACGTCCTCGTTCAGCCAGCCGGCCCGGCGGGCCGTCTCGAAGACCATCTTGAAGTGCAGCGACTGGCGCACGTCGACGACGTACAGCAGCGTGGTGGCGTGCAGGTCCTGGACCCGGTTGCGGATCGCGGTCAGGTCGGAGGCCGCGTAGCCGAAGCCGCCGTCGGCCTTCTGCACGATCAGCGGGACCGGCTGGTCGTCCTTGCCGCGGATCTCGTCGAAGAACACCACGAGCGCGCCCTCGGAGCGCACCGCGACACCCATCTCCTCCAGGAGGCGGGCGGTCTCGGGCATGCCCTCGTTGTACGCCGACTCGCCGACGATCTCCTCGTCGCGGATCTCCATGTCGAGCTTCTCGAAGACGGAGTAGAAGTAGACCTTCGACTCGTCCACGAACTGCTGCCACAGCTCGAGCGTCTCCTTGTCGCCCGACTGGAGCGCGACGACCCGCCTGCGGGCCCGCTCCTTGAACTCCTCGTCCGAGTCGAAGAGCGCACGCGACGCCTTGTACACCCGGTTCAGGTTCGACATGGCCTGCTCGCCGTCGACGTCCTCGGCCGGGGCCAGCTCGCCGGGGTGCTCGAACAGGTACTGGATGAGCATGCCGAACTGGGTGCCCCAGTCGCCGATGTGGTGCCGGCCGATCGTCCGCTCGCCGGTGAAGTCGAGCATGCCGCGCAGGGCGTCGCCGATGACGGCCGACCGCAGGTGGCCGACGTGCATCTCCTTCGCCACGTTCGGCTGGGCGTAGTCGACGACCGTGACGCCCGCGTTCTCCTTCAGCGGCACGCCGAGGCGCTCGCCGTCCGCGTACCGCGCGGCCAGGTTCCCGGTGATCGCCCGGTCGGCGACGGTGATGTTGAGGAAGCCGGGCCCCGAGACCTCGACGTCCTTGACCAGGTCGCCGGTGGTGATGTGCGCGACGACCTCGGCGGCCAGCTCCCGAGGGTTCGCCTTGGCCTTCTTGGCCAGGGCGAGGATGCCGTTGGCCTGGTAGTCCGCCCGGTCGCTGCGTCGCAGCAGCGGGTCCGCGCCGGCGGCCTCCGGCCGGGTGGCCGTGAGGGCGGACGCGAGGTGCTGCTGGACGGAGTCGCTGAGGGACGTGACCGAGGCCATGGAGTGGCTGCCGTTCTGCTCGGGTTCCTGGAGTACTACGGAAACCGAGTATCCCACGCGGTGAAAAGCGGTTTTCGCGGATGTGGGCCGGGCTGGGAGAATGGAGCGGTCAGCCGTGCGACCGTACCGGCTGCCCGAGTCAGAAAGAAGGACGTGCCGATCGTGGCTCAGAGCACAGAGACCACCGACTGGGTCTCCCGTTTCGCGGACGAGGTCATCGCCGAGGCGGAGCGCCGTGCCCCGGGCAAACCGGTCGTCGTCGCCTCCGGGCTCTCCCCCTCCGGCCCCATCCACCTGGGCAACCTGCGAGAGGTCATGACCCCGCACCTGGTCGCCGACGAGGTCCGCCGCCGGGGCCACGAGGTCCGGCACCTGATCTCCTGGGACGACTACGACCGCTACCGCAAGGTCCCGGCCGGCGTCGCGGGCGTCGACGAGACGTGGGCCGAGCACATCGGCAAGCCGCTGACGTCCGTCCCGGCCCCCAAGGGCTCCCCGTACCCGAACTGGGCCGAGCACTTCAAGGCCGCCATGGTCGACTCGCTCGCCGAGATGGGCGTGGAGTTCGACGGCATCAGCCAGACCGAGCAGTACACCTCCGGCGTCTACCGCGAGCAGATCCTGCACGCCATGAGGCACCGGCAGGACATCGACGCGATCCTCGCCCAGTACCGCACCAAGAAGGCACCGGCGAAGAAGTCGCAGAAGCCGGTCGACGAGGCCGAGCTGGAGGCCGCCGAGGGCTCCGGCGCCGCCGCCGAGGACGACGGCAGCTCCGGCTCCGCCGGGTACTTCCCGTACAAGCCGTACTGCGGCAACTGCGAGAAGGACCTGACGACCGTCACCGCCTACGACGACGGCTCGACCGAGCTGACGTACGCCTGCACCGCCTGCGGCTTCTCCGAGACCGTCCGGCTGAGCGAGTTCAACCGCGGCAAGCTGGTCTGGAAGGTCGACTGGCCGATGCGCTGGGCCTACGAGGGCGTCATCTTCGAGCCCAGCGGCGTCGACCACTCCTCGCCCGGCTCCTCCTTCCAGGTCGGCGGGCAGATCGTCGGGATCTTCGGCGGCAAGCAGCCCATCGGCCCGATGTACGCCTTCGTCGGCATCAGCGGCATGGCGAAGATGTCGTCGTCGAAGGGCGGGGTGCCCACTCCGGCCGACGCGCTGCAGATCATGGAGCCGCAGCTGCTGCGCTGGCTGTACGCCCGCCGCCGCCCCAACCAGTCCTTCAAGATCGCCTTCGACCAGGAGATCCAGCGGCTCTACGACGAGTGGGACCGCCTCGACGCGAAGGTCGCCGACGGTTCGGCGCTCCCCGCCGACGCCGCCGCCCACTCCCGCGCCGTCCGCACGGCCGCCGGTGAGCTGCCGCGCACGCCCAGGCCGCTGCCGTACCGCACCCTCGCCTCGGTCGCCGACATCACCGCCGGCCACGAGGACCAGGCGCTGCGCATCCTCAGCGAGCTGGACCCGTCCGACCCGCTGGGCACGCTGGCGGAGGCCCGTCCCCGGTACGACAAGGCCGAGGCGTGGATCAACACCCACGTCCCCGCCGACCAGCGCACCATCGTGCGGGACGAGCCCGACGCCGAGCTGCTGAAGTCGCTGGACGAGCAGGGCCGGGCCTCGCTGCGGCTGCTGCTCGACGGACTCGCCGACCACTGGTCCCTGGACGGGCTCACCCACCTCGTCTACGGCGTGCCCAAGGTCCAGGCCGGCTTCTCCGCCGACGCCACGCCCAAGGAGCTGCCGCCGGAGATCAAGACCGCCCAGCGGTCTTTCTTCGCGCTGCTCTACCACCTGCTCGTCGGCCGCGACACCGGCCCGCGCCTGCCCACGCTGCTGCTGGCGGTGGGGCAGGAGCGGGTGCGCGGTCTGCTCGGGGAGTAGGAGATCCCGGTGCCCGCCGCGGGGCGGGCACCGGTTCTCAGCGGGTCAGCGCGAAGCCGGCCAGTGAGACGCCGACGACGGTGACGACGAGGAAGGCGAGATGCCCGCGCGGGACCTTGATGTGATCCGTGGGCTCGCCCCTGCGCCACCGCTCCAGCACTTCCCTGAACAGCTTCCGCTGGGGCAGCATGCCCAGCGTCAGGCCGATGTGGGCGCAGGAGTACATCACGAGCGCCTCGGACAGGCCGAAGCCGTTCAGCTGACAGACGACGATCAGGAGCCCGCCGCCGGTGACCATGGTCAGCGGATAGGCGATGCGGAACTTCCGCAGCGGTATCCAGCTCCCCAGCAGGCAGCTGGACAGCGCGGTGGAGGCCGCGGCCAGCAGCCACAGCCACGCGACGGGCACGGACGTGAGCACAGGGGGTGTCCTTCCGTCTCCGGCGCAGCCTTCGGCCGCGCGGCGCGCTGACACCACACCGCCTACGCGATGTGGTCCTCCTCCAGCTCCGCGCTGTGGCGGTTGGTGAAGTGGGTGACCAGGCGCTTCGTCTCGTGGTCGGGAAGCTGCGTGCCGAACGTCGCCTCCACGTTGTCGCCGAACTCCCGCGGCGTCGGGTAGCTGCCGTTGATCGACTGCTTGAAGACCTGGTAATAGGCGTCCTCGTCCGGCCCCTGCCCCTGCGCCGAGGGCTCGGAGGGCTCGGAGGGCTCGGAGGGCGCCGCCGGGGTGCCGCCGCCCTCACCCAGCTCGCGGGTACGGCCCGGAACGACGGGTATCGGGAAGCTGCCGGTCTCCTCCGGCGAGGGCTCCTGGAGCGGAGGCTCCTCCTCGTACTGGTCCCGGTACTGGTCGGCCCGCCGCTGCTCCTCGTACCACTCGGCGTAGTGCTCCGCGGGGTCGTAGGCGGGGTCGTAGCCACCCTGGTACTCGACCTGGCGGGTGTTGAACCAAGGACTCTGCTCGTCGGGTTCGCCGCCCGCCTCCGGGACGGCGCGCGAGGCCGGCGTCCCGGCTTCGGGGGCCTTGACCAGTTCGGGACGCTGCTCCGCCGCGGGCGCGACGGGCTGCGGTTCCTCGCTCTGCTCCCTGGGCGCCGGCGGCAGCAGCGCCGGTTCGATCCCCGCCGCCGCCAGGCCCGCCGGGGCCGTCTGCGCCAGGGGCACGCCGTACCGGGCCAGGCGCAGCGGCATCAGCGACTCCACGGGCGCCTTGCGGCGCCAGCCGCGGCCGAACCGCGAGCGCAGCCGCGCCTGGTACACCAGCCGCTCCTGCTCCAGCTTGATCACCTGCTCGTAGGAGCGCAGCTCCCACAGCTTCATGCGCCGCCAGAGCAGGAAGGTCGGCCCCGGCGAGAGGATCCAGCGGGTGAGGCGGACGCCCTCCATGTGCTTGTCGGCGGTGATGTCCGCGATCCGCCCGATCGCGTGCCGGGCGGCCTCGACGGACACCACGAACAGCACCGGGATCACGCCGTGCATGCCCACACCCAGCGGGTCGGGCCAGGCCGCCGCGCCGTTGAACGCGATCGTCGCAGCCGTCAGCAGCCACGCCGTCTGCCGCAGCAGCGGGAAGGGGATGCGGATCCAGGTCAGCAGCAGGTCGAGGGCCAGCAGCACGCAGATGCCCGCGTCGATGCCGATCGGGAAGACGTAGCTGAAGTTTCCGAAGCCCTTCTGCAGGGCCAGTTCCCGCACCGCCGCGTACGAACCCGCGAAGCCGATCCCGGCGATGATGACGGCACCGAAGACGACCATGCCGATGAGAACGCGATGTGTCCGGGTCAGCTGTAGTGGCGCGGCCACCCGTACTCCCCTCCCAGTGCCAGTTGTTGCGCGCAACAGGGTGGCACATGTGTGCGGGGGACGGGTGGCCGGTGGGCCGATACGGCCCGTCAGCTCGTCTTCGAGGACGACGACGGCGACGACTCGGACGACTTGGACGGCGACGGCGAGGTGCTCGACGTGCTGCCGTTGGCCTTCATCACGGAGGCCACCGCCTCCTTGGCCGCCTTCTGCGCGTCCTCGGCGAGATCGGCGGCGTCCGGCGTCTTGTCGCCGGCCAGGCCGGCACCGTTGTAGTCGACCGTGACGACGACGTTCTCGACGCGCGTCACGACCGTCTGCTGCTTGAAGGTGCCCTCCTTCTTCTTCAGCTCGTAGCTGACGGCGGAGGCCTCGTCGCCCGTGCGGCTCACCGGCGTGGTCTTCACGCTCTTCGCGTTCTCGGTGCCCTGGGCGTCCTGCAGCTGCTTCGTGTAGTAGTCGTGCGCCAGCTTGTCGCCCGCGCCGCGCGTCTGGTCCGACTCGAAGCGCAGCATCGACACGCTCAGCCAGCGGAACTGGGAGCCCTTCACGCCGTTGTCGTCGAGGCTGTCCCAGGAGCAACTGCCGCGCGTCGCCGTGTCGTTCGAAGCGCCCTCCTTGCCCTTCTCCGCCTCGGGCACCAGGTCTTCCAGCGTCTTCTTCGCCAGCACGGAACACGGCTCCGGAAGCTTCCCGTACGCCGCCGCCCGGACTGTCGGGGACGGCTTCGCGGACTCGGAGGCGGCCGTCTTCTCCGCCGCCTTGTCCTTGCCGTCGTCGGAGCCGGAGTCCGAGGAGCAGCCGGCTGCCACCAGCATCACGGGGACGGCGGCCGCGCACACAAGGGCGCGGGTGAGTCGCTTCGCACGCGGATTCTGCTGGTCACGCTGGGCTCGTCGCTGCATGGTTCCTTCACTCATGGCACTCGTGGTTCCTGCGTTCGGAACGGGTCCGAGGGGTCACCGTACGCGGTGGGGAAACCGTGCGGTTCCTCTTCAGGTCCTCCACACGCGGCCGCCGGGGAGCCCCGAGCGGGCTCAGCCGCCCAGTGAACCGGCCAGCCGGGAAGCCAGTTTCCGCGCCTTGTCCTGCATTTCCTCGCTGTCCGGCACGACTCCGAGCGTCGCCGACTGCTCCGCGTACTCGACGGTCACCACGACGTTCGACGTGCGGAACGCCACAGTCACCGTGCGCCGCTTCGCCGTGGAACCCGAGCTGCTCAGCTCGTCGTCCACGAACGCCTCGTCACCCAGGTCGTCCAGGAGCCGGGGCTGGAGTTCGGCGGGCGTGGCGTCGGCGGACGCGCTCGACGAGGGCGCGGTGGCGGAGCCGGAGGCGGCGGGGGCGGAGGACGTGCCGCTCGGGCCGGAGCTCGGCTCCCCGGACGACGGGGCGCCGGAGGAGGGAGTTCCGGACGGGGACGCGGAGTCCGAGGCGGACTCGGAGTCCGAGACCACCGGTTCGGGGAGGTCGGCCCCCTCCACCTGCTTCGCGAAGAGCTGTTCGGCCTCGCTGTCGTCACTCACGGCGCTGTCGTACGACACGACCCGCTCGAAGTTCACGAAGAGGTGGTTGGTGGCGTCCGCCGACTCCACCTTCCAGCGGCAGCCGACCTTGCGGTCCGTGTCGTAGGCGAGCGTCGGCTCACCCGCGTACGCCTTCTCGCGCTGCCGCTCGTCCGCGATCTCCTCGATGCCGGGCAGCAGCGAGTCGAGCGCCTTGTCGCCGACCGCGCCGCACGGCTCCGGGAGGGTGCGGTACTTGCCGGGCTCGGCCGCCTCGGTCGTGACGCCGGGCCGGCCCGGGTTGGAGTCGTCCGCCGTGGCGCCGTCACCCGAGCCGCCGGTGCAGCCGGCCAGCAACGCCGCCAGGCAGGCGGCGACGCCGGGTACGTAGGCCTTCCGCTGCACGGTGCGGCTCCTCTCGCCGGTGTGGCTGTGGTCGGTACTCCAGTGTCCCCGCTGGTTATTCGCTTGCCGCGCGGGGGCGTCCCCTGCAGACAATGTGTATCGCACGCGCCGCCGTGAGCGCCGGTCAGTCGTCCTTTTGGCTGCCCTTGGCGCCGGTTTTGCGCTTTGAGACTTCTGTTTGTTTCCGGGGGAATGAGGACGATATGTCGTACGTGGAGATGCCGGGCGCGAAGGTGCCGATCCGGATGTGGGCCGACCCGGCGACGGTCGAGGAGGGCGCGCTCCAGCAGCTGCGCAACGTCGCGACCCTGCCGTGGATCAAGGGCCTCGCGGTCATGCCGGACGTGCACTACGGCAAGGGTGCGACGGTCGGGTCCGTGATCGCGATGCGGGGCGCGGTGTGCCCGGCGGCGGTGGGCGTGGACATCGGCTGCGGGATGTCGGCGGTGAAGACGTCCCTGACGGCGAACGACCTGCCGGGCGACCTGTCGCGGCTGCGCTCGAAGATCGAGCAGGCGATTCCGGTGGGGCGGGGGATGCACGACAGTCCCGTCGATCCGGGGCGCTTCCACGGGCTGGCGACGGCCGGGTGGGACGACTTCTGGGGGCGGTTCGACGGGGTGGCCGAAGCGGTCAAGTTCCGTCAGGAGCGGGCCGGGAAGCAGATGGGAACGCTCGGAAGCGGGAATCATTTCGTCGAAGTCTGCACGGACACGACCGGTTCCGTGTGGCTCATGCTTCACTCCGGTTCCCGCAACATCGGCAAGGAACTCGCCGAGCACCACATCGGCGTCGCCCAGAAGCTCCCGCACAACCAGGGCCTGATCGACCGCGATCTCGCCGTGTTCGTCGCGGACACCCCGCAGATGGCGGCGTACCGCAACGACCTGTTCTGGGCGCAGGAGTACGCGAAGTACAACCGCACCCTCATGATGGCGCTCCTCAAGGACGTGGTCCGCAAGGAGTTCAAGAAGGCCAAGCCGGTCTTCGAGCCGGAGATCTCCTGCCACCACAACTACGTGGCGGAGGAGCGGTACGACGGCATGGACCTGCTCGTCACCCGCAAGGGCGCGATCCGCGCGGGGTCCGGGGACCACGGCATCATCCCCGGTTCCATGGGCACGGGTTCGTACATCGTCAAGGGTCTCGGGAACGACAAGTCCTTCAACTCGGCCTCCCACGGCGCCGGCCGGCGCATGAGCCGGAACGCCGCCAAGCGCCGCTTCTCCACGAAGGACCTGGAGGAGCAGACGCGTGGCGTGGAGTGCCGCAAGGACTCCGGTGTCGTGGACGAGATCCCGGGCGCCTACAAGCCGATCGAGCAGGTCATCGACCAGCAGCGCGACCTCGTGGAGGTCGTGGCGAAGCTGAAGCAGGTCGTCTGCGTGAAGGGCTGAGGCGCGGCCCCCCTACGACTCCCGGTGCACCTTCGTGTTCGAGGCCTGGGCGCGGGGGCGGACCACCAGGAGGTCGATGTTGACGTGGGCGGGGCGGGTGACCGCCCACGTGATGGTGTCGGCGACGTCGTCGGCGGTCAGGGGGTCCGGGACGCCGGCGTAGACCTTGGCCGCCCTGTCCTCGTCGCCGCTGAAGCGGGTGAGGGCGAACTCGTCGGTCTTGACCATGCCGGGCGCGATCTCGACGACGCGGACCGGGCGGCCGACGATCTCCAGGCGGAGGGTCTCGGCGAGGACGTGTTCGGCGTGCTTGGCGGCGACGTAGCCCGCGCCGCCCTCGTAGGTGGCGAAGCCGGCGGTGGAGGAGACGACGACCACCGTGCCGTCGCCGCTCGCCTCCAGCTTGGGCAGGAGGGCCTGGGTGAGGTTGAGGGTGCCGAGGACGTTCGTCTCGTACATGCGGCGCCAGTCCTCGGGGTCGCCGGTGGCGACCGGGTCGGCCCCGAGCGCGCCGCCCGCGTTGTTGACGAGGACGCCGACCGTCTTGAAAGCGGTGGCGAACTCGTCGACGGCCGCGCGGTCGGTGACGTCCAGCGGGTACGCCGTGGCCTTGTGGCCGGCCGCCTGGATCTCCTCGGCCAGCGCCTCGACGCGGTCCTTGCGGCGGGCGGTGAGGACGACGCGGTAACCGGCGGCGGCGAGCTGCCGGGCCGTGGCGGCGCCGATGCCGCTGCTCGCACCGGTGACGACGGCGATGCGGGAGGCGGCGGACGGGGCGGCTGCGGTGGCCATGGGCTGCTCCTGGTTCGTGACGGGGGCGGTGCGGACGGTCGCGCCCAGCGTAGTCAGCCGCCGTTGCGCGGCGCCCACATGATCACGGCCATCCCGGCGAGGCAGACCAGGGCCCCCGTGATGTCCCAGCGGTCGGGCCGGTAGCCGTCCGCGACCACGCCCCACAAGATGGAGCCGGCGACGAAGATCCCGCCGTACGCGGCGAGGATGCGGCCGAAGTGGGCGTCGGGCTGGAAGGTGGCGACGAAGCCGTACGCGCCGAGGGCGAGGACGCCGCCGACGGCCCACAGCCAGCCGCGCTGCTCCCGCACCCCCTGCCAGACCAGCCAGGCGCCGCCGATCTCGAAGAGGGCGGCGACGACGAACAGCGCGGCGGAGCGGAGGACCAGCATGGGGGCAGCTTGGCACGGGGCGGGTCGCGGGACGGAATAAGGTCCGGCGGCCGACCGTTGGGCGGGTATAGTTGAACCGTCAACAAAGCGGAGGTTGAGCGACCATGCAGTTCGGCATCTTCACCGTCGGCGACGTCACCCCGGATCCGACCACGGGCCGGACGCCGACCGAGCGTGAGCGCATCAAGGCCATGGTCGCCATCGCGCTGAAGGCCGAGGAGGTCGGCCTGGACGTCTTCGCGACCGGCGAGCACCACAACCCGCCCTTCGTGCCGTCCTCCCCGACCACGATGCTCGGCTACGTCGCGGCCCGCACCGAGCGGCTGATCCTGTCCACCTCCACCACCCTGATCACCACGAACGACCCGGTGAAGATCGCCGAGGACTTCGCGATGCTCCAGCACCTGGCCGACGGCCGCGTGGACCTGATGATGGGACGCGGCAACACCGGCCCGGTGTATCCGTGGTTCGGCAAGGACATCCGGGAAGGCATCAACCTCGCCGTCGAGAACTACGCCCTGCTGCACCGCCTGTGGCGCGAGGACGTCGTGAACTGGGAGGGGAAGTTCCGCACCCCGCTCCAGGGCTTCACCTCCACGCCGCGCCCGCTGGACGGCGTCGCGCCGTTCGTCTGGCACGGCTCGATCCGCTCGCCGGAGATCGCCGAGCAGGCCGCGTACTACGGCGACGGCTTCTTCCACAACAACATCTTCTGGCCCGCCGACCACACCAAGCGCATGATCGAGCTCTACCGGGCCCGCTACGCCCACTACGGGCACGGCACCCCCGAGCAGGCGATCGTCGGCCTCGGCGGCCAGGTGTTCATGCGGAGGAACAGCCAGGACGCGGTGCGCGAGTTCCGGCCGTACTTCGACGTCGCGCCGGTCTACGGGCACGGGCCGTCGCTGGAGGACTTCACCGCGCAGACGCCGCTGACGGTGGGCTCCCCGCAGCAGGTGATCGAGAAGACGCTCGCCTTCCGCGACTACGCCGGCGACTACCAGCGCCAGCTGTTCCTGATGGACCACGCGGGGCTGCCCCTGAAGACCGTCCTGGAGCAGCTCGACCTGCTCGGCGAGGAGGTCGTGCCGGTGCTGCGCGAGGAGTTCGCCAAGGACCGCCCGGCCGATGTGCCGGACGCGCCGACCCACGCGTCCCTGCTGGCCGCCGCCCGCAAGGAGCGCGAGGAAGGAGTGCGGGCATGAAGCTCGTCGTCGTCTCGGCGGGACTGAGCGTCCCGTCCTCCACCCGGCTGCTCGCCGACCGCCTGGCCGCCGCCACCGCCGAGCGGACGCCGGCCGAGGTCCAGGTGGTCGAGCTGCGCGACCTCGCGGTGGAGATCGCGCACACCTTCACCAACGGCTTCCCGGGCCCGGACCTCGCCGCCGCCTTCGACGCGGTCGCGGCCGCCGACGGCCTGATCGTCGTCACACCGGTGTTCTCCGCGTCGTACAGCGGGCTGTTCAAGTCGTTCTTCGACGCGCTGAGCGTGACCGACGAGAACGCCCTCGCCGGGAAGCCGGTGCTGACCGGCGCGACCGGCGGCACGGCCCGGCACTCCTTGGTCCTGGACCACGCCCTGCGTCCGCTCTTCGCCTACCTGAAGGCCGTCGTCGTCCCGACCGGCGTGTACGCCGCCTCGGAGGACTGGGGTGCCGAGGGGCTGGACGGGCGGATCGAGCGGGCGGCCGGCGAGCTGGCCGCGCTGATGGGCGGGCCGGCGGCGGCCTCGGAACCGGTCGGGAAGCCGGCCGGTGACGCCTTCGAGGTCGTGCCCTTCGAGGAACGGCTCGCGGCGCTGCGACCCGCCGGGTGAGATCTCGGTAAGAAGACCGGCCGTCCGGTCGCGGGCCCGGTCGCCTTGGCAGACTGGTCGGGTGCCCCGGACTGTTCTGCTCGCCGAAGACGACCGCGCGATCCGGCACGCCCTGGAGCGCGCCCTCACCCTGGAGGGCTACCGGGTCACCGCGGTCGCCGACGGCGCCGAGGCGCTGGCGCAGGCCCACAGCGGCCGGCCGGACGTGCTCGTGCTGGACGTGATGATGCCGGGCGTCGACGGCCTCCAGGTCTGCCGGGAGCTGCGCGCCGAGGGTGACCCGACGCCGATCCTGATGCTGACGGCGCTGGTGGAGACCGCCGACCGGATCGCGGGCCTGGACGCGGGCGCCGACGACTACGTGGTGAAGCCCTTCGACGTCGAGGAGGTCTTCGCGCGGCTGCGCGCCCTGCTGCGGCGTACGGACCGGGAGGGCCGGGAGGACCGGGAGGACGCGGACACCTCCTCTCCGGCCGCGGAGGCGCCGGAGGAGCCGGACGCCGCCCGTTACCTGGAGGCGGCCGGGCTGCGCATGGACCCGCGGGCCCGCCGCGCCTGGCGGGACGGGCGCGAGCTGGAGCTGACCCGCACCGAGTTCGAGCTGCTGGAACTGCTGGTGCGCAACGCGGGCGTCGTCCTCGACCACTCCACGATCTACGACCGCATCTGGGGCTACGACTTCGGGCCCGGCTCCAAGAACCTCGCCGTCTACGTCGGCTACCTGCGCCGCAAGCTCGACCAGCCCGGCGCTCCGCAGCCGATCCAGACCGTGCGCGGGGTGGGTTACGTGCTGCGGGAGGACTGAGTGGGCCCGTCCCCGCTCGGGCGCCGGCCCCGGCTGCTGTCGTTGCGGACCACGTTCGCGGTGTCCTTCGCGACGGTCACCGCCGTGGTCACCGTCCTCGTCGGGGTGCTGTCGTACAACGCGGCTGCCCGGCTGGTGCGGGTCGACCAGGAGACCGTCTTCGCCCAGGTCGTGCAGGACCTGCGGGCCGAGGTGCGGCAGCGGCGGATGTCGCCCGGCGACTTCGCCTCCTCCGCGCCGGGCCACGAGATCGTCCGCCCGGCCCGCACCGACGTGCAGGTCCTCGGGCCGGACGGCGAGATCTCCGACCCGGCCGGTCCCCGGCTGCCGGTCACCGACGCCGACCGGCGCACCGCGCACGCCGCCGTGGCCGGGCGGACGGTCGAGCACGAGGACGTCGGGGTCGGCGACGACGTCTTCCGGGTCGCGACGGTGTCGCTGGGTGGCGGCCGGGGCGCGGTGCAGGTGGCGCAGGAGTTCAGCGACACGGAGGAGCTGCTGCGGGCGCTGCAGCGCCGGACGCTGCTGCTGATGGCCGCGGTGGTGACGGCCGCCGGGCTGTTCGGCTGGTGGCTGGCGCGGCGCATCACCCGTCGGCTGGTGCTCCTGACCTCCGCCGCCGAGGACGTCGCCCGCACCCGCCGGCTGGGTGTCCAGGTGCCGGTGACCGGCCCGGACGAGGTGGGCCGCCTCGGCCGCGCCATCGACCTGATGCTGGTCCGCCTCGCGCAGTCGGAGGAGGACCAGCGGCGCCTGGTCCAGGACGCGGGGCACGAGCTGCGGACTCCGCTGACCTCGCTGCGGACCAACATCTCGCTGCTGCGCCGGATCGACGAACTCCCGCCCGAGGCGCGCCGGGAACTGGTCGCCGACCTCGGCCAGGAGGCCCGTGAACTGACCGACCTGGTCAACGAGCTGGTCGAGCTGGCGGCCGGGCAGTCCGCCGGGGAGCCCCCGCAGCGGGTCGACCTGGCGAGGGTCGCGCGCGACGTGGCGAGCCTGGCGCGGCGCCGTACCGGGCGGGACATCGGGGTGAGCGTCCGCGGGGAGACGGTGACGGAGGGGCGGCCCGCCATGCTGACGCGGGCGCTGTCCAACCTGGTGGAGAACGCCGCGAAGTTCGACCCGGGCGGCACCGGCCCCATCGAGGTCGCGGTCGCCGGGCCGGCCCTGGAGGGCCCGATCCGCGTGGAGGTCCGCGACCGCGGCCCGGGCATCGCCGAGGCCGATCTGACCCGGGTCTTCGACCGCTTCTACCGCGCCACCGACGCCCGCTCCCGGGCCGGTTCCGGCCTCGGCCTGTCCATCGTGCGGGAGGTGGCGCTGGCGCACGGCGGGGCGACGTTCGCCTTCCGGCGGGACGGGGGCGGGTCGGTGATCGGGTTCACGGTGGGCGGGGGCCCTGTGGCGGGCGGGGACGGGGACTGAGGACCGGACGGTGCGGCGCGTCGCCCACGAGGCTTACGTATATACCCCCACGGGGTATAGATTGGCGGAGCGGTCTCGCACACCCCTGGGGGGTACCTCGTCGTCCCAGTTGGCTCCGGTGCCCCCTCCATCACTCCCCAGGAGGAAAGATGTCCTGCTGCACCCCTGACGGCAGCTGCTCGACCACCACCGCCACCACCGACGCCACTGTGGCGGTCGCCGGGCGTGTCACCACCGTCTACGCCGTCTCCGGCATGACCTGCGGGCACTGTGAGGCCACGCTCGGCAAGGAGATCGGCGCCCTGGGCGGCGTACGGGCGGTCGAGGTCGACCGCGAGGCCGGCCGGGTCTCCGTCACCACCGAGGGGGAGCCCGACGACGCGCTCCTGGCGAAGGTCGTCGACGAGGCGGGCTGCGAGCTCACCGGCCGCGCCGCCTGAGGATCTCCGTACGCCGCCGGACGGCCCCCGGAACATCGGGGGCCGTCCGGCGGCGCGGGCGGGCGGCCGCGGAGGCGCCCGTCAGTGGTAGGCGTGGACCACGGCGTGGCCCTTGCCGCGGCCGATCATCCACTTGTTGACCGGCGTGGTGATCAGGAACGCCACGGCGAAGCCGCCGAGCAGCGCGTACCAGAACAGCCCGTCCGACAGGTGCGCGTCCATCGCCCCCGGCGTCAGCGCGATGATGGTGTTGTCGACCAGTTCCATCACCGCGATGGACACCGTGTCGGCGGCCAGCGCCACCTTCACCGCTGCCTTCAGGGACACCCCGGCGCG
Source organism: Streptomyces sp. NPDC058796 (assembly GCF_042745235.1). Lineage (NCBI taxonomy): Bacteria > Bacillati > Actinomycetota > Actinomycetes > Kitasatosporales > Streptomycetaceae > Streptomyces > Streptomyces sp. NPDC058796. Next base: position 40,802 of record NZ_JBHYOP010000002.1, read on the forward strand.
CACCACCGCGAAGAGGGTGAACGAGTAACCGAAGACGAAGGCGAGGCTGATCGCGAGGATCATCGTCGGCACGTTGCCCCACAGCAGGGCGGTGCCGATGACCATGCCGAGGATCTCGCCGATGGCGCACCCGGTGAGGCAGTGCAGGGTCGCCCGCACCGCCGTCGCCCAGGTCGCGCCGTGCGCATGCTGATGCTCCATGACGTGTCCACCCCAATCGACGTGTCCGACCGTGGGGTCCGGCCCGGGCCCCACGGTCGGGAACCAAATACCCCTGTGGGGTATTCCGGCGGCCCGGCTCAGTCCTTGCCGAGCAGTCGGTTCATGCGCTCGATCTCGGCGCTCTGGGACGTGATGATCTCGTCGGCCATCTTCTTGGCCGGGGCGAAGGCGCCGTCGGCCTGCTCGGTCCTCGCCATCGTGACCGCGCCTTCGTGATGCTTGATCATCAGCTCCAGGAAGGCGGTGTCGAACGCCTCGCCCGAGGCGTCCTCGAGTCCGCTCATCTCCTGGTCCGTCATCATGCCGTCCATGCCGCCCGTGCCGTGCCCGGCGTGGTCCATGGCGGCGCCCTCGGCGGGCACCTCCTCGCCCCAGGCCGTGAGCCAGCCGGACAGCGTCCTGATCTCCGGGTCCTGGGCCTTCTTGATCTCCGTGGCCAGCTTCTCGACCTCGGGCGAGGCCGCCCGGCCGGGCGCGAGGCCGGCCATCTCGACGGCCTGGCGGTGGTGGGGGATCATCCCCTTCGCGAACGCCACGTCGGCGGCGTTGTGCCTGCCCTGCGAGGACGGTGCGGAGGCGGAGGCCGTCGCGTTGTGGCCGCCGTGTCCGGCGGAGCCGCCGGTGCCGCCGTCGTCGGCCCCGCCGCAGGCGGCCAGGGTGAGTGCCGCCGCTCCGGCGGCGATCGCGGCGGCGGTACGGCGTACGAGGGAACGCTTGTGCTTCATGCTGGGTGCAACTCCTTCACGCGCGCCTGATCGCGGCGCGCGTCCGAGTGGGTGTGCCTGGTGGACGAGAGGGCGTGCGGGCCGCTCTATATCCGCAGGAGTTGCAGTTCGGAGAGGTCGGGCGGGCCCCGCCCGTCCTGGGTCGTTCCCGTGGCCGCCCCGGCCGGGGAGGCGGTGGCGGGCGCGTCGGCGGTGCCGCCGGTCAGCGGCGGCGGCGTGTAGGCGGAGGCGGTCCCGGCGGCCGCACACGTACCGTCGGCGTGATCGACGTGCCCCGATCCGCCGTCCGAGTGCCCGCAGGCACGGTCCGCGAGGGTGTCGGCACCGTCCGCGTGAGCTGTGGCTTCCGTGTGGTGTGCACCGGATGTTCCGGTGCCGGCGTGCGCCGTCGGCACCCCGGGAGCCAGGCCGTGCATGCCGAGCAGGCCGGCCAGTACCGCCGTCACCAGCAGCGTGAGCAGCCGCCCGGCCGGGCGGCTGATCGACGGGGTGCTCCTGGTCACGCTCGTCATGCTACGGGTTCGGGCGGGAACGAACGCGGCGGCCTGGCGCGGGGAGCGGCAATCCCGGTCCGGCGCCGCGAATTCACCGCCGCGTCACCCGGCTCCTATATCGTCTGCCGATATCGAGAACCGTAAGCCAGGAGCGTAAGCCAGGTGGCCGGGCCGCGCGGAGTGGGACGGAGTGGGCTGATGGGTGGGTCTTCGACCGCCGCGGCGGGGACGCCGGACGAACTGCGGCGGCGGCTGGGCGTGCCCGACGCGGTGACGATCGGGCTCGGCTCGATGATCGGCGCGGGGATCTTCGCGGCCCTCGCCCCGGCCGCCCGCGCCGCCGGCTCCGGGCTCCTGCTGGGGCTCGCGGTGGCCGCCGTGGTGGCGTACTGCAACGCCACATCGTCCGCCCGGCTCGCCGCCCGACACCCCGCCTCCGGCGGCACCTACGTCTACGGCCGGGAGCGGCTCGGCGACTTCTGGGGCCACCTCGCCGGCTGGGCCTTCGTCGTCGGCAAGACCGCCTCCTGCGCGGCCATGGCCCTGACCGTGGGCGCGTACGTCTGGCCCGGTCAGGCGCACGCCGTCGCCGTCGCCGCGGTGGTGGCGCTGACCGCCGTGAACTACGCCGGGGTGCAGAAGTCGGTGTGGCTGACCCGAGTGATCGTCGCCGTGGTCCTGGCGGTGCTGGCGGCGGTGGTGATCGCGTCCCTCGGCTCCGGCGCGGCGGACGCCGCCCGCTGGGACGTCGGGGGCGGCGCCGACGCGCGCGGGGTGCTCCAGGCCGCGGGCCTGCTGTTCTTCGCGTTCGCCGGATACGCGCGCATCGCCACCCTGGGCGAGGAGGTCCGCGACCCGGCCCGCACCATCCCCCGCGCCGTTCCGCTCGCCCTGGGCATCGCGCTCGCCGTGTACGTCCTCGTGGCACTCGCCGTCCTGTCGGTGCTCGGCCCCAAGGGGCTGGCCGAGGCCACCGCGCCGCTGTCGGACGCGGTGCGGGCCGCGGGCGCCGACTGGCTGTCGCCGGTGGTCCGGGCCGGGGCGGCGGTGGCCGCGCTCGGCTCGCTGCTGGCGCTGATCCTGGGCGTCTCCCGTACCACCCTGGCCATGGCCCGCGACCGGCACCTGCCGCACGCCCTGGCCGCCGTCCACCCGCGGTTCAAGGTGCCGCACCGGGCCGAACTGCTGGTGGGCGCCGTGGTGGCCGTGCTCGCCGCGACGGCGGACCTGCGCGGCGCGATCGGCTTCTCCTCGTTCGCGGTCCTGGTGTACTACGCCGTGGCCAACGCCTCCGCATGGACGCTGACCGCCGAGGAGGGCCGCCCGCCGCGCCTCGTCCCGGCGGCCGGGTTCGCGGGCTGCCTGCTGCTGGCGTTCACCCTGCCGGTCTCCTCCGTGGTCTCCGGGGCGGCCGTGCTCGCCGTCGGCGTCACCGCCTACGGCGTCCGCCGGGCCCTGGTCTCCCGCGGCGCGTAGCCGACGTCAGCTCCCTGGTGCGCGCTCAGGGCGGTGCCGCTCGTCGCCGAGCACCTCGCGGGCCAGTTCCTCCAGGGCCCTGCGGTCCTCGGCGAGGGCCGCCTTCCCGGCCCCGGTCGCCCGGTAGACGCGGCGTGTACGGCCGTCCACCACGCGCTGCTCGGAGGTGAGCAGGCCGTCCGCCTCCAGGCGGTGCAGCGTCGGATACAGGGTGCCGGGGCTGATCCGGTACCCGTGCCGGGCCAGTTCCGCGGTCATCCAGGCACCGTGGATCTCCTCCCGGGCAGCGTGGTGCAGGATGTGCAGCCGCACCGCGCCCCGCTGGAACTCGCGCACCCGGTCCACCTCCGACAGTGACGCAACCGATATCGGCCGTCGAGTCTACGAGGCCGGACGGTCCGGGACGGGACTCGCGCAGGCGCCGCTGGGCTACCCTGGGCGGCAGCGACCGGCCCCTGTCCGGGCGGTCGCGCGGCGGTGGGGCTCGCCGTACCCGAACCGCGGCACCGATGCCGCCAACAGTCCCTACTGGTGACCACGACCGTCCGCACGCCCGGGCGGCCGCACGAGTAGGAGACCCGCGTTGCGGAACACCCCGCGCAAGCCACTGCCGGTGGACCCCGAGGGCCGCGAGCCCGTCGACCCCGACGTCGATCTGTCGATGCCCGCCCAGCGGCGCGAACTCGCCGACGGACAGGCGCCCGTCCTCCTGGCGGTCGCGGCCGGCGGCGCCCTGGGCGCCACGGCCCGCTACGGTGCCTCGCTGCTGTGGCCCACGGTGCCCGGCACCTTCCCCTGGACCACCCTGCTGGTCAACGCGGCCGGCTGCGCGGTGATCGGCGTCTTCATGGTGCTCGTCACCGACGTGTGGTCCGCGCACCGCCTGCTGCGCCCGTTCTTCGGCACCGGCGTCCTGGGCGGCTTCACCACCTTCTCCACCTACGCCGTCGACATTCAGCGCCTGCTCCGGGACGGCGATCCCGGCACCGCCCTCGCCTACCTGGCCGCCACCGTGTCGGCCGCCCTCGCCGGCGTGTGGGGCGCCGCGAGCCTCACCCGACGCCTGATCACCCGGAGGCCCAAGTGAACTGGCTTCTCGTCGTGACCGGCGCCATGATCGGGGCGCCCCTGCGGTACCTGACCGACCGCGCGGTCCAGGCCCGGCACGGCACCCTCTTCCCCTGGGGCACCTTCACCGTCAACGTCGTCGGCTGCCTGGTCCTCGGCACGCTCACCGGCGCTGCCGCCCACGGCGCCGCCGCCGACCCGGTGCGGCTGCTGGTCGGCACCGGCTTCTGCGGAGCGCTGACCACCTACTCCACGTTCTCCTACGAGACGCTGCGGCTGGCCGAGACCGGCGCGAGGTTCCTGGCCGCCGCCAACGTCGTCGTGGGAGTCGTCACCGGCCTGGGCGCGGCCTTCCTCGGCGCCGCGCTCGCGGACGGGGTCTGGGGCTGACCGGGGCGCGGGAGCCCGCACATCACGCGTTCACCGGCGCCGTAAGAGACGCATCAAAGCCGCTCGGGCCGCCGTAAGGAAGCCATCAACAGCGGCCGAAACCGGTCGGACCGGGGTTCTCATCACGTTGTCAGACTCCCGTTCGAACCTCACTAGGAGCTCGCGATGGCCGACGTGGCCTTCGTCGTCACCACGATCGCGGTGTTCGCGCTCGTGGCTCTCGTCGCCAAGGGGGTGACGAAGCTGTGACCGCAGAGAACGTCGTCGGCCTGATCGTGGCCGTCTTCCTGCTGGGTTACCTCGTCCTCGCCCTGATCCACCCGGAGAGGTTCTGAGCACCCTCATGAGCCCCGTCCTCGCCGGCGTGCTCCAGATGCTCGCCCTGATGGCCGCGCTGGCGCTCGCCCACGCCCCCCTCGGCACCTACATGGCCCGGGTCTACTCCTCCCCCCGGCATCTGCGGGTCGAGAAGTGGATCTACAAGGGCATCGGCGCCGACCCCGACACCCGGATGGGCTGGACCGCGTACCTGCGCGGCGTCCTCGCCTTCTCCTTCGCGGGCGTCCTCTTCCTCTACCTGCTCCAGCGGCTCCAGGGCGTGCTGCCCGGCTCGCTGGGCTTCGCCTCCATCGACCCGGACCAGGCGTTCAACACCGCCGCGTCCTTCGTGGCCAACACCAACTGGCAGTCGTACTCCGGCGAGCAGGCCATGGGCCACGTCGTGCAGACCGCCGGGCTCGCCGTGCAGAACTTCGTCTCCGCGGCCGTCGGCATCGCCGTCGCCGTCGCCCTCGTACGCGGCTTCGCGCGGTCGCGCACCGGTGAACTGGGCAACTTCTGGGCGGACTTGGTGCGCGGCGTCGTCCGGGTCCTGGTGCCGCTCGCGGTGGTCGGCGCGGTGGTGCTGGTGGCCTGCGGCGTCATCCAGAACTTCTCCGGCATCCACGAGGTCGGCCAGTTCACCGGCGGTTCGCAGCAGTGGAACGGCGGTGCGGTCGCCTCGCAGGAGGTCATCAAGGAGCTGGGCACCAACGGCGGCGGCTACTTCAACGCCAACAGCGCCCACCCCTTCGAGAACCCCACCCCGTTCACCAACCTGTTCGAGATCTTCCTGATCCTGCTGATCCCCGTCGCCATCACCCGGACCTTCGGCGTCATGGTCGGCTCGGTGCGTCAGGGCTACGCGATCCTCGCGACCATGGCCACCATCTGGGCCGGTTTCGTCGCGCTGATGATGTGGACCGAGTTCGCCCACCACGGCCCCGCCCTGCAGGCGGCCGGCGGTGCGATGGAGGGCAAGGAGCTGCGCTTCGGCATCGGCGGCTCGTCGCTCTTCGCGGTCTCCACCACCCTGACCTCAACCGGCGCGGTGGACTCCTTCCACTCCTCCTTCACCGGCCTCGGCGGCGGCATCGCCATGCTCGGCATGATGCTGGGCGAGATCGCGCCCGGCGGCGTCGGGTCCGGGCTCTACGGAATGCTGGTCATGGCGGTCGTCGCGGTCTTCATCGCCGGGCTCATGGTCGGGCGCACCCCGGAGTACCTGGGCAAGAAGATCGGCGGCCGCGAGATCAAGTTCGCCGCCTGCTACATCCTCGTCACCCCGACGCTGGTGCTGGTCTTCACCGCCGCGGCGATGGCCCTCCCCACCCCGGGCGACTCGATGACCAACACCGGCGCGCACGGCTTCTCCGAGATCCTCTACGCCTACACCTCCGCCTCGAACAACAACGGCTCGGCCTTCGCCGGCCTCAACGCCGACACCCAGTGGTTCAACACCACCGTGGGCCTGGCCATGCTGCTCGGCCGGTTCCTGCCGATGGTGTTCGTCCTGGCGCTCGCCGGCTCCCTGGCCGGACAGCAGCCCGTCCCCGCCACCGCGGGCACCCTGCGCACCGAGAAGCCGCTGTTCACCGGCCTGCTCGTGGGCGCGATCCTCATCATCACCGGTCTGACCTACTTCCCGGCGCTCGCCCTGGGCCCGCTCGCCGAAGGACTGGCGGCATGACCACCGACACGCGGAAGCACGAGGACTCCATGTCCACAGCCACCGAGACCCGGGCGCCGCACGGCGACGCACCGACCGGGCACAAGCCCGAGGGCCGCGTCGGCGCGGGCCTCTTCGAACCGAGGCAGCTGGTCAGGTCGCTGCCCGACGCGCTGCGCAAGCTCGACCCACGGGTGATGGTGAAGTCGCCCGTCATGTTCGTCGTCCTCGTCGGCTCCGTCCTGACCACGGTGTCCTCCTTCACCGACCCCGGCGACGGGTTCGGCTGGACCATCAGTGCCTGGCTCTGGCTGACCGTGATCTTCGCCAACCTGGCCGAGGCCGTCGCCGAGGGCCGCGGCAAGGCGCAGGCCGACACGCTGCGCAGGGCCAAGACCGACACCGTCGCCCGCCGGGCGGACGGGAGCACGGTGGCCGGCACCGAGCTGCGCGTCGGCGACCTGGTGGTCTGCGAGGCCGGGGACGTGATCCCCGGCGACGGCGACGTCGTCGAGGGCGTCGCCTCGGTCGACGAGTCGGCGATCACCGGCGAGTCCGCGCCCGTCATCCGCGAGTCCGGCGGCGACCGCAGCGCCGTCACCGGCGGCACCAAGGTGCTCTCCGACCGCATCGTCGTCCGGATCACCACCAGGCCGGGCGAGACCTTCATCGACCGGATGATCAACCTGGTCGAGGGCGCGGCCCGGCAGAAGACGCCGAACGAGGTCGCGCTGAACATCCTGCTCGCCTCGCTGACCGTCGTCTTCCTGCTGGCCTGCGCGACCCTCCCGCCCTTCGCCCACTACGCGGGCACCGAGCTGACGATGGTCGTGCTGGTGGCGCTGCTGGTGTGCCTGATCCCCACCACGATCGGCGCGCTGCTCTCCGCGATCGGCATCGCGGGCATGGACCGCCTGGTGCAGCGCAACGTGCTGGCGATGTCGGGCCGCGCGGTCGAGGCCGCCGGCGACGTCTCCACGCTGCTGCTGGACAAGACCGGCACCATCACGCTCGGCAACCGGCAGGCCGCCGAGTTCGTGCCGGTGCGCGGCACCACCGCGGCCGAGGTCGCGGACGCCGCCCAGCTCTCCTCGCTGGCCGACGAGACGCCCGAGGGCCGCTCCGTGGTCGTCCTCGCACAGGAGAGGTACGGCCTGCGCGAACGCCACCAGGGCGAGCTGACGGGCGCCGAATGGATCTCCTTCACCGCCCAGACCCGTATGTCCGGCGTCGACGTCGACGGCCGGCGCGTTCGCAAGGGCGCCGCGGGCTCCGTCATCGCCTGGGTCCGGGAGCGCGGCGGCACGGTGGCCGAGGACGCGGACACGGCCGCCGAGCGCGTCTCCGCCGCGGGCGGCACGCCGCTGCTGGTCGCCGTCGAGGACGAGCGAGGCGCCCGCGTCCTCGGGCTGATCCGCCTCAAGGACGTCGTCAAGCAGGGCATGCGCGAGCGGTTCGCGGAACTGCGCCGCATGGGCATCAGGACCGTCATGATCACGGGCGACAACCCCCTGACCGCGAAGGCGATAGCCGACGAGGCGGGCGTCGACGACTTCCTCGCGGAGGCCACCCCCGAGGACAAGATGGCCCTGATCAAACGCGAGCAGGCCGGCGGCAGGCTGGTCGCGATGACCGGCGACGGCACCAACGACGCGCCCGCCCTCGCGCAGGCGGACGTCGGCGTGGCGATGAACACCGGCACGTCGGCCGCCAAGGAGGCCGGCAACATGGTCGACCTCGACTCCGACCCGACCAAGCTCATCGAGATCGTCGAGATCGGCAAGCAACTCCTCATCACCCGGGGCGCCTTGACGACGTTCTCCATCGCCAACGACGTGGCCAAGTACTTCGCGATCATCCCGGCGCTGTTCGCGGCCGTCCATCCGGGTCTGGACAAGCTCAACATCATGCGCCTGTCCTCGCCGGACTCGGCGATCCTCTCCGCGGTGATCTTCAACGCGCTGATCATCGTCGCGCTGGTCCCGCTCGCCCTGAAGGGGGTGCGCTACCGGCCGGTCAGCGCCGACCGGCTGCTGCGCCGCAACCTCACCGTCTACGGCCTCGGCGGGCTGATCGCCCCGTTCATCGGCATCAAGCTCATCGACCTGATCGTCTCGCTCTTCCCCGGAATCGGTTGACCGTCATGAACACGTCCGTAACCAACACCGCCCGGCTGCTCGTGGCGGGCCTGCGCGCCCTCCTCGTCCTGACCGTCGTCACCGGAATCGCCTACCCGCTGCTGGTCACCGGCATCGCCCAGGGCCTCTTCCCCGACCGGGCGAACGGCTCGGAGATCGAGGCCGACGGCAAGGTCGTCGGCTCCTCCCTGATCGGCCAGCAGTACAACCTCCCCCTGAAGGACGGCCAGGAGACCCCGGAACCCGACCTGAAGTGGTTCCAGGGCCGCCCTGCGGGCGGCCTCGGCACCAACAGCGTCAACACCCAGTACGACCTCATCGTGTCCGGGGCCACCAACCGCTCCGCCGACAACGCGGAGCTGGTCCAGTGGGTGAAGGACGCCAAGGCCGCCGTCATCGAGGACAACTCCGTGGCCGGCTACACCGTCAACCCCTCCGACGTGCCCGCCGACGCCGTGACCTCCTCCGGCTCCGGCCTGGACCCGCACATCTCCCCCGAGTACGCGGACCTCCAGGTGCACCGGGTCGCCGACCGCAACGGACTGCCCGCCGAGCGCGTCCAGAAGCTGGTGGACGAGCACACCGTGACCCGCACGCTCGGCTTCATCGGCGAGCCGCGCGTGAACGTGCTGGAACTGAACGTCGCGCTGAGGGAACTGGCGGCCGGCACCCCGTCGGGCCCGGACCACTGATCCGCTCACGCCCAGAAAGCCAGTACCCGGCCGCACAGGGTCACCCCCATCATGTGTGTGTGGACGACCGACCGACGATCAGTACCCTGACCCTGCGGCACAGAATCCCGGACGACTGGGCGGCGGACCCCTGGGCCGAGGTGCGGCCCTTGATCGACGGCGTGGACGTCCTGAAGGAGGTCCACCCGGCGGGGCTGGCACCAAGCCGCCGGTACTGGACTGGCCCGGCGGAGACCTGGCCCCTGACGGCCACGGAGACCCCCCGCAGAGTCATGATCACCGAGCCCGCGTGTACGTCCGGCCGCTGCGGTGCCCTGTACGTCACCGTGCGCCGCGTGGGCGACCGGGTGACGTGGGAGGCCTGGGAGAACACCGGCGACGTCACCGCCGTGCCGCCGGACTTCCGGTTCGACGCCGCTCAGTACGAGGCCGGACTCGCGCGGGCGGCCGCGGACCGCGACTGGGAGGAGCCGGTGGACACCGTCGCCCGGCTCCTCGAGCGCACCCTGGCGGCCAGCGGCTGGTTCGAACGCTGGGGCTGCGTCCTCACGGGTGTCTCCCCCCGACGCGAGGAGCCGGGCCTCCCCGAGGAACTCACCAGCCCCGAGGGCGTCGACGTCGAGTTCCGCCAGGACCGGGGACCGGGTGCGGGCACCAACCGCTACGGGTACGAGCTGTTCGTCGTCCGCGACCAGCCGGCCGAGGAACAGGCGCGACGCCTCGCCGACCGCATCCTGTCCGACGATCCACGAAAGACCGCTGAACTCCAGGAAGGCTGAGGACTCCTGCGGTCGTCGAGGTCAGGCGACCGTGGCGGGGCGCGGTGCTGCTGTTCATGCGGCTGCGTCCGGTAGTCGGCGCTTGTCATCTGCCGGTCGTCGGTACCCGCCGCCGGAGGACCCGCCTCACTTGTCGCGATCGTCGGCGGTTCGTCCGTGGCGGGAACCGGTGTACGCGGCGTCGCGGAGGCCGCGCAGCCGTTCGGTGGGGTGCAGGCGAGGCAGGTTGTGCGCGTAGGGGTCGTAGGACACGGTGCTGGCGGGCGGAGCGGTGTGCGCTGCCTCCAGGCTCAGGGTGGCGAAGGTGCGCCAGGGCTCGTCCGGGGCAGCCGCCCGCAGTGCGAACCGGACGGGCCGGTCGGCGAGTTCCTGCCACAGCGTCGGCCGCACGTCCTCTCGGCGTGCGTCGGGGTCGTGCACCGGGAAGGCCGCCAGCACGCGTTCGCGATCACCCACCCGGTACGACAGCAGGGTCGAGTACGGCCCCTTCAGGGCGTCGGGGCGGGGGAGAGGCAGGTGGCGGCCGAACCGGCCGGGGCGGCTGGACGTGAACAGCAGGTCGAGGGTGCTGCCCGGACCGTCGGCGCCCTCGACGCGGACAGCCAGTCCCAGACCGTCCGGCAGCCATCGGGGGAGGCCCAGCGCCCGCGACCAGCGCACCGTCACCGGGTAGGAGCCGGGCCCGTCCAGCCACGGGACCCCCCACCCGGTCCCCGCGTCGGCGACGGTCAGCGTCCCCGTGCACAGCACCCCGTGGGGGTGCAGGGCCGGTGCCGACCGCAACCGGGCCAGGCGCCGGGCGAGTCCGTGGGCGATCCTGCTGACGATCATGCGGTCCTTCAGGGCTGAGGACGGATGACGGCACGTACACAGCCGTCGGTCTTCTCCTTGAACATGTCGTACGCCGTCGGCGCCTCGTCGAGCGAGAGGCTGTGGGTCGCCAGATGCGCCGTCTCGATCTCACCCGCGGCCAGCCGGTCCAGCAGCATGGGGATGTAGCGCTGCCCGTGCATCTGGGCGCCGCGCACGGTGAGCCCCTTGTTGATCACGGCGCCGAGCGGGAACTTGTCGACGGCGCCCGCGAAGACACCCAGGACGAAGACGGTGCCGGCCTTGCGGCAGGCGTGGATGGCCTGGCGTACGGCGGTGGGCCGGTCGGTCTGGAGGCGGAGCTGCTGCTTGGCCTGGTCGTACAGGTGCGTCGGACCGTCGCTGTGCGCCTCCATGCCCACGGCCTCGATGCACACGTCGGGGCCGCGTCCGCCGGTGCGTTCGCGCAGTTCGGCGGCGACGTCCGTGCCGGTGTAGTCGATGGTCTCCGCGCCGGCGTACCGTTCGGCCATGGCCAGGCGCTCGGGGACGCGGTCGATGGAGATCACCCGCTCGGCGCCCTTGAGGACCGCGGCCCGGGCAGCCATCTGTCCCACGGCGCCGCACCCCCAGACGGCGACCACGTCACCGGGCTTCACCCCGGCCAGGTCGGCGCCCATCCATCCGGTGGGCACGGAGTCGGAGACGAACAGGGCGCTGGTGTCGTCGATGCCCTCGGGGACCTTGAAAGCGCCGTAGTCGGCGAAGGGCACGCGGACGTACTCGGCGTGGCTGCCGCGCAGGCCGCCCATGGCGTGCGAGTAGCCGAAGATGCCGGCGGTCTCGTAGCCGAACAGGGCTTGGCCGATGCCCGGGTTGGTGTTGGTGTTGTCGCACAGGGACCACAGGTCGTTGGCGCAGTACCAGCAGCGTCCGCAGCCGACGAAGGAGCAGACGACGACCCGGTCGCCGACCTTGTGCCTGCGCACGGCGGAGCCGGTCTCGACGACCTCGCCGACGAACTCGTGGCCGATCACGTCACCGGCGCGCATCGCCGGGATGTAGCCGCCGATGAGGTGCAGGTCGGAACCACAGGTTGTGCCCGCGATCAGCCGCACGATGACGTCCTGGTCGTTGCGCAGCTCAGGATCGGGGACCTGCTCGACGGACAGCTTGTTCACGCCTTCCCAGCACAGCGCCTTCACAGCACTCCCTCCCCACCGGAGCGACGGGTGAACACCTCGACCAGCCTGCCGCCCAGCGTGGAGCGGGTCGTGGGCGGCGCGTCGGGCCGCAGCGCCTCACCCGCCTCCAGCAGGGACTTCGCGTCCCGCAACGCGCGCCGCAGCTCCTGACGTGGGTCCTGCCCGGCCAGCCGCCCGGGCACGGAGGCGGACGCTGCGGACACGGGCTCCTTGAAGCGCGCGGCCAGTTCCGTGCCGCGGTCGCCCGGTGCCGGCCGGATCTGGACATCGATCCGTTCCGCGAGGTCGTCCAGGGGCGGGGGCGGCTTCCCTGCCGAGCCCACGTCCATGGGCGGCCGGTTGACCGTCACCGTGAGCCACCGGTCGCCGGCCCGCTCGTCGGCCCCTTGCGACGGCCGGGACCGCCGTACGGCCGCCGCCCCGACGGCCGCGACCGGAACCGCCCACCACAGCTTCCTCATCGAACGCCCTCCGCTTCCGGTGTCCCGGCGGTCACCGTCCGGCGCCGGGTTTCCGCAGCCCCGCGGACGAAACGGCCACGGTGACCGAGGCCGGTACTCAGCGCTGCCCCCGTCGTCACCCGTACGACTGGAAGATGGGGCCGTTCGGCCTGCGATCGGCCGGCTGCGGGCGCGGACCCGTACCGGGAGAACTACCTTCCACGAGGGCTGGACACACCTGCCCGAGACACAGGGCCGGAGAGGCGGACCGGCGCCGTCCAACGGCCGACCACCAGGCGCTCCGCCGAGTGAGGAACGTGATGGCGACCCATACCGAGCCGGTGGCTCCCGTCCCCGTGGCCGAGCGACGTGGCCGGGGCCACGTCGTGGTCACCTGGCTGACCACGACCGACCACAAGAAGATCGGCCACCTCTACCTGATCACGTCGTTCGCGTTCTTCCTGATCGGGGGAGCGCTGGCCATGGTGGTGCGGGCGGAGCTGGCGCGGCCCGGTCTCCAGATCGTGTCGGCGGAGCAGTACAACCAGTCCTTCACCATGCACGGCACGATCATGCTGCTGCTGTTCGCCACTCCGACGTTCGCCGGGTTCGCCAACGCGATCATGCCGTTGCAGATCGGGTCCCCGGACGTCGCGTTCCCGAGGCTGAACATGCTGTCGTACTGGCTGTTCGCCTTCGGTGGCCTGATCGTGCTCGGCAGTTTCCTCACCCCGCAGGGTGCCGCCGACTTCGGCTGGACCGCCTATCCACCGCTCAGCGGCGGTGAGCGCACCCCGTACACCGGCGGTGACCTGTGGATCATGGGGCTGGCGCTCTCCGGGTTCGGCACCATCCTCGGCGCGGTCAACTTCATCACCACCATCATCTGTATGCGGGCGCCCGGCGTGACCATGTTCCGCATGCCGATCTTCACGTGGAACGTGCTGCTGACCTCGGTGCTCGTCCTGCTGGCCTTCCCCGTGCTGGCCGCCGCCCTGCTGGTGCTGGAGGCGGACCGCCAGTTCGGTGCGCACGTCTTCGACCCGGAGAACGGCGGGGCGATCCTGTGGCAGCACCTCTTCTGGTTCTTCGGCCACCCCGAGGTCTACATCCTCGCCCTGCCCTTCTTCGGGGTGATCACCGAGATCATCCCCGTCTTCTCGCGGAAGCCGATCTTCGGCTACATGGGGCTGGTCGGTGCCACCATCGCCATCACCGGCCTGTCGGTGACGGTGTGGGCGCACCACATGTTCGCCACCGGTGCCGTGCTGCTGCCGTTCTTCTCGTTCATGAGCTTCCTCATCGCCGTGCCCACCGGGGTGAAGTTCTTCAACTGGATCGGCACCATGTGGCGGGGCTCGCTGTCCTTCGAACCGCCGATGCTCTGGGCGGCCGGCTTCCTGGTCACGTTCCTGTTCGGCGGACTGACGGGCGTCCTGCTGGCCTCCCCGCCGATCGACTTCCACGTCACCGACAGCTACTTCGTCGTGGCGCACTTCCACTACGTACTCTTCGGCACGATCGTGTTCGCGATGTTCGCGGGGTTCAGCTTCTGGTGGCCGAAGATGACGGGCACCATGCTCGACACGCGGCTGGAGAAGGTGCACTTCTGGACGCTGTTCGTCGGCTTCCACACCACGTTCCTGGTCCAGCACTGGCTCGGCGCCGAGGGCATGCCCCGCCGCTACGCCGACTACCTGGCCGCCGACGGCTTCACCGCCCTCAACACCATCTCCTCCATCGGAGCCTTCCTCCTGGGCCTGTCCACGCTGCCCTTCCTCTACAACGTCTGGAAGACCGCCCAGCACGGCAAGCGGATCGAGGTCGACGACCCCTGGGGCTACGGACGCTCGCTGGAATGGGCGACCTCCTGCCCCCCGCCCCGCCACAACTTCGTCACCCTGCCCCGCGTCCGCTCCGAGTCCCCTGCCTTCGACCTGCACCACCCCGCGCTCGCCGGCCTCGACCAGGCGGAGAACACCGGGCAACGCGACGTGTTCGACACGAGCGGCCACAAGGGCGACCGGAGATGACGGACCGGCACCTCCACGGTCCGGCCCCCGGTGTCGCCTCGGGCATCGCGGCGGAGGCGGAAGGCTTCCTCCTGGCCCGGGAACACCGGCAAGACGCACACCGGGAGGCGCAGGCGCTCTGCGGCGCCCTCCCCTGGCTGACCACCGCGCAGGCGGAGGAGCTCACCCGGCACTACGTCGCCCACCGTCTCCGCCTTTCCCGCGAGATGTTCGAGACGACCCTGCGCCGTGCCGACGAGCTGGGCCGGGAGTACGAGGCCCGGTACCTGCGGCTGCGACGCGACCTGCTCAGACGCCACGGTGTCTGGGCGTCGTGCCTGCTGGTCTGCGCGGCCGCCGTCAGCGGTGCGCTGTGCACGGTGGCCCGCTGAGCGGACCGGGACGGCCCACCTCCATCTGAGGCCGGGAAGCGGCTGACCGGCACCAGATCCTGGAGAACGCCACCGGCGTCGGCGCCCCGCCCCAGACCTGGGCCCCGCCGCGAACTCGCCGTCGAACCTGCTGCACAAGACGGTGTACGCCTTCGTCACCGTCACCGTCACCGGCAGCGGCACGCCGCGACGCGCTCCGGCCGCCGGTCCGACGTGGTCACTCGCCGGTCGTCTTGGCCACCAGCGCGCTGTACGTCAGTTGCAGGGCGTCCGCGCCGGCCAGCGCGGTGAGCGTGCCCATGGCGGTGCGGGTGGCGCGCGGCCAGAGCAACTGTCCGGCGGTGAGGGTCGAGGCCACCCAGACGCTCATGCAGAACGGGCACGTCAGTAGCTCACCGACCGTGTCCTTGGCGCCCTCGGGCCGCGCCTCCTCATGCAGCTCGGCCGGACCCTGCGGCCCCTGGAACGTGGTGAAGGGAGCCCTCAGTGGACTGGTCACCGACGCCTTGCTCAGCAGCCGGCTCAGCCGGAACGTCGCCACCGCCGTCAAAGTCACATCCCAGGGCTCGGGCCGGTCCGGCAGCGGACGACCGCGCATCCTGACCACCGCCGCCCACCCCGCCGTGTAGACGCCGAAAGCCGTCATGGCCGCCGCGTAGCCGCGCAGCGGGCGGTCCTCTCCCGCCGAGTAGGTGCGTTCGGTGCGGCGCAGTCGTCGCCTCAGCCGCTTCACGACACCGCCATCAGTTGGCGTGCTCATGACCTTTGTCCTCCCCCGTCCGCTCCGGTGCCCCGGCCGCTCGGTCCTCGCCCGCGCTCTCCGTGCCGTCCTCACGGCGCAGCCTGATCTCCACGTGTCCGCCGACGACGCGGGTGTCGAAGGCGGGCTGGGGCGCGGTGGCGGGGCCGCGGACGTTCCAGCCGTCCGAGAGCCGGAAGACACTGCCGTGCCAGGGACATTCGACACACCCGTCGGCGACCGTGCCCTCGGACAGCGGGCCCGCCAGATGACTGCACCGCTCGGCCAGTGCGTGGAAAGTGCCGCCGGTCTCACGCACCACCAGGACCGGCACGTCGTCCACGGCGCGCCGCACGGGCCGGCCGGCGGGGAACTCGTCCACCGTGCCGATCCGGTGCCAGCCTTCGGTGACGACGTGCGGTACTTCCTCGGCGTGGTTGGCGCCGGAAGCCTGCCGGTAGGCGAGGTGACCGCCGAGCATGCCTCCCAGGCCGACCGCCGTCAGCCCGAGGAAGCCGTACGCGCGGCCCGCTCCGGCCCTTCCGGTGAGGCGGCACAGGAGTGAGGCGCCGTACAGTCCCACGGCCGCCGTGTTGGCCACGGCGTGCACCAGCCCCACCCGTGTCTGCTGCCGGTGCAGCTCGGCCCAGTCGACCGCGCCCGCCAACGCGGCCGGACCGGCCGTCGCCAGCCCGACGCCCACGAGGAGGCCGGCCTCCCTGTTACGGCCGGGCAGCAGGTCGAGGACGGCGGCGGACATCCAGCTGCCGATCGGCACCTGGACCATCAAGGGGTGCACAGGATGACCGAGCCACCTGCCGTGCAACGCGTCTCGAGCCCGGCCCAGCGGGAGCGCTCGCACACTCCCGGTGAGCTTGTCGATCGCCGCGTCAGCCCTGGGATCACGCTCCAGGGCGTCGAGCAGCCACAGCATCCGATTCTGACCCGTACGGCGACGACCTGGCTTTTTGCTCATGGGCGGAGGGTCCCCCTGAGGGCAGGGGACAAACGGCGGCCGGGCCAGGACGTCGGCTCCGCCTCCTGGCCGCCCGGGTGGGTGTCCCGGCCGGCCAGGAGGACGCGGAGTCAGCCCTTGCCCATGGCCTGGCGCACGGCGTCCTTGGTGCGGTCCATCAGAGCGGCGACCGGCCCGAGGGCCATGTTCTTCGCCCCCGACTCGACGCCCGGGTGGGGCCGGGTCGGTGCCATGGCCTCGGCGGCCTTGATCGCCTTGGCCATCGCGGCCAGGTTGGTGACGTCGGTGCTGCGGCGGATGTGGGTGAACTCGTAGCGTTCCTCGGCCCGCGCGTGCGCCTGGACGTCCTTGCGCAGCTTGAGCAGCTGGGGCATGAACTTCGGGTCGTCGGTGTCCAGCTCGTCGAGCGCGGACAAGGTCTCCTTGGCCGCCTTTTCCTCGGCGAGACGGTCCTTCACCACCTGCTCGCCGCCGGGGAAGCCCTTGCGCGCGAAGGGGTGGACGACCTCTTCCTCGGCGGTCTCGTGCACGGCCAGCAGGCGCACCAGGCGGCGGAAGGCGTCCCGGCGTTCCTCGCCCGTGGCGGCTTCGACCTCGTCGAAGAGGTTGCGGATGTCGCCGTGCTGGCGCATCAGCAGGGAGACGACGTCGTCGTCCTTGGCCATGTCGTCGCCGGCGTGCGGGGTCTTCAGCTCGGACATCCCGGCCTCCCTACTTCTCGCGCTGCGTGGGGTCGGGGTGCTCGCCCTCGGTCTGGACGCGGTACTCGCGGCCGAACATGTCCTGGTGCTCGTGGATCACCCGGTCGCTGGGCGGTGCCTCGCCGCCGTGGATCTGCTCCTGCATCTGCTCGAACCGCTCGTGCGCCTCACGCACGTAGCCCGCACCCAGCGTGGTCAGGTCCATCTGGGTGTCGAGCAGTTCGCGCAGGTAGCCCTTGTTCGGCTCGAAGGTGAGCACGTTGGGCAGCTCGGGCGCGAGTACGGAGGCGGGGTCGCGGCCGTCGTGGCGGCGCATCAGGTCGCAGGCGGCGTGCAGGTGCTCCAGCTCCATGTTCAGGTGCAGCTCCCAGATCGCCTTCACCTTGGGGTCGCTCTCCTGCTCCATGAAGGAGTGGTAGAGGTAGCACTCGTTGTACTCGTGGTTGACCAGCTGCTCCCACCAGGTCTCACCCGGGTCCACCAGGGACTCGTAGTGGGTGACGTGCTCCTCCTCGATCAGCCCGATCTCCTGGTAGAGCTGACGGGCGATCGGCTCCATGTAGGTGGGGCCGGTGTTCATGTAGAAGTTCATGGTCTGCTGCTCCGCCGACATGATCGTCAGCGCGTGCAGCTTCGACAGCGGGTCGGTCTGGTCCTTGGCGTACGGGTCGCGGACGTTGTCGACCGGATCGCGGTGGTGGAACCGGGTGGGCCGGCCGGGCATGACCTCGGTCAGGTTGTCGACGATCGACTCCGCCTTGCGGTGCTCGATCATCTCGTACAGGTTCGCGTACCGGTACAGGTGGTCGAAGTCCTCCAGCACGCCGAACTGGTACGCCTGCTTCAGGTACGGGTCCGGCTCCATGCGGGCCACCCACGCCGTCAGGTCCACCGCGACCTGCTCGTACGCGATCGTCGTCTCCAGCACCGAGGAGACACCCGGGAGCAGCCAGTTCACCACCTTCTGCTGCTGCGCCTCGATGTAGCGCACCCGTGCCAGCTGCCGCTTGATCTCCGGGTCCACCGTGTGGCGGGCGAGCTGGTGGCTGAACAGGATCGCCTCCACCTCGATCCCGTTCATCGTGATGATCCGGCAGCGGGTGTACGGGTCGCAGTGGTCCGGATCGATCGGGTCCACGTTCAGCTCACGCCAGCTGCGCAGCTGGCGGTCCAGCGGGATACCCCGCTGCTCCAACGGATTGAACGTCATGGGCCGTGCCTCCTGATGACGAGGGGGATCCGCGCGCCGCCGGAGTACCCCGTTTCAGGCGACGAGCACAGACGTGGTCCTCAGTCTGTTCACGACGGGCGACTTCCAGCCACCGCACACACCCGCAGGGCCACGTGGTCCCCCTGGTGGGCCAACCGAGCGGGCGGATGCCGTGCTCATCGGCGAGCATGTCCTCGCCTCGCCGGACCGCACGGCGGCCGGCGACAGGCGACGGCGCCCCCCGCCACCCGGGGCACATCACCGCCGCCCCCGGCAGAACCAATGTGCCCTGGCCGCCTGACTTCCCCTCCCCGGCACGCAAAAGGGCGAGGCCCGAAGACCCCGCCCGACTCCTACGAAACCCCAGCTCAGGGCCACACCAAGCAGTACGGCTGATGCCCCGCCTCATGCAGCCGGTGGCTGAAGTCCTGCCACTCGTGCAGCAACTGGTACACGTTGAACGCGTCCCGAGGCCCGCCCCGGTCCGGGACCGTCGACCAGATGAAGGCCGCCGCGCCGACCGCCTCCTCGCCGATGCCGCGCAGGGGGTCGACGACGGTCATCGGGAGTTTCACGACGGCGTAGTCGGGGTGCAGGACGACCAGTTCCAGCGGGGGCACTCTGTGCAAGGGCACGCCCTCGATGCCGGTGAGGACCATGGCGGCCATGGTCTCCGGCTTGATCTTGGTGAACATGCCGTTCATCCCGAGCTCGTCGCCGCCGAGTTCCTCGGGGCGCATCGAGATCGGGACGCGGGCCGCGGTCGCGCCGTCGGGCGCGCCGAAGTACTTGTAGGTCACCCCCACCCGACCACCATTCCTGCTCCCCGCCCCAAGCCGGTCGGCCTGCCCGTCGAGCCGGTCCGGCTCGCCCGGGGTGCCGTGCGCCTGACGTGCTTCGGTCGATTCCGCCGCCTCGCGTCGGTGCCTTCCCCGCCGGGCACGTCGAGGACCCAGGTCGTCGGTCCCCTCGCCCAGTCCGCCACCGCGATGCATATCTCCACCCGACTGCTTTTCTAGGACGCGTGGCCCCAGCCGCGCAACCCGATCATCGTGTCAGTGACCTCCCCCACGGCCGCTCGCCGAAACGTGCGGTCGGACATATGCCCGTCGTATGTCCGTCGCACATCCCTCACACGTCCGCGGGACGAACGGCGGCCTCACTCCGCGCCGCCCGTATGAGCTGCGTGGACGGTCTCCAGTCTGGCAGACGGCACGGCGGTCGGGCGGGTTGTCTACCCTGAACGAGGTCACCCTGGGCAACCGGAGGCCGCACGGGAGCCGAGCAAGGTCCGAGCAGGGTCCGGGCAGGGTCCGAGAAGTCGGAGAAGGTCGAGAAGGTCGGAGAAGTCGCAGGTCATGAGCGAACTGGCATACCCATACGAAGCACCGGCCTCGCAGGCTCTGTTCGACCGCGCGGCGGCCGTCACGCCCGGCGGCGTGAACTCCCCGGTGCGGGCCTTCGGCGCCGTCGGCGGCACGCCCCGGTTCATGGTGTCCGGTAACGGCCCGTATCTGACGGACGCCGACGGGCGTGAGTACGTCGACCTCGTCTGCTCCTGGGGACCGATGATCCTCGGGCACGCCCACCCCGAGGTGGTGGCCGCCGTGCAGGAGGCGGTCACGCGCGGTACGTCCTTCGGCACGCCCGCAGAGGGGGAGGTCGCCCTCGCCGAGGCGATGGTGGAGCGGGTCGCGCCGCTGGAGGAGGTCCGGCTCGTGTCGAGCGGGACCGAGGCCACCATGTCGGCCATCCGGCTCGCCCGCGGCTTCACGCGGCGCACCAAGGTGATCAAGTTCGCCGGGTGTTACCACGGCCACGTCGACTCGCTGCTCGCCGCCGCCGGCTCCGGCGTCGCCACCTTCGCGCTGCCCGACACCCCGGGCGTCACGGGCGCCCAGGCGAGCGACACGATCGTGCTGCCGTACAACGACCTCGACGCCGTGCACGCCGCCTTCGCCGCCCACCCCGGCGAGATCGCCTGCGTGATCACCGAGGCCTCGCCCGGCAACATGGGCGTCGTACCGCCGCTGCCGGGGTTCAACCAGGGGCTCAAGGACGCGTGCGCCGCCAACGGCGCGCTGTTCGTCTCCGACGAGGTCATGACCGGGTTCCGGACCAGCCGTGCCGGGTGGTACGGGGTGGAGGGCGTCGTTCCCGACCTCATGACCTTCGGGAAGGTCATGGGGGGCGGGTTCCCCGCCGCCGCGTTCGGCGGGCGCGCGGACGTCATGGCGCACCTCGCCCCGGCCGGGCCCGTCTACCAGGCCGGCACCCTCTCCGGGAACCCCGTCGCCACCGCCGCCGGTCTCGCCCAGCTGCGGCTCCTCGACGAGGCGGCGTACGACAGGATCAACGCCACCTCCCTCCGGATCCAGGCCCTCGTCACCGAGGCGCTCGGCAAGGAGGGTGTCGCGCACACCCTCCAGAGGGCCTCCAACATGTTCTCCGTGTTCTTCACCGACGGTCCGGTGCGGAACTACGAGGACGCCAAGGCGCAGGAGTCCTTCCGCTTCACCGCCTTCTTCCACTCGCTCCTCTCCGACGGCGTCTACCTGCCGCCGTCGTCCTTCGAGTCCTGGTTCGTGTCCACCGCCCACGACGAGCGGGCCGTCCAGCGCATCGCCGACGCCCTCCCGGCGGCGGCCCGCGCGGCTGCGGAGGCGACGGCGTGAGCCACGACACCGACCAGGAGCTGACCGTCGTCCACGTCATGCGGCACGGCGAGGTGGAGAACCCCACCGGCGTCCTCTACGGCCGCCTGCCCGGCTACCACCTCTCCGACCTGGGCCGGCGCATGGCCGACCGGGTCGCCGAGCACCTCGCCCCCCGCGACGTGACCTACGTCGTGGCCTCCCCGCTGGAGCGGGCGCAGGAGACGGCGACGCCGATCGCCAAGGCGCACGGGCTCGACCTCGCCACCGACGCGCGGCTCATCGAGGCCGACAACGTCTTCCAGGGCAAGACCTTCGGCATCGGTGACGGCGCCCTGCGCCGCCCCGGCAACTGGCGGCACGTGGTCAACCCGTTCAAGCCGTCCTGGGGCGAGCCGTACGTCGACCAGGTGGTGCGGATGATGGGCGCGCTGGACGCGGCCAAGGAGCGGGCGCGCGGGCACGAGGCAGTGGTCGTCAGCCACCAGCTGCCGATCTGGATCCTGCGCTCGTACGTCGAGCGGCGGCGGCTGTGGCACGACCCGCGCAAGCGGCAGTGCACGCTGGCGTCCCTGACGACGTTCACGTACCGGGGCGACCGCATCGTCTCCGTCGGCTACACCGAGCCCGCCCGCGACCTCGTCCCCGCCCACCTCCTCGCCGGCGCCAAGCCGGTCAAGGGGCAGCAGGGCAAGGCGTACGGGGCCTGACCCCCCGGGGAGCCCGAGGGGCCCCTGCGGCCGATACGGCCGGCCCCGCGGTACGGGACACCCCGTCACGCAATCCGCACAAATTTCCGGAACCCGCACGTTCGTCACGTCCTCTCACCCAGTGACCACCAGAGGACGTGACGAACGAGGTTGCGATGCGCACTTCCACCCGCACTCTCACCCGCAGGGGGATGCTCGGACTCAGCGCGGGCGCCGCGGCGGCCGTCGGGCTCGCGGGCTGCGGTACCGGCTCCCACCCGTCGGCGGACGGCTCGCACCGGGCCGGCGGTTCCGGGAAACCCTCGCCTTCCGGCAGCGAGAAGGCCCCCGCCAAGACCATCGGGGACGGCTCGACGTCGTACACCGGCAAGCAGCCCCACCAGCCGGACGCGCCCGTGCCGCTGGAGCCGGGGCAGACGCCGCCGCAGTTCGTCGTCTTCTCCTGGGACGGGGCGGGGGAGGTCGGCAACGGGCTCTTCCCGCGCTTCCTCGACCTCGCCCGGGAGCACGGCGCGCACATGACCTTCTTCCTCTCCGGGCTGTACCTGCTGCCCGAGTCGAAGAAGCGCCTCTACGACCCGCCGAACAACCCGCGCGGCGCCTCGGACATCGGTTACCTCACCGACGCCCACATCAAGGACACCCTCGCCAGCGTGCGCCGGGCCTGGCTGGACGGCCACGAGATCGGCACCCACTTCAACGGGCACTTCTGCGCCGGCGGCGGCAGCGTCGGCAACTGGACGCCGGCGCAGTGGCGCAGCGAGATCGACCAGGCGAAGTCCTTCGTGAAGGAGTGGAAGACCAACAGCGGCTGGACCGACCTCCCGGCCCTGCCCTTCGACTACGACAAGGAACTGGTCGGCGGCCGCACGCCCTGCCTCCTCGGCCAGGACAACCTGCTGCCCACCGCCCGCGAGCTGGGCTGGCGCTACGACGCCTCCTCGCCCGGCGGCCGTCAGGTGTGGCCGGCGAAGAAGGACGGGATCTGGGACCTGCCGCTGCAGCAGATACCTTTCCCCGGGCACTCCTTCGAGGTGCTCTCGATGGACTACAACATCCTCGCCAACCAGTCCGTCAACTCCACCAAGGCGCCCGCCCACAACTACCCCGGCTGGCGCGAACAGGCCACCAACGCCTACATATCTGGCTTCAAGCGGGCATACGAGACGAATCGGGCGCCGTTCTTCATCGGCAACCACTTCGAGGAGTGGAACGGCGGCATCTACATGGACGCCGTCGAGAACGTCCTCAAGCACATCGCCCGGGAGAAGGAGAAGGGCGAGGACATACGGCTGGTCTCCTTCCGCCAGTTCACCGACTGGCTGGACGTGCAGAAGCCCGAGGTGCTCGCGGGGCTCCGTACCGTCGAGGTGGGGCAGCGTCCGGCCGGCGGCTGGAACGCCTTGTTCAAGGAGGCCGGAACAGGTACCTCGACACCCTCGGGAAACACCGCCTGAAATGCGGGTTTCCGCCCGTGAGGGGGGTGCGCAAGATCCCCGGAACGGACATGCGAAACTTTTCACATGAGTGCCGCCAGCCGCGCCCCCCTGCGCTCGAACCGCTCGAACCGCACCACCGTCCGCGTCCGCCGTCGCGCCGCCCTCGCCGCCACGGCGGCGGTCTCGGCGCTGCTGGTGACCGCGTGCGGCTCCGGCGGCACCTCGGGCGGCGGCGGCCAGACCGGCTTCGTCACCGGCTCCGACGGCATCTCCACCGTCAAGAAGGGCGAGCGGGCCGACGCCCCCGACCTGTCCGGTGAGACGGTCGACGGCGGGCAGGCCGACATCGACGACTACAAGGGCAAGGTCGTCGTCCTCAACGTCTGGGGCTCCTGGTGCCCGCCCTGCCGGGCCGAGGCCAAGAACTTCGAGACGGTCTACCAGGACGTCAAGGACCAGGGCGTCCAGTTCCTCGGCATCAACACCCGCGACACCTCCGTCGGCCCGGCGCGGGCCTTCGAGGAGGAGTTCGGGGTCAGCTACCCGAGCCTGTACGACCCGGCCGGCAAGCTCCTGCTCCGCTTCGAGAAGGGCACCCTCAACCCGCAGGCCATCCCCTCGACGCTGATCGTCGACCGGGAGGGCAAGGTCGCCGCGCGCACCCTCCAGGCGCTCAGCGAGGAGAAGCTCCGCAAGATGCTGGAGCCGTACCTGAAGGACACCTCCGGCGGGTCGGGGAAGTGACGTGAGCGCTCTGTCCACGCTCGCCGTGGCGGGCAGCAACGGCACGGTGCTCAACGGCGCCCTGCTGGTGGCCCTGCCCATCGCGCTGCTCGGCGGCCTCGTCTCCTTCTTCTCGCCCTGCGTCCTGCCGCTCGTCCCCGGCTACCTCTCCTACGTGACCGGCGTCACCGGCACCGACCTCCAAGAGGCCCGGCGCGGGCGGATGGTCGCCGGCGCCTCACTCTTCGTCCTCGGTTTCACCGCCGTCTTCGTCTCCAGCGGCGCGCTGTTCGGCTACTTCGGTGAGACGCTCCAGGACAACCGGAGCATCCTGAACAAGGTGCTCGGCGTCTTCATGATCCTCATGGGCGTCTTCTTCATGGGCCTGATGCCCTGGCTCACCCAGCGCGAGTTCCGCTTCCACCGCAAGCCCGTCAGCGGCCTGATCGGTGCCCCCGTCCTCGGCGCCCTGTTCGGCATCGGCTGGACGCCCTGCATCGGCCCGACCCTCTCCTCGGTGCTGATCCTCTCCTCCCAGCAGGGCACGGCGGGCCGCGGCGCGATACTGACCGTCGCCTACTGCCTGGGCCTCGGCCTGCCCTTCGTGCTCGCCGCGATCGCCTTCCGCAAGGCGCTCGGCGCCTTCGGCTGGATCAAGCGCCACTATGTGTGGGTGCTGCGGATCGGCGGCGGCATGATGATCGCGACCGGCCTGCTGCTGCTGACCGGCGCCTGGGACAGCATCGTGCAGGACATGCAGACCTGGTCCAACGGCTTCACTGTAGGGATCTGAACCGATGAGCGGCACTTCGAAAACGGCGACCGGCAAGACCCCGGCAGCCGCCGAGGACCAGGACCTCGGCGCCGCCGGCTCCCAGCTGACCACCGCCCCGAAGGAAGAGGCCCCGAACCTCCCCTCCCTCGGCGTCATCGGCTGGTTCCGCTGGTTCTGGCGGCAGCTCACCTCGATGCGGGTGGCCCTGCTGCTGCTCCTGCTGCTGTCGCTGGGCGCCATCCCGGGGTCGCTGATCCCGCAGGAGGGCGTCGACGCCATGAAGGTCGAGGAGTTCCGCGAGAACCACGACGTCCTCGGACCCCTCTACGACAAGCTCGGCCTCTTCCACGTCTACAGCTCGGTGTGGTTCTCCGCGATCTACATCCTGCTGTTCGTCTCCCTCATCGGCTGTATCGTCCCGCGCACCTGGCAGTTCGTGGGCCAGCTGCGCGGCCGTCCGCCGGGCGCCCCCCGGCGCCTGACCCGGCTGCCCGCGTACACCACCTGGCGAACCGGGGCCGAGCCCGAGGAGGTCCGCGAGGCCGCGCTGAAGCTGCTGAAGAAGCGCCGCTTCCGCGCCCACGCCGTCGGTGACGCCGTCGCCGCCGAGAAGGGCTACCTGCGCGAGGCCGGGAACCTCGTCTTCCACGTCGCGCTGATCGTGATGCTGATCGCCTTCGCCTGGGGCCAGCTCTTCAAGTACGAGGGCAACAAGCTGATCCTGGAGGGCGACGGCTTCTCCAACACGCTCACCCAGTACGACGACTTCAAGTCCGGCAACCTCTTCGACCCGGACCACGACCTGGTCCCCTTCAGCTTCAGCCTGAAGAACTTCCACGGCACCTACGAGGCCACCGGCCCCAACCGCGGCACCCCCCGCGTCTACGAGGCCGAGGTCACCTACAGCGAGGGCGCCTACGGCAAGGAGAAGTCGAAGGTCATCGAGGTCAACGAGCCGCTGGAGATCGACGGCTCGAAGGTCTACCTCACCGCCCACGGCTACGCGCCGATCCTCACCGTCCGGGACGCCACGGGCAAGGTCGTCATGGACAAGGAGGCGACCGCCCTGCTGCCGCTGGACTCCAACGTCACCTCCTCCGGCGCCGTCATGGTCCGCGACGGCTACCGCAACGCCGAGGGCGAGCGGGAGCAGCTCGGCTTCAACGCCTTCTTCCTGCCGACCTACGGCGGCGAGGGCAGCACGATGCTCTCGACCTTCCCCGCGCTGCTCAACCCGATGCTGGCGCTCTCCGCCTACCACGGCGACCTCGGCGTGGACGCGGGCTTCCCCAAGAGCATCTACCAGCTCGACAAGGAGAACCTCGAGGAGTTCAAGGACACCGACGGCGAGCTGTTCAAGAAGCAGCTCAAGATCGGCGACACCATGACGCTCCCGAACGGCGCCGGCACGGTCACCTTCGACGGTGTCCAGGAATGGGCCAACTTCCAGGTCACCCGGCAGCCCGCCAGCGGCTGGGCGCTCGCCGGCTCCGTCGCCGCCATCCTCGGCCTCGCCGGCTCCCTGTTCATCCAGCGCCGCCGCGTCTGGGTGCGGGCCGTCAAGGGCGACGACGGCGTCACGGTGGTCGAGATGGCCGGCCTCGGACGCAGCGAGTCCGCGAAGGTCCCCGAGGAACTCGGCGACCTCGCCGCGGTCCTGTACGAGCCGAAGAACGACGACGACACCCCCGATTCTCCCGACACCCACGTCGTACCTGCCGAAGGGCCTGAGAAGTGACTCTCGCCGCCGCAACCAACGAGAACTTCGCGAACATCAGCAACACGCTGATCTACTCCGCGATGGCCGTCTACACGCTGGCGTTCTTCGCCTACATCGCCGAGTGGCTCTTCGGCAGCCGCAGCAAGGTCGGCCGCACCGCCGCCGCGCTCACCGCGGACAGCGAGGCGACGGCGAAGACCAAGGCGAAGACCGCCCCGGCCGTCACGGTCAAGAAGCCCGGCGGCACCGCCGTGATGGACCGGCCGGAGGTCGTCGTGCGCGCCGCCACCGGCTCCCGCGACGTGCCCGACGGCCCCGGTGCCCACGGTGGCACCGAGAAGGGCGACCTCTACGGCCGGATCGCCATCTCCCTCACCGTGCTGGCCTTCGCCATCGAGGCAGGCGGAGTGATCGCCCGCGCGCTGTCCGTGAAGCGGGCGCCGTGGGGCAACATGTACGAGTTCAACATCACGTTCACGACGACCGCCGTCGGCGTGTACCTCGTACTGCTCGCCCTGAAGAAGAACGTCCGCTGGCTCGGCCTCCCGCTGATCACCACGGTCCTGCTCGACCTCGGTCTCGCCGTCACGGTCCTCTACACCGCCAGCGACCAGCTCGTCCCCGCGCTGCACTCGTACTGGCTGTACATCCACGTCTCCACGGCGATCTTCTGCGGCGCGGTCTTCTACGTCGGCGCGGTCTCCACGATCCTGTACCTGTTCAAGGACGGCTACGAGAACAAGCTGGCCTCCGGCGGCACCCCCGGCCGTTTCGCCGACTCCGTCCTGGACCGCCTGCCCTCGGCCGCGTCCCTCGACAAGTTCGCCTACCGCGTCAACGCCGCCGTCTTCCCGCTGTGGACGTTCACGATCATCGCGGGCGCGATCTGGGCGGGCGACGCCTGGGGCCGCTACTGGGGCTGGGACCCCAAGGAGACCTGGTCCTTCATCACCTGGGTGGCCTACGCCGGCTACCTGCACGCCCGCGCCACCGCCGGCTGGAAGGGCCGCAAGGCCGCCTACCTGGCGCTGGCCGCCTTCGGCTGCTGGCTGTTCAACTACTACGGCGTGAACATCTTCGTCTCCGGCAAGCACTCCTACGCGGACGTGGGCCTGGGCGCCCTCCAGTCCGTGGGCTTCTGAACAAGGCGCGCCGTGAAGGGCCGATTCCCGTGACGCAGGTCATGGGGACCGGCCCTTCGTGCGCTGTCGGGGAGACGTGAGGTTTCCGGGGAGAGGCCGCCGTACGGGGGGCCGGTGTGGCGAGTGGGAACCGTGCGGGTGTTGACTCGGGGTGTCGGACGGCACGGTCTACTTCGGTGACGACCGCGGTGTCCTGCACGCCGCCGGCCCCCGAACCGGAGCGACGGCGCGGACCCGCCTGTCGTCCGGCGACCCCGACGTGGCCCTCGACGGGGACCGGGTCTGCTTCGACGGCGGCGACGGGCGCCTGCACGCGGGAATCGTCTCCCTCACCGAGCGCTGAGCGACGGCCGGACGTCCCCGCGGGCGACGCTCGCGACGATGTCCCGCAGCCGCTCCACGTACAGGCTCAGGTTCTTGTGCGCGACGTCGGTGTCCGGGTAGCGGGCGGCGAACCACAGGCCCTCCGGCAGCCGGGTGACCCAGGCGCACACCTGGTCGCCGTACGAGACCCGGAGCAGCGCGTACGCCGTGCGGTCCGGCCACCTGCCGGAGCCGGGGACGCCGCGGGCGTCGACGTACGACACGATCGAGTACAGGTCGGGCGAGGTCGGCCGGAAGTCCGTGCCGAGCAGGCGCAGCACCCGGTCGATCGGCATGCGGGACATCCGCCGATTGGCCTGGAGCTCGGCGCGTACGGTGCGCAGGGCGCCCGTGAAGTCGCCGGCCCCCGCCACCGGGACCTCGATCGGCGCGCCGCCCACGTACCAGCCCACCGACTCCGACCACTGGGACCGGGACCTGGTGTGGAACGGCACGACGGTGCGGTAGACGGGCTCCCCGCCGATCTCGTGGACGGCCAGGGCGGTGGCGGCCAGGACACCGACCAGGCTGCCGCCGTAGGGACGGCAGTACGCCTCGAAGGCGGCGGCGTCGGCCGCGCCCACCAGCGGCTCGCGCAGCAGCTTCTGCTCGGGCAGCGGTCCGCCCGGTTCCAGGCCGAGGTCGACGGGGAAGGACGGCAGCCGCCCGTCGCAGCGCCGGATGAACTCCCGCCAGCGGGCGACGATGTCGTGGTCGCCGTCGATCCGGTCGGCGTCCGCCCGCTCGGCCTCGCAGAAGTCGACGTAACTGCCCACCCGGGGACGCGGCACCGTCCGGCCCGCGACACCGGCCGCGTACAGTTCCTCGACCTCGGCGGGGATGCGGTAGATGGAGTACGCGTCGACGTTGCTGTGGTCGAAGGCCATGTAGACGCTGACGCCGTCGTCGCGGACGACCGCCGTGTAGATGAGGTTGGGCCAGCGCAGCGCGTCCGCGACCCGGTCGAAGCGGTCCTGGAGGTGGCGGGACAGTTCGGTCGCGTCCGGGAAGTCGCCGACGTCCTCGCGGTGCAGGGACACGGCGTCCGCGTCGAGGGTGAACCGCCGCACGTGGTCGTCGGGGGCACCGTCCCACCGGAAGCCGCTGCGCAGCGTCTCGTGCCGCAGGGTCCAGGAGCGCAGCGCCTCCTGGAGGACGTCGAGGTCGACCGGTCCGGGGATGTCGAAGGCCGCGCCCAGCCAGGTCGGCACGAACAGACCGTCGTCGCGCACCGATCGGGCCGTCCGGATGTGCGACTCCTGGATGTACGCCGGTGGCCGCGCGTCCTCGGGCAGCGCCGCCGCGACCTCGACGGTCGCCGGACTGAGCGTCCACTCGACGAGGCGCCCGGGCCGGATCTCGCAGCGGTGGATGTCGGTCAGTCGCACGAGGGGTCTCCGTTCGCAGATGTAACAGACCCGACCAAGGGAATGCCGTGCCCGCGACCGCGCACATGGTGTGTCGGCAGGGTTCAACGAAACGGATGGCCCCTCGAACGGCGGTACGGGGGCCGCGCGGTCAGCCGCCGAGCAGCGCGAGGACGCTGTTCACGGCCTCGACGACGGGCTGGCCGACCGCTCCCACCGTGGCGGCGATGCCGGCGACCGCCATCAGAGCGCGGTGCCGCTGCTGCGGTTGGATGCCGGGCGCCGTGGTGATGTCCGGCAGGCAGTCGTCGATGGACTGCGCGCTGGCCGGCGGCACCTGGGCGCGCAGCTCCTGCACCAGCTCGACGAGTTGCCGGATCGCCGCCTCCAGAGCGGGCGACGCCTCGGTTCCGGCGGGAGCCGCGTGGTTCTTGACGATGCCCGTGTTGCCGAAACCGCCGTGCATCGAGACGCTGTCGCCGAAGTAGTAGTTGCCGCCGCTCATGAGTTCCCCACTCCTACGTTGCCCGATCCGCCGTACATGTTGACGTTGTCGCCGAAGTAGTAGTTCCTGGGATTGACCAGGAGCTGCTCCACCTTGACGTGGAACTCCGCCTCGGGGTTCTCGATGGCCTGCACGATGGGCGCGACGAGCCGGTCGAGCTGGTGCGGGTCGGCGCTGGTCACCATCGCGATGGACGGCCCGGACGTCTCCATCGCCAGGACGTACTGGGCCGGCGCCGTCAGTACGGAGAACAGCTCCACGATGCTGAACACCAGTGCCGCGATGGCCCCCAGCCAGACGAAGGTCAGGATGCCGCCCGCCGTCGAGCTGTCCGCGAGAGCCGTCAGCCCGGCGACGATCGTCAGCCCGAAGGCAACCGACAGGATCAGCGCCGTGCGCTTCAGGAACAGCAGCGTGGCTTCCTTGCGGCGGGGCGTCATGGTGAAGGTGTAGACCCGGGTGATGTTCTGCAGGGGGTACGCCGCCGCCCCGACCCACAGCAGCCGCTTGCCGACCCGCAGGTCGACGGCGCGCACGGACCGCGGTGGCACGGCGGGCGGCGGGGGGATGTCGTACTGGCCCGGGGGCTGGGATCTCTGGCCGGGTGGCTGGAATCCTTGGCTCTGCTGCTGGAATCCCTGATTCGGGGCGCTTTCCATGATTTCCCTGACCCTCCGTCGGCTGATGGGCCGTCAGTGAGTGATCCATTAACCACGCAGAGTGTCCTCGGTGCAAGTCAGATACGTGTGCAGTCGGCCCGCGCCCCCCAGGCTGGCCCGCGTACGGGCCGTGAGCGCTTGCTCCCGTGCGGCGATGGCCGTCCGCAGCGCCTCGCCGCCGCCCTCCCGGCGCAGGCCGTCCAGGACGGGCCGGATCTGGTCGAACAGGTAGTGGCTGCGGCGCAGCGTGCGCACCACCCGGGCGTCGCGCACGTCGGCGGGCCCGTACACGCGGTACTTGGTGCCCCGCTCCCGTCCGGGCGCGAGCAGCCCCGCCGCCTCCCACACCCGCAGCGCGGACGTCCGTACGCCGACCAGCGCGGCCACCTCGCCGATGCGCAGACCGCCGGTGCCCGTCACCGGTTCGGTCTCCCGACCGGCCAGCGCCTCCAGCGCCTCGCGTGCGGCTCGCAGCGCGACCCGCTCCTCGTGCAGGGCCGCGTGCGCGGCGTCCACGAGGGCGAGCGCGCCGGGAACGTCCCCCTCGTGCACGGTCCGCATGACCCGCGTCGCCGTCACCGGCCCGTACCCCTCCCGCAGCCCCCGGTACGTCAGCAGCGCCTGCCGGTGCCGCTCGCCGAAGACGCGGTACCCCGACTCGGTCCGTCCGGCAGGCGGCAGGACGCCGGCGTCCTCGTAGTTGCGGATCTGCTGCGTCGACAGCCCCGCCAGCCGGGCCAGGTCGACGGTTCGCAGACGTTGACGGCGGTCGTCGGTGTTCATCGGCCCGCAGCCTATGCGCGGCCCGCCCTCGGAGCCGGCGCTCGAGCACCGCGCAATCGGAGACGCGGCGCCGGTAGCGGGTGTGCCGGGTCCGGCGTGTGCCTGCGCCGGATCAAGAGCACCTACAGCGGCAGGCCCCGGGGGCGGACAGGCCCACGGGCGGCCCTAGGGCCCGTCGGTCCCCCGGAACGCGGCGACGGCGCTCCGGACGAAGGCGCGGACCAGCGGGTTGGGGTCGCCCCCGGGCCAGGCCACCACCGCACGGCTCGCCGGCATGCCGGTCAGCGGGACCACGGTCAGCCCCTCCGTGGGCTCGTGACCGACGAGGGTCATGCCGACCGTGCCGTTCCAGAGCACGGCCTGCCGGCATTCCTGCACGGTGCGGACCACCGGGCCCTCGCGGAGCCGCCCGCCGCTCCAGTAGGCGCTCCAGAGCGGGTCGGTGCCCGCCGGGAACCGGAACCAGCGGCGGTCGGCCAGGTCGGCCGGCGTCAGGCCGTGGCGGCGGGCCAGCGGATCGTCCGCGCGCAGCAGTGCGCCCACCGGATCGGCGCGCAGCTCGCGCACGGTCAGGCCGGTGGTGACGAACGGCGCGCGGGTCAGGGCCACGTCCACCAGCCCGGCGTGCAGTCCGCAGGTGGGGTCGGTCAGGTCGGTCTCGCGCACGGTGACCTCGACCTGCGGGTGGCGCCGGCGGTAGGCGCCGGCCAGCCGGAGGACGTCCGGGTCGGTGCTGTCGCCGAGGATGCCGACGGTGAGGGTCGCGGTGCCGGCGGCGGCGGCCACCCGTACCCGCATCCGGTCGGTCCGGTCGAGCAGGTCGCGCGCCTCGTCGAGGAAGACCGTGCCGACCCCGGTGAGGGTGACACCGGCCGGGTTCCGGTCGAACAGCGGAGCGCCGACCTCAGTCTCCAGCCCCTTGATCGCCCGGCTCAGCGGCGGCTGGCTCATGTGCAGCCGGGCGGCCGCCCGGCCGAAGTGGAGTTCCTCGGCGACCGCCACGAAGTAGCGCAGCGTACGTAGCTCCATGCAGCGACGATACCCGTACGGTATCGACTTCGCGGAAGAGGTCTTGGACGGCTGTGCCGTCTCGGCGGTGCAATCGGAGCATGACCGACGACGCAGCACGAACCAGTGAGACGGCCACGACCACGACCGGAGATCCCGCCGTGTCGGTGGTCGGGCCGGAGGACGGGGAGGTGATCCTCCTGGGCAGCACGCGGATGCGCGTCCTGGAGGACGGCCGCAACACCGGGCACCGCCTCGGGGTGGCCGAGTCCGTCCTCGCCCCGCACACCCCGGGACCGCCGCAGCACCGCCACGCCGAGCACGACGAGGGCTTCTACGTCGTCTCCGGTACGGTCCGGTTCACCGTCGGGGACACGGACCACGACGCGACGGCGGGCACGTTCGTGCTCGTCCCGCCCGGCGCCCCGCACACCTTCGCCAATGCGACCGGCGAACCGGCCGTCCTGCTCAGCACCTTCACCCCGGACCTGTACGTGCGGTACTTCCGCGACCTGCGGGACCAGTTCGCCGGCGGCCGGGCTCCGACCCCGCAGGACAGCATCCGCACCATGCGCCGTTACGCGACCGAGCCCGCCACCGACTTCGCGGGGAGCGCGCGGTCGTGACCGTCGCCTACTGGATCGCCGCCGCTCTCCTCGCCGCCTTCTACCTCTACGGCGGCGGACTGAAGGCGGTCCGCAGCCGTGCGCGGCTACGGCCGATGATGGCCTGGGTGGACAGTGTGCCGATGCCGGCCGTCCGGGCCGTCGGGGTGGTCGAGGTGCTGGGCGCCGCCGGGCTGGTCCTCCCGCCGCTGACCGGTGTCGCACCCGGGCTGGCACTGGCCGCGGCCGTCGGGTTCGTGGTCCTGCAGATCGGCGCGACCGGCGTGCACCTGCGCCTGGGGGACCGGCGGGTCGCCCTCAACCTCACCCTCCTCGCCGCCGCCGCGGCGACCGTGCCGCTCGCCACGACCTGGCTGTGAGCCGCCGCCACCGTGCCGGGAAGGCGGTCGGTCGGTGACCTACATCGCTCCTAGCGTGCGGTCACGGAAGACCCGGCCGAACAGGAGCCCGCCATGAACCTCGTCTCGATCCGCATCATCACGGACGACGTAGCCCGCCTCGTCGACTTCTACGAACGCGCCACCTCGGTCCGCGCGAACTGGGCCACCGAGGACTTCGCCGAAATCCGCACCGGCTCCGGCACCCTCGCGATCGGCAGCACCCGGACGGTACCGCTCTTCGCCCCCGGCTCCGCCCGCCCGGCTCCGGCACTTTCCAGCCGTGGATGGCCGGATCGCCTCGTTGCTGCGGGGAGTTGGTCACCCTAGTGTGTCAAGGAGTGGTAAACGGGGGCTGGGGGCTTGGTGCCGGGAAGAGAAACCGTCGACGTGCGTGTCAGCCGTCGCGTGCTGTGGCTGCGCGACGACGCCTACCCGCTGCAGAACATCGCTCGGGCGAAGACCGTCGAGATACCGACCCGCCGTACCGGCGAAACGCTGAAGTTCCTCGCCGGTGGCGTGGGGATGACCCTGTTCGGCATCATCCTCATCGCGATCCTCGACGCACTGCCCTCCTGGGGTCTCGTCACCTTCCTCGGCTACGCGGTACGCGTCTGCGGAATCATCTTCTATCTGCTCCTGGCCTTCGCCCTGTACGAGATCCTGACCCGCAAGCTGCTGTACGCGTTGGTGATCGAGACGTCCGGAAACCCCGCCACCCTGGTGGCGAGCGAGGACCGCTCGGTCGTCGACAACCTCGTCGTCAAGATCATGGACGCGATCGACGACCCCGGCGCGGAGTTCCAGGTCTCGGTGGAGAACTTCCACGTCGGCGACAGGATCCAGCAGATCGGCAACGGCAACACAGGGGTGAGGCGATGAGCGGGGACATGCACTTCGGCGACCGGGTCAGCCAGTACGGCAACAACAACACGGGCATCGTCCACAACTACGGACCCGCGGATCCGGCAGTCGCCCGCGCCCGGATGGTCGAGGCCGTCCAGAACCTGCGCACGCACCTCTCGGACACCGACCGGCAGGTGATCGACCAGTGCCTGCCGGAACTGGAGGCGGCCGACGGGAGCGACCCCACGCGTCTGCGGAACGTGCTCGCGGCCGTGACGGGCATCGCGGTGCTGGTGGGGGACGTGGGGGCGCCCGTCGTCGAGGCCGTCCAGAACTTCCTGAACGCCCTCGGCGCGTAGCGCGCCGTCCGCCCGGACGGCGTTCAGTCGGCCCGGGGGTCCTCGTCCTTCCGACGGTCCTCGCGCCCGTCCGCGTCCCCGCCCCCGTCCTTCTCGTCGTCCTTGCCCAGGGACTTCAGGAAGTCGGGGTTGTCGTCCGGCGCCACCCACTGGCGGCGTCCGCCGCCGCCCCACGGTGACGAGCCGGCCGGCTGCCGCTTCTTGCCGGCGAGGATCCAGGAGATCGACCCGACCAGCGGGAAGAGCAGCACGAGGACCGCCCACAGTGGCTTCGGCATGTGCCGGATGTCGCTGTCCTTCGTGCTGATGCAGTCGATGAACGCGTAGACGCTCAATGCCAGTGGGATCAGGAACATCAGCACCCGAAGCATGGAGCCTCTCCAGCGAAAGCGGTGGGGTACAGGGTCGGTACAGGCCCAGGGTAGCCGCTCGGGGATACTGGACCGCATGGCTTACGACGATCTTCGCTCCCTGCTCAGGGCTCTGGAGCGCGAGGGCGACCTCAAGCGCATCAAGGCCGAGGTGGACCCGTACCTGGAGATCGGGGAGATCGTCGACCGGGTGAACAAGGCCGGCGGCCCCGCCCTGCTCTTCGAGAACGTGAAGGGCTCCGACATGCCCCTCGCGATGAACGTCTTCGGCACCGACCGGCGCCTGCTCAAGGCCCTCGGTCTGAAGTCGTACTCCGACATCTCGGACAAGATCGGCGGGCTGCTGAAGCCCGAGCTGCCGCAGGGCTTCGTCGGCGTGCGCGAGGCCTTCGGGAAGCTCGGCGCGATGACGCACGTACCGCCGAAGAAGGTCAAGGGCGACCACGCGCCGGTCCAGGAAGTCGTCCTGCGCGGCGAGGACGTGGACCTCGACCGCCTCCCCGCCCTCTTCACCTGGCCCGACGACGGCGGCTCCTTCTTCAACCTCGGGCTCACCCACACCAAGGACCCGGAGACGGGCATCCGCAACCTCGGGCTGTACCGGCTCCAGCGCCACGACAAGCGCACCATCGGCATGCACTGGCAGATCCACAAGGACAGCCGGAACCACTACCAGGTGGCGGCCAGGAGGGGCGAGCGGCTGCCCGTCGCCATCGCCTTCGGCTGCCCGCCCGCCGTCACCTACGCCTCCACCGCCCCGCTCCCCGGCGACATCGACGAGTACCTGTTCGCCGGGTTCCTCCAGGGCAAGCGGATCGAGATGGTCGACTGCAAGACCGTCCCCCTCCAGGTCCCCGCGCAGGCGGAGGTCGTCGTCGAGGGCTGGCTGGAGCCCGGCGAGATGCTGCCCGAGGGCCCCTTCGGGGACCACACCGGCTTCTACACCCCGCAGGAGCCGTTCCCCGCCCTCAAGATCGACTGCGTCACGATGCGGAAGCGTCCGCTGCTCCAGTCGATCGTGGTCGGGCGGCCCCCGACGGAGGACGGCCCGCTGGGCCGGGCCACGGAGCGGTTCTTCCTGCCCCTGCTGAAGATCATCGTGCCGGACATCGTGGACTACCACCTCCCCGAGGCCGGCGGCTTCCACAACTGCGCGATCGTCTCGATCGACAAGAAGTACCCCAAGCACGCCCAGAAGGTCATGCACGCCATCTGGGGCGCCCACATGATGTCCCTGACCAAGCTGATCGTGGTCGTCGACTCCGACTGCGACGTCCACGACCTGCACGAGGTCGCCTGGCGGGCCCTCGGCAACACCGACTACGCCCGTGACCTCACCGTCGTCGAAGGCCCGGTCGACCACCTCGACCACGCCTCCTACCAGCAGTTCTGGGGCGGCAAGGCCGGTATCGACGCCACGAAGAAGCTGCCCGAGGAGGGGTACACACGGGACGGGGGCTGGCCGGACATGGTGCTGTCCGACCCGGAGACGGCGGCGAAGGTCGACCGCCGCTGGAAGGAGTACGGACTGTGACGTCGGCTTCCGCCGCGCTGCCGCAGCAGCCGGGGCGCACCAAGGCGTTCCTGCGCCTGGTGATGATCGAGCACTCGGTCTTCGCCCTGCCCTTCGCCTACATCGCCGCGCTGACCGCGATGTACGAGTGGGACGAGAACATCCACTGGGGCCGGCTGCTCCTGGTCACCGTCGCCATGGTGGGCCTGCGCACCTTCGCGATGGCGGTCAACCGGATCATCGACCGCGAGATCGACGCCCGCAACCCGCGCACCGCCCACCGTGAACTGGTCACCGGCGCCATGTCGGTCAAGCACGCCTGGACCGGCGCGCTGATCGCCCTGGTCGTCTTCCTGGGCGCGGCGGCCCTGCTCAACCCGCTCTGCCTCGCCCTCGCCCCCATCGCCGTCGTCCCCATGGTGGTCTACCCGTACGGCAAGCGGTTCACGAACTTCCCGCAGGCCATCCTCGGTCTCGCGCAGGCGATGGGCCCGATCGGCGGCTGGCTGGCGATCACCGGCAGCTGGTCCTGGGACGCCGTGATCCTCGGCCTCGCGGTCGGCATCTGGATCGGCGGCTTCGACCTGATCTACGCCTGCCAGGACGTCGAGACCGACCGGCAGGTCGGCGTGAAGTCGGTCCCGGCCCGCTTCGGCGTCCCGGCCGCGATCTGGGGCGCCCGCGCCTGCCACACCGTCACCACGGCCCTGTTCGTCTGGTACGCCGTCGCCACCGGCGCCGGTGTCTTCTTCTGGCTCGGCCTGCTGATCGTCGCCGGTGCCTTCGTCTACGAGCACACCATCGTGCGACCGACCGACCTGTCCCGGCTGAACAGGGCGTTCTTCTCGGTCAACGGCTTCATCGGCATCGCCCTGTTCGTGTGCGCGCTGCTCGACCTGCTGGTGCGGGGGCTCACGGTCTGAAAACCCTGAGCCTGCGACTAGGCTCGGCATCATGAAGCCAGGACAGACGCAGCGCACGCCTTGGATCGTGGGGGTGTCGGGGGCGTCCGGTACGCCCTACGCGGCAGCGGTGCTGCGTGCGCTGCTCGCCGCCGGTGAGAGCGTCGACCTGGTGGTCAGCCGGGCCTCGCGGCTCACCCTGCTCGACGAGACCGGCATCTCCTTCCGCGACGCCCACTGGCGGGACGACCTGCGCGCCTGGCTCGCACGCGGGGCCGACGGCAAGCCGGACACGTTCGACGTGGACGTCACCGGCGACCGGGTACGGCACTGGAGCGCGGGTGACCTCGCGGCCGGGCCGTCCTCCGGGTCGTACCCCGTCAGGGGCATGCTGATCGTGCCCGCGTCGACGGCCTGCGTGGCGGGTGTCGCCCTCGGGCTGTCGAAGGACCTGCTGCAGCGGTCGGCGAGCGTGACCCTGAAGGAGCGCCGCAAGCTGGTCGTGGCCGTACGGGAGACCCCGCTGGACGGCCGGACCCTCAGGCACCTGGTGACACTGGACGACGCGGGCGCGACCGTGGTGCCCGCCTCGCCGGCCTTCTACGCGGGGGCGACGCACATCCAGGACCTGGTCGACTTCGTCGCCGGACGCGTCCTCGACGCGGCAGGCGTCGGACACGGCCTCTACCGCCGCTGGAGCGGCGACCTCGGCGGGGCCCGCCCCACCACCTGAGCACCACCTCCCCCCACACGTTGGTTACCCACATCTTCAGAACTCTTCAGTGGAAGGCTTCGATCGCATGGACGCGGTGGACAGGCAGCTCATCCAGGCCCTGAGGGAGAACGGCCGGGCCTCGTACGCGGAGCTGGGGCGCCTCGTCGGGCTGTCGGGACCCAGCGTCACCGACCGCATCAACCGGCTGGAGGCGGCCGGTGTCATCACCGGCTACCGGGCCACCGTGGACGCCGCCTCGCTCGGCCTCGGCGTCACCGCCCTCATCGGCGTCTCGCTCTCCGACGCGGCCGACCACGAGGACGTGGCGCAGCGGCTGCGGGACCTGCGGGAGATCGAGGACTGCTGGTTCATCGCCGGCGACGACTCCTACATGCTCAAGGTGCGCGCGGCCGACGTGGACGGCCTGGAGAGCATCATCCGGCGCCTGTCGGGGACCAAGGGCGTCTCCCGGACCCGCACCACCATCGTGCTCTCCACCAAGTGGGAGAACCGGGTGGGCGAGCTGCCGGAAGAGGTCCAGTAGCCGGGGCGTACGGTTGACGAGTCAGTCTCAGAAAGAGGTATCGCATGGACGCCGGGCTCAAGCGGGAGCTGGAACAGAAGGTCCGCTCCGGGGAGCGGCTGACCCGCGAGGACGGCATCGCGCTGTACGAGTCGGACGACCTGGCCTGGCTCGGCGGCCTCGCGCACGAGGTGCGGACGCGCAAGAACGGCGACGTCGTCCACTTCAACGTCAACCGCCACCTCAACATGACCAACGTGTGCACCGCGTCCTGCGCGTACTGCTCCTTCCAGCGCAAGCCGGGGGAGAAGGACGCGTACACGATGCGCATCGAGGAGGCGGTGAAGCTCGCCAAGGAGATGGAGGGCGAGAACCTCACCGAGCTGCACATCGTCAACGGCCTGCACCCGAACCTGCCGTGGCGCTACTACCCGCGCTCGCTGCGGGAGCTGAAGGCCGCGCTGCCGGACGTGTCGCTCAAGGCCTTCACGGCCACCGAGATCCACCACTTCGAGACCATCTCCGGGATGTCCGCCTCCGACATCCTCGACGAGCTGATCGACGCCGGTCTGGAGTCCCTGACCGGCGGCGGCGCCGAGATCTTCGACTGGGAGGTGCGGCAGCACATCGTCGACCACCGCACCCACTGGGAGGACTGGTCGCGCATCCACCGCCTGGCGCACGAGAAGGGGCTGAAGACCCCGTGCACCATGCTCTACGGTCACATCGAGGAGCCGCGCCACCGCGTGGACCACGTGCTGCGCCTGCGCGAGCTCCAGGACGAGACGGGCGGCTTCCAGGTCTTCATCCCGCTGCGCTACCAGCACGACTTCGTGGACCTGAAGGACGGCAAGGTCAGGAATCGCCTCCAGGCCCGCACGCAGATGGCGACCGGCGCGGAGGCGCTGAAGACCTTCGCGGTCTCCCGGCTGCTGTTCGACAACGTCCCGCACGTCAAGGTCTTCTGGGTCATGCACGGCGTCCAGACCGCGCAGCTGGCCCTGCAGCACGGCGCCGACGACATGGACGGCTCGGTCGTCGAGTACAAGATCACGCACGACGCGGACGACTTCGGCACGCCGAACAAGCTGACACGCCAGGACCTGCTCGACCTGATCCGCGACGCCGGGTTCCGGCCGGTGGAGCGGAACACGCGGTACGAGGTCCTCCGGGAGTACGACGGTCCCGACGCGGGGCGCCGGGAGTCTCCGCAGCCGATGCGGGTGTGAGTTCCCGGTTGTCCGCCGGGTGCGGGCGGGTGAGTGGGGCCGCGCGAGCAACCACTCACCCGCCCGCACCCGGTACGGGTCCGCAGGGCAATGGCGGGTACCCGCCGGCACATGGCCGGTACCGAGGACGCTTACACTGCCGAACCCTTCGTTCCGAAGCGCGGCGGCCTCCCCGCCCTGCGCCGGGCGGCCGCCGACTGCAAGGGCTGCCCCCTGCACCGCGACGCGACCCAGACGGTCTTCGGCGCCGGCAAGGCGACCGCCCGCCTCATGCTCGTCGGTGAGCAGCCCGGTGACCAGGAGGACCGGCGCGGCGAGCCCTTCGTCGGCCCCGCCGGCAGGCTCCTGGACCGGGCGCTGGCGGACGCCGGCCTCGATCCGGCGGACGCCTACGTCACGAACGCCGTCAAGCACTTCAAGTTCACGCGGGCCGAACCGCGCAAGCGCCGCATCCACAAGGCGCCCACCCTGCGCGAGATGACCGCCTGCGGGCCCTGGCTGGCCGCCGAGCTGGCCCAGGTGGAGCCCGAACTGATCGTGGTGCTCGGCGCGACGGCGGGCAAGGCGCTGCTCGGCTCCTCGTTCCGGGTCACGCGGGTGCGCGGCACGGTGCTGGAGGAGGAGATCCACGGTCGTCCGGAACGGCTGGTGCCGACCGTGCACCCGTCGGCGGTGCTGCGGGCCGAGGACCGGGACGGGGCCTACCGGGGCCTGGTCTCCGATCTGAAAGTGGTGGCCCGAGCACTCGTGTAATGGTTACGATGCATATGTGTCCCTTACTTTCACCCTCGATCCCGCCCTCACCCCGGACCTGCGCGACGGCGTGCTCGACCTGTGGACCGACGTCACCAACGCGGGCGGCTCCGTGGGCTTCGTCCCGCCGGCGAGCCGGGAGGACATCCGCCCCGAGCTGGTCAAACACATGGTCGCCATGGCCGAGGGCCGTACCCGCCTCCTCGTCGGACACGACGGGACCGGCCGGGTGGCCGCCACCGCGTTCCTCACCCTGAACACCCACCGGCTGATGACCCACTGGCTGTGGCTCTACACGGTGATGGTCCACCCGCGCCACCAGGGCCGGGGCTACGGCCGGGACCTGATGGCCGCCGCCGCGGACGCGGCCCGCACCCTCGACGGCGTCGAGGCGATCCGGCTCACCTGCCGGGGCGGCCTCGGCCTGGAGCGGTTCTACGAGTCCTGCGGCTACAAGGAGGTCGGCCGGGTTCCCGGCGCGATCCGGGTGGCTCCCGGCGACGACCGGGACGACGTCTTCATGCTGCTGCCGCTGGCCTGAGCCCGACCCCCGTGCGGGACCGGCGGCCCGGCATGCTTCACTGGACAGTGCCTCTTTGTGCCAGAAACGGAAGAGTGGATTGAGATGCTCCGCTACACGCTGATGCGCCTCGGGATCTTCGTCGGCTGCCTCGTGGCCGTCTGGGGACTCGTCTACGTCGGCGTGTTCCCGCGCGGGCTCGGCGACTCCAACGGCATGTGGATCATCCTGCTCGCCCTGCTGGTCTCCGCCCCCATCAGCTACGTCGCGCTGCGCAAGGAGCGGGACCGGGCCTCGGTGCAGGTCGTGAACCGAGTGGACCGCCTCAAGGCCAACCTGGACGCCAACCGCGGCCAGGAGGACGTCGCCGACGACTCCGCACGGGCGCAGGGCCAGACCTCGTAACGTCCGTCACACCCACGTACGCCCCGGTTCCCGCATTCCGCGGAAAACCGGGGCGATCTGCGTTTTACGGGCAGGAGTCGCCTCCAGCCTCTCAAAGTTAGGCTTTGAGGGTCCCAAAGCACTGGTGTTAAAGTCGTGTGCATGAAGCACGCAGCCGCGCCCCACACACCCCCGAGCCTCGCGCTCGTGGCGCGCCTGCACGTGGACCTCTGTCGGTGCGCGTCCGCGAACTGTCGCCCCTGACGTTCCCCCTCATCCCGTCGTTCTCCACGTCAGCCCTGCGCGTCCGTCCCCCGCGTCCCGTCCCCTACGGAGTCTGTCCGTGTCCTCTTCATCGCCCGCGAAGCCTTCCGCCGGGTCCCCGGCCAAGAAGTCCTTCAAGGTGCCCTTCTGGGCCCAGATACTCGCCGGCCTCGTCCTCGG
This sequence comes from Streptomyces sp. NPDC058796, assembly GCF_042745235.1. Lineage (NCBI taxonomy): Bacteria > Bacillati > Actinomycetota > Actinomycetes > Kitasatosporales > Streptomycetaceae > Streptomyces > Streptomyces sp. NPDC058796. Next base: position 82,668 of record NZ_JBHYOP010000002.1, read on the forward strand.
TGTCCTGCTGGGCTGGCTGGCCCGCAGCCAGGACATATCGTGGCTGGTCACCACCCTGGAGAAGGTCGGTGACACCTTCATCGGCCTGCTGAAGCTGGCCGTCGCACCGCTCGTCTTCTTCGCGATCCTGGTCTCGATCACCAACCTGCGGAAGGTCAACAACGCGGCCCGCCTGGCGTCCCGCACCCTCCTCTGGTTCATGATCACGTCGCTGATCGCGGTGGCCATCGGCCTCGTCATCGGCCTGGTCACCAACCCCGGCGCCGGCACCGGCCTCACCCCGGCCGACGGCGCCAAGCCCGAGAACACCGGCTCCTGGATCGACTTCCTGACCGGCATCGTGCCGACCGACGTCATCACGCCGTTCACCGAGCTGAACGTCCTGCAGATCGTCTTCATGGCCGCCGTCGCCGGCATCGCCGCCCTCCAGCTCGGCGAGAAGGCCCAGCCGATCCTCAACCTGAGCGAGTCGGTCCTCACCCTCCTCCAGAAGGCCCTGTGGTGGGTCATCCGCCTCGCCCCGATCGGCACCATCGGCCTCATCGGCAAGGCCATCGCCACCTACGGCTGGGACCTCATCGGCAAGTACGCCACCTTCACCGCCGACATCTACGTCGGCTGCGCGATCGTGATGTTCGTGGTCTACCCGGTGCTGCTCGCCACCGTCGCCAAGCTCAACCCGCTGCAGTTCTTCAAGGGCGCCTGGCCCGCGATCCAGCTGGCCTTCGTCTCCCGCTCGTCCGTCGGCACCATGCCGCTGACCCAGAAGGTCACCGAGCGCCTCGGCGTCCCGAAGGAGTACGCGTCCTTCGCCGTGCCGTTCGGCGCGACGACCAAGATGGACGGCTGCGCCGCGATCTACCCGGCGATCGCCGCGATCTTCGTCGCGCAGATCTTCGGCATCGACCTCGGCGTCGGCGACTACCTCCTGATCGCCTTCGTCTCCGTGGTCGGCTCCGCCGCCACGGCCGGCCTCACCGGCGCCACGGTGATGCTGACCCTCACCCTGTCCACGCTGGGCCTGCCCATGGAGGGCGTCGGCCTGCTCCTCGCGATCGACCCGATCCTGGACATGATGCGCACGGCGACGAACGTCGCGGGCCAGGCTCTCGTCCCGGTCATCGTCTCCGCCCGCGAGGGACTGCTCGACCGCAAGGCCTACGACGAGGCGCACAGCTCGCCCGTCGACGAGCCGGAGCGGGAGCAGGAGAAGCAGGTGTCGGAGCCGGTGCCGGCCGTCGCCTGACCTCGACCCGGCTGCCCACGGGCCGGCCCCCTCCCGGTGCGACGCGCACTTGGAGGGGGCCGGCCCGTTCTCGCTTCCACGCCCACCGCGGCGACCTGACGCCGCCTCGAGGCCGCCGTCAGACGACCAGGACCCGGCGCCCGCGCGTGTGCCCCGCCCGGCTGTCGATGTGCGCCGCCGCCGCGTCGGTGAGCGGGTACGACCGCTCGACCGGGATGCGGAGCCGGCCCCGCGCGATCAGGTCGACCACCTCGGCGAGCGCGTCCGGCATGCTCCCGGCCGTACCGGAGAACCGGACGCCGGACTGCGGCGCGCCGAGGTCGGCGATGGAGACCACCCGCCGCGGGTCCCCGGTCAGCTCGACGAGCTCACGGATCACCCCGGAGCCGGCCAGGTCGAGTGCCGCGTCGATGTGGCCGAGCCCGCGCACCCGCTCGACCCAACCCTCGCCGTACGTCGTGGGGACGGCGCCCAGCTCCCGCAGGTAGTCCTGATTGGCGGCACCGGCCGTGCCGATCACCGCGATGCCGCGGTCGCGGGCGATCTGCAGCACCGCCGATCCGACTCCGCCGGACGCGCCGCTGACCAGCAGCGTCTGTCCGGGCCGCACCCCCACTTCGCGGATGACGCGCAGCGCGGTCTCCACGACGGACGGATACCCGGCCGCCTCCTCGAACGTCAGGCCCTCGGGCATCCGGGCCCAGGCCGACAGCACGGCGAAGTCGGCGTAGGTGTCGGTGCCCTCGCCGAACACCGGATCACCGGCCTCGACACCGTCGACGCCCTCGCCGACCTCGTCCACCACCCCTGCGGCGTCCAGCCCGACGCCCGCGGGCAGCTCGATCGGATGGGCCCCCAGGACCTGGCCCTCGCGGAGCCTCCAGTCGACGGCGTTCACGCCCGCCGCCCGCACGGCGACGCGTATCTGACCGGGGCCCGCGTGGGGCTCCTCGGCGTCCAGGAGCTGGAGGACTTCCGGACCGCCGAACTCGGCGAAGCTCACTTTCCTCATGCGGCCGACCGTAACACTAACCGTTAGGGTTTTGGAACTGTTGCGGTTTCGTACCTGGTAGTTTTGGCGCATGACCGTGCCGACCGGACGCCGTGAGCGCAAGAAGGCCGCGACCCGGCAGAAGATCGCCGACACCGCCCTGCGGCTCTTCCTGGAGCGCGGGTACGACGCGGTGGGCATCCGCGACGTGGCCGCCGAGGCCGACGTGGCCGTCACCACGCTCTTCTCCCACTTCGCCGCCAAAGAGTCCCTCGTGTTCGAGCGGGACACGGACTTCGAGCGGCGCCTCACCGAGGCCGTCACCGGCCGGGCACCGGGCGAGCCGCTCATGCCCGCGCTGCGCCGCGAGGTGCACGCTCTGGTGGCCCACTGCGCGGCGCCCGAAGCCGCCCCGGTCTGGCGCATGATCGACGCGTCACCCGCGCTGCGGCAGTACGAGGAGTCGATGAGGCTGCGCCACGCGGAGTCGCTGGCGGCGGCCGTCGCCGCCGATCTCGGTCTGCCCCGGGCCACGACGGCCTGCCGGGCGATCGCGAGGTTCGTGGTCGACGCCCACGCGCTGGCCCGTCAGGCGGACGATCCCCGGGCGGCGGTGGACGAGATCTTCCGGATGATCGAGGCGGCCTGGGAGGCCGCCGGAGCGCGGACGGCCTGATCACGGCCGCGCGGACCGTACGCTGATGCGTATGGGTGCAGGGAAGACCAAGCGGATGCCGCGGGCGGTCCGTGAGCAGCAGATGCTGGACGCCGCAGTGCGGATCTTCGGACGACGCGGGTACATGGCGGCGTCGATGGACGAGATCGCCGAACTGGCGGGTGTCTCCAAGCCGCTGGTGTACCTGTACCTGAACTCGAAGGACGACCTTTTCAGCGCCTGCGTCCGCCGCGAGGCCCGGGCCCTCACCGAGGCCGTGCGCGCCGGTGTACGGCCGGGACTGCCCGCGGACGGACAACTCTGGTCCGGACTGCGGGCGTTCTTCACCCACACCGCGCGCAACCCGGACGCCTGGCGGGTGCTGCACCTCCACGCCCGCACCCACGGCGAGCGGTTCGCCGCCGAGGTCGCGGCGATGCGCGAGGACATCGTCGCCTTCGTGACCCAGCTGATCGCGGCCGCGGCACGGGAGGCGCACGGCCGCCCGCACCTGCCGGAGGGGGAGGTCGCGGGGCTGGCCGAGGCGCTGGTCGGCGCGGCCGAGTCGCTCGCCGACTGGGCCGGTGCCACCGAGGGCGTCACCGCCAAGCAGGCGGCGGCGACCCTGATGAACTTCGCCTGGGCGGGGCTGGGCGACCTGATGGCGGGCCGGCCCTGGGCACCGCCGGAGGAGACCGGGACGGAGGCCGACGCCGGGACCGGTCCCGAGCCGGGCGCTCCGGCGGTCCCGGTTCAGGCCGGGTAGGGCCCGGCCTCCCCGGAAAGGTGCAGTCGCCGCCCGTCCCCGCCCCGCAGCTCGAACCGCCCGCCCCCGGCCCCGTACGCCACCGTCCCCGGCAGCGGCACCGGCGCCCGGAACCGAGCCCGTACCACGGCCGCGTCCGGTGTGCCGTGCTCGGCGAGGCAGCGGGCCACGGTCCACATGCCGTGCGCGATGGCCCGCGGAAAGCCGAACAGGCGGGCGGTGAGCGGGTGCAGGTGGATCGGGTTGCGGTCGCCGGAGGCGGCACCGTAACGCCGCCCGATGTCACCGGCGAGGCGCCACTCGGCCCGGGCGGGCAGCGGCTCGGTGTCCGGGGCGGCCGGGCCGTGGTCCCGCGGGTCCGTGGCCGCCGGTCCTGGACCTCGCGGCGCCGCGCTCCCGTCCACCCGGTGCCGCGCCAGATACGTACTGCGCGACTCCCACACCGGCTCGGTCCCGCCGCCGGTCCGCAGCTCCGTCACCACCGTGGCCTCGGTGCCGCGCCGGTGCGGGGCCAGGCCCTCGATCCAGGTGGTGAGTTCGTACTCGCCGGTCGCGGGCATGGCGGCCCGCCGGATGATGGCGATCGACGTGTGGACGAGCCCGGGCAGCGGCAGCGGGAAGTCCCGCCCGCTCATCAGGCGCATGGCCACGGGGAAGCCCAGGACGTGCGGATAGGTCGGCGGCAGCGCGTCCGCGCCGGTCGGGAAGCCGCACACCCTCTCGTACGCCGCCAGCCGCGCGAGGTCCACGCGCAGGCCGGGCAGCACCAGCCGGGTGCGGGGGAAGTCCGCGTCCGGGCGGGGGCGTTTGAGGGGCGACAGCAGGGTGCCGCGCGCGAGGAGCGGCGGAAGGGCGGGCAGGCGGGTGAGCGTGCCGGTCGTGGCGGCCGTCGGAGTCATCACGCCCCCAGCAGGCTCTGGCCGCAGACGCGTACGACCTGGCCGTTGACCGCGCCCGAGGCCGGGTGCGCGAGCCAGGCGGTGGTCTCGGCGACGTCCACCGGCAGGCCGCCCTGGCCCAGGGAGTTCATGCGGCGGCCGGCCTCGCGGATGAACAGCGGGACCGCCGCCGTCATCCTCGTCTCGATGAAGCCCGGGGCCACCGCGTTCACCGTCACGCCGTGCTCGGCGAGCGCGCGCGGCGCGAGGGAGCGGACCAGGCCGGCGATGCCCGCCTTGCTGGCGCCGTAGTTGGTCTGCCCCGCGTTGCCCGCGAGTCCCGCGATCGAGGCCGTCGCCACGATCCGGCCGCCCCGGTTGACCGCCCCCGCCGCGAGCAGGGCGTCGGTGGTGCGCAGGACGCTCGCGAGGTTGACGTCGAGGACGGAACTCCAGCGTTCGGCGGGCATGTTGGCCAGGCGCCGGTCGCGGGTGATGCCCGCGTTGTGGATCAGGAGGTCCAGCCCGCCGGGCACGGCGGCGGCGATGCGCTCGCCCGCGTCGGCGGCCGTGATGTCGAGGGCGAGGGCCGTGCCGCCGAGGCGTTCGGCGAGCCGGCGCGCCTCCTGCCCGGCCTGCGGCACGTCGAGGACGACGACCCGGGCGCCTTGTCCGGCCAGGGTCCCGGCGACGGCCGCGCCGATGCCGCGGGCGGCGCCGGTGACCAGCGCGGTGCGCCCGGCTAGGGGCAGTTCGGCGTCGTCGGGTACGGCGGTGGGGGAGCCTGCCGTGGGGCCGACCTCGATCACCTGGCCGCTGACGTAGGCGGAGGCGGGGGAGAGGAGGAAGCGCAGGGTGGACTCGGCGGCGGGCGCGTCGGTGAGGCGGACGAGGTTGACCGTCCTGCCGCGTCCGATCTCCTTGCCGAGCGAGCGGGTGAAGCCCTCCAATGCCTGCTGCACGGCGGCCTGGTGATGGTCGGCGGGGTCGAGCGGGGCGCCGAGCACCACGACCCGGCCGCTGGTGGCGACGGACCGTACGACGGGGTGCAGGGCGGCGTGCACCTCGGCGAGCGCGTCGACGTCGCGGACGCCGGTGGCGTCGAGGACGACGGCGGCCGGGTGCCCGTCCGTGTCCGGGGCGGGGCCGGTGCGGTCCAGTACGGACGCGAGGTCGAGGTCCGTCTCGCCGGCCGTGAGGTGCAGCAGGCCGCCGGTGAGCGCGTCGCGCCGCAGCTGCGCGGGCTGCGGCAGGCCGAGGCGGCGGGTGAGGAAACGGCCGGGTGCGGTGCCGGTGAAGCTGAGATAGCGGTCGGCCATGTCCTGTCTCCCCAACGGCTGCGTAGGTGGCGCTGTGCTTACCCTGGAGTAAGGTTACCGGAGGTAAGCCTATGTCACGGGTGAGGAGCAGGTCGAGATGAGCCCCCTGAAGCCGCAGCCGCCACAGGCGCGCCGCGTCGCGGTCGTCGGCGGCGCACGCGTCCCCTTCGCCCGCTCCGACGGGCCGTACGCCACCGCCTCCAACCAGGAGATGCTCACCGCGGCCCTCGACGGCCTCGCCGAGCGCCACGGCCTGACGGGGCCCGGCGCGGTCGGCGAGTTCGTGGCCGGCGCGGTCCTCAAGCACAGCCGTGACTACAACCTCGCCCGCGAGACGGTCCTCGGCTCGGCCCTCGACCCGCGCACCCCCGCCTACGACGTCCAGCAGGCCTGCGGCACCGGCCTGCAGGCCGTGATCGCCGCCGCCAACAAGATCGCCCTCGGCCAGACCGAGTCGGCGGTCGCGGGCGGCGCCGACACCGCCAGCGACGCGCCGCTCGGCGTCAACGACCGCCTGCGCCGCATCCTCCTGGAGGTCCGCCGGGCGAAGTCCCCCGGCGGGCGGGCCAGGGCGCTGGCGAGGATCCGGCCGGCCCACCTGGTCCCCGACATCCCGCGCAACGCCGAGCCGCGCACCGGCCTGTCGATGGGCGAGCACGCGGCCGTGACCGCCCGCGCCTGGGGCATCACCCGCGAGGCCCAGGACGAGCTGGCCGCCACCAGTCACCAGCGGCTGGCGGCGGCGTACGAACGGGGCTTCTTCCAGGACCTGGTGGTTCCCTTCCGGGGACTGGTCCGCGACCAGAACCTGCGCCCCGGCTCCACGGCCGGGAAACTGGCCGCCCTGAAGCCGGTGTTCGGCCTGGACGCCCCCGGCCCCACCATGACGGCGGGCAACTCGACGCCCCTGACGGACGGCGCGGCGACGGTGCTGCTGGCGAGCGAGGAGTGGGCCGAGGCGCGAGGGCTGGAGCCGCTGGCATACCTCACGGCGTACGAGACGGCGGCCGTGGACTTCGTGGGCGGCGATGTCGCGGGCGGCGAGGACGGGCTGCTGATGGCCCCGGCGTACGCGGTCCCGCGCATGCTGGAGCGGGCCGGTCTGGGGATCGAGGACTTCGACCTCGTCGAGATCCACGAGGCCTTCGCCTCCCAGGTGCTGGCCACGCTCGCCGCCTGGGAGAAGCGGGGCCTGGCCCCGGTGGACCGCGCCCGCCTCAACACCGCCGGGTCCTCCCTGGCCACCGGTCACCCCTTCGCCGCGACCGGCGCCCGCATCGTGGCGACGGTGGCCGCGCTGCTCGCCGAACGCGGCGGCCCGGGGCGCGGACTGATCTCGGTCTGCGCGGCCGGCGGCCAGGGCGTCACGGCCATACTGGAACGGGCCTGACACGCCATGACACACCATGACCTACTGGCAGGTAACCCCCAAGACTGCACACCGCCGGCGCGGGACCGTCCCGGAACCCGCACCAACTCCCCACGAGGGAACCGTACGATCCCCACCTGACCGCCGGTAACCCACGTCCGCGGACCCGGTGATGAACGCCTCGGCGCGCGAGGCACGTACGTCATGCAGCAGAGCACCGCCGACCGCGCGGTCGCCAGCAAAGCAGTGTCGCCGCTGCACGTTCCAGGAGCCGCCCGTGTCCACCCCGCTCCCCTCCTTCGCCGCGTCCGCCGCCTACGCCGACTCGCCCGGCCCCACCCTGGTGGCGCCCGAGACGCGGCGGCTGGACGGGGCCGTGCGGGAGGCGTACGTACCCCCCTTCGCCCCGCCGGTGCGGCGCGGCTCCCTCGCCGACCTGCCCTTCGACAACGCGGCGGCCGTCCCGGACCAGGCGGTCCTCAGCCGCAGGTCGCCGGACGGGGACTGGTCGGAGGTGACGGCCGCGGAGTTCGCCGCGCAGGTGCTGGCGGTGGCCAAGGGCATGATCGCCGAGGGCCTGACGCCGGGCGACCGCATCGCGATCATGGCCCGGACGACGTACGAGTGGACGCTGCTGGACTTCGCCGCCTGGGCGGCCGGTCTGGTCACCGTCCCCGTCTACCCGACCTCCTCCCTCTTCCAGACCCGCTGGATCCTCCAGGACTCCGGCGCGGTCACCCTGGTCACCGAGACCACCGCGCAGGCCGCGGCCCTCGGCCCCGAGCTGGACCGCATCCCCGACCTGAAACACCTGTGGGTCATGGACAAGGGGCACGTGGAGCGGCTGGCGGAGCTGGGCGAGCGGGTGCCGGACGCGGAGGTCGACGTACGCCGCGGCATGCTCGGACCGTCCACCCTCGCCACCCTGATCTACACCTCGGGCACCACCGGCCGCCCCAAGGGCTGCGCGCTCACCCACGGCAACTTCTTCGCCGAGGTCGACAACGCCATCGAACTGCTCTACCCCGTCTTCAAGGCGAAGACGGGCGAGGAGCCCTCGATCCTGCTCTTCCTGCCGATGTCCCACGTCTTCGGCCGCATGGTCGCCGTGGCCTGCGTCCGCGCCCGGGTCCGCCTCGGCCACGCCCCGAGCCTGAAGCCCGAGGACCTGCTCCCGGACCTGGCCGCCTTCCGCCCGACCTGCCTGCTGACCATCCCGTACATGCTGGAGAAGGTCTTCAACAGCGCCCGCGCCAAGGCCGAGTCCGGCGGCCGCGCCTCCGCCTTCGACCGCGCCGTCTCGGTGGCCGTGCGCTACGGCGAGGCCATGGAGGCCCGCCAGACGGGCGAGGGCGGCGGCCCCGGCCGAGGCCTGAAGACCGCCCGCTCCTTCTACGACCCGCTCGTCTACCGCAAGATCCGGGGCGCCATGGGCGGCCGGGTCCGCTACGCCATCTGCGGCGGCTCGCCCCTCGGCCGCCGCCTGGCCGCCTTCTACGCCGGGGCCGGCATCGAGATCTTCGAGGGCTATGGCCTCACCGAGACCACGGCCGCGGCGACGGTGACCCCGCCGCTCAAGCCGCGTCTCGGCACGGTCGGCTGGCCGCTGCCCGGCACCCGCGTCCGGATAGCCGCCGACGGCGAGATCCTCGTCGCCGGCGAGCAGGTCCTGCACGGCTACTGGGACCCGCAGGCGGGCGGCGTCGTCCCGGCCGCCCCCGACGGCTGGTTCGCCACCGGCGACATCGGCAGCCTGGACGACGAGGGCTACCTGACGATCACCGGCCGCAAGAAGGAGCTCCTGATCACCGCGGGCGGCAAGAGCGTGGCCCCGGCCCCGCTGGAGAACTGGCTGCGCTCCCACCCCCTGATCTCCCAGTGCATCGTGCTGGGCGACCGCCGCCCCTACGTCTGCGCCCTCTTCACCCTCGACCCCCAGGGCCTCGACCACTGGCGCCGCATGAACGGCAAGCACCCGGTGCCGCCGGAGCTGCTCGTCGACGACGAGGAGGTGCACGCGGTCCTCCAGCGCGCCGTCGACGAGGCCAACAAACTCGTCTCCCGCCCGGAGTCCATCCGCCGCTTCGCCGTGCTGCCGAGGGACTTCACCGAGTGGGAGGGCCACCTGACCCCCTCGATGAAGCTGCGCCGCGACGTGATCATGCGGGACTTCGCTCAGGCGGTGGAGGGCCTCTACGAGAAGTGAGGGGCTGTGCGTACGAGGAACAGGCGGCCGGTCCTCAGCGGCGGGCGATCAGACAGGCCTGCGGGACCTTCGCGGAGGTGTCCTCCTCCTGCACGCGCACCGTCCGCGACAGCACGGTGAACCCGGCCTCCTCCAGCAGCTCCGCCATCGCCTCGGGCCGCCGCCGTTCGAAGTGCAGGGCGACCGGGCGGCCGAAGGGACGGTCGAGGTGCAGCGGCTCGTCTCCGACCTGGAAGGCGAGGAGGAAGTGCCCGCCCGGCGCCAGCACGCGCCGCACCTCCCCGAAGAGGTCCGGCAGCCGCTCCCATGGCGTGTGGATCGACGAGTACCAGGAGACGGCCCCCGCGAGGGCCCCGTCGGCCAGGTCCAGCTCCAGCATGGAGCCCTGCTCGAACCGCAGCCCCGGATGCTCGCGGCGCGCGATCTCCAGCATCGCGGCGGACAGGTCCAGGCCGAAGACGCGCAGGCCGAGCGAGGCGAGGTGCGCGGTGACCCGGCCGGGCCCGCAGCCCAGGTCGGCCACCTCCCCCTCCGGTCCCACCAGCTCGGCGAAGGCGCCCATCAGCGCCCGGTCCAGCGGAGTGCCGGCGCCCGTGGAACGGTGCAGGTCGGCGTAGTCCTCGGCGATGGTGTCGTAGAAGGTGCGGGTGGTGTCCAGGAAGCCGGTGTCGTGGGTCATGGCGGGACCCTAGTGCCTGCCACCGACAGCACCGGGATTCACCGGGAATTCATGAGGGCGCCGGCCCCGCCGAAAGGGCAGGAGCCCCGTCGCCGAAACCGGCGCGGGGCTCCTTGGGTACTGCTGTCGATCAGACAGGAGTGACATTCTCCGCCTGCGGGCCCTTCGGACCCTGCGTGACGTCGAAGGACACCTGCTGGTTCTCCTCGAGGGACCGGAATCCGGTCGCGTTGATCGCGGAGTAGTGGACGAAGACGTCGGGGCCGCCGCCTTCCTGGGCGATGAAACCAAAGCCCTTTTCGGCGTTGAACCACTTCACGGTTCCGGTAGCCATAAGCCCTCCTTGGGCCCAAAGGGTTGCCCTGCTCCAGAACCAGCAAGTGTGAAGACTGTGAATGCCGCACAACTGCATACGTCTGAGAACGACGAGAGCCCGCGGTCACATGCTCCGCAGGCTCTGTACTGCAAGGGAAACCAAACTGCAACTTGCTGTGAGCCTAGCACGCAGGCCCCCCGGCGCAACAGAGGCCAAGATCACTTCACCCGAATGTTTGAACCATCCGGCCGTTCGGCTGACGCCGGGGGCCGACGACCGGCGGAAACGGGGGGAGGGCTAGCCTCGCGATGTGGACAATTCTCGCACCCGGCCGCGCGTCGGCCACATCCAGTTCCTGAACTGCCTGCCCCTGTACTGGGGGCTCGCGAGAACGGGAACGCTCCTCGACTTCGAGCTCACGAAGGACACCCCGGAGAAGCTCAGCGAGCAGATCGTCCAGGGCGATCTCGACATCGGTCCCGTCACCCTGGTCGAATTCCTCAAGAACGCAGACGACCTGGTCGCCTTCCCCGACATCGCCGTCGGCTGCGACGGCCCGGTGATGTCCTGCGTGATCGTCTCGCAGGTGCCGCTGGAGAAGCTGGACGGCGCCCGCGTCGCCCTCGGCTCCACCTCGCGCACCTCCGTCCGCCTCGCCCAGCTCCTGCTCGCCGAGCGTTTCGGGGTCACGCCCGACTACTACACCTGCCCGCCCGACCTGAGCCTGATGATGCAGGAGGCCGACGCGGCCGTCCTCATCGGCGACGCGGCGCTGCGCGCGAACATGATCGACGGCCCGCGCTACGGCCTCGCCGTGCACGACCTGGGCGCGCTGTGGAAGGAGTGGACGGGCCTGCCGTTCGTCTTCGCGGTCTGGGCGGCCCGCAAGGACTACGCGGAACGCGAGCCGGTGATCACCCGCAAGGTGCACGAGGCCTTCCTCGCCTCCCGCAACCTCTCCCTGGAAGAGGTCGACAAGGTCGCCGAGCAGGCGGCCCGCTGGGAGGCCTTCGACGAGAAGACCCTCGCGAAGTACTTCACCACCCTCGACTTCCGCTTCGGCGGCCCGCAGCTCGAGGCGGTCACCGAGTTCGCCCGCCGGGTGGGCCCGACGACCGGCTTCCCGGCGGACGTGAAGGTGGAGCTGCTCCAGCCCTGACAGGCGCGGGGGCCTTCCCGGGGCGGCGCACTACCCTGCTGGCAGGTACTGGCGTACTTGTGTACTGGCGTACGGGGGAGGGGTGGACGCCATGCGGCCGCTCGACGTCGACGAGCCCACGGTCGTGGGCCCCTACCGGCTGCTCGGCCGGCTGGGCTCCGGCGGCATGGGCCGGGTCTACCTGGGCCGCAGCGCCGGCGGCCGCACGGTCGCCGTGAAGATCGTGCACCCCCACTTCGCGCTCGACGAGGAGTTCCGCGCCCGCTTCCGGCGCGAGGTGGATGCCGCACGCCGCGTCGGTGGCGCCTGGACCGCCCCCGTACTGGACGCCGACCCCGAGGCGCGCGTCCCGTGGGTCGCCACGGCGTACGCGGCCGGCCCGTCCCTGACGGCGGCGGTCGCGGACGGGTGCCCGCTGCCGGACCACTCGGTACGGGCGCTCGGCGCGGGGCTGGGCGAGGCGCTGGCGGCCGTGCACGACCTCGGGCTCGTCCACCGCGACGTGAAGCCGTCCAACGTCCTGCTCACCCTCGACGGACCCCTCCTGATCGACTTCGGCATCGCCCGCGCCACGGACGGAACGGCCTCCCTGACCTCGACCGGCGTGTCGATCGGCTCCCCCGGCTACATGTCCCCCGAGCAGATCCTCGGCAAAGGGGTCACGGGCGCGGCGGACGTTTTCTCCCTGGGCGCGGTACTGGCGTACGCGGCGACGGGCGAGCCGCCCTTCCCCGGGGACTCCTCGGCCGCGCTCCTCTACAAGGTCGTCCACGAGGAGCCGCGGCTCGGCACCCTGGACGGGGAGGTGCGGGACGTGGCGGCCGCGTGCCTGGCCAAGGACCCGGCCGCCCGCCCCGCCCCCGGCGAGGTGGCCCGGCGCCTCGCTCCCGAGGGCGCGGCCCGCCTGGTGTCCGGCGGCTGGCTGCCGGGACCGCTGGTGGAGCGGGTCAGCCGGAGCGCCGTACAGCTGCTGAACCTGGAGACGGAGGACCCGTCGGGGGCGGTGTCGGGGCCGGTGGGCTTCAGCAGGCCGTCGGTGAGGGCGCCGGAGCCGGAGCCGGAAGCGCGGCCCGCGAGCGGTGGTGTGGCGCCGGGGGTGAGCGGCGGTGCGGCGCCCGGCGTCTTCGGGCCCCCGCCGGTGATGCCCGCCCCGACGGCGCCCGGCACCGGCGTCCCGGCCCCGCGCGAGGGCGACCGCCCGCCCGGCAGGCTCTCCGTCTCCGTCGCGGCCACCTCCACGCGGGCCGGCGAGGGCGGCCGTGGCCGCCGGCTCAGCTGCACGGTGGCGCTCGCGGTGGCCGGAGCGCTGGCGGCGGTGACGGTCGGGTCGGTGTTCGTCCTCGACCTGCTGCCGGGCGGCGGGAGCAACGACACCGCGGACGGCGGCTCCTCCACCCCGTCGGCGACCGCACCGTCCGACCCCGGAGCGGGCGGCGGCGCGGCATCCGTCCCAGACCGCTACGTCGGCACCTGGGAGGGCCAGGCCGTCGCCGTCGAGGGCAACCTGCCGCTCGGCACCTTCCGCCTGACCGTCCGCGAGGCCGCGGTCGGCGAGGAACTGGGCACCCTGCGCCACACCGACCTCTTCGGCGGCACCTGCGACGACGTACTGACCCTGAAGAAGGTCACCGACAAGCAGATCGTCGCCGGCGCCGTGGGAGCCGAGGGCAACCGGAACGTCTGCAACCAGGCCCTCCACACCGTCCGCCTCACCCCGGTCGGCGACGACCTCCAGTACACCTCCGACAGCGAGGACTCGGGGCGGCCCAGGGCGCGGTTGTCGAGGGTCGAGTAGCCGGCCGCGTCCGGCGCGCGGGAGGGCCGTCGGGCCGGCGTCCCCCCGCGCCAGCCGCAGCCGCCCCTGTCACTACTGTGTCTGCGACAGCGAACGTCCCTGTGCGAGGCGCGGCGTTCGCCAACGCTTGACGAGGGGGAAGGCCGGCCATGGACGCACTGCAAGCGGACGATCCGACGGAGTTGGGTGCCTACCGCCTCCTGCGCAGACTGGGCGCCGGTGGCATGGGACGCGTCTACCTCGCCCGGTCGCCGGGCGGCCGTACGGTCGCCGTGAAGGTGGTCCGCCCCGACCTCGCGGCGGACGGCGACTTCCGGGCCCGCTTCCGGCACGAGGTCGAGATCGCGAGGGCGGTCTCCGGCCGGTTCACCGCGCCCGTCGTGGACGCCGACCCGGACGCGCCCCTGCCGTGGCTGGCGACGTCGTACGTCCTCGGTCCCGACCTGACGGACGTGGTCGCGGCCCACGGAGCGCTGCCGGAGCGCACGGTCCGCGCGCTGGCCGCCGGACTCGCCGCCGCCCTCCAGGACATCCACGCGGCGGGCCTGGTCCACCGCGACCTCAAGCCGTCCAACGTCCTGCTGGCGGCCGACGGACCGCGCCTCATCGACTTCGGTATCGCGAGGGCAGTGGACGGCAGCCGGATGACCCAGACCGGCGTGGTGGTCGGCTCTCCCGGTTACATGTCGCCGGAGCAGGCGACGGGCAAGGACGTCGGCACGGCGGGTGACGTGTTCTCGCTGGGTTCCGTGCTCGCCTTCGCGGCGACCGGGCGCGGCGCCTTCGGTGACGGCGCGGCCTCGCACGCCTCGCTGCTCTACCAGGTCGTGCACGGCGAGGCCGACCTGACGGGCGTACCCCCGTCCCTGCTGGGGCTGATCCGGGCCTGCCTCATGAAGGACCCGGCGCAGCGTCCGGCGCCCACGGAGATCGTGACCGCGCTGGCCGGGCAGGGCGTCGACGCCGCCCTGCACGACTGGCTGCCTTCGGCGGTGGCCTCGACGATCGCGACCCACGCCGCGGGGATCCTGGACCTGGAGGCACCCGACGCACCCGCGAACGTCCCGCCGGCGCAGGCGGCGTCCGCGTTCGGTCCGGCACCGACGATGCCGGCCGGGACACCGCCTGCCGGATACGGCACGCCGCCCGGTGGTACGCCGGCACCGTCACCCGGCCACGGCGCCCCCCTCCCCGGCACGGTGCGGGTCGGCGCGGGCGGGGCGCCGGCGCCGGACCGCTCCCGGCGGCGGGCGCTCGGCCTGGCGTTCGGCGCCGCGGCCGCCGTCGCGGTGGCCGGAGCCGGCGGCGGGTGGCTGTTCGCCTCCGGGGACGGCGCCTCCGACGAGGCGGCGGACGCTCCCGGCAAGGGCGGCGCTGCCCGGCCCGCGGGCGAGGACTTCACGACCCCGCCCGCCGGGGTGGCCCCGCAGCCGCTGTGGCACGAGTCGGCGAAGGAGGACAGCACCAGCACGCGCGTACCCCTTCTCACCCACGAGGGACTGCTCCTGGTCAGCGGCGACCCGCTCGTGGCCTACGACGTCCGGACCGGCAAGGCCCGCTGGACCAGGGCGGGCATCTGCCGGCCCGGAGCCCGGCTCCTCTTCCACGGCGGCAAGGTGTTCCTCGCCGACGGCGACTACGAGGGCGCCCTGGTCGCCTACGACGTCAAGACCGGTGAGGAGGCCTGGCGCAGCCGCCTCGGCAAGCGGCTGTCCGTCGAGGACACGATCGCCGTCGACGGCAAGAACGTCTACGTCACGGCGACCGACCACGGCCAGTCGAAGAGCGCCACCGAGTACCGCACGGCCGTCGCGGCCGTCAGCCACACCACGGGCAATGCGGCGTGGGTCCAGCACCGGGACTGGGGCACGAAGGACTACGACGTCCAGGGCACCGCCTCGGGCAAGTACCTGGTCTACGCCGACTCGAACCTCAACCTCACCGTCCGGGACACCGCCACCGGCGGCCAGGTGTGGACCCGCAAGATCGGTGACGAGTGGTCCTGGCAGCCCACGGTGGCGAACGGCCTCGTCTTCCTCCCGGGCGACGAACTCAAGGCCGTCGACGTGGAGAAGGGCCGCACCGTCTGGACGCTCACCCCGGCCGGCCGCCGCGGCTTCGACAACCCGACGGTCTTCGACGGCGTGCTCTACGTCAGCGACCACGACGACGGCGTGTGGGCCGTCGACGTCAAGACCGGCAAGCGGACCTGGCTCTGCGACGAACTGGACGTCGAGGGCCCGGAGTCGTTCCTCCGCGTGGGCTCGACCCTGTACGGCGCCACCGGCTCCGTCGACGGCGGCATCGTCGCCCTGGAGACCAGGACGGGCAAGCTCCGCTGGACGTACACCGACAGCAAGGCCGTCGGTGAGCCGTGGCAGATCGCCGTCGCGGGCAACCGGCTGCTGGCGACGCACGGCCACGAGGTCTACGCGCTGCCGGCGGTGTAGCGAGGACGACGGGCCGCGGGAACCCTCGTTCCCGCGGCCCGTCGTTGTTTCCGGACGGCCGGTACCCGTCACATCGGCGTCGTGACCGTCGTGTGCTCCCCACTGCCCAGGTGCAGCATGCCCTTGCCCGGAGTGATCTGGCCGCCGACCATGCTCCGGTTGGTACGGATGCCGATCAGCTCGCCCGCGGAGCTGTCCTGCGGAGACAGCAGGATGCCTCGGCGCGCCTTCTTCATGTCGACCTGCCAACCGGAGAAGCCGTCGCAGATCTCCTCCTCGTCACCGGCGATGACGACGGCCAGGCCCTCCTCCACACCGCGTTCGACGATGCGCTTGAAGATGTCCTCGGCGTCGCAGTCGTCGTGCACCTCCGCGTCGTCGACCAGGACGACGATCGGCTGCTCGGGACTGGCCGACTCGATGAGCTCCTCCATCTCGTCCTCGTCGATGTCCCGGCCGGTGAAGACCTTCAGGACACCTTCCGTCCCCTCCAGTTCCCGCAGGGGGGACGGGCGGGGTGCCGCCAGGATCAGCCGTACGCCCTGGGCGAGGTAGGAGCGCGCGACGTTCAGCAGCACCGTGCTGCGTCCGGACTTCGCGGGCCCGCCGATCACGAACGCCGGGACACCCTGGGCGAGGTCGGGGCCGAAGGCGGTGAGCTCGTCGCCGCCGACACCCACCAGCGACCACAGCGGGGAGGCGCTCGCCACCGGGTCGCGCATGGCCCAGGCGTCGGCGAAGGAGATCCGGCTGGGCAGGACGTCGACGCGGAACGGGCGGCGGGAACGCGGCAGACCGGCGTCGCGGGCGGTCGCCGCCTCGCCGATCGCGACGAGCGCGGCGGCCTGCCCCTGGCCGGTGGTGTCCTCGGCGAGCAGGGCGAACTGGGTCTCGATCGCCGTCCCGCTCGCGAAGCCGCGGCCGGGCGGGATCTCCTCGGGGATCTTGCGCGCGTTGATGTCCAGCAGCGAGAAGTCGCCGCGGTCGGCGAGGCGCAGACCGTACTTGTCCTCGGTGAGGGAGGAGATCCGCCCCGTCAGCAGTTGGCGGTCACCGGCGATCACCAGGTGCAGTCCGACGCTCGCGCCCTCGCGCATCATCGCCATCACCTGGTCGGTGAGGTCGCCGTGGTTGTACTCGCCGAGCGTGGGCAGCCAGCCCTCCCAGCGGTCGAGGAAGACCACGAGGTGGGGCAGCCGCTCGTCCTCGGCCGCGGCGGCTCGCTGCTCCCCGATGTCGGCATAGCCCTTCTCCGCCAGCAGGTCCTGCCGCCGGGTGAGTTCACCGGTGAGCCGGTTGAAGAGCCGGATGACCCGCTCCTGCTGATTGCGGCTGACGACCGCGCCGCAGTGCGGCAGCCGGGTCAGTGCGTTCAGGGCGCCGTTGCCGCAGTCGATGCCGTACAGATGGACGTCGGCGCTCGACAGGGTGCGGGCCAGGGAGCCCGCGACGGTACGCAGCACCTGCGAGCGACCGCTGCGCGGGCCACCGGCGATGAGCAGGTGCCCGAACGTGGCGAAGTCCACGGCCACCGGGCGGCGGGCCTGTTCGGCCGGCAGGTCCGCGACGCCGTACGGAGCCGCGGGCAGCGCCCCTTGGCCGCGCACCTCCGGAATGTCGTCCAACAGCAGAGACTCGTCCAGGGCGGGCAGCCACGGAGAGTGCTGGGCCGGAATGCCGAGGGCCGCGTTGGCCTCCCGGATGGCGTCCACCAGGACCTTGAGGTCGGTGATCTCGTCGTCCTCCCGCGCCTCCGACTTGGGCTTGGCGAGCCCCGCCCGCCCCAGTTCCTCCCAGGAGAGCTCCCCTGCCCACGGGGCGAGCGCGGCCGGGTCGGCGGCACCCGGGCGGCGGCCACCGACCCGGCCGGACTGGAAGGGAATGAGGGAGGCGTGGCCGAGGCGGACGTACGCGCGGCCCGGAGTGCTCTTGGCGATGTGACCGGCGTCGGGAGCGTCGATGACATCGGTGGACTCACCGGCGTCGGTCACGCGCAGGGCGATCCGGAGGTTGGTGTTGGCGCGGATCTCGGGCGACACGACACCACTGGGCCGCTGGGTGGCCAGCAGGAGGTGAATACCGAGCGAGCGGCCTCGCTGGGCGATGTTGACGAGACCCGTCACGAAGTCGGGCAGGTCGCGCACCATGGACGCGAACTCGTCGATCACGATGAGCAGTCGGGGGACGGGCGCGTGGGACGGGTCGCGGCGTGACAGGTCCTGGTAGTCCTCGATGTCCTTGGCATCGGCGGCGGCGAGGATGTGCTCGCGCCGCTTCAGCTCCGCGCCGAGCGATTCCAGAGCGCGTTCGACGAGGTGTGCGTCGAGGTCGGTGACCATGCCGACGGTGTGCGGGAGCTTGACGCAGTCCTTGAAGGCGGACCCGCCCTTGTAGTCGACGAGGACGAACGTCATGTTCTCGGGCGTGTTGGCGACGGCGAGCGCGGCCACGATGGTCTGGAGCAGCTCCGACTTGCCCGAACCGGTCGTACCGGCGATGAGTCCGTGCGGGCCGTCGCGCCGGATGTCGATGCCGAAGGGACCGTCGTACGACTCGCCGATGACCGCCATGGTGGACTGGCCGCCCATGCGCCAGCGCGCGGCGACGCCCTCCTGCGTCGGGGGCTCCAGCTGGAGCACGTCGAGGAGCCGGCTCGAGGACGGGAGCGCGGAGTCCTCGGTCTCGCCGCTGATGTCGCGCAGGGGCGACAGCGCCCGGGACAGCCGGGCGCACCAGGCGGGGGAGACGAAATCGGGGCGCACCCCGGACCTGCGCCGGGCGCCGGTCTGCTCGACGCGCAGTCGCAGTTCGGGAGCCCGCTCGGCGGCTTGCTGGGCCTGTTGGGCGCCGTGGTGCCAGGCCTGGAAGGAGGGAAAGCCACCGGCAGCGGGCTGAGGCGAGGAGTTGCTGGGCTGAGCGGTGGCGGTGGCGGTGGCGGTGTCGCTGTGGCGCAGCGGCTCGGCGACGACGAAGGCCTGGCACTCGCCGGGCAGGAAGCGCTCCTCCTCGTCCAGGCAGATCGCGTACATGGCGACCGCCGGCCCCTCCCGCAGGAGGCGTACGACGCCCGGCAGCGACCTCAGCCGACGCGACCCGTCCCACACGACGACGATGTCCGGGTCGGAGAAGGCGGGACCGGCGCCACTGCGGTTGTTCTCCTTCAGGGCCTTCTGCCTGGCGTCGAGCAACTGCGTCAGCTCACCGACCCGGGCGCTCACGGTCTCGGAGTCCGTCCCCACCATCACGTTGACGTCCTGGCCGTTCACAGGGCGGGCGTGCGGCAGCCAGCGGACCCAGTCCCAGCGCGGCTGCGCGTGGTTCTCGGTGAGCACGTAGAACTGGACATCCATCGGGCTGTGCAGCACCGCGGTCTGCGCCACGGTCCATCTCGCGAGTGCCTGTGCCGAGTCGCCGGGCCCCGCGATGCCGATGACGCCCAGGTCCTGCAGCGGCAGCGCGACGGGCGAGTCCTCGATGTCCCAGGTGACCTGACGTTTGTGGTCGTCCTGCTCCGGATCGTCGAGCACGACCTCGGACGGCACGCGGCCGGTGCCGACCCGAAGAAGCAGATGGTCGGCGTCCGTGCGCCGCCTCTCCCACAACCGGGTACGGGGCCCGGTGCCGAAGGCGAGCACGGAGGCGGGATCGGGAATGGTGCTGCGCCGCTCGAGCCGCTCCAGCCGCAGCGCGTCCTGGGCGTCCTTCTCGATCCGCTCCTTGGTCTCCTTGTACTCCTTGACCTGCTGAGCATGGGACTTGCGCCCGTGCTTCTTGTCCATGAAGTAGTTGCCGAAGAGCATGACCGGGCTCAGCAGAGCCATGATCATGTAGTACCAGCGCCCGAAGATCATGACGGAAACGACCGCGCCCACCAGCGGGAACAGTGCCATCAGCCAGGGCAGCGGCCGGGCTTCGTAGTCCCTGGGCGGAGTAGGCAGCCGGAAGTGCGTCTCACGCTCCGCCGGGCGCAGTCGCGGAGGCCGGTTGTAGTCGAGCCCGGCTCCGTCTTCGGACCACTTCAGGGCGGCGTTGGGAGGGGAGTAGGCGTCGATCTCCAGAAGGGTGTTCCGGAGGGCGAGCTGGGAGCCGAGGGGCCAGGTACCGCCGTCGAAGTCGTCGCCGTCGAGCCGGGGGTGGTTGCTGTCGCGCTCCTTCTCCCCCGTACTCCGCTCCTCCTCCCCCTTCCGCTTCCTCTTCTTCCTCTTCCCATCCTCCCCGCCCCCGGTGTTCTGCTTCTCGATGCCGTGAAGGGTGACGTCGCAGGTGCCGTCCATCGCGATGGACAGAGTCGCGGCACGCGCGGCGAGTTCGGGGTCGTCGATGCGGATGTGCGCGGCAGGTCCGCTGCCGATGTCGTACCGGCCAACGCCTAGCCGGTGCACGACACCGGCGGCGGGGCCGCCGGCCACGCGGAACTCCACGACACCGGTCGGCTCACCGGCCACGCAGCCGGCCGGATCGTGCAGGCTGACGACTGCGCCCTCGCGCAGCGGTGAGCTGACGATGTTGGCTTCGGGATCGAGGGCGTAGCCGTCGACGAAGGCCTGCGGTGCGCCGCCGGGACCGGGACGCCCGCCGATGGGGATGATCTCCGCACCACCGGCAACACCGACATGGCGTGCCAGCTCCCGAGTTATGTCGCCGACAGACGACTCCGGATCGGCGTCGAGCACCACATCGGCACTGGCCCCGCCGATCGGGTCGACGACGGTCAGACTCAGGCGCACGTTCGTCCTCCTCGCTGGGCTGAGGCCGCCCCCGGAACGCTGAACACAGTGAAGCGACCTTAGCCGTCGCACCTTTCCCCTGTGCAACGGGATGCGCACCGCCACCGCCGGCACGGACCCGCCCGGGACGCGCACTGGTTCACGCTTCCCTCGCCAGGCATCCCTGTCATCCCAACAGCCCCACCCGTAAGATCTTTGCTCGTGCGGACCGCCGGCAGACGACCGGACGGACCGCGCCAGTCAAGCCACGGGGGAAGGCCCTGCGGCAACCGCAGAGGGAGGGAGAGCCGTCATGGCCAAGGACGCAGACCTTACATACGCCGAGATGGAGAAGAAGGCCAACGACCTCATCAAGGCGATGGGCGACATGGAAGACATGTTGAAGGCCATCGAGAAGGGCGTCGAGGAACTCGTCGCCAACGGCTTCACCACGCAGAAGGCCTCCGGCGCCTACGACGAGTCCATCAAGGACTTCACCAAGGGCGC
Source organism: Streptomyces sp. NPDC058796 (assembly GCF_042745235.1). Lineage (NCBI taxonomy): Bacteria > Bacillati > Actinomycetota > Actinomycetes > Kitasatosporales > Streptomycetaceae > Streptomyces > Streptomyces sp. NPDC058796. Next base: position 103,710 of record NZ_JBHYOP010000002.1, read on the forward strand.
GGCCAAGACCGTCAAGGGCCTGGAGGGCCTGTCCAAGTTCCTCACCAACGCGAAGAAGGCGTACGAGGACCTGGACGAGCAGCTGGCGAAGAGCGCCAAGGGCTGAGCCGGAGCACAGGCGGCGAGACCCGGTGTGACGGGGCATCACTAACCCGTCACACCAGGTCGCCTGCGGCTTGGTGTCGGCAGGCTGGTAGGTGGGCAAAGGGGGCGCCGTGGCCGGCGAGAGCGATCAGCGGCTCGATCTTGAAGTGATCAAGGGGATGGGTAAAGGGCTCGGCAATATTAAGAAGGCGTTCGACGGCCTTGAAGATCTGAGTGGCAAGTACGAGGACGACTTCGGGAACGGTGAACTGGCCGCTACATTCGAGGACTTCGCGGGCAACTGGGAGCTCAGCCGCAAGAGGTTGACCGAGGAGGTCGACGCGTTGGCGCAGATCGCCAAGGCTGCTGGTAAGGCCTATGAGGATATCGATCACCAACTGGCTCAGGCGCTACGTGATGCCCAGGACCCGGAGAAGGCGAGCTGACTGATGGCGGGAAGGCCACGCGACTGGCATCCGGTTGCGGACAGCGACCCTGTTCCTGGAGACGCGGACCGTATGGCGTCCCTGGGCAAGCAACTACGCAAGACAGCGGACGAGCTCGAACGGCAGGTCCGCAACCTGAAGGCCGTCGCGGAGGTAGACGCCTGGGACAGTAAGGCTGGCAAGGAATTCCGCGAGAAGGCCTCGGGTAACGTAAAGAAGCTTGAGGCGGCTTTCAAGAGATACGACACCGCTGCCACGGCGATCGGCACGCGGGTCGAGGAAGTGGGTGGCGGATACCAAGACAAGGTGACGGCCAGCCCGCGGAACTACGCCTCCGATCTAAACCGGGCTCAGGAAATCGCCGACGCCGCGCTCAAGGAAGCGAAGGACGCGGACGAGCGGAAGAGTGCGTCCCAGAAGAGCCTCGACAGTCTTTCGGGAAAGGACCGGAGTAAAGACGCCGTCGACAAGGATCGCAAGGAACTCGAGGAGAAGAGGAAGGCGGCCGGCGACGAGATCGACGCAGCGCGCGAGAAGATCAACGACGCAAAGCGGATCCGTGACGACGCCGCCAAGCGCGCTCGGGAGTCTATAGACGCGGTCATCAACCACGACTCTCTCAAGGACGGGTTCTGGGAGACCCTGGTTGACGACATCGCGACGATCACATCGTGGGTCGCCACAGTGTGCGGGATCTTGTCGTTGCTCGTTGGCTGGATCCCGGTGATTGGACAGGCTCTGGCCGGAGTGCTGGGCGCGATAGCCATGATCGCGACGCTCATCAATTTCGTCGCTACACTGGTTCAGGTTGCTCAGGGCAACGCTGACTGGATGGACGTTGGGATGGCGGCCCTCGGCTTCCTCATGATGGGCGTGGGCAAGGGTTTCTCTAAGATCGCAGGAAAGTTCGCGAAGGGGACACTGGGGCGGCTCGGCAAGGCCGGAGCGGCGCGGACTGCGCGTCAGGTGAGCCGGGCCAACAAGAATCTTCGCCGGGCGGCCTACAAGGACGTCAAGATCGGGAAGGGTGACGTCCTGAAGTCACTCAAGGAACCTTTCACGGAGCCCTTCTCCAAGGCGGCATGGGCGAAGAACCTGAAGACGTTGAAGCCGGGCAGCGGGAACTGGAGCGCTGCCAAGAACGAGTTGAGTCTGCGTGGTGACGGAAGTGCCCTCAAGGGACTGCCCAAATCGTTCTCTATGGCTGATCCCGGTGTCGCCTCCGATCTGAAATCGGTCAAGATGGGAACTGCGTCCTTGGGTAGCCAGTTCGATGCCAACGCCATCAATCAGATATCCAAGACGGCCAGTCGTCTGTCCGTCGTCGGGGCCGGTATTACGCTGGGCGGGCTGAGTCTGGATGGAAACCTCCAGAAGATGGTCGGAATCGGCTGAGCCCCGACCGTACCCGTACGAAAGGACCGAGCATGACCGCATCGGACGAGCCCGCTCCGCTAGATGAGACCTTCGAGTGCACCTTTGAGTTCCAACCCGGCTGGATCGATCTCACGCTGCGCGACGGGACCAAGGCCGAGGCCAAGGCGCTGGCCACGGAGGTCGTGAACCAGCTCAATCCGCTCGGCCTCGAGATCGAAAAGAGCGCGGTCTTCGACGACATGGTCGAGCGAGCCGTGGACCTCAACGACGACTTGCCTACACTCGCGGCGGTGTACTACTCCGAGGCGGGGGAAGCTCTGGCCAACCTCACGGTCGACTCGTACGGAGACGAGGGCGTACCCCGTCCAGACCCGGAAGAGGTTGTCCCGCTGCTTCTGCAGTGGGGAAACGCGGAGGTCACGGGCACGCCCCAGATCACTCACGTCGGGTTGGCCGCAGGACCCTGCGTGCGCATCCAGGCGATGCTCAAGGTCAAGCGGATGCTCGGCTTCGGCCGCAAGCTGACCGAGTTCATCAAGTACGCCATCTTCCCTGCCGACATGGAGAGCCTCGTGGTTGTCACGGTGACCTGGGAGAAGATCGCCCTCACAGAACAGATCGCCGAACTGGCCGATGAAGCGGTCCGGACCATGCGGATCACTCCGCTTTCGACTGGAGGCGCCTCGTCTTCCGCCGATGGAGGCACGGAATGAAGGCGGCCGACCAGTTCTCCTCACCGCCCACGGACTACAACGTTGTTGTCCCGGACGGCTGGTTCCAACTCGCACTCGATCCAGAGGAACGTGACCGCGGCATCGTGGCACTCGCCGAGCTGACGTTTCGCGGTCAGGACAACGCCCCGCACCTCAAGAAGCAGTTCATGCAGGACCTCCAGCGGAAGGCGAAGGACGCTTACCAGGTTGGGGGCACGGAGCTCTACCTCTCCACGATGGCCGTCGGCCCCGTACCGTTGGCGTCCTCACTCCTCATCAGTGTTCCCGGGCCCGGTGAGTGGCCCGAGACGTCGGATGCCGCAGCACTGGCTGAGCACTTGGCCGACCGCCGCCGCGACGAAGAGATTAGCGTGGCGGAATTGGCCGCTGCGGGCAGGGCCGTACGCCATCGTCGCCGCGAAGCACCCGACCCCGCACGGCAGTCGGGCAACACGCTGCCGACCACGACTCTGACCTACTACGTACCGATTCCCGCCACCACTCGCTGGCTGCTGCTGAACTTCTCGACGCCGGTCGATCAGCTTGCGGACCAGATGGTGGAGCTGTTCGACACCGTGGCGGGGACCCTGCACTGGGGATGATCTGCGCTGAGTGAGCCGGGTAGTGACCACCGGCTGGAGTGGTGGTCATGTCGGTAGTACGTGGACGAGTAATGAGTGCAACTGGGGCCTAGCGCGCCATTAGGGGGCATGCGTACGGTGGGAGGAGTGCCGGTGTCGGTTGGGAATAAGTCGCGCGAGGACGTTGCACTCCGAAAGTGGGACAAGGCCGGACTGCTTCTGTACTTGGTGATAGGCGGACCGGTGCTGTTTGTCGCCGTTGGGGGCACGCGGTGGTTCTCGCGTCACGTTGCGTCGGTTGTATATGACATGCCCGGCGGCTCCTGGGCGGTCGGAGCCGTGCTGGGACTGGTCAGTCTTGTCGGATGGGCCGGTGTTCTGTCGCGCTGGTTCGACCGCTTCGGCGCGATTGACACGAGTGGGCTGCGGCGAGCGTCGCGCGCCGTAATCCGAGTTGCCTGTGGCGTGGCTGTGTTGACACCGATCACCTTCCTGATCAGCGGCCTACCCGGGAGGAACTGCCGTTCGTACGAGCCGGGTTGTGAGTATGTTCCCGGTGCAGGTTCAGCGATGCTCGCTTATGTGGTCGTGGCGAGTGGAGCGGGTTGGCTCTACTATCGCTGGCGCCGCACCGCCATTGAAGAGCAGCGGGAGCGGGAGCGGGAGCGTCTGCGTAAGCTTCGTAAGAAGGGCAAAGGGAAGAGTCGTCGCGCTACTGCCGGGCGGTAGTCAACTTTGGCACTTCCCCCCAACCGGTACCCGAGTAGGTGACCAATTCGCATTCTGCCTGCTGTCCGGCAGAGGTCATCTCCCGCTTCTGTAGTGGAGAAACGCAGAGATCACGGTTAACCTCCGGATCACCAATCTAGAGTTGGTCGCAGGCCTCGCCGCACATATCCACACAATGGCCAGGATTAAGTGGATGCTCGACTTCGGCCGCAAGCTGACCGATTTCACCAAGTGCACTGTATTCCCGCCCCGATAGGAGCGGGTGGCACAGGTGTTTGTGGACTTTCGCCGCGTGCGTGTCAGTGCCGCAAGAGCTGCCGCGGCCGCAGCTTTCAGCCCTCGTCGAAGAGGTGACCCGTGGTATTTATTGTTCTCCTCGGTTCAGAATCTTATCAGCGATTGACCGCTTGGATTTCCTGAACCGTGATGGCCTGTGCGTTCCCGAAAGTGCCGTCCGGCAGGTCGCCGCCCGCGCCGCCGGTGCCGGTCCAGGCGATCTCCCAGGTGATGGAGGCCTGGAGGTCGAACGTGCCGTCGCCAGAGGAGCGGAGGTATGTGATGCCGCACGGCGGTGTCTCGTCCGCTTTGCCCTTCGCGTAGGGCTCACCGATCGATCCGGCATCGTCGATCGTGCATTCACCGGACGCGGGGTAAGTCTCGGCGTCGTCGGTGCCTGGTTTCAGCGTCAGCGACACGGGAGTCGCGGTAGTGGTGGCCTGGATGTTCACCGCGCCGGCGTTGAGTGACGCGGTGACCGACACCTCCTCGAACTTCGCCTTGTCCAGCCATGCCCAGGTCGGAAGATTGACCTTGGTGGTACCGGCGGGAGCCAGTGTCACCTCGGTGGTCGGCAGTTGTATGCGGTTGTAGGCGAGCTCGGCAAGCACCTCTGGCGTGACCGCGTTCTCAACCGGTGGAGCAGCCCCGTTCTCCACCCAGAAGGGCTCTTCGTCACAAACCTGGGCCTCTGGCTCCATCCAGCGGTCCTCGTCCCGGACAGCGACCCACCAGTTGCCCTCGTCCTTCTTATCGAGGTTGTAGTTTTCGTACTCTCCGTCCTTGTATTTGTCCCGAGTCTCGCCGGCGCTGGTCTTGGCGTAGCTGTGCTGGCCAGGAGTGTTGACAGTGGTTTCATACATGTTCTCTATGTATTTCGCGAACTCACCGGCCGATCTCGGCTCGTACCAACAGGCTGGCGGAGTCCAATCCCCGACGGGTGCGAGGCTCCCTGAGACGCCGCCGGTGCTGCCGTTGACAGACCCACTGAACGAGATCCGGGACTCGAGCGTCTTTCCACTGCTCGACCCTTCCTGCTCAACCTGCGCTCCTTCGTTTCCGTTGCCGAGATTCACGTCGGCGTACGCGGGCGAGGCGAGCAGGGTGAGACAGGCGAGAGCGCCGAAAGAAGCGGCAAGCCATCGGCGGGTGGGCATTACGGAGTGCACTGCTCGTTACCCCTCTCGGAGTTCAGCACGGCTGTTTGCCACACGCCCTTGTCGCTCTTCTCCAGGCGCGTGGAGTAGAGAAGGTACGAATCGTCGGTGACCGGGGTCTTCTCTGCCTTGCCGGTCTTACGGTCCTTGACGAACGCCTTGCCTTCAAAGGCGCAATAGGTCAGCGTTGCCTTTCCCTTGGCGTACACGTCGACGTTCGGCTGGAAGTAGCGAGTCTCGCCCGTCATCGACTTTTCTGCCTTCACGAACTCCTGGACCCAATCAGCGGCGCCCAGCAGCGCGTCCCCCTTGTAGTAGAAGCCCAGCGCCGACTCGTCCGGGTTTGCCTGCGTGATGGCGTAGGTCAACGCGTCGATGCGGCGTGAAGTGTCGGTGAGGATGGCGTCTTCGGTGGCGTCTCCGCTCTTGAAGTCCTCGAAGACGTTCGCGACGTCGTCCGGCAACGCAACCTTCGGGCGCTGTGAGGTATCGGTGGCTTGCGCGGTCGGCGAGGCCGACTGCTTGGTGTCACCGGTGTCGGCGCCGGCGATCTCCTCGTCGGACTTCGCGTTGCCGTCTGAACTGGCGCAGGCCGTCAGCAGCAGTGCCGCTGCCGCGGCCAGCGCGGAAGCAACGGGCAAAGAGCGGCGCTTCACAGTGGACTCCCCGTGAGACAGAGGTGCAGTCAATAACACTGACGGTATCGATGAGGTTGCTGGTGTCGCCAGAGCGAACTAGTCCCGGAAACCGGGCATTTCGGATCTCTGAGTCGATGTGGCGTGGCATTGTGTTCTGATCGTGCCCAGATGGGCACGGCTCCGGTTGCAGCAACGTGCTGCCACCGGAGCCGTGGCGGATCCTGTGAGTGCTCCACTTGCTACGCGGTCAGTCGGCACCTTGTGTACTCACAGGGCGGGTGCGCCCGTGCGCAGGGGGTTGGCCCGGTGGGGTCGCCGGTGTGGACTTCGGTCTTGGGAGTGGAGTCGGTCGAGGTCCCGTCCGTGCCGGCGTCGCAGACGCGGACTCGTCAGGTGGGAGCGGCGGCGGGTGGCGGCGTCGAGGACCTCGAGTGAGTCCGACATCGGCGGGTAGTGCGGGGCGCCCCCCCCGCGCATGCGTAGACGTTGAAGCCGGGACCTGTGGCGGCGTGGACCTCGTGGACCAGGACCGGGTCGTCCTTGGTGCCTTGGCAGCGGGCGCACATGCGCCGGGCGGGGCGGGTCATCGGGTGGCCGCCGGTACGTATGCGTTGTCGGGGTTGTGACCCACGGTGACGCCGACGCCGAAAGTGGCTGGGTGCCGTCGGTTGGGCGATGCCAGGACGTAGGGGCGTACGGGGCGGGAGACGTTGCCGTCGAGGGTTTCGGTGAAGTGGGGTGGCGGTGCGGGGGCGAATCGCAAGGGCGGCTCCTCGACCAGGCGGTGGCGGGTCTGAGGGCGGGCTATCGAGGTGCCGTACGGCGAGTCGGTCAGTTTTACGCCGGCCTCCGGTGAGCGGTGCGAGATCGATACGGGGACTTCCCCGACGCCCGACGCGGGTCGCGTCTGATTTGGACCGTCGCCCGGGCTGTCGCGAGAGGTGGCGACGGCGCCGCGCTGGTCAGTGTGGCCCTCGGACGTGCGGTGTGACTGAGGGGCGAGGGGCACGTGGCAGCGGACATAGCCAGGACTGAGCTGGCGGATCGGTCGGGCGCTGCTCCTGGCGGTCCTCGTGCTCCCGCTGGCCTCGTCGCTGGCGCCAGTGCTGTTCCTGCGACGGGTGCCACGCAAGAAACGGAAGATGGCGTGGCAGCGGGCCGTGCCGTTGATGGCCGGGGTTGTCATGGGGGTGTTCAGCAACGCCGCCGGCGACGAGTCAGCGTTGGCGGACCGGGCGCGTGGAGAGACGTCGTGGGCGTGCGCATGGACGACAGCGGCACCAACCACCGTGATCTGCGTATGGTCGACCGGCGTCAGCTCGCGCACTCGCTCTCCGAGGGTGACGGCTGCCATGCCTGGGTGTCGAAGGGCGACCGGCTGAGTGTGCGGTAAGACCCTGAAGGCGTCGCCAGTCCGACGGACGACCCGGGCGGCAGCTCGTACGGAGGGTTCTTCGGGACCCTCTTCGTGATGGCCGTCGTGATGGGCACCTGGGGCGGGGTGCGGCAGAGCAGGTGGGATCGTGAGTATGGCGGGGAGTGAGCAGGTGCCGGACGGGGAAAGGGCCGACGAGGACGTCCGGACCCGGAAGCGGGACATGACCGAGCTGGTCCTGTATCTGGTTGTGGGCGTGCCGGTGCTGGTTCTTGCCCTTGGGAGCATGCGGTGGTTCTCGCGTCACATCGCGCCGGTCTCCTTCCTGATCAGTAGCCTGCCGGGCAAGACTGATGCTCCGAGGCGGGGAGGCCCTGGCTTCCTTCTGGTCGACTCGTACGGCGACGGGGGGGGGTACCCCGCCCCGGCCCGTCAGAAGTCATCCCGCTGCTTCTGCGGACAAACACGGATATCGCGGGAGTACCGCCATTAGGCACATCGAGTTGGCCGCGGGCCCCGCCGCGCGCGTCCAGGCGATGCTCAAAGTCAAGCGGATGATCGGCTTCCGCCATAAGCCGACCGAGTTCATCAAGTACGCCGTCTTCCCAACCAGTATGGAGAGTCTCGTCGTCGTCACGGTTACCTGGGAGAAGGCTCCCTTACCAGGCTAATCACCGAATTGGCTGACGAAGCGGTCCGGGCCATGCGGACCACCCCGCTTCCGGCGAGAGGGTGACTGTTGTCCGAGCAACCAGGGCGAGGTGGTGTGCTGAAACAGCCTGACGAGTCGGCGATACGCCCAGGAGACATGCCGCCGCATGGGCATGACGTCCTATGCCGGACTCGGCTGTACACCGAGGGGCGGAACTTGGTCGTGCGTGAAGCCGGATGCCGGGAGTGCAGATACGCGGAGGGTGCCGTTTCCTTGTCCCTCTGAGGCCAGAGATGGCCTTCAGAGGGCGTTGTCGGCATCTGTATCGACGTGAAGCGCACCGACGTTCGGTGGCCAGTCGACGCCGGCCTCCTGGAGGATGCGCCCGTACTTCGAGTACCTGCGCCGGGCGATGTACAGGCCGGTCGCGAACAGCGCGGCGAAGAGCAACCAGATCACCGCGCAGACGAGGAGTGCCCGGGGTGTGAGGCCTGTCTGGGAGAGCGGAATGAGCATGACCAGGGGAATGACCAAGAGAGCGGTCAGCCCTCGCTGTCTGTGGGTCCGGCTGTAGTCGACCATGATGCGGGCGTGCAGGAGCTCGACGTCACGCCTTGCCTCGGCCAGCGGACGCAGGCGATTGCCGCCGGGCCGCATGCCGGGCAACTGGCCCCCTTGTGGCGCGGTGGGGCAGTGCTGAGCGACCCATGCGGCTCGCTCCAGCGTGTCTGGCAAACGTCGAAACGAGAAGTACGGGTTCGGGCTCCCCTCGGGGGAGGTCGAGGAGAGCCCTTCGTACCGGTATCCGTACTGCTCGGCGACATAGGCGAAGGCCGCGAACTTGCGCCATGACCGCTGCAGATTGCGAGCAGCATGCCGTTCGGCACCTTGCGCACTGTCCCGTAGCAGTGCTTCCAGTTGACGCTGCAGGAACATCGGGCCTCCTGGGACGACTCTCTGGACATCGCATGGCGGGTGTACGCCAGTGACAAGTAGGCTCAGTGGTTCGTCGGCTCGACGTCCGCAGATGGTTCGCCGAACCTGAGAGACCGTCCGATGTGTGCCAGGCGAGCGCTGTAGGAATCGAGGAGGAAGACCGAGGGCGTGGAGATCGTGACGTACACGCAGTAGCTGTGGGGTGCGGGCACGATCAACTGCAAAGAGGCCACGGGGAGAGGCGGCACGGCGATTCCGGCTTCGAGAGCGGGCAGGCGGAGGGTGCGCAGCGAAGTCGACATCACGCCCGGACCGCATGGCAGCTTGGTGGCCAGCGCCATGTCCTGCGGACCCTGCAGCCCCTCTCCGAGCGGGAAGCTGATCTCTTCCACTCGATCCTCGGCGACGTCCGAGAAGAACTTCCTCACGGTCGCCTGGTAGATGCCCTCGGCGGTGAAGAGGCGTTGGGCCGGGCTGTGACCGCTCGGCCGCACGGTGACCGCGAGCAAGCCCATGGACAGGCGCTCACCACCGTCCACCTCCTCGGTGCCGATACACATGGCGGTGAGGAGCACGTTTTCCCTGGCAGTCAGCAGCGGCAACTGACGGCGGAGGCCCTCACTGGCCGCGTCCTGCGCTTCCGGCTCCGCCCCGGGCAGCAATTCGGCCATGGCTTGGCGCCAGCCCTCCGAGGCCGTCGGCTCCGGGAGGCGAACGAACTCGTCCGGAACGTCGTGGTGGAAGGCGTAGTGGAAAGGCGCTGCCGTGCTGCGCTCCACGTCTTCGAACCGGCCGTGAGCCACGGCACTCATGCCGCCGTGCCCATCTGCGAGGGATCGAGTTGCTTGGTGAAGGTACTGCCCGAGGAGCTGAGAGCGGTCGGAGCGTCGAATGTGGAGGGTGACGGACCGGGCGCCACGGCCTTGTCCTCGTCGACCGGCCCGAAGTAGTCCATGAAGGGTCCGACCACGGGAATGTCCCCGATCTTGAACTCGCCGTCCGTCCACCGGCCCTGGTCCCACGTCCCGCTGTGCATGTTGGAACCGACCGCCAGAGCGGCTCCCGCCCATGTAGCCGCCTTGTCGACGGCGGTGCCGGCGGCGACGAACGTCCACCCCTTACCGGCCATGCTCAGACCGCGCGCGGAATTGGCGACACCGCTGGGGATTCCGCGAAGCCCGTTGAGTATGTTGCCGAACCGAACGTTACCGAGGGCCTTCATGAAACCGGAGGACAGCCGCAGCTCTCGGCCCGCGGTGACGAGAGCGCGACCGGACTGGGCAAGCGCCGATCCCGCCAGACTGAGACCCCCGGCGAAGACGCCGACGGCGTCCCAGGCGATGGTTTCCCACGTCACATCGGCACCACCGGCCTTGGCCGCCAAGTGGAAGGCGAGTGCGAGTCCCGCGATGACGAAGGCGGCCACACCGAGGCCGGAGAAGAAGATCGCGAGGACGCCGACCACCAGGGCGATGTCGGCCAGGATGTCGCCGATCAGCTTCCAGAAGTTCGGATCGGTGATGGTGTCCCACGCGTCCGCGAGAAGATCACCGACCGCGTCCAGCGCTTCCTCGAACCAGCCGGGCTCGGGCGGTGCGTCATCAGCGGCACCCTTGACGAGACGGGTGACGTCCGAGGCGGCCTGCCCATGCTCGGTCTGGAGCGTGTGCGCCCGGCTGCGGATCGCGGACAGCTCGCTGTTGGCGGAAACGAGGGAGTCCTTCTTCTCCTTGGATTCCTTCTCGTGCTTCTTCTCGTCCTTCTCCGACATACCCAAGGTGGACGAAGGAAGGGAATCCATCGCGGCCTGGGCGGAGCTGATCTTGCGAGCTGCTTCCGCCGCCTCTTCTTCCAGTTTCCTTGCCCGTGCCTGGAACCCGTCCAGCTGCGTTTCCCAACTGCCGAGGGCCCGGTGGGCGGTGTTGAGCGACCCCAGAGCCTTCTTCAGGTACGGAGGGACAGCCGAGTAGGTGTCCTGGAAGGCCGTCGCGGCCTTGCCGGCCCAAATTCCGTCCGCCGTTCCCATCTTGCTCAGTTCCGTCTGAGCCGTGTCGCTGCCACTGGTGACACGGCTCACCGCCTTCACCAGGTCCCGTACGGCTTCGATATCGCCCGGCGCTGGATCGAACCCCAGATTCGGGTACTTATCGGAACTCATCGGACTTCTCCCCGTGATTCTGTACTCGCTGAACCGGTAAGTTACCAGCGGAGGCTGTATGTCACGATAGGGCCCCGGCCCTGTACGAGCCGAAGGAGGAGGCGGCCATGGACGAACGGCATCTTGTGCGCGAACTGATGAAGGCGGTCTCGGAAGAGGCGCATGAGTTCGCGGTCAGACCCCGCTTCCCCGGCATGAAGAAATTCGCGGCCTTCGCATACGTGGCGGAGAGCTTCGGTTACCGCTACCTGGGGCATGCTCCGGGTAATGCGGCGCTGAACAACCCGTACTTCCTGTTCCGGCGCACAGCAGACGCCCGCGAGCGCGCTGCTGCCCTTATGGGGTCCACCCCTTCGGCTCCCGCCCGGAACGCGCTGCCGGGTATGCGGCCGGGTCTCGGTCTGACTCCGGTACCGGAGGCGCGGCGCGAAGTCGATCTGCTGTATTCGCAGATGGTCGTAGATGCCGGCGGCCGGTACAACCCGCGCGTGCTGAGCAACATCCTGATTCTGCCGATTGTTTTGGCGATCTTCCTCATTTTCCCCGGATACACGGTGAGGAACGTTCTCATCGCAGCGGCTGTGTGGGGCGCATTCTTCGTGCTCTACCTTGTCGGTCTCGGTGTGACCCGCCGCAGGCGGAAGAAGCACCTCGCGTGTCTGTCCGCAGCGGGCGTGGAATGGCCTCCGCGAGTCGAAGTGTGAAGATCAGGACGCCTTGCCCGTCGAGCCGGACTTCTTTAGTTCGTCGTAAAGCGCCTGGTCCATTTTGAGAAACTCGTCGGACGCTTTGTTGGCGAACTTGGATACGCCTTTCGTCAACTTGGACAGCTGTCCGAAGCCGTAGTCCCAGGAGTCGGCGAAGTCGTCGCACGCGGACTGCAACCCGGAGTGGCCGACCTGACTGGAGTCAGCCTGCGACATCTGCTTCGACGCCTCCTTCATGCGGCTGCCACTGTTCTCCAAGGTGCGGGCCATCTCCTTGACATCGTCGGAAAAGAACTTCAGGAACGACATGTGCGGATGCTCCGTATGCTGCTCGGCGATTGATCGACTGGGGTTCTTGGCCGTCCCCTCCAGTGGTTCCGGTGAAGACGATGCGCGACTCGAGCGTCTGGCCGCCGTCCTTGTCGTTGTTGCCTTCGACATCGAACTGGGACCCGCCGGGATCCTTGGCGACCGCACTGCCGGCCGTGGCGAGCACGCACGCGGAGGCGAGCAACCCCGCCGTCGTCACGAGTCCGGCCTTCCTCACTGAACGCACGTCTCACTGCCCCGGGCGGACGTACCGTCGGTCGTCTGCCACACACCCTTGTCGTTCTTTTCCAGTCGGGTGTTGTAGAGGACGTAGGAATCGTCTGTGGCCGGAGCCTTGTCGACCTTTCCCGTCTCACGGTCCTTGTTGTAGGCCTTCGTCTCATCGGCGCAGAATGAGACGCCTGCCGACTTGTCGTCGAAGAGTTCGACCTTGGGATTGAAGTACCGGGTCGTGCCGGTGTAGGTGATCCCGGCGTCCAGCCACTTCTGCACCCACTTCACGGACGTGGTGAGAGCCTCGCCTTCGTAGTAGAAGGTCAGGCCGGGGGTGTCTGTCTTGCCCTGCGTGATCGCGTCGTTCATCGCCGTCTGCGCTCGCGCCGCGTCGGAGAGAACGGCGTCCTTGGTCGCGTCACCTGTCTCCCACTTCTCGAAGACGTCCTTGACGCCGTCCGGGAGAACGATGTCAGGACGGTTCGCTGAGTCGGACGCGGCTGCGCTCGGCGCCGAGGCAGAAGGCGAGCTCCCTGTGTCCGCGCCGGCGATCTTCTCGTCCTTGGACTCGTCGCCCTCGCCGCCGCAGGCGGTCAGGAGCAGCACTGCTGTTGCAGCGACCGCGGTGGCGACAGGCGGAGAACGGCGCTTCACAGTGGACTCCCGTGAGACAAAGATTGGGTCAAGTGGTCTGAAGGTAGTCGTGGGGTCATCGCGTTCGCCAGAGCGGACTTCTCGCCTGCGAGACTCTACTGACGGCTTCTTCACCGCTGCGAAACCGCCCTCCCTCAGCCCAGCTTGGCGTTCTGCGCCTTCACGACCGCCGCGGACAGCTTCGCGTCGCTCGGCCTCGCGTTGACCATGGCCATGCCGTCGACGGAGAAGTACACGGCGACCACGTCACCGCTGCGTACGGCCTGGGTGTGCACGGTGTGGGTGGCGTCCCGGAACGTCAGCGTCGCCCGGAAGGCGAGCGACTCGTCACCGGCCTTCGCCACGGGCTGCTCGGCGGACACGGAGTCGTACGCGCTGGTGTTGCCGTTCGCCTTGGCCGTGAAACCGCCGGTGCAGGCGTCCACGGCCTCGGACAGGCCGGCCAGGGCGGGGGCGGCCTTGCCGGACTCGTACGTCGCGAGCATCACGTACGTGAAGGGCTCGTTGAGGGACGAGCTGACGGAACGCGTGACGTCGGCCTGGGGCTCGCCGAGGGGGAGCTGGTTCATCGCGTGGGCGAGCGGAGCGCAGACGGGTTTCTCGACCGTCACCTCCTGCGGCGACTTGGCGAAGGCGAACTCGCTGTTGTCGGAGCTCGCGACGTCCGCGTCATCCACCTTCATGCCGGGGACGTCCGCCTCGGCGATCACCAGCTGCTTCAGCCGCTCTTCCGGTGCCTGCCGCTTCTCCTGCGATGCGGTCGCTGCCGGCTTCTCCGCCGAGTCCGCGTCCGGGCCGGAGTCCCCGCCGCAGGCGGTGAGCGCCGCGAGGGAGAGGACGGACAGGGCGGCGAGGGCTGCCGGGGCGGCGCGCTTCATTGGGGCTCCTTGGCGGTGGGGGTGACGTGGGGGCGGGGGATGAGGTGTGTGGAACGTTTGGTCAGTCGTGCGGGGATTCCGCCAGTTCCCGCAGCTTTGCGGAGAGTTCAGGCACCTTGGCACCAGCTGCCTGCGCCGCCGCGACCTCCTGGACGTAGGCCAGCGCCGCCTCCCGCAACCGCTCCTTCTCCCTGCCCTGCCGACGGCCGATGAGCCAGACGTACACGGCGAGGGGGACCAGGAGCAGGGCGGCGTAGGCGCCGGGTTCGTCCGAGGTGGCGGCCCACATCGCGCCGCAGGCGCTGGCCAGGAAGAGCAGGCAGCCCGTCTCGTCGTGCCAGCCGCCGACGTCGGCCATCGTCTCGTAGGAGCTGACGGCTTCGGGCTTCGGCGGCACGGCGACCGGTGCGGTGACGGGGACGTCCGCCGCGGGGAACGGTGCCGCACCCGGCGGCGCCTCGTCCGGCAGCGGCTCGACCGTCGCGTACGCCGGGATCGGCGCCGCGCCATTGCCACCCCCGGTCGACGACCGGCCCTCCAGCCACGCCGGTACGTGCGTCAGCGGAATGCCGTGTGCGCGGGCCACGCCGAGGACCTCGCGGTAGCCGGCGAGCGGTCCGTCCGTCAGCGCACGCTTCCAGCGGAGGCGCACGTGCACGATCATGGCCACGCCGACGACGAACAGACACCCGGCGGCGCCGAGCGCGGAGAAGAGGTGATCGGCCAGTGCCGGGACCATCGGAACGGCGCACGGCAGGAGCAGGCCGGCCGTCAGCGCCAGCACCCCCAGGGTTGCCGCAGGCCGTCGCTGCTCCGCCGTCAGTGCCCGCCGCCGCTCGGCGAGGAGCACGGTCACCGCGTCGTCGTCGGTGTAGTCGAAGCCGTGACGCGTGCTGATGGCCCGGACCGCCGCCAGGGCTCTGGCGTCGGCGGCCAGCGCTGCCCCGTTCACCGGTAGCAGGCCCATTGTCTTTCCCCCTGTGTGCCGTGCCGGCCCTTCATCAGTCCGAGCGAAGATCATGGCACGGGCCGTCCGTACCTTCGTGAGTGATTCGTGCAGGCATCATGGCCGCACCGTGACGAACAGCACGCGGACGGTGTCCGGCTGCAGCGCGTTCCGATTCGCACGCGCACAGTTGGGCCGGGTGGCTTCCGGGCGGTTCTCAAAAGGGTTGTATGCGCCGGAAGTTGCGGACCGGTAACGGTGTGAGGCCTGAGGTCCGAGAGGGCCGGCGTGCCTTGAGGGGCTTATGTGCGGCTGATACGGTGCGATGGCTTGACACCCGCCTCGCTGCTGGCTATTCGCCCAGGTCGGGCGGGTGCGTCAGGGGTTGTCCCGGGACGCCATCGGTCGGGCGGACACGCGTTAAGTGTCCGAATTTACAGATGATTGCGCGTACTTGAGCGGTGACTGCTGCTCAAGCGAGTGCGCGGCAGACGATTTCTTGGGTGTACGGGGAGCGGTTGCGTGAAGATCCAGGAGCGTACGGGGGCGGGCGCGGGGCGTTCCGCGGCTCCGGCTCAGCCGTCGGTCGGTGACCGGCTTCCCAGTCCTCCTCGCGAGCGCAAACCGGCGCTGGCCGCGCTGGCGGTGCTGCTGATCCTGCTGGGCGCGCTGGGTGCCACGATGCTGGTGCTGCGGGTCGGGGAACGGGTCGAGGTCGTCAAGGTGACGAAGGACATTCCGCCGGGCGGCAAGATCACCGACCAGAACTCCACGATCGTGATGGTCGCGGACGACCCGGGCATCAACTACATCAAGGAATCACAGCTCAAAACCATCCAGACCTACCAGACGGTGACCATGATTCCCGGGGGCACCCTCCCGGTCGGTGAGATGTTCGCCAAGGAGCCCAAGATGCCCGCCGGCAAGGCGTCCGTCGGCGTGGCCCTCAAGGAGGGCCAGTACTACGCGGACATCAAGGGCGGCGACACGGTCGCCGCGTTCCGGGTCGGCTCCCGCGGCACCAGCAGCTCCGACTCCGAGCAGGGCTCCTCCTCGTCGTCCTCCGGGAACGCCCTGATCGCGAACGCCTCGGTGGAGAAGGTCACGGGAGACAGCGACGCCACCGTGAGTACGGGCAGCAAGTCCATCACCCTTCTCGTCGACGAAGCCGACGCGGCCGCCCTCGCCTCGGCGTCCTCCGCCGGCGAGGTGGCCCTCGTGCGCGTCCCCGGCAAGTAGAAGGCGACCAAACCACCCATGGCCCTCATCGCCCTCGCCGCCGACAAGGGTTCCCCCGGCGTCACCACCGCGGCCGTCGCCCTCGCGGCGGTCTGGCCGCGCCGCGTCCTGCTCGCCGAGACCGACCCGGCGGGCGGCGACCTGGTGTACCGGTCCGCCGCCGCGCACGGCGGACCGCTCAACCCCAACACCGGCATGCTGTCGATCGCCGCGACCGCGCGCCGCGGCCTCGTGCCCGACCAGCTCTGGGACCACGTGCAGCCGCTCAGCGGCGGTCTCGAGGTCCTCGTCGGCCTCGGCATCTCCGAGCAGGCCGCCGGTCTCGCCGGCCTGTGGCCCACCCTGGGCCGGGCCTTCGCCTCCCTCGCCGACTCCCCGGACGCGCCCGCCGACGTCATCGCCGACTGCGGCCGCGTCAGCGGTGACTCCCCGGCGACCGAGCTGTTCCCGCACGCCTCGCTCGTCCTCCTGCTCTCCCGTACCGAGCCGGAGGCCATCGCCCGCGTCCGCGACCGCGCCGCGGCCCTCAACAACAAGCTGCACGGCGGCCCGCGCGGCGCCGCGAGCCTCGGCATGCCGCTGATCGGCGTCGTCCTGGTCGCCGACACCAACAACGCCGCCAAGCTGTCGGGCCAGGTCAACGACATGCTGGTGGCCGCCCAGACCGGCGCCCGCGTGGTCGGCACCATCGCGGACGACCCGGCCGGCGCCGACCAGCTGGCCGGGCGCAGGCGCGGCCGGCTGGAGAAGTCGCTGCTCATCCGCTCGGCCCGCAAGGTCACCTCGGACCTGTACCAGCAGTTCGGTGCCGCCTGGTCCATGCCCACCGGTCCCACCGGTCCCGCAGGCACCGGCATGGCCGGCCACGCGGGGGCCGGCCGATGACCGCTGTCGACCACTCGTTGGTCAAGCGGTTCCGGCAGGACGCCGGCGACCGCATCGCCGAGCAGCGTCGCCAGGACCAGGTCAGCGGCGTCACGCCGATGTCCACCGAGGACGAGCGGCAGTACGCGCGCGCCGTCATCGCGCAGATCCTGGAGGAGTACGCCCGCGCCGAGATCAACGCCGGGCGTACGCCGCTGGACGCGGAGACGGAGGAGGCGTACGCCGCCGCCGTGCACGCCGCGCTGTTCGGCGTCGGGCGGCTCCAGCCGCTGCTGGACGACCCCGAGGTCGAGAACATCGACATCAACGGCTGCGACCAGGTCTTCGTCGGCTACTCCGACGGACGGGAGGAGCGCGGCGAGCCGGTCGCCGAGACCGACGAGGAGCTGATCGAGCTGATCCAGATCCTCGGCGCCTACTCAGGCCTCTCCTCCCGCCCGTTCGACTCCGCCAACCCGCAGCTGGACCTGCGCCTGCCGGACGGTTCGCGTCTGTCGGCGGTCATGGACGTCGCCCGCCGCCCCGCGCTCTCCATCCGCCGCGCGCGCATGGGCAAGGTCTTCATCTCCGACCTGGTCGGCAACGGCACGCTCACCCCCGAGCTGGGCCACTTCCTGGCCTGTGCGGTCCGGGCCCGCAAGAACATCATGATCGCGGGCGCGACCAACGCCGGAAAGACGACGCTGCTGCGCGCCCTCGCCAACGAGATCCCGCCCAACGAGCGCCTGATCACCGTCGAGCGCGCCCTGGAGCTGGGCCTGGACACCTTCCCCGACCTGCACCCCAACGTCGTCGCCTTCGAGGAACGGCTGCCCAACTCCGAGGGCCAGGGCACCATCAGCATGGCGGAACTGGTCCGCCGGTCCCTCCGTATGAACCCCTCCCGCGTCATCGTCGGTGAGGTCCTCGGCGACGAGATCGTGACCATGCTCAACGCCATGTCCCAGGGCAACGACGGCTCGCTCTCCACGATCCACGCCAACAGCTCGCACGAGGTCTTCAACCGCATCTCGACGTACGCCCTCCAGGCCGCCGAACGGCTGCCGATCGAGGCCAGCCAGATGCTGGTGGCCGGCGCCGTCAACTTCGTCGTCTTCATCCAGCGGCGCAACAACTTCCACAGCGGCGGACGCCTCCAGCGCATGGTCACCTCCGTCCGCGAGGTGAACGGCGTCGACGGACGCGTGCTCTCCAGCGAGGTCTTCGCCGAGGCCCCCGACGGCCGGGTCGTCCCGCACGCCCCCATCGCCTGCCTGGAGGAACTCATCGCCTACGGCTACCGGCCCAACGGAACGTGGGGGTGACGCACATGACGCACATGACGCACATGACGCACATGACGCACATGGCACACACGACCACGCACGACACCGGCACCGCTCTCGCCGCGCTCGACTCCCTCGGTTCCATGGGCGGCCTGTTCTCCACCACCGTCCTGTACGCGCTCGGCTGCGGCGTCGCCGTCGGCGGCGGCATCGCGCTGCTCATGGTCGCCGTACGCGGTCTGCCCGCCAAGCCCGAGCACGAGAAGCGCCAGGCGGCCGAGCGGGCCGGCGAACTGATCCGCTGGGCGGGTCAGCGCGGCTCCCTCGCGGCCATCGTCGGCCTCGCCGTCCTGCTCGTCACCCGCTGGGCCGTACTGGGCATCGCCGCCGGCGTCCTCGTCTTCTTCTGGGACCGCCTCTTCGGCGGCGCCGCCGAGGAACGCGCCGCCATGAAGCGGGTGGAGGCCCTGGCCTCCTGGACGGAATCCCTGCGCGACACCATCGCCGGCGCGGTCGGACTGGAGCAGGCCATCCCGGCCTCCGCCCGAGCCGCCGCGCCCGTACTCCGCCCCCACCTGGACGCCCTGGTCGACCGGCTGCGCTCGCGCACTCCGCTGCCCGACGCGCTCCAGCACCTCGCCGACGAGATCGACGACGCGTCCGCCGACATCATCGTCGCCGCGCTGATCCTCAACGCGCGGCTGCGCGGCCCGGGTCTGCGCCAGGTCCTCGGCGCGCTCGCCAAGTCGGCGCGCGAGGAGGTCGACATGCGTCAGCGGGTGATGGCCCAGCGCGCCTCGACCCGCCGCTCGGTGCAGATCGTCGTAGCGGTGTCGGTGCTGTTCGTCCTCGGCCTGTCCATCTTCAACCGGGACTTCGTCGAGCCGTACGGCTCACCCGTCGGCCAGCTCGTCCTGGCCTGTGTCTGCGGGCTGTTCGCGCTGGGCTTCTGGTGGCTGCGCAAGCTGTCGACCATCGAGACCCCGGAACGCTTCCTGGTCCGAGACGGCTCGGACGTCCAGTTCGTGCGCCCCCGTACGCCGGGCCAGCCGGCGCAGGGGGCCGCTCAGCCGGTGGCCCAGACCGCGCAGCGCCTGCCGCAACCGTCCCAGCAGTCGCAGGCGTCTGGGGACGAGGGGGTACGACGATGAACCTGACGATGCCGGTCCTGGTCGGCGCTGTCCTCGGCCTGGGCGTCTACGCCCTGGTCCGCGCGCTGATGCCGAGCAGGCGGAGCCCGGTCCAGCAGGTCGCCCGTATCGACGCGATGCGGGCGCGCGGGACGGCGTACGAGTCGTCGTCGCGCACGGCGAAGGACACCGGCCGCCTGGGCACACTGCGTGCCCAGGTCGGTGCCCGTGTCGCCGAGCTGTACCTGCAGCAGGGCTGGGAGCTGCGCTCGCTGCGCGCCGACCTGGCGGTGCTGGACCGCAGCTGGGAGAAGTTCCTGGCGACGAAGACGCTGCTGGCCGTGGGCGGCCTGTTCTTCGGCCCCTTCCTCTTCGCGATCGTGTGGCAGCTCGGGTTCGGCGACAGTCCGATCATCCCGGTCTGGCTGGCCCTGCTCTGCGCCGCGCTCTTCTTCTTCCTCCCCGACCTGGAGGTACGCCGGGACGCCGCCGAGAAGCGCCGTGACCTGCGGCGCGTGATCGGCGCGTACCTGGACCTGGTCTCCATGAGCCTGGCCGGCGGCCGGGGCCTGCCCGAGGCCCTGATGGCGGCGGCGGAGGTGTCGGACGGCTGGGCCACCCACCGCATCCGCAACGCCCTGGCCGACGCCCGCATCACGGGCATCAGCCAGTGGCAGGCGCTCGGCCAGCTCGGCGAGGACCTGGGCGTCGAGGAGCTCAAGGACCTCGCCGCCTCCCTCGCCCTGGTGGCCGACGACGGCGCCAAGGTCCGTGAGTCCCTCGCCTCCCGCGCCGAGACCATGCGGCACCGCGAACTCGCCGAGATCGAGGGCAGCGCGGGCGAGAAGTCCCAGTCGATGCTCGTGGCCCAGCTCCTGCTGTGCGCCGGGTTCCTGGTGTTCCTGATCTATCCGGCGGCTATGCGGGTGTTTCAGGTGTGACGCGGCTTACCAGCTCCAGAGGCTCCAGGAGCTGTACGTGCTCCAGAGACTTCCAAGGCTCCGGAGCGGCTTCGCTTCCAGAAACTGATACGAGAGGACAGAACCCACCATGAACGGACGGAACTTCCGCACCGGCACCACGGGCGTCGTGCCCGTGGACTTCCTGATCACCTTCTTCAAGGCCCGCGTGGAGCGCGCCCGCTCCGGCGAACTGGACCGCGGCGCTTCCGCGGTCGAGTGGGTCATCATCTCCGCGGTCGTCGTGGCGATCGTCGGGGTCGTGGCCGCGATCATCACGCAGGCGCTGGACGACGGGGCCAACAAGGTCGGCGACTGCATCCGGGGCGCCAACGCGAACGGCACCTGCTGACCGCGCGAACGGGGACGACGGGGACGACGGGGACGACGGGGATGCCGGGGAAACCGGGGATGCCGGGCAGCATGCTGAGACGGGTGCGCCGCAGAGTGGAGACCGCGCGTGAAGCGGCGGTCACCCGCGGCGATTCCGGCATGACCGCGATCGAGTTCGTGCTGCTCACCCCGGTCCTGTTCTTCATGATCTTCGCGACGGTGCAGTTCGGGCTGTACTTCTTCGCCGACCACGTGGCACAGGCGGCGGCCCAGGCGGGCGCGCGCAAGGCCCGTGCGACGGCCGACGCCCAGCCCGGCGCCTGGCGCGGCGAGGCACGGGACGTGGTGGACAGCTACATCAGCCAGCTGGGTCCCCAGCTGGTCATCGCACCGGACGTGAAGATGCTCCAGCCGGAACAGGACACGGTCGGCGTGGAGATCACGGCACGCATCCCGACGGTGTTCCCGGGACTGGACCTGACGGTGCACGCGGAGTCGATGGGGCCGGTGGAGCGCTTCGTCGAGGACGGGGGGAACTAGATGCGTGTCTCCCTGCGGGCTCTCGCACCGACGGCGCTCGAAGGCCGCCGTCGGGTGTCGGCGGACGACGACGGTCTGTCCACCATCGAGGTGGTCATCCTCGCCCCGGTGATGATCCTCTTCATCCTGGTCCTGGTGGCCTTCGGCCAGCTGGTCGACGGCCGCGGCGCCCTCGACGGCGCGGCCCGGGACGCGGCACGCGCGGGCTCGATCCAGAAGGACCACGGCACGGCGATCGCCGAGGCGAAGAGGGCCGCCGAGGCCAACCTGGGCGGTGTGTGCTCCGGCCCGGTCTCGGTCGTCCAGAAGAGCGCGGGCTTCGAGCCCGACACCCTCTTCACGGTGGAGGTCAGCTGCGAGGTACGCGGCCTGGCGATGATCGGCCTCGACATCCCCACCAGGCTGTCGGCGACCTTCAGCTCCCCGCTGGACCCGTACCGGAGGACGGCGTGAGATCCCTCGTACGCGGCAGGATCGCGCACCTGCGCGCCCACCTGGACGACCGTGGCTCGGGTGCCGGCGCGGTCATCATCTTCGCCCTGGTCTTCCTCGCCCTCTCGGCCTTCGTCATCGACGGCGGCATGTCCATCTCCAAGCGGGAGCGCGCCGCGGACATCGCCGAGCAGGCCGCCCGCTACGCCGCCCAGGACATCGACCGCGAGGCCCTCTACGACGACGTGGGCGGCCCCGCCCCCATCAATTACGAGAACTGCGACGCGAGGGTCAAGGCCTTCGCCGCCGAGATGGACATGACCGGCGCGGACATCGCCGGGACGCACTGCGTGGTGGCCGACGCGGAGCAGGTGCAGGTCGAGGTGCAGCTCACCTACTCCCCGGTCTTCACGGGGATGTTCTACAGCGGTGACGTGGTCGTCCACGGGCAGGCGGTGGCGGAGAACGAGGTGGGCTGACCGCACGCCGCCCCGCTTCCGCCCCTCGCTTCCATCCCCCCACCAACGGAGGTACGACTCTCATGCGCACACACCCGACCATCGCCGCCGCCGCCCTGACGGCAGCGGTCACCCTGCTCCTCTCCGGCTGCGGAGGCTCGGACTCCGAGGACTCCGGCAAGGACAAGATCGCGGGGGCTGACACGGGGGCTTCGGCGTCCCCTTCGCCGTCCCCGTCGGTGAGCGAGGACGGCGTCGACCGTCCGGAGATCAAGCTGCCGTCGGACGTGAAGAACGTCTTCGAGGGCGGCTCGACGGGTGATCCGGTCAAGGACGCGGTGCTGGCCGACAACGAGCGGATGATCAACTCGATCGACGAGGCGATCACCGTGGATGCCGAGGAACACCCGGCCCTGAAGTTCTACAGCAAGGACAACGCACTGATCGCGGCCGCGTCTTACGTCCAGTCCTTCTACGAAGCTGGCACGACCTGGACCGGGTCCACCCGGTACTACGACCGCGAGGTCACCCTGAGCGGTGAGAACGCGGCCACCGTGACGTACTGCGGTGACGAGACGAAGTCGTACAGCAAGGACCGCAAGACCAAGGAGGTCAAGAAGACGCCCGGCGACGCGGACGATTACGTCTCGTACAGCGCGCGCGTGCAGAAGAACGCCGACGGCGTCTGGCAGACCACCAACGTGGTCTCGGAGCGAGGAGCGGAGAAGTGCCAGCCGTGAACCGTCAGCGTCGGCACGTTTCCGTAGTCGCTGCGCTCGTCATCCCGATTGTCCTGGTCCCGACGGCTGCTCAGGCCGGAGGCAAGACGGAAGACGGGAGCAGCCTGGGCAATTCCAAGGGGAACCTCCAAGGCAAGAACATCACGGTGGAGACGAGGATCCGTACGACGGTCAACGGGACCCCCAGCACCGGCAAGACGGGCAACCTCTCGTCGGCCGACAGCAACTGGACGCCACCGGCGTGCTGGTACGAACCCGCCTTTTCGCCCAAGGAGATCCAAGCCACCGTCAAGGCATGGCGGGGTATCAGCGGGTTGCCGCTCATCGGGAGCGTGGGCGACTTCGTGGGCGACATGTTGGACCAGCGTTACAAGGAGGGGCAGCCGTACAAGAACTACAACCTCGACAAGCAGGGCGAGGGCATGTTCTGGGCGGCTGCGATCAATCCGAACCGCAAGGACGATCCGGAGGCCATGGAGTGTGACAAGCCGCCGTTCTGGGTGGACAACGGGGTCACACCGCCCGAGCCGCTCGCGGTCTCGCCCCAGATCCTCGCCGAGTACGCCTACGACGAACTCCCCGTCCCCGGCACCGAGATCGAGATGAAGCCGGCCGGAGCCACGAAGGTGAACCTCCCCACCTGGATCTGGCTCGACGAGGCCAGGTTCAAGAAGATCTCCGTCACCGCGAGCCTCCCCGGCACGGGCCTTTCCGCCACCACCACCGCCGAGCCCGTCTCCCTGCACATCGACCCGGGCACCGCCGACGCCCGCACCTACCCCGCCTCCGGCGACTGCGAGATCAACGCCGACGGCAGCATCGGGGAGCCGTACGCGGACGGCAAGGCGAACGACACCCCGCCCTGCGGCGTCACCTACCTCCGTGCCTCCGGCTCCGACGGCGCGTACGCCTTGCGGGCGACCGTCACCTGGAAGATCTCGTGGACCAGCACCACGGGCGAGGGCGGCGACCTCCCGGACGGCACGTTCGGCGCGACGCAGGACGTGACGGCGCAGGAGATCCAGTCGGTGAACCGCTGAGGGTCTGGTCCCTCACCGCGTCTGCGAAGGAGCCCTCGGTCCGCTCGCCCCGGGCAGTACCCATGACCACTGAGGGCTCCTCACGCCCGCCAGTCCAGGCCCTCAGCCGAAGTACTTGCGGATCTCTGGCGGCAAGGCCCCCTGCCTGGGCCGCTGAGAAGCCGGATCAGCGGCCAGTGGGACGAAGCGGTCGCCGGTACGCGTCCCGTGGAAGACCTCGTCGCGGAGGTCGAGCCGGACGTCGCCCGAGGGCACCCGGGCAGAGAAAGCCACCGTCCGCTCCCCACGCGCCTACTTCTCGCCACCGCCGCCCCGCTTGTCCTCCGTCTTCACCGAGCCGCTGACCTTCTTGGCGAGGTCGTCGTCGAGTTTCTTGAACTCCCGGACCACGGCGTCCGACATGTCGGCGAGGGCGTCGAGCTGCTGGGTGATGTCCTCGCGGCCGTCCTCCCAGTTGGACTCGAAGTCGCCGAGGGCGTCGTTGACGCTGCCGTCGCCGATGTCGTCCTTGTACGACTCGAAGAGCTTCTTGGTGTGGTTCAGCCGCGTCTTCAGCGACCGCAGCCGGCGCCCGTAGTCCTCCATCTCGGAGAGCGGCAGCGCGAGGTCGCTCTTGCCCTTGCCCATGGCCCGAAGCCCCCAACTGTCAGACGAAACGGAAGGTGCTGGTCACCGCGTCGAAGATGTCGTGGAACGCCTCGGCGAGATCCAGTACCGGGCTGGCCCCGGAGACGAGGACGACCTGGTCGGCGGTTCCCGGGACGGGAATGTACGTCTGGGTCAGCACCATGCGCAGCGTACGACTGTCACCCTGGGCCACGGGCACGTCCTCGACACCGTACGTCCGCGCCGCCGTGCCGACTCCGGGGATGTCCACGGTCGTGACCGTGCGCCAGGCGTCCCCGTCACGGCGAGGGGTGATCGTACGCAGACTCTCGGCGATGGCCCGTGGGTCGGTGGAGAGGACCACGCCCTGTTCGTTCTTGGCGCCGAGGACGGACACGGTGACGGTCGCGGAGAGCGGCACGCCGTCGAAGTTCTCGGCCATGCAGCCCAGATAGACGGCACCGGAGTCGTACGCGTCCTTCGCCATCTTGCGGAGCATGGCGGTCAGTTCGGTCCGGTACGGGGCCAGCTCGGGCAACTCGCGGACGCGCTCGTCGACGAGGCCGCGGATGGTCGCCTCCCGGCCTTCCGGACGGATGTCGAACTCCCACCACGTGTCGGGGACCGCAAGCGACACACCGACGGGGGCCGGTGCCGCCGGGGGGTGCGTTTCCTCGTCGGGGTCAGGTGCGGGAGCGCGGTGAGAGCCGTCTGCCTCGGGCAGCCAGTCCCACGCCTCCTCGGAGCGTTCGGACGGGACTGCGCTGGTGGTGAAGGACAGCGGAAGGCCCAGAGCCGCCACGCGCGACAGACTGTGCGGTGAGACGGGGACGCGGGCGCGTCCGTCCACGTGACCGCTCAGGTCGATCTGCACCGTCAGCCCGGACTCCCTGAGCGACTGGATGCTCCGCAGCCTGCCGGAGACAAGGCCGACCAGTTCGTCCAGCGCCCCGTCGAGGCCCTGACCGGGCCGGGCGGTGACCTGGACCGCCCACACTCCCTCGCCCGGGCGGAAGCGGGAAGCCACCGTCGGCTCACGGGTGAGTGACGGGGTGATACCGAGCGTTCGGGTGACGTCCTGCGGGGCCAGGTCCCTACCGGAGATGAGCAGAGCCGCTGTCGGGCTGTCCCACGAAGGGGCCGAGATCGTCATCATTCTCGCTATCGGTCACTTGTGCTCGGAGAAATGGTGAGTGGCACGTTCAGGGCGGCCATTCGGGAGACCACATCAGGAGTCAGCGTAAAGCTGCTGCCGTTTCCCACGAAGCCTGTGACGCTGATCGTGATCTCATACCCTTGTGCGGCCAGGCGATTGATGCCGGAGGAGTAGGGTTCGATTTGTGCGAGCAGTTCCAAAAATTGCTCGTTCACCCCTCCCGCATACCTTTTGTGCACGGCCAGCGACCAGACGCCTTCCTGGGGCCGACCGGCCTGCCGACTGTCCGCGTCCGGGGCGGACAACGAGGTCGGGGGCGTCCGGATCACCTCTGTGAGAAGGGAAGGGTCGAGGTCGGCCTTGCGGACGACCAACTGCACGCCCGTTTCCGCCCAGGTACCTTCCTCGTGGTCCCACTGCATTCGCCCGGCTCCTTCAGAAGATCTCACGGCACGCCGCCCAGTGTACGTTCCCCATACCGGGCTGGAGCAGCTCGTCCAGCCTGGTCCGTTCAGCAACGGTGACCGAGTTCTCGAATACGCTGAAGGAGCCGCCCCCGCTGCCTGCCGGAGCAGCCAGCGTGTAATTGGGAATGACGTCTCCGGACCGAGCCACTTGCAGCGCTTCTCCCGGATAAACGCCGGCCTCTACGGTGAGTCCGTCCAGGCCGCCGAGCCGGTCTCCGTGTTCCACATAGAACGACATGGACGTGCCTTCCGGTATTCGGATGGTGCCCGCGCCCTCTTCCAGGAAGCCGTGCCCGGCCAGTACCGTCTCATCGGTCCTTCCGCCCTGGAAGACCCGAGTCGCGTAGTAGTGGCCCTGATCGGACGTGTAAACCTTCTTCGAGAGCTGCGGATTCAGCTGGATCAGGGCTTGCTTGATCTGGTCCATCGAGGGGAGAGCGCCCCCGGAACCCCTCGACGTCGCCTTGTTCAGCCATGATCCGTCGAGGCCGCGGAAGATGTTCCGGGTCCCCGCTCCCATGCCGCGCAGCCCGTCGGCGAGGTTCTTCAGGCCACCGCCGATGCCGCCCATGAACCCGGCGCCGAGCGCCTTCAGTCCGCCCGCCTTCCACAGCTTGCCGAGCTTCGCCAGGCTCGTGATGCCCTTGGTCGCGGGTATGCAGTCCAGTGCCGCCCATAGGAGGTCGCCCCAGCCGGCCTCGCCTTTGATGACCTTTCTTATCGTGTCGGCCATCACGACCAGGGCCGCCGCGAACACCAGCCACCCCAGCGGGCCGCCCACGATCATCACGATGATCCCGACGACGGCCACGACCCACTTGCAGACGGTGACGATCTCGTCCCAGTGGTCGGAGACCCAGTCGCCGATCTCCTCCCACCAGTGCCGGTTCGGGATACCGGCGTCCGACGCCTCCTGAAGCTTGGTCACCGTCCGGCGCGCGGCGTCCTCGCGCAGCCCCATGGCCTGGGCGGCGAGCTTCTTGGCCGCGTCCAGGGCGTCCTTCGCGTTCTCGACGTTCCGCTCGGCCGCCACCTGGCGGGCCTTCGCGTGCTGGGCGTCGCGGGTGGCCCGCCGTACGTCGGCCTCGTCGGGCTTGGGGACGTCCTTGCCGCCGTTTTTCGCGGGGGCGTAGGAGTCCACCTTCTCGGCAGCGGTGCGGACCCAGTCGTTCGCTCCCGACAACGCCGTCTGGGCGGCGGTGAGTTCGTCGCGCGCCTTACGGCCGTCGCGCAGGGCTTTGTCGGCCTTTTCCTGGGCGTCCTGGAGGTCGGGCCAGAAGCTTGCCAGCGCGTCGCCTGCCAGGCCGTACGACTTCTTCAGTTTCCGGAGCTTCTTCGGGGCGTCCTCGAACTCCTCGGCGAACACGTCCGCCGTCTTGCCCGCCCAAGAGAGGATCTCGTCCTCCTTGGCTATGCCCTTGAGGTCTCGGAGGGCCTCCGCCACGTCATCGGCGAAGTCGTGCAGGGTGCCGGCGAGTTTGCGTATGCGCTGCGGGTCGCCCGGGGCCGGGTCCTTCTCCAGGTCGAGTACGTGCCAGTCCGTCGGCCTGTGCGACACCGTGGTCTCCCCGTGCACGTGCGATGCCTACTGCTTGGAACGTGCGTATGAACTTATCGCACGGGTGGGGAGGGTCAGTGGGATGCCGTTTTGAGGTTATGGACGAGTGCGGTGAAGGCTTCGAGCGGGACGGTCAGTGTGCCCTGGGAGGGGGCCTTCGAGTCGCGTATCGCGACGCGGGTGGCGAGGGGGGCTATCTCCACGCAGGTGTTGCCGTCGCCGCCCTCGGAGTAGGAGGACTTTCGCCAGTCGGTGGGTCCGGTCACGCCGCGAGCCTCACAGTTCCTTCGCCAGCTGATGGATGAAGTCCCGCGTCCGGGCGGGGTCGAGTGCAGCCTTCTTCACTTTACGGAACAGGACCCGGAAGCGATCGAGCTGGGACTCGGCATCGAGGAAGGCGGTGCCGCTGGGGGAGTCGCGAAGTACGGTGTCCAGGCGTGGCAGCGGCCCGCCCACATGCATCATGGCGGCGCTGGCACCGGCGAAATGATCCGTGTCGAACGGGACGACTCGTACCGTGACGTGCTCCCTGTCCGTCTCGTCCAGAATCCTCTGCAGTTGGGTACGAGTTACCTTGCGGTCGCCTACGCGGATGCGCAGCGCGGCTTCGTGAACGACGGTCTCGTACGGGACCGGTGGGACACGCTCGATGACCGCACGGCGCCTCAGTCGGTGCTCGACACGCGGAGTCAGCTCGCTGTCGGGCAGTTCCGGGACCATGTAGCCGAAGACCGCGCGAGCGTAGTCCGGGGTCTGCAGCAGGCCGGGCACGTGCGTGATCACGACCTCGTGCAGGAATGTCGCGTGGTGTTCCACTTCGGCGACGTCGAGGAAGACCGGGGGAAGGACACCCCGGAACTCCTCCCACCAGCCGTGGGTGCGCTCGGTGGCCATCGTTGCCAGGGCGTCGACCAGGGTGTCGTCGGCGCAGGCGTAGTGAGTGGCCAGTCTGCGCACGCGCTCCTCGCTCACTCCGGCGAAGCCGGCCTCGACCTGGCTCATCTGGGCCGAAGTCGAGCTGAGCAGCCCCGCCACTTCACGGGCTTTCAGCCCTGCAGCCTCTCGCAGTCTGCGTAGCTCCGTACCCAGGCGCACCTGCCGCGCCGTCGGTCGACTTCTGGGCGCCACGCGACCCCACCCCCTCCCAACTCGCCCCTCGGCTGTACCGCTTACGGGGTCAGATTAAGGCAACGGCTTGCGGTGGGAAAAATTTTTGCTCTACCGTCGGTGACACGCTGGACACGCTGAGCGGTCATCGGTGCCGGAAGTGCACCGCCTCCCCATGCCGTGGCGAGGCGGCGATGCCACCGGCCAAATTTCCCTTCACTTGATCGGAGTTCACCCATGCCTGAAGCCCTGCCGACCGACCCGGCCGCCCCCTGGGAGTACACCCTCTACATCCCGAACGACCTCCGCGCGGTCACCGTCTCCCGCCGCACCCTCCGCCTGATCCTCACCATGCATGGCCTCATCCGCCTCGTGGACACCGCCGAACTACTCGCCACCGAGCTGGTCTCCAACGCCGTACGCCACACGAAGGGACCCGCCGCGCTGCGGGTGCGGTGGGCGGCCGGCGTGCTGCGGGTGGGGGCGTGGGACGCCGACCCCGAACCGCCCGAACCGCCGGGGAAGTGGGCGTCGCTCGCCGAGGCGGAGGAGGGGCGGGGGCTCGCGCTGGTGCGGGCGTGCGCCGACGTGTGGGGGTGGCACCCGCTGGCCAGGGGCGGGAACCGGGGCAAGTACGTGTGGTGTGACCTCGTCGCGGCATAGCGCGTTGATCGCCGTGAGGAGGGAGATCTGGAGGGACCTGATGTCGGAGACCCGCTACTTCTTCAGCAACCCGGTGGCCGAGAAGGTGCGCGAGGAAGGCTGGGTGGAGGGACGTGAGGAGGGGCGTGTCGCGGACATGGACCAGCTCGAGGTCTGGGCCCAGCGTGCGGTGACCGCGGAGCGGGCCGAGGAGCTGTTCAGCGGTTGATGGACTGGATCTCCTGGACCTGCATGTCCTGCGTGGTCTCGAAGGTGCCGTCCGGGAGGTCGCCCGCGGTGCCGCCGGACCCTTCCCAGGAGATCTCCCAGGTGACCGACGCCTTCAGCTGGTACGGCTCGCCGTTCGAGGCGCGGAGGTAGCGGATGCCGCAGGGCGGGGTCTCGTCCGCCCTGCCCTTCGTGTACGGCGTGCCGATGGAACCGTCGGCGTTGATCTCGCAGTCGCCGGAGGCGGGGAAGGTCTCCGCGTCGTCCGTGCCGGGCTCCAGGTGGAGGGCGACCGGCTTGGCGGTCGTCTCCGCCCACAGGCCCGTGTTCGGGAGTTCGGCGCGGACCTTGACCTCCTTGAAGGTGCCCTTGTCGAGCCAGACCCAGGTGGGGAGGTTCACGGTGGACTTGGCGGCGGGCTTCAGCTCGACCTCGGTCTCGGGGACCCTGACCTTGTCGTAGGCGTACTCCGCGAGAGTCTGCGGTGTGGGGCTGTTCGGGTCGTTCGGCAGCTCACCCGCTTCGACCCAGAACATGATCCGGCCGCAGTCCCAGGAATCCGGGTCCGTGGGGTCGGGTGCGACGCCACGCCAGAAGTGTCCGTCCTCGCCGAGGTTGTAGTCCTCGTAACCTTCCGCGGAGCTGTTGGTGGGCGAGTTCAGATCGAAGTTGTCCGCCGGCTTCCCGTCTCGGTAGTGGTCGGTCCACAGCCCCTTGCCCCACCAGGACTCGTGGATGCCCACGTCGCCCCCGCTGTCCGTCTCGACGAAATGCTTGAGCTGGGCGGGTGTGAAAATGGGTTCGTACCAACAGGCCGGAGGTTCCCAGTCGGGGTCGACCGTGCCGAGGTTGCCCTGCTCGCCACCGCCGTCGCCCCCGCTCACGTACGTCACCTGGATGTGAGAGACCGAAGCCGACAGTGTCCCGTCGCCGGTCGTGTTGCCACTCGGCTGGTCGGCGGGCGGCACCGTGGTGTTGTCCTCCGGGCCCGCCGCGTGTGCGACCCCTGCGGGCCCCAGGACGGCCGCTGCGGCCAGAGCGGAGGCGCAGCGCAGAACGAGGGGCCTGGCGGTCATCGTCGGCACTCCTTCACTCGCCCCTGTACTTCGATCTGCAGGACCTTCCACATCTTCTGAGAGGCCTGCGGAGGCTTCATCAGGAGACGGAACTCCTGGTAGTCGTTGAGGCTGCCCTCGGTGTACTTGACCTTGTTGGTCTTGACGTTCTTGCCGAAGAACTTGCTCTGGTCCCGGCACATCGTGACGAGCACGCCACCGGAGTCCCCGACGTCATCGGTCCGGGTCTGGTAGTAGCTGTCCGTTCCGGTGGCGGTCCACTCGTCTTCCACCCACGCCTGGATCTGCTGCTTGGCGTACTTGGCGGCATTGCCGAGCGAGTAGAACTGGTAGGCGGGGTCCTCCGGGTCCTGGGCGGTGATGCCGTGGTTCAGAGCCAGGATGTAGTTCTTGGCGTTCTCAAGTGCCGCCGCGTGACGGTCTTCGGGCGGTTGGGGGGCGTCGAATTCGACTTGCAGGTCGCCCGGCAGGCTCAGGTCCGGTTGGTCGGTATCCGCGGGCGCGGACGCCGAGGCCGAAGGGCTGCTCGTCCCTCTGTCCGCCCCCTTGATGTCCTCCGACGACGAGTCGTCCCCGCCCCCGCCGCACGCGGTCAGGAGCAGTGCCGCCGTCGCGGTGAAGGTGGCGGCGGTGATGGTGAGGGCGCTGCGGGCCACGGTTGTTCCCCCCGGGGTACGGCGTTGCGAGAGGGAACGAAGCTATCAGGGGGTGGTGCAGGGGGCCTGGCCGGTTTCTGGGGATTGTGTGGGGGCGGTGAAGGGGCCGACGGCGTTACGGGGCAAAAGGTGTTAAGCAGACGGATGTCGCGGTGGCCTGCTCACGCGGGCCTTCGACGGTGTCGGCGGTAGTCCATAAGATCTCTGTAGGCTCAGCACATCCCTCATACCGGACGCTTCCGCGTCCTCCCCGACACGGCCCACGACCCAGGACACCGCCCATGCCGCGACGCCGCACCTCAAGCTCCGCAAGCTCGACGGCTCCCTCGGCGGCACCGAGGAACCGGACGCCGCAGCCGGTGCGGGTGCGGCGGCGGTCGTTCGGGGACTTCGTCAAGGCGTTCCTCGCGTTCGTCGTGCTGCTCGTGCTGGTCGTCGGGGTGCCCCTCGCGCTGGCCATGACCGCCGGGTGGCCGCTGCCGGGCGGGGCGCCCAGCCTCGACTGGCTGCAGCGTGAGATCACCGTCCATACCTTCCTGAACATCCTGACCGTCGTCGTCTGGTTCGCCTGGGCGCAGTTCACCGCCTGCGTGCTCGTCGAGGTCAAGGCCGCGCTGTCCGGCGTCGGGGTGCCGGGGCGGGTGCCCGGGTCCGGGCCCAGTCAGCTGCTCGCCCGGCAGCTCGTCGCCGCGCTGCTGCTGGTCGGCGCCACCGCGGCCAGCCTCACGCCGGGGCTGTCGCAGCTCGGGCAGAGCATGGAGGGGAACCAGAAGCCCTCCGTGGCGGCGGCGCAGCAGACGCCGGGGATCTTCGCCCAGCAGCAGGAGCAGGCCGCCGGGACGGCGAGCGCCGTCGCCGAGCAGGCCGGTCAGGCCGCGGCACGAGCGGACGGTGCCTCCGCCGCGCACGGCGACACGAAGTACTACCGGATCCAGCCTCCCGAGGGACGCCACCACGACTCCCTCTGGGAGATCGCCGACCGGCACCTCGGCGACGGACGCCGGTACAAGGAGATCTTCGAGCTCAACAAGGACCGTGTGCAGCCGGACGGGTCCAGGCTGTCCGAGGCCAGCCTCATCCGGCCTGGATGGATCATGGAGATGCCCGGCGACGCCCGTGGCGGCGAGCTCGTCGAAATGCCCGACGAGGCGCCGAACGTCTCCGAGCAGGTGCAGCAGCAAATCAGCGACTACGCCCAGACCGGCGACCACGCACAGGGCGGTGGCGGCGGTGCCGGCAGTGGTGCCGCCCCCGGGGCCGGTGCCCAGGGCGGTGGCGACAACGCCCAGGTCTCCCTCCCCGAGCAGCGGCCCGCGCCCGCCACCGGACACGAGCAAGCCACCCCCGCCGCGGCCGGCCACTCCTTCGGCCTCCCCGAAGCCCTCCTCGCCGCCCCCCTCCTCGCCGCCGGTCTCCTCGGCGCCCTCGGCCGCCGGCGCCGGCAGGCGCTGTGGCAGTCGGCACTCGGCAGCGTCGGCGGGCGGCGCGGCATGGAGCCGCCCACACCGACCGGCGACGCCCAGGACGTGCAGGACGCGCTGCTCGTCGGCGCGGATCCCGAGGGCGTACGCCTGCTGGACCGGGCGCTGCGCGGGCTCGCCGCCGCACTCGCCGCCGAGTCGCGGCCGTTGCCGGTCGTGTACGCGGCCTGGATGGGTGGCAACGGAGACCTGCACCTGCAACTCGCCCAGCCCGCCGGGAAGCCGCCGACGCCCTGGCAGCTCGGGCAGGACCAGACCTTCTGGATGCTGGCCCGCGCCGACGCCGAGCGGTACGAGGACGCCGACACCGCCGCGCCGTACCCCGGACTCGTCAGCCTCGGCACCATGGACGACTCCCGGCTGCTGCTGAACCTGGAGTCGGTGCCCGGCATCGTCTCGCTCGGCGGCACCGAGGCCGACCGGACCGCCGTCTTCGCGTCGGTCGCCGCCGAACTGGCCACCAACGGCTGGTCCGACCGCATGACCATCACGCTCGTCGGTTTCGGGGACGACCTCACGCCGCTCGCGCCCAACCGCATCCGGCACCTCGACGGGTTCGAGGACCTCTTCGAGACCATGTCCGCCGAGACCCGGCAGCGGCGCGGCGCGCTCGGCGCCGCCGGACACGACTCCGTCCTCACCGGCCGCACCGGGCCCGCCCAGCACACGCGTTGGGCCCCGCACCTCGTCCTGCTCGCCGCCCAGCCCTCCGACGAGGACGCCCTGCGGCTCGCCGAACTCGCCGCCGACGCCAGTCGCCTGGGCATCGGCTACCTCGTCGGCACCGAGGGCACCGACCTCCCGGGCGCCGCCTGGGAGATGCAGATCACCGGCGAGGGCAAGCTGCTCGCGCCGCTCCTCGGGCTGGAGCTGGAGGCGCAGATGCTGCCGGCCGCCCAGCAGCGGGCCGTCGTCGAGCTGTTCACCGACGCCGACCCCGAGCGCGGTCCCGGAGGGGCCGGGGGGTCGGGTGGCGCGGCCAACCGCCCGCCTTTCCTCGTCGACATCAGCGAGCAGGGGCGGCCCGCCGTGTACGCCCGCCTCGTCGGGCCGTACGAGATCATCGGTCTGGACGCGCCCGACGGCGACCGCAGCGCCCTGCTCCACGAGGCGCTGGCGCTGCTGCTGCTGCACCGCGAGGGCGTCCACCCGCGCGTGCTGTCCTCCGCGCTGTGGCCGCGCGGCGTGACGGCGGACGTGCGCGACGCGCTGCTGGAACGGCTGCGGGCGTGGCTCGGGACCGATCCCGACGGCACCCCGCGGCTCGGCACCGACGCCACGGGACGACTGACCCTCGCCAAGTCCGTCGTCTCCGACCTCGACGTCCTGCGCTCCCTCTACCACGAGGCCACGCAGGGCCGCGGCGCCGGCAGCCGCCAGGTGCGCGGACGGCTGCTCACCGACGCGTTGGTACTGGTGCGCGGGCCGCTGCTCGCCGACCGGCCCGAGGGCCGCTACCGCTGGCTCACCCACGAGATCGTCGACGCCCAGCTCCCGCTGCTCGTCGCGGACACCGGGCTCGCGCTCTCCGAGTTCCACCTGGAGAAGAACCGCGCGGAGAAGGCCATCGAGGCGCTGAACGCGGCCCTGCGCACCGCCCCCGCCGACGAGCGCCTGTGGCACGAACTGCTGCGCGCCACGCACGCCACCGACGACACCGACCGCCTCCACGCCCTGGCCGCCGACCTCGTCGACCGCAGCGGCGCCCGCGGGCTGCCGCCGCGCACCGAGGCGCTGCTGGACGAACTGCTGCCCACCTGGCGCGACCGCGTCGCGGCGGCGGGATGAGCCTCGGCCTCCTGGTCGTCCTCGTCGCCGCGCTGTGGGGCGTGGTGGCGGGGGCGCTGCTGCCGCGGGCCGCGTACCGGTTCTCCGCCCCGTCGGGGGAGGCGTGGCGCGAGCGGTGTCCGCAGGAGCATCCCGTGCCGGGCTGGCTCGGGCGGGCCCGGTGCGGGCAGTGCCCGGCCGGCCGGGCGTCCTACGGCCCCCGCACCGCCGCCCTCGCCACCGTCACCGCCCTCGTCTGCGCCGCCCTCGCCGCTGCCACCGGGACCCGCCCGGAGGTGGCGGTCTGGCTGCTGCTCGCCCCGGTCGGCGTACTGCTGGCCGCCGTCGACCTGCGGGTACGGCGCCTGCCCGACCCCCTCACCCTGCCGCTCGCCGGCGCCGCGCTCGTCCTCCTCGGACTCGCCGCGCTCGTGCCCGAGCACGCGGGGGAGTGGACCACCGCCGTGCTGGGCGCCCTCGCCCTCGGCGGCGGCTACGGCGTCCTCTTCGTGATCAACCCGGCCGGCATGGGCTTCGGCGACGTGAAGCTGGCCCTCACCGCCGGGGCCGTCCTCGGCTGGTACGGCTGGCCGACCCTGATGCTCGGCACCTTCGCCGGATTCCTGCTCGGCGCGCTGTACGGCGGCGCCCTCGTCGTCGCCCGGCGGGCGGGGCGCAAGACGGCCATCCCGTTCGGGCCGTTCCTGATCGCCGGCGCCTTCCTCGGCGTCCTGGCCGGGGCCTACGCGGCCTGACGACCGACGGACAAAACCCCTGGCGTACGCTGGTCGCGTCTGTCCACAACCCTTACGAACCTTGCGAAAGGGACGCCGGTGACCGAGAAGGCCGACCTTCAGCCCATCCTCGACCGCGCCGCCGCCGGTGGGCGGATCACCCCCGAAGAGGCGCTCGACCTCTACCGGGACGCCCCGCTGCACGCGCTGGGCGCCGCCGCCGACGCCGTACGCAGGCGCAAGTACGCCGGCAGTGAGCACATCGCGACGTACATCATCGAGCGCAACATCAACTACACGAACGTGTGCGTCACGGCGTGCAAGTTCTGCGCCTTCTACGCGGCCCCCAAGGACACCAGGAAGGGCTGGAGCCGCGACCTCGACGACATCCTGCGCCGTTGCGCGGAGACGGTCGAGCTGGGCGGCACGCAGATCATGTTCCAGGGCGGCCACCACCCGGACTACGGCGTCGAGTACTACGAGAAGCACTTCGCCGCCATCAAGAAGGAGTTCCCCGAGCTGGTCATCCACAGCCTGGGGGCGAGCGAGGTCGAGCACATGGCGCGGATCTCGAAGGTGTCGGTCGAGGAGGCGATCCAGCGCATCCACGCCGCCGGGCTCGACTCCTTCGCCGGGGCCGGGGCGGAGCTGCTGCCCGAGCGTCCGCGCAAGGCGATCGCCCCGCTCAAGGAGTCCGGCGAGCGGTGGCTGGAGATCATGGAGATCGCCCACAACCTGGGTGTGGAGTCGACGTCCACCATGCTCATGGGCACCGGCGAGACCAACGCCGAGCGCATCGAGCACCTGCGGATGATCCGGGACGTGCAGGACCGCACCGGCGGCTTCCGCGCCTTCATCCCGTACACCTACCAGCCCGAGAACAACCACCTGAAGGGCCGTACGCAGGCCACGCTCTTCGAGTACCTGCGGATGATCGCCGTCGCCCGGGTCTTCCTCGACAACGTCGCCCACATCCAGGGTTCCTGGCTGACCACCGGCAAGGAGGTCGGCCAGCTCTCCCTGCACTACGGCGCGGACGACCTCGGCTCGATCATGCTGGAGGAGAACGTCGTCTCCTCCGCGGGCGCCAAGCACCGGTCCAACCGGCTGGAGATCATCGACCTGATCCGCAAGGCGGGGCGCGTCCCGGCGCAGCGGGCCACGACGTACGAGCACCTCGTCGTGCACGACGACCCGGCGAACGACCCCGTCGACGAGCGCGTCGTCTCGCACATCTCGTCCACCGCCATCGAGGGCGGCACGGCCCACCCCGAGCTGAAGCTGCTCGCCCCCAACTGAGGCCGTCGTGCTCACGATCCACGCCTGTGAAGCCTCGCCCGAGACGGCCGTCGTGGTCGACGGCGCGCAGCTCGCCGCCGTCGGCCCGTACGAGGCACTGGCCGCCGACCACCCGCGGGCGCGGGTGCGCCGGTGGCCCGGCATCCTGACGCCCGGACTGGTCAACCCGTACGGCCCGGAACTGCTGGAGCAGGCGTACCACCCCGACCCGCGGGAGGCGGACCGGCTGGGCACCGAGCCGATCTTCGGGGAGCGCGCGCTCGCACTCCTCGGTGCGAACCCGTCAGCGCGGGGCGCCAGCGCACGCCGAGGGGTACAGCGCATGCTGGCGCACGGAACGGTCGCCGTCGCCGGTGAGCTGCGCAGTCGCGCGGCGCTGGACGCGGTACGCGGGGCGGGGCTCGCTCTGGCGGGGCGTCCGGCCGGCCTGCCCGGGCCCCCCTCCTTCTCGCCGGTTCCGCTCGTGCTGCTTCCTGGGCTCGCCCCCGGGAAACCCGCCCGGTTCGCGGTGTTCGACGTACCCGACCGGGCCGCGCTCGTGCGGGACGGCGCGTCCACGTGCGTGGTCACCGTCGTGGGCGGCCGTCTGGTGTACCGGGGGCGCTGAGCGCGCACGGTGACGCGGGCCGGGCGCGCCATGTCTCCCCCGTGCCGCGGCTCGCGCTCGGCTTCGCGGGGCTCGCCCGCCGCCGGTGGCCGTCCCGCTGACCGACCGGTGTGGGAGGCGCCCGCCTTCGCGGCGTACCTGCCGCTGGACAGCCAGTGGTTCCTGCTGGGGGTGGGCCGGGTCCTGACCGTGGTGTTCGTGGTGCTCTTGGGGGGTGAGGACGCAGCCGCGCGCAGGCGGCCGCGCCTGCCGCCGTGAGCCCGTCCGCGCCGGGAGGGACGCGTGCTGCAACAATGGGCCCGTGACCCGCGCCTCCCTGAACAAGCAGCCGCACGAAGTCGCCTCGATGTTCGACCACGTCGCGGAACGGTACGACCTGACGAACGCCGTGCTCTCGCTCGGCCAGGACCGGGCGTGGCGCAAGGCGGTCGCCCGGGCCGTCGACGCCCGCCCCGCGCAGAAGGTGCTGGACCTCGCGGCGGGCACGGCGACCTCCTCCCTGCCCTTCGCCCGCACCGGTGCCTACGTCGTCCCCTGCGACTTCTCCCTCGGCATGCTCCAGGTGGGCAAGGAACGGCACTCCTGGCTGCCGTTCACCGCGGGCGACGCGACCCGGTTGCCGTTCCGGGACGACACCTTCGACGCCGTCACCATCTCCTTCGGGCTGCGCAACGTGCAGGACACCGACGCGGCACTGCGCGAGATGTACCGGGTGACGCGGCCCGGCGGCCGGGTCGTCATCTGCGAGTTCTCGCACCCCACCTGGACGCCGTTCCGCACCGTCTACACCGAGTACCTGATGCGCGCCCTGCCGCCGGTGGCCCGCGCGGTGTCGTCCAACCCCGACGCGTACGTCTACCTCGCCGAGTCCATCCGCGCCTGGCCCGACCAGCCGGCGCTCGCCGAGCGGCTGGGCAAGGCCGGCTGGTCGAAGGTGGCGTGGCGGAACCTGACGGGCGGCGTGGTGGCGCTGCACCGGGGATTCAAGGCGGGCTGAGGAGCGCGCAGCACGGGGGTCCGCCCGCTTCTGGTTCTGCCGCGTCCGGCGCGTACTGGGACAGGCCCGCCTGGACCTCCTCGCGCGCGTCCGCGGCCGTCAGGCCGACCAGGCGCGGTACGCCTACGTCCCTGGGCGCCAGGCGCACGCACGGACGTCCCCCCAGCGGAACCCGGCAGAGCAACGCCGCCGCGCACCGCCCGGAAGCACCAAGCGGCTTACTGCGACCGTTGGTTGCGGTGACTCACCGGAGGTGCAGCGGGAGCCGGTAGCAGTGGCCCTGCTGTTGCGAGGCCGGGGTGGTGAAGACCTCGGCGAGGCGCATGCCCAGCCGCTCCGTCACCGCGATGGACCGGGTGTTGCGGGCGTCGACCATCGCGACCACCTCCGCGACGCCCGCGGCACGCACCCGTCCCAGCGTCTGCCGGGCCGCCGCCGTGACGTACCCCTTGCCCCAGTGCGCCCGCCCCAGGCGCCAGCCGATCTCGATCTCGCCCTTGGGGCCCCAGTCCTGGGGCCACGGCTGGGCGCCGGTGAAGCCGATGACCGTGCCCGCCTCGTCCACCATGGTCCACAGGCAGAAGCCGTGCTCCGCGTCGTGCCGGCGCTGACGGGCGGTGAGCTCCTCGTAGACCGACAGCTCCGCGGACCTCCCGCCGTGAAACTCCATGACGTCCGGATCGTCGAAGATCCGGTGCCAGGCGACCGCGTCCTCGTCGGTGGGAACGCGCAACCGTACAACGGGCAGAGCTCGGTTCACTGGGCAGCCCTTCAGCCGGGACATGGGTGTCGCTGAATAGACTGCCCATGACCAGTGCCGGTCGGCACGCAGATTTCGAACTTGGGGAGATCCCGCCGTGACCGTCGAGACTGAGCCACTCTCCGAGAACACCGCCGACGTGATCGTCGTGGGCGCCGGGCCGGCCGGCTCCACGACCGCGTACCACCTGGCCAAGGCGGGGCTCGACGTCCTGCTGCTGGAGAAGACCGCGTTTCCCCGGGAGAAGGTCTGCGGCGACGGCCTGACTCCCCGCGCGGTCAAGCAGCTCGTGGCCATGGGCATCGACATCTCCGAAGAGGCCGGCTGGCTGCGCAACAAGGGGCTGCGCATCATCGGCGGCGGCTCGCGCCTCCAGCTGGACTGGCCGGATCTCGCCTCCTTCCCCGACTACGGACTCGTCCGCAAGCGCGACGACTTCGACGAGCAGCTCGCCCGGCAGGCCCAGAAGGCCGGCGCCCGCCTGTACGAGCGCTGCAACGTCGGCGCGCCCGTGATCGACGACCGCACCGGCCGCATCACCGGCGTCCACGCCAAGCTGGGCGAGGACAAGCGCGAGGTCACCTTCCACGCGCCGCTGGTCGTGGCCGCCGACGGCAACTCCACGCGGCTTTCCCTGGCGATGGGCCTGCACCGCCGCGAGGACCGTCCGATGGGCGTCGCGGTCCGCACGTACTTCACCTCGCCCCGCCACGACGACGACTACCTGGAGTCCTGGCTGGAACTGTGGGACCGCCGCGGCGCCCAGGACCGGCTCCTGCCGGGCTACGGCTGGATCTTCGGCATGGGCGACGGCACCTCGAACGTCGGGCTCGGGGTGCTGAACACCTCGGACTCCTTCAAGGAGCTGGACTGGCGTGAGGTGCTGAAGGCCTGGTGCGCCTCCATGCCGGAGGACTGGGGCTACACCCCCGACAACATGACCGGCCCGATCCGCGGCGCCGCCCTGCCCATGGCCTTCAACCGGCAGCCCCACTACACCAAGGGCCTGCTGCTCGTCGGCGACGCCGGCGGCCTGGTGAACCCCTTCAACGGCGAGGGCATCGCCTACGCCATGGAGTCCGGCCAGATCGCCGCCGACGTCATCACCCAGGCCCACGCGCGGGCCACGCCGGCCCAGCGGGAGATCGCCCTCCAGCGCTACCCGCGCGTCCTGAAGGACACCTACGGCGGCTACTACACGCTGGGCCGCGCCTTCGTGAAGCTCATCGGCAACCCGAAGGTCATGCAGATCGCGACCCAGCGCGGCCTCACCCACCCGATTCTGATGAAGTTCACGCTCAAGATGCTCGCCAACCTGACGGACCCCACGGGCGGCGACGCGATGGACCGCATCATCAACGGACTGAGCAAGGTCGCGCCGAAAGCCTGATCAGCTCCCGGCCTTGGCCTCTTCCAGCGTCCTGGCGTTGGCCGCCCGGCGCGCGAACACCTCGTCGCGCCGGTCGGCCGACTGCCGCAGCGCCCGCTTGCGGTCGCGCGCGGAGAGCCGGTCCAGGTACACCTGACCGTTCACGTGGTCGGTCTCGTGGGCGAGGCAGCGCGCGAAGTAGCCGGTGCCCTCGACGACGAGCGGCTCGCCGTCCTTGTCGAGGCCCCGCACGACGGCCCGGTCGGGCCGCGGCACGGCCATGACGGCGCCCGGCACCGACAGACACCCCTCGCCCTCGTCCAGCAGACGGCGCCCGGCCGGGTCGAGGGGATCCAGCACCGGGTTCACGATGTGCCCGACATGTCGGGCACCCTCGTCATCGGGGCAGTCGTACACGAACAGGCGCAGATCGACCCCCACCTGATTCGCCGCCAGTCCGCAGCCGTCGGCGACGTACATCGTGCGGAACATGTCGTCGATGAGCGCGGCGAGGTCGGGCCCGAACTCGGTGACGTCCCGGCAGGGCTTGTGCAGCACCTCTTCGCCGACCTCGGTGATCCGTCGCACCGACCCGTGCCGGGCCTCGGGCGCGAGCGGGGGATAGGCGGCGCTGGGCCGCCCCTGTACGAACACGCTGGGCATGGTCTCTCCTTCGGCTCGTGGACGGGCCGGTGGAGGTCCGGCCCGTGCCGAGCATGCCAGGAGCGACCGCGGGGCCGCAGCCCTCGAACGGCTGCGGCCCCGCGTGCGGACGAGTCCGCGTCGTGCGTCTTCGGAGGTGCTGGGGTTCCGGAGTTACAGCACCCGCACCGCGCCGCTCGGCGGGTCGTACGACAGCGGCTTCAGGGCCACGCCGGTGGACGGGTTCTGCGCGCCGACGAACATGCCGTCGCCGACGTAGACGCCGACGTGGTACGCGCTGCCCGCGCCACCCCAGTACAGGATGTCGCCCGGCTGGAGGTTGCCCAGACCGACCTGGGTGCCGGCGGTCGACTGGGCCTGGGAGACGCGCGGCAGGTCGACGCCGACCTGCTTGAAGGCGGCCTGCACCAGACCGGAGCAGTCCCACGAGTTGGGACCGGTGCCGCCGGAGACGTAGGCGTCGCCGACCTGGGACTGCACGAAGGAGACGACCGCGGCGGCCGACCCGGTGGCCGACGAGGAGCTGCTGCCGACGCTGCTGCCCGAGCTGTCGGAGGACCCGGTGTCCACGGAGGCGCTCAGGGTGGCGCGCTCGGCGGTGCGCGAGGCGCGCTCGGCGGCCGCCTTGCGTGCTGCCTCCTCGGCCTTCTTCTTCTTCTCCTCCTCGGCCTTCTTCTTGGCCTCGGCGAGGTCCGCCTCGGCCTGCTTGGCGGCCTTGGCGGTGGCCGCGTCACGCTCGGCCTGCAGCTCGTAGCTCGCGGCCGCCTGCTGCGTGACGTCCGCGGACTGGGCGACCTGAGCGGCCAGGTTGGCCGTCAGGGTGGGCAGTTCCATGGTCTGCGTCACCGGCTCGGCCGCGTTGGCCGAACCCGACGCACCGGCCACTGCCAGGGTGCTGAGGACGCCACCGGCAACTCCGGCCCGCATCGCGATGGTCGACGCGCTGCGGCGGGGCTTCCGGTGGCTGCGTATGTGAGCGGTGTGGGACATAGGGACAACCGGTATCAGGAGCTCCTCCATACCTTCAAGAAACGTGGGCTGCGCCACAGTTGTTCAATCGGGCCTCGAATCCCGGGCGTGTCGCCCCTTATTGACGCCCTAACGGACATTGCGGGCGGCCCGTAACCACCCTGTGATCACGGACTTTGATCGTTACGCCCGAATTGCCCCGCGCTTACCACTTGTTGAGGCAGTTGGCCAAGCCCGGTTCTCAGACGCCTCTCATGAATGTGGCGCAGGTCACGGAACGGTTACCCCGTCGGCCGCGTCCGCGGCGCGTGACCGGCCCCCGCGGTCACCGCCGGGCGCTCGTGAACGCGCGCACGTGTCCACACCGCACCCCGCCCCTCCCTCTGATGTGTGAACACGCCCTCTATCAAGTGATCGAGTCCAGCGCCAGTTTGCATGCAAGGGAACCATCTTGATATTGAGACGCCCGCCGGGCCTCCCCGCTGGCCTGCGACGACGATCGAAATTGTCACCTCTGGTGATCACCTGAACGCTTCTTGTGTGAAGATCACCGCTCATCCGACTTCATGATCCTTCGTCAGGTGGTAGAGATCACAAAGCTTGTGCAATACCCCGTGTCGCAGATCACAGAGCGGCGGGCATAAGATGCGAGGCAGTTGGGCTTGTGACCTGCTTCACATGTTCGCGATCTTCGCCGGGACGAGCGGGGTTCGTGGGGCTGCTGGGGCGGCTGTGAGTCCGATGCAACCGCCAGCAGTCAGTGCCGACTGAGAGGAGCGAGGAGCGGTGAACGCGTATGCGCCCATCCTCGTACTGGGAGCCCTCGGGGCAGGCTTTGCGATCTTCTCCGTGGTGATGGCCACGCTGATCGGTCCGAAGCGGTACAACCGGGCGAAGCTCGAGGCCTACGAGTGCGGAATCGAGCCGACCCCCACGCCGGCCGGCGGCGGGCGCTTCCCCATCAAGTACTACCTGACGGCGATGCTCTTCATCATCTTCGATATCGAGATCGTCTTCCTCTACCCCTGGGCCGTCACCTTCGACGCCCTGGGGATTTTCGGGCTCGTGGAGATGCTGCTCTTCGTGCTCACCGTCTTCGTCGCGTACGCGTACGTATGGCGGCGCGGCGGCCTGGAATGGGACTGAGGGGCCTTTGACATGGGACTCGAAGAAAAACTGCCGAGCGGCTTCCTGCTGACCACCGTCGAGCAGGCCGCGGGCTGGGTGCGCAAGTCGTCCGTCTTCCCCGCCACGTTCGGCCTCGCCTGCTGTGCCATCGAGATGATGACCACCGGCGCCGGCCGCTACGACCTGGCGCGCTTCGGCATGGAGGTCTTCCGCGGCTCACCGCGGCAGGCGGATCTGATGATCGTCGCGGGCCGCGTGAGCCAGAAGATGGCACCGGTGCTGCGGCAGGTCTACGACCAGATGCCGAACCCGAAATGGGTGATCTCCATGGGGGTCTGCGCCTCCTCGGGCGGCATGTTCAACAACTACGCGATCGTCCAGGGCGTCGACCACATCGTCCCGGTCGACATCTACCTCCCGGGCTGCCCGCCGCGGCCCGAGATGCTGATGGACGCCATCCTCAAGCTTCACCAGAAGATCCAGACCTCCAAGCTCGGCGTGAACGCCGAGGAGGCGGCCCGCGAGGCGGAGGAGGCGGCGCTCAAGGCCCTGCCCACGATCGAGATGAAGGGGCTGCTGCGGTGAGCGACGCGAACAACACCGCGGGTGACAAGAGCAACACCCCGGGTGACGCGAACGGTGTGAACCCCGAGAAGGACCTGTCCGCCGAGAACCTCCCCGGTCAGCGCGGCCAGGGCGGCGAGGAGATCCGCGTCCAGCGCGGCATGTTCGGCGCCAACAACGGCGGCGACACCTCCGGATACGGCGGCCTGGTCCGCTCCGTCCGGCTCCCCGGACCGGCGAGCCGGCCCTACGGCGGCTGGTTCGA
Source organism: Streptomyces sp. NPDC058796 (assembly GCF_042745235.1). Taxonomy (NCBI): domain Bacteria; kingdom Bacillati; phylum Actinomycetota; class Actinomycetes; order Kitasatosporales; family Streptomycetaceae; genus Streptomyces; species Streptomyces sp. NPDC058796. Next base: position 147,680 of record NZ_JBHYOP010000002.1, read on the forward strand.
CGAGGTCGCCGACGAACTCGAGGGCGCGCTGGAGGAGCAGGGGCTGCTGCCCGGCAACGCCATCGAGAAGACGGTCGTCGACCGCGGCGAGCTGACCTTCCACATCGAGCGCGAGCACCTGGTCCGCGTCGCCCGCACCCTGCGCGACGACCCGGCCCTGCGCTTCGAACTGTGCACCGGCGTCAGCGGCGTCCACTACCCGAACGACAAGGGCCGCGAGCTGCACGCCGTCTACCACCTGCGCTCGATCACCCACAACCGGATGATCCGCCTGGAGGTCAGCGCCCCCGACGCGGATCCGCACATCCCGTCGCTCTTCGCCGTCTACCCGACGAACGACTGGCACGAGCGCGAGACGTACGACTTCTTCGGCATCGTTTTCGACGGCCACCCGGCGCTGACGCGGATCATGATGCCGGACGACTGGCAGGGCTTTCCGCAGCGCAAGGACTACCCCCTCGGCGGCATCCCCGTCGAGTACAAGGGCGCCCAGATCCCGGCTCCGGACCAGCGGAGGTCGTACTCATGAGCACTTCGCACGCCTCCCCTCGCGAGACCACCGAGGGCACCGTCTACACGGTCACCGGCGGCGACTGGGACGAGGTCGTCCAGGCCGCGGCCCGCGCCGACGACGAGCGCATCGTCGTCAACATGGGGCCGCAGCACCCCTCCACCCACGGTGTGCTCCGCCTGATCCTGGAGATCGACGGCGAGACGGTCACCGAGGCCCGCTGCGGCATCGGCTACCTGCACACCGGCATCGAGAAGAACCTCGAGTACCGGACGTGGACCCAGGGCACCACCTTCGTGACGCGCATGGACTACCTGACGTCGTTCTTCAACGAGACGGCGTACTGTCTGGGCGTCGAGAAGCTGCTCGGCATCGAGGACGAGATCCCGGACCGGGCCACGATCATCCGGGTCCTGCTGATGGAGCTGAACCGGCTCTCCTCCCACCTGGTGTGCATCGCCACCGGCGGCATGGAACTCGGCGCCACCACGATCATGATCTACGGCTTCCGTGATCGTGAACTCGTTCTCGACATCTACGAGCTGATCACCGGCCTGCGGATGAACCACGCGTTCATCCGCCCGGGCGGACTCGCCCAGGACCTGCCGCCCGGCGCGGTGGACCACATCCGCGAGTTCGTGAAGAAGATGAAGAAGAACCTCCCGGAGTACGACAAGCTCGCCACCGGGAACCCCATCTTCAAGGCCCGCATGCAGGACGTCGGCTATCTCGACCTGGCCGGCTGCATGGCCCTCGGCGCCACCGGCCCGGTCCTCCGGTCCACCGGCCTGCCGCACGACCTGCGCAAGGCCCAGCCGTACTGCGGCTACGAGACGTACGACTTCGACGTCCCGACCGCCGACACCTGCGACGCCTACGGCCGCTTCCTGATCCGGCTGGAGGAGATGCGCCAGTCGCTCCGGATCGTCGAGCAGTGCCTGGACCGGCTCCAGCCCGGCCCGGTCATGGTCGCCGACAAGAAGATCGCCTGGCCCGCCCAGCTCGCCCTGGGACCGGACGGACTCGGCAACTCCCTCGACCACATCAAGAAGATCATGGGCACCTCCATGGAGGCTCTGATCCACCACTTCAAGCTGGTCACCGAGGGCTTCCGCGTGCCGCCGGGCCAGACCTACACGGCGGTGGAATCGCCCAAGGGCGAGCTCGGGGTGCACGTCGTCTCCGACGGCGGCACCCGCCCCTTCCGGGTCCACTTCCGTGACCCGTCCTTCACCAACCTGCAGGCCATGGCGGCGATGTGCGAGGGCGGCCAGGTCGCCGACGTCATCGTCGCCGTGGCGTCCCTCGACCCCGTGATGGGAGGCGTCGACCGGTGACCACCTCTTCTTCGGAGCGGGGCGTCAGCCTGGGCATGCCGGAACTGCCCGCGCCCGCCTACCCGGACGACGTCCGGGCCCGGCTGGAGACCGACGCGCGCGAGGTCATCGCCCGCTACCCGGACTCCCGGTCCGCCCTCCTGCCCCTGCTGCACCTCGTGCAGTCGGAGGAGGGACACGTCACGCGCACCGGGATGCAGTTCTGCGCGGACATGCTGCACCTCACCACGGCCGAGGTCACCGCGGTCGCCACCTTCTACACCATGTACCGGCGCAGGCCGAGCGGCGACTACCAGGTCGGCGTCTGCACCAACACGCTGTGCGCGGTGATGGGCGGCGACGCGATCTTCGAGTCCCTCCAGGAACACCTGGGCGTCGGCAACGGCGAGACCACCGAGGACGGCAAGGTCACCCTGGAGCACATCGAGTGCAACGCGGCCTGCGACTTCGCGCCGGTCGTGATGGTCAACTGGGAGTTCTTCGACAACCAGACCCCGGCGAGCGTCAGGCGCCTCGTGGACGACCTGCGCGCGGGACGGCCGGTGACGCCCACGCGCGGTGCGCCGCTGTGCACCTTCAAGGAGACCGCCCGGATCCTGGCGGGCTTCCCCGACGAGCGGGACGGCGCCGTCGCGGCCGGCGGCAGCGCGGGTCCCGCCTCCCTGGCCGGGCTCAAGCTGGCCAAGGGCGAGGCGTCCGCCGCGCGCGTGGTGCACCCGCGGGACGGCGGACCGCACGACGCACCGCAGGACCGGGCCGTGCACGACCCGTCCCCGACGGAACACCTGAGCTCGCACGACGCGCCGCAGGACACATCGGCATCCGACCCTTCCCACCCGGCAGGGCCTACCGCCGAGGAGGGGGAGTGATGACCGTGGCAGCCGAGATCAAGGGCACCAGTCCGGAGAAGCTGCTCGCACCCGTGCTGTCGGCCTTCTGGGACGAGGACGAGTCCTGGACTCTGGACGTCTACCGGAGGCACGAGGGGTACGAGGGGCTCCGCAAGGCGCTGGCGATGTCGCCGGACGACCTGATCGCGTATGTCAAGGACTCAGGTCTGCGCGGACGCGGCGGCGCTGGGTTCCCGACGGGGATGAAGTGGCAGTTCATTCCCCAAGGGGATGGCAAGCCTCACTATCTAGTTGTCAACGCCGACGAGTCGGAGCCGGGGACCTGCAAGGACATCCCGCTCCTCTTCGCGAACCCGCACAGCCTCATCGAGGGCATCGTCATCGCGTGTTACGCCATCAGGTCTTCGCATGCCTTCATCTATCTGCGTGGTGAAGTCGTCCCAGTGCTGCGGCGGCTGCACGAGGCCGTGCGCGAGGCCTACGCGGCCGGCTTCCTCGGCGAGAACATCCTGGGCAGCGGACTCGACCTGGAACTCACCGTGCACGCGGGCGCGGGCGCGTACATCTGCGGTGAGGAGACCGCACTGCTCGACTCGCTCGAAGGCCGCCGGGGTCAACCGCGGCTCCGTCCCCCCTTCCCTGCTGTGGCCGGCCTCTATGCCTGCCCGACTGTGGTGAACAACGTCGAATCGATCGCGTCGGTTCCCGCGATCCTGAACAAGGGCAAGGACTGGTTCAGGTCGATGGGCAGCGAGAAGTCCCCGGGCTTCACGCTGTACTCGCTCAGCGGCCACGTCGCGAGCCCCGGCCAGTACGAGGCTCCGCTCGGCATCACGCTGCGCCAGCTCCTGGACATGAGCGGCGGCATGCGCCCGGGCCACCGCCTCAAGTTCTGGACGCCGGGCGGCTCCTCGACGCCGATGTTCACCGACGAGCACCTCGACGTCCCCCTCGACTACGAGGGAGTGGGCGCCGCCGGTTCCATGCTCGGCACCAAGGCGCTCCAGTGCTTCGACGAGACGACCTGCGTCGTGCGGGCCGTCACCCGCTGGACCGAGTTCTACGCCCACGAGTCCTGCGGCAAGTGCACCCCCTGCCGCGAGGGCACGTACTGGCTCGTCCAGCTGCTGCGCGACATCGAGGCCGGCAAGGGCGTCATGGCCGACCTCGACAAGCTGAACGACATCGCCGACAACATCAACGGCAAGTCCTTCTGCGCCCTCGGCGACGGTGCCGCCTCGCCGATCTTCTCCTCGCTCAAGTACTTCCGCGAGGAGTACGAGCAGCACATCACGGGCCGCGGCTGTCCCTTCGACCCGGCCAAGTCGACGGCCTGGGCCGACCGCACGGAGGTGAACGCATGACCGTGACCACCAATGCTCCCTCAGGCGGGGGAGAGGCGGCGGTCCCGCCGGAGGACCTCGTATCGCTGACGATCGACGGCGCCGAGATCAGCGTGCCCAAGGGCACCCTGGTCATCCGGGCCGCCGAGCAGCTCGGCATCGAGATCCCCCGGTTCTGCGACCACCCCCTCCTCGACCCGGCCGGCGCCTGCCGCCAGTGCATCGTCGAGGTCGAGGGCCAGCGCAAGCCCATGGCTTCCTGCACCATCACCTGCACCGACGGCATGGTGGTGAAGACCCACCTGACCTCGCCCGTCGCCGAGAAGGCCCAGCACGGCGTGATGGAGCTGCTGCTCATCAACCACCCGCTGGACTGCCCGGTCTGCGACAAGGGCGGCGAGTGCCCGCTGCAGAACCAGGCGATGTCGCACGGCCAGGCGGAGTCCCGCTTCGAAGGAAAGAAGCGGACCTACGAGAAGCCGGTGCCCATCTCCACGCAGGTGCTGCTCGACCGCGAGCGGTGCGTGCTGTGCGCCCGCTGCACCCGGTTCTCCAACCAGGTCGCGGGCGACCCGATGATCGAGCTGATCGAGCGGGGCGCGCTCCAGCAGGTCGGCACAGGTGAGGGCGACCCCTTCGAGTCGTACTTCTCCGGCAACACCATCCAGATCTGCCCGGTCGGCGCACTCACCTCGGCCGCGTACCGGTTCCGCTCGCGCCCCTTCGACCTGATCTCCTCGCCGTCCGTGTGCGAGCACTGCTCCGGCGGCTGCGCGACCCGCACCGACCACCGGCGCGGCAAGGTCATGCGGCGCCTGGCGGCCAACGAGCCCGAGGTCAACGAGGAGTGGATCTGCGACAAGGGCCGCTTCGGCTTCCGGTACGCGCAGCAGCGGGACCGGCTGACGACGCCCCTGGTGCGAGGCGCCGAGGGCGAGCTGGAGCCGGCCTCCTGGCCGGAGGCTCTGCAGATCGCCGCCCAGGGCCTGCTCGCCTCCAGGGGCCGCACCGGCGTCCTGGCCGGCGGCCGGCTCACCGTGGAGGACGCCTACGCGTACAGCAAGTTCGCGCGCGTGGCGCTCGACACCAACGACATCGACTTCCGCGCGCGCGTGCACAGCACCGAGGAGGCCGACTTCCTGGCCGCCCGGATCGCCGGACGCGGTCGCGACCTCGACGGCACGGGAGTCACGTACACCGCGCTGGAGAAGGCGCCCGCCGTCCTGCTGGTCGGGTTCGAGTCCGAGGAGGAGGCGCCCGGCGTCTTCCTGCGGTTGCGCAAAGCCTGGCGCAAGCACGGGCAGAAGGTCTTCTCGCTGGCCACGCACGCCACGCGGGGCCTGGAGAAGGCCGGCGGCACCCTGCTGCCCGCCGCGCCCGGCACCGAGACCGAGTGGCTGGACGCCCTCGCCGGCGGCGTCGGCCTGGAGGACGGAGGCACCCAGGCCGCCGAGGCCCTGCGCGCCGAAGGCGCCGTGATCGTCGTCGGCGAGCGGCTGGCGTCCGTGGCCGGGGGCCTCACCGCCGCCGTACGGACCGCCTCCGCGACCGGCGCGCGGCTGGTGTGGATCCCGCGCCGGGCCGGGGAGCGCGGCGCCATCGAGGCGGGGGCGCTGCCCGCCCTGCTGCCGGGCGGGCGCCCGGCGACCGACCCGCGCGCGCGTGAGGAGGTAGCCGCCGTCTGGGGCCTGGCCGACCTCCCGCACCGCTACGGCCGCGACACCGGCGAGATCGTCGAGGCCGCCGCCCGGGGTGAGCTCCAGGCACTGCTCGTGGCGGGCGTGGAGGTCGCCGACCTGCCCGATCCGGCACGCGCGCGTGCGGCACTCGCGGAGGCCGGGTTCGTGGTCTCCCTGGAGCTGCGGCCCAGCGAGGTCACCGAGAAGGCCGACGTCGTCCTGCCGGTCGCCGCGGTCGCCGAGAAGGCCGGGACCTTCCTCAACTGGGAGGGACGGGCGCGCTTCTTCGAAGCCGCGCTCAAGCCCGACCAGATGACCCGCCGCCTCGCGCCGACCGACGCACGCGTCCTGCAGATGCTGGCCGACGCCATGGACGTGCACCTGGGGCTGCCGGACCTGCGCACCATCCGCGCGGAGATCGACCGGCTCGGCGCCTGGGACGGGCCGCGGGCCGGCGAACCGCTGTACACCGCGGGCGCGCTGCCCCGGCCGGCCGCCGGCGAGGCGGTACTGGCCGGGCACCGGCTGCTGCTCGACCAGGGGCTCCTCCAGCAGGGCGACGAGGCGCTGGCCGGCACCCGGCACGCCGCCCGCGCGCGCGTGTCCGCCGCCACCGCCGCCGAGGCCGGCGTCAAGGACGGCGACCTCCTGGCCGTCACCGGGCCCGCCGGAGCCGTCGAATTCCCGCTCCAGATCACCGAGATGCCCGACCGGGTGGTCTGGCTCCCGCTGAACTCGGCCGGCAACGGCGTCGCCTCCGACGCCGGGGTGCTGCCCGGGACCCTCGTCCGCATCGGTCCGGCCACGCTCGCGGGCGAGGCCCCCAAGGAGGTGGAGGCATGAGCCCGTACCTCGCCGCTGAAGACCTCTCGATGTTCGGCACCGACCCGTGGTGGCTGGTCGTCGTCAAGGCGGTCTTCTGCTTCGCCTTCCTGATGGTGACCGTGCTGTTCTCCATCGTGTGGGAGCGCAAGGTCGTCGCCTGGATGCAGCTGCGCATCGGCCCCAACCGGCACGGCCCCTGGGGCATGCTTCAGTCGCTCGCCGACGGCATCAAGCTGATGCTCAAGGAAGACGTCGTCGTCAAGCGCGCCGACAAGGTGGTGTACGTCCTCGCGCCGATCGTCGCCGCCATCCCGGCCTTCATGGCGATCGCCGTGATCCCCTTCGGGCCCGCCGGCAACGAAATCTCCATCTTCGGCCAGCGCACCGCCATGCAGCTCACCGACCTGCCGATCGCGTTGCTCTACATCCTCGCGGTCGCCTCGATCGGCATCTACGGCATGGTGCTGGCGGGTTGGAGCTCCGGATCGACGTACCCGCTCCTCGGCGGCCTGCGCTCCTGCGCGCAGATGATCTCCTACGAGATCGCGATGGGCGCCGCGTTCGCCTCGGTCTTCCTCTACTCGGGGTCGATGTCGACGTCGGAGATCGTCGCCCAGCAGGGCGACCGCTGGTACATCGTGCTGCTGCCGGTCTCCTTCATCCTCTACATCGTCACCATGGTCGGCGAGACCAACCGCGCCCCCTTCGACATGCCGGAGTCCGAGGGCGACCTGGTGGGCGGCTTCAACACCGAGTACTCGTCGATCAAGTTCGCGATGTTCATGCTCGCCGAGTACGTGAACATGGTGACGGTCTCGGCTGTCGCCACCACGCTCTTCCTCGGCGGCTGGCGGGCACCGTGGCCGGTCAGCACCTTCTGGGAGGGCGCCAACCACGGCTGGTGGCCGCTGCTCTGGTTCGTGGTCAAGGTGCAGCTGCTGCTGTTCTTCTTCATCTGGCTGCGCGGCACGCTCCCGCGCGTCCGCTACGACCAGCTGATGAAGCTCGGCTGGAAGGTCCTCATCCCGGTCTCCCTGGTCTGGCTGATGCTCGTGGCGACCGTGCGGGCCCTGCGCAACGAGAACTACGAGTTCACCGACATCGCCCTCTACATCGGCGGCGGCGTCCTGGTCCTGCTGGTGCTGTCCTTCGTCGTCGACATGTACCGCGACAAGGGCAAGCGGGCCGAGGCCCCGGCCGAGGAGCCGGCCGCCTTCGACCCGATGGCCGGCGGGTTCCCCGTACCGCCGCTGCCCGGGCAGGAGCTGCCGCCGGTGCCCAGGCGCCGTCCGCGCCGGGAGCGGGAGCTGATTGTCAGTGGTGGCCCCGATACTCACAGTGACGGATCTACGGGTGGATCTGCGGGCGGATCTACGGATGGAAAGGAGGCGTCCGATGGCTGAGGAACCCAAGGAGACCGACCCCGGTTTCCTGAACCCCGTGGCCGGCTTCGGCGTGACCTTCAAGGCCATGTTCAAGAAGCGGCTGACCGAGCAGTACCCGGAGCAGCAGAAGACCACCGCTCCGCGCTTCCACGGACGGCACCAGCTCAACCGCCATCCGGACGGCCTGGAGAAGTGCGTCGGCTGCGAGCTGTGCGCCTGGGCGTGTCCCGCCGACGCCATCTACGTGGAGGGCGCGGACAACACCGACGAGGAGCGCTACTCGCCGGGCGAGCGCTACGGCCGCGTCTACCAGATCAACTACGCCCGCTGCATCCTGTGCGGCCTGTGCATCGAGGCGTGCCCCACGCGCGCGCTGACGATGACCAACGAGTTCGAGCTGGCCGACTCCAGCCGCGCCAACCTGATCTTCACCAAGGAGCAGCTGCTCGCCGGCCTGGAGGAGGGCATGGTCGACTCGCCCCACGCCATCTACCCGGGCACGGACGAACAGGACTACTACCGGGGCCTGGTGACCGAGGCCGCGCCCGGCACGGTCCAGCAGGTCGCCCACTCCAAGGGCGAGGTCGTCCAGGAGGGCGACTCGACGTTCGGCGGGACCGAGCCGGCGTCGGAGGAGGTGATCCGCCGATGACCGGGCAGCTCGCCGCCGCAGCGACTCTCTCCGCCGGCACCTCCACCGGAGAGGCCGTCCAGTTCTGGATCCTGGGCACCGTCGCGGTGATCGGCGCCCTGTGCACCGTCTTCATGAAGAAGGCCGTGCACAGCGCGCTCTGCCTCGCCGGGACCATGATCGTCCTGGCGGTGTTCTACCTCGCCAACGGTGCCTACTTCCTCGGTGTGGTGCAGATCATCGTCTACACCGGCGCGATCATGATGCTGTTCCTGTTCGTGGTGATGCTCGTCGGCGTCACCGCGGCGGACTCCCTGAAGGAGACCATCAAGGGCCAGCGCTGGCTGGCCCTGCTTTCCGGGCTCGGCTTCGGCATCCTGCTGATCGGCGGCATCGGCAACGCCTCGGTCAGCGAGTTCACCGGCCTCGGCCAGGCGAACGCGAACGGCAACGTGGAGGGACTCGCCTCCCTCATCTTCACCAAGTACGTCTTCGCCTTCGAGATCACCGGCGCCCTGCTCATCACGGCCGCCGTCGGCGCCATGGTGCTCACCCACCGCGAGCGCACCGAGCGGGCGGCGACCCAGCGCGAGCTGGCCGAGAAGCGCGTCCGCGAGGGCAAGTACCTGCCGCCGCTGCCCGCACCCGGCGTCTACGCCCGGCACAACGCGGTCGACATCGCGGGCCTGCTGCCCGACGGCACCCCCTCCGAGCTCACTGTCAGCAAGACGCTGCGCGAGCGCGGTCAGGTCCGCGACGTGTCGACGGATGCGCTGGGCGACCTCAAGGCACTGGAGCAGCGTGCCGAGGAGCGCCTGGAGCGCACGGCGGTCGAGCCGGCCAACTTCAAGGGGTCCGAGGAGGCGTCGAAGTGAACCCCGTGAACTACCTCTATCTCGCGGCCCTGTTGTTCACGATCGGCGCCACCGGCGTGCTGATCAGGCGCAACGCGATCGTGGTGTTCATGTGCGTCGAGCTGATGCTCAACGCCTGCAACCTCGCGTTCGTCGCCTTCTCCCGCATGCACGGCAATCTCGACGGCCAGGTCATCGCCTTCTTCACGATGGTCGTCGCCGCCGCTGAGGTCGTGGTCGGGCTCGCGATCATCGTGTCCCTGTTCCGTTCCCGCCACTCGGCCTCGGTCGACGACGCCAGCCTGATGAAGCTGTGAGGGGTCGCTAGAACCGTGACTAACGCAGAGAATCTGATTGCGCTGCTGGTGGCGGCGCCCTTGCTCGGAGCGGCGGTCCTGCTGTGCGGCGGACGCCGGCTGGATGCCGTCGGCCATTGGATCGGCACGGTGCTGGCCGCCGCCTCCTTCGTGATCGGCGTCGTCCTCTTCGCCGACATGCTCGGCGCCGCCGCCGAGGACCGCACCCTGACGCAGCACCTGTTCAGCTGGATTCCGGTGGAGGGCTTCCAGGCCGACGTCGCCTTCCGGCTCGACCAGCTGTCGATGACGTTCGTACTGCTGATCACCGGCGTCGGTTCGCTCATCCACCTGTACTCGATCGGGTACATGGAGCACGACGAGCGCCGCCGCCGCTTCTTCGGCTATCTGAACCTGTTCCTCGCGGCGATGCTGATCCTCGTCCTCGCCGACAACTACCTGCTGCTGTACGTCGGCTGGGAGGGCGTCGGTCTCGCCTCCTACCTGCTGATCGGCTTCTGGCAGCACAAGCCCAGCGCCGCCACCGCCGCGAAGAAGGCCTTCCTGGTCAACCGCGTCGGCGACATGGGCCTGTCCATCGCGATCATGCTGATGTTCCTGTGGTTCGGCACCTTCGCCTTCGGGCCGGTGCTCGGCGGCCACGGGGAGGCCGGGCTCGCCGGCGAGGCAGGCGAGGGCAAGCTCACCGCGATCGCCCTCATGCTGCTGCTCGCCGCCTGCGGCAAGTCCGCCCAGGTGCCGCTGCAGTCCTGGCTCGGGGACGCGATGGAGGGCCCGACCCCGGTCTCGGCCCTCATCCACGCCGCGACCATGGTGACGGCGGGCGTGTACCTGATCGTGCGCTCCGGAGCCATCTTCAACGGCGCGCCCGACGCGCAGCTCGTCGTCACCATCGTCGGCGCGGTCACGCTGCTGTTCGGTGCGATCGTCGGTTGCGCCAAGGACGACATCAAGAAGGCGCTGGCCGGCTCGACCATGTCGCAGATCGGCTACATGGTGCTGGCCGCCGGACTCGGCCCCATCGGCTACGTCTTCGCGATCATGCACCTGGTGACGCACGGCTTCTTCAAGGCCGGGCTGTTCCTCGGTGCCGGTTCGGTCATGCACGGCATGAACGACGAGGTCGACATGCGCCGCTACGGCGGACTGCGCAAGTACATGCCGGTCACCTTCATCACCTTCGGCCTCGGCTACCTCGCCATCATCGGTTTCCCGGGCCTGTCCGGCTTCTTCTCCAAGGACAAGATCATCGAGTCGGCGTTCGCCAAGGGCGGCACCGAGGGCTGGATCCTCGGCGCCTGCGCCCTGCTGGGCGCCGCCATCACGGCGTACTACATGACGCGCGTGATGCTGATGACCTTCTTCGGCGAGGAGCGCTGGCGCAACGCCCCGACGCCGTCGCCGAACCAGCCGGACGTGGAGCCCGCCGCCGAGACGCGCGGAGAGTACACGCCGCCGCACCCGCACGAGTCGCCGAAGACCATGACGATCCCGATGATCGTGCTGGCCGTCGGCTCGGTGTTCGGCGGCGCGTTCTTCAGCATCGGCGACCGGTTCGTGCACTGGCTCGAGCCCATCACCGGGCACGACCACGGCCACGCGCCGATCAGCGCCCTGACCGTCACCGTCTCCACGGTCGCCGTGATGGTCATCGGCGTCGCTGTCGCCTGGGCGCAGTACGGCCGACGCCCGGTCCCGGCCGTCGCCCCGCGCGGATCGCTGCTCACCCGGGCAGCCCGGCGCGACCTGCTCCAGGACGACTTCAACCACGTCGTACTGGTCCGCGGCGGAGAGCACCTGACGCGGTCTCTGGTCTACGTCGACCACACCCTGGTCGACGGCGTCGTCAACGGCACGGCGGCCTCGGTCGGCGGCCTGTCCGGGCGGATGCGCAAGCTGCAGAACGGGTTCGCGCGCAGTTACGCGGTCTCGATGTTCGGCGGTGCGGCGGTCCTCGTCGCCGCGACCCTGCTGATGAGGGCGGTCTGATACCGATGTCCTTTCCCCTGCTGACAGTCACGGCGGCGCTTCCAGCCGTCGGGGCCATCGCCACCGCCGCGGTGCCGGCCGCGAAACGCACCGCGGCCAAATGGCTCGCGCTGCTGTTCTCGCTGGCCACCCTCGCCCTGGCGATCGCGGTACTGGTCCGCTTCGACCCCGGCGGCGACCGCTACCAGCTCACCGAGTCGCACTCCTGGATCGCGGACTTCGGAGTCCGGTACGAACTGGGCGTGGACGGAATCGCGGTGGCGCTGATCGCGCTGACCGCGCTGCTGATCCCGTTCATCATCCTGGCGGGCTGGCACGATGCCGACCCGCTGGAGACCGGCAGCAGCCGGTGGCGGCCGACCCAGGGCTTCTTCGCCCTGATCCTGCTGGTCGAAGCGATGGTGATCCTCTCCTTCGAGGCCACCGACGTCTTCCTCTTCTACATCTTCTTCGAAGCCATGCTCATCCCGATGTACTTCCTCATCGGCGGCTTCGGGGACCGGGCCCACCAGCACGGCGAGAAGACGGCGGCGACCCAGCGGTCGTACGCGGCGGTGAAGTTCCTCCTCTACAACCTGGCCGGCGGTCTGATCATGCTGGCGGCGGTGATCGGCCTCTACGTGGTCGCGGGGAACTTCTCCCTCACCGAGATCGCCCAGGCGAGGGCCAGCGGCGAACTGGAGATGGCGACCAGCACCGAGCGCTGGCTGTTCCTCGGCTTCTTCCTCGCCTTCGCGGTGAAGGCGCCGCTGTGGCCGCTGCACACCTGGCTGCCCAACGCCATGCAGGAGTCCACCGCGCCGGTCGCCGTGCTCATCACGGCGGTCGTCGACAAGGTGGGCACCTTCGCGATGCTCCGCTTCTGCCTCCAGCTCTTCCCGGAGGCCAGCAAGTGGGCGACGCCGGTGATCCTCGTCCTGGCGGTCATCAGCATCATCTACGGGGCGTTGCTCGCGGTCGGCCAGCGCGACATCAAGCGGCTGATCGCGTACGCGTCGATCTCGCACTTCGGCTTCATCATCATGGGCATCTTCGCGATGACCAGCCAGGGCCAGTCCGGCGCGACCCTCTACATGGTCAACCACGGCATCTCGACCGCCGTCCTGATGCTGATCGCCGGTTTCCTGATCTCGCGGCGCGGCTCGCGGCTCATCGCCGACTACGGAGGAGTCCAGAAGGTCGCCCCGGTGCTCGCCGGCACCTTCCTGATCGGCGGCCTGGCGACCCTGTCCCTGCCGGGGCTGGCGCCGTTCATCAGTGAGTTCCTGGTCCTGGTCGGCACGTTCACGCGCTATCCGGTGATCGGCATCATCGCCACCTTCGGCATCGTGCTCGCCGCGCTCTACACCCTCGTCCTCTACCAGCGGACGATGACGGGCCCGGTGGAGCCGGAGGTGTCCGCGATGCCCGACCTGCGGGTGCGGGAGCTGGTGGTCGTGGCGCCGCTGGTCGCGCTGCTGATCTTCCTGGGCGTCTTCCCGAAGCCCCTCACGGACATCGTCAACCCGGCGGTTGAGCAGACCATGTCCGACGTACAGAAGAAGGACCCCCAGCCTGAGGTGGAGGCGGCCAAGTGAGCGCAACAGCCGTCCACAGCCTGTGGACAACGGCGGCGACGGCGGCCGACCCGATCGGCAAGATCGACGCGCCGAAGATCGAGTACGGGCAGCTGTCGCCCATCCTGATCATCATCGGTGCGGCAGTCCTGGGCATCCTGATCGAGGCCCTCGTGCCGCGCAGGTCCCGCTACTACGTGCAGACGTTCCTGTCCGTCGTCGCGCTCGTCGCCGCCTTCGCCGCGGTCGTCGCGCTCGCGGCGAGCGGATACGGCACGACCAAGGCGGGCATCGCGGCCATGGGAGCCATCGCCGTCGACGGTCCGGCCCTGTTCCTCCAGGGCACGATCCTGCTGGCGGCGCTGGTCGGCCTGTTCACCTTCGCCGAGCGGCGGCTCGACCCTCAGGCGCACGGCAACCGGGTCGACTCCTTCGCCGCGCAGGCCGCGGCCGTGCCGGGCAGCGAGAGCGAGCAGAAGGCGGTCAAGGCCGGCTTCACCACGACGGAGGTCTTCCCGCTCCTCCTCTTCGCCGTCGCCGGCATGCTGATCTTCCCGGCGGCCAACGACCTCCTGACGCTCTTCGTGGCCCTGGAGGTCTTCTCCCTCCCGCTGTACCTGCTCTGCGCGCTGGCCCGCCGCAAGCGGCTCATGTCGCAGGAGGCGGCGGTCAAGTACTTCCTGCTCGGCGCCTTCGCCTCGGCCTTCACCCTGTTCGGCATCGCCCTGCTCTACGGCTACGCGGGCTCCATGTCGTACGGCACGATCGCCTCGGTCGTCGACGGCACCGTGCAGAACGTCACCCCGGCGCTCGCCGACACGATGGGCAACGACGCGCTGCTGCTCGTCGGCTCCGCCCTGATCGTCATGGGCCTGCTGTTCAAGGTGGGCGCGGTGCCGTTCCACATGTGGACGCCGGACGTGTACCAGGGCGCGCCGACGCCGGTCACCGGCTTCATGGCGGCGGCGACCAAGGTGGCCGCCTTCGGTGCCCTGCTCCGCATCCTGTACGTGGTCCTGCCCGGCCTGCGCTGGGACTGGCGTCCGGTGATGTGGGCCGTGGCGATCGTCACGATGCTGGCCGGCGCGATCGTCGCGATCACGCAGACCGACATCAAGCGGCTGCTGGCGTACTCGTCGATCGCGCACGCGGGCTTCATCCTCGCCGGTGTCATCGCGACCACGCCGGAAGGCATCTCGTCCGTCCTCTTCTACCTGGCCGCGTACTCCTTCGTCACGATCGGCGCCTTCGCGGTCGTGACGCTGGTGCGCGACGCGGGCGGCGAGGCGACGCACCTGTCGAAGTGGGCCGGGCTCGGACGCAGGTCACCGCTGGTGGCGGCCGTGTTCGCGGTGTTCCTGCTGGCCTTCGCGGGCATCCCGCTGACCTCCGGGTTCTCCGGCAAGTTCGCCGTCTTCAAGGCGGCGGCGGAGGGCGGCGCGGCCCCGCTGGTCGTGATCGGCGTGATCTCGTCGGCGATCGCGGCGTTCTTCTACATCCGCGTGATCGTGCTGATGTTCTTCAGCGAACCGCGCCCGGAGGGCCCGACCGTCGCGGTGCCGTCACCGCTGACGATGACGGCGATCGGTGTCGGGGTCGCGGTCACGGTGGTGCTCGGTGTGGCGCCGCAGTACTTCCTGGACCTGGCGGGACAGGCGGGGGTGTTCGTGCGCTGACGCGGCGCTCGCCGGTTCGGACACGGCGGCGGCCCGGCATCCCACAGGGGGCCGGGC
>NZ_JBHYOP010000002.1:162700-730803 GCF_042745235.1 Streptomyces sp. NPDC058796
GGGTGGGGGGGGGGGTGCTGGTTCGGGGGGTGGGGGGGTGGGAGATGGGGCTCCCCGCGCGCCCCGCCGCCTCCCCCGGGCCCCCCCCCCCGCCGCCGTGTGCGCGTGGGTCACTCGCCGCCGCGGCGCGCCTTGATGGCCGTCAGGTCCAGATCCAGCGGGAAGGGAGCGCTCAGCTTCATCCGCTCACGGAAGATGCCGACGGCGACGTATGTCCCGGTGGCGGGCTCCAGCTCGAAGGCGTGGACGACGGCGAGCCCCTTCTCGTTCTCCACGCGCCAGTAGTGGGTGATGCCCGCACGGGCGTACTTCAGGGGCTTGGTCTCGCGGTCGCGGGAGACGGACTCGGCGGATACGACCTCGATGGCCAGGGTGACGGCGTCGGCGGGACAGCGAGTCTCCTCCGGGTCGTCGACGACGTCGCCGCGCACGACGATGACGTCCGGTTCGGGCCGGTTCTGCCGGTCGATATCGATGGTGAACTCGCGGACGACCTCGAACTCCGCCGGGGCGAGGGACTGCAGCTGCCAGTTGAAGAAGTCGACAGCGCGTGAGTGGAAAAGAGTCTGCGGACTCACGAAGACGAGGCTCCCGTCGATCAGCTCCGTGTGCGGGGGCAGGTTCGGA
Source organism: Streptomyces sp. NPDC058796 (assembly GCF_042745235.1). Taxonomy (NCBI): domain Bacteria; kingdom Bacillati; phylum Actinomycetota; class Actinomycetes; order Kitasatosporales; family Streptomycetaceae; genus Streptomyces; species Streptomyces sp. NPDC058796. The sequence continues at coordinate 163,328 of NZ_JBHYOP010000002.1, forward strand.
AGCCGGTTTAGGTCGTCCGCGGTCCAGCCGCCCTCCGGCGGGACGGGCCAGTCGGGCGTGGACGCCTTCGGTGCGCCGCTCATCAGTGCTCCCATGCGACGGAGTCTCGCGGGTGCAATCAGACTATCCGCCGGAAACGGGCGGGTCTCCCGCGAACGTGTGAACGACTGTCGTGTCTTTGACGCGGGTGACGATCGCTACGGTGTGCGGCCTGTGGATAACTCCGGCGCTGTCGGCGCGGGCCCCTATCGTTGAGGCAGTGGTCGGGACAGGGCGGACCAGACGGACAGGACGGGTGCAGAAGGCCCGGGCAGGCAAGGCAGGACGTACGGGGGACCAGGCGATGGGCGGGACGGGCGTGATCGGCGAGATGGCAGAGACAGCACAGGTGACCGGCGTGGGCGGCGAGGCGCTGGCCGCGCTGCACCGGGTCTTCGGGTACGAGGCCTTCCGGGGCGAGCAGGAAGCGGTCGTCGACCACGTGATCGCGGGCGGCGACGCCGTCGTGCTCATGCCCACCGGCGGCGGCAAGTCGCTCTGCTACCAGATTCCGTCCCTGGTCCGGCCCGGCACGGGCATCGTGGTCTCGCCACTGATCGCGCTGATGCAGGACCAGGTGGACGCGCTGCGGGCGCTCGGTGTGCGGGCCGGGTTCATGAACTCCACGCAGGACTTCGACGAGCGGCGCGTGGTGGAGGCCGAGTTCCTCGCCGGCGAGCTGGACCTGCTGTACCTGGCGCCCGAGCGGCTGCGGCTGGAGGGCACCCTCGACCTGCTCTCCCGGGGCAAGATCTCCCTCTTCGCGATCGACGAGGCGCACTGCGTCTCGCAGTGGGGCCACGACTTCCGGCCCGACTACCTCGCCCTGTCCCTGCTCGGCGAGCGCTGGCCGGACGTGCCCCGGCTGGCGCTCACGGCGACGGCCACGCATGCCACGCACCGCGAGATCACCGAGCGGCTGAACATGCCGACGGCGCGGCACTTCGTGGCCAGTTTCGACCGGCCCAACATCCAGTACCGGATCGTGCCGAAGACCGACCCCAAGAAGCAGCTCCTGAACTTCCTGCGCGAGGAGCACCCGGGCGACGCGGGCATCGTCTACTGCCTCTCGCGGAACTCCGTCGAGAAGACCGCCGAGTTCCTCTCCCGCAACGGCGTCGAGGCGGTGCCGTACCACGCGGGCCTGGACGCGGGCACCCGAGCGGCGCACCAGTCGAGGTTCCTGCGGGAGGAGGGGCTGGTGGTCGTGGCGACCATCGCCTTCGGCATGGGCATCGACAAGCCGGACGTGCGGTTCGTCGCCCACCTGGACCTGCCCAAGTCCGTCGAGGGCTACTACCAGGAGACCGGCCGCGCGGGGAGGGACGGCCTGCCTTCCACGGCCTGGATGGCGTACGGACTGAACGACGTCATACAGCAGCGCAAGCTGATCCAGTCCGGCGAGGGCGACGAGGCGTTCCGGCGCCGGGCCCAGTCCCACCTGGACGCGATGCTCGCCCTGTGCGAGACGGCCCAGTGCCGCCGCGGTCAGCTCCTCGCCTACTTCGGGCAGGAGCACGACCCGGCCGGCTGCGGCAACTGCGACACCTGCCTCACTCCGCCGCAGACCTGGGACGGCACGGTCGCGGCGCAGAAGGTGCTGTCGACGGTGGTGCGGCTGAAGCGGGAGCGCGGGCAGAAGTTCGGCGCGGGGCAGATCATCGACATCCTGCTGGGCAAGCGCACCGCCAAGGTGATCCAGTTCGACCACGACCAGCTCTCCGTGTTCGGCATCGGCGAGGAGCTGACCGAGGGCGAGTGGCGCGGTGTCGCCCGGCAGCTGCTGGCCCAGGGCCTGCTCGCCGTCGAGGGCGAGTACGGCACCCTGGTGCTGACCGAGGCCAGCGGGGCGGTCCTGCGCCGGGAGCGGGAGGTGCCGCTGCGCAAGGAGCCGAAGAAGCCGGATTCGGCACGGGTGTCGGGCGGCGGGCGCGGCGATCGCAAGGCCAAGGCCGCCGCCGCCGAACTGCCACAGGAACTGGTCCCCGCCTTCGAGGCGCTGCGTGCCTGGCGGGCGGAGCAGGCGCGGGAGCAGGGCGTTCCGGCGTACGTCATCTTCCACGACGCCACGCTCCGGGAGATCGCCACCGCCTGGCCCACCTCGGTCGGCCAGCTCGGAGGCATCAGCGGGGTGGGTGAGAAGAAGCTGGCGACGTACGGGGAGGGTGTGCTGGCCGTGCTCGCGGCGCTGGAGGGACCGGCCGTCGCGGCGGAGCCCGCCCGGGGCCGTCCGCCGGCCGGTTCTGTCTCCGACCCGGGTGCGGACGACTGGCCGGAGATGGAGCCCGAGCCCGAGCCGGACGACTGGATGTAGACGACTGGATGTGGGGGGCGGACGGCGGCGACCGCACGCTGTCCCGACACGCCCGGAGACAGGTCCTACGCCAGCGCCGTCAGCCCCGGAGCGAAGGTGATCAGCAGGGGGACGAGGGGTACCAGAGCGGCCGTGGCCGTGGTCAGGGCCCGGTGACGAGGCATCAGGCGAGGCGGCGGTTCGAGGAGGCGGTCGACCCGCTCGCCGAGGAGGCGGTGGCTGGAGGCGCAGGACAGGACGCCCCGGTGCTGGTTCAGCTCGATCAGGGCCAGTGCCGTGGTCAGGTGGCCGCAGCGGCGGGAGGCGGTGTCGTCGGCGGCCAGTTCGACCAGGCGGTGGGTCTGGTCGCAGAAGTGGGCGAAGAGGGGGACTCGGGGGAAGCCGGTGGCCAGTGCGGTTGACAGGTGCAGCAGCCAGTCGTGGCGGGCGCGGGCGTGGCCGCGCTCGTGGGTGAGGACGGCGTCGAGCTGGTGGTCGGTGAGACGCTGCAGGGCGCCGGTGGTGACGATCAGCTGGGGCGGGCTGCCCGGCATCCACCAGGCGTCCGGGTACTCGTCCTCCAGGACCAGCAGAGGGCCACGGGCGGCGGGGAGGCCTGCGGGCAGGTCGGGGGCGCGTTCGCGCAGGTGGGCGCGGGACTGGGCACGGCGCCGGCGGGCCTCGACGAGTTCGCGGGCGAGCATGGCGGTGGTCCAGGCGGCGCCGCCGGCCAGCAGCAGTGTGAGGGCGGCGGCCCAGGGCGGGCCGGCGGAGAGGTTGTAGGCGGCGGTCACCGCGGGCGGCGCCGGCGCGAAGAGCTGGGCGCGGACGGTGCCGAAGACGGCGGCGGCCCCGAGCACCAGTGCCGTCAGACAGCACAGCAGGACGGTGGCGACCAGGCACTGCCACACCCACAGCGCGACGACCGGATCGCGTTCGGGCCACGCGGACCGGGTCAGCGCGCGCGGTACCGGTACCGCGGCGGTCACGGCGACGACGAACAGCAGGAGCAGGCAGATGGTCATGCCACGGGCTCCGGATCCTGGTCGGAAGTGCGGCTATGGCTGTGGTGCGGTGGTGGTGGGCGGTGCCGGGGCTTCGGGAGGCCCCGGTGGCCCGATGGGCGGGTGCGGACATGCCGTGCGGCGCACACCGCCCGACGCCAGTATGACGGTGACGGGCGGTGTGAGTCAGGCCCCGGCGGGCAACTGATCCGGCGCACCGCACCCGCCCACCGGGCCACACCCGCACCGCAGCCATAGCCGCACTGCCGTCCAGGGGAGTGCGGGTGCCAGCGGGCTCCCGTCCGCGCGGGGCGCGTGGGCTACCGGCCGGTGCGCGGTGCGGCGATCCGGCCGGTCACCTCGCCCAGGCCCACCCGGGCGCCGTCCGGGCCAGGTGCCCAGGCCGACAGGGTCACCACGTCCCCGTCCTCCAGGAACGTCCGCTTGCCGTCGGGGAGTTCCAGCGGCTCGCGGCCGTTCCAGGTCAGTTCCAGCAGGGAGCCGCGCTCCCGCTCCGTGGGACCGCTCACCGTGCCGGAGCCGTAGAGGTCGCCGGTGCGCAGGGAGGCGCCGTTGACGGTCATGTGGGCCAATTGCTGGGCGGCCGTCCAGTACATGGTGGAGAACGGAGGTTCGGAAACGACGTGGCCGTTGATCGTGACGGTGATCCGCAGGTCATAGCCTCCGGGCTCGTCCAGTTCGGGGTCGGTGTCGTCGAGGTAGGGCAGCAGTTCGTGGGTGCGCTCCGGCGGCGCCACCCGCGCCTCCTCCAGGGCGTCCAGCGGCGTGATCCAGGCCGACACCGACGTGGCGAACGACTTGCCGAGGAACGGTCCGAGGGGGACGTACTCCCAGGCCTGGACGTCCCGCGCGGACCAGTCGTTGAGGAGGCACAGCCCGAAGACGTGCTCGCGGAAGTCGCCGAGCGGTACCGGGTCGCCCGGCTCGGACGGCACGCCCACCACGAATCCGACCTCGGCCTCGATGTCCAGGCGGACGGACGGCCCGAAGACGGGAGCGGCGTCGGTCGGGGCCTTGCGCTGCCCGCACGGGCGTACGACGTCCGTGCCGGACACGACGACCGTGCCGGAGCGGCCGTGGTAGCCGATGGGCAGGTGCTTCCAGTTGGGGGTGAGGGAGTCGGCGGCGTCGGGGCGGAAGATCTGGCCGACGTTCCGGGCGTGGTTCTCGGAGGCGTAGAAGTCGACGTAGTCCGCGACCTCGAAGGGCAGGTGGAGGGTCACCGATGAGAGGGGGTGGAAGAGAGGCTCCAGGGTCTCGCGGTGGGCGGGGACCGTCACCCAGGCGGTCAGGGCGCGCCGCACGTCGGACCAGGCGGTGCGGCCGGCCGCCAGCAGTGGGTTGAGGGTGGGCCGCGCGAGCAGGGAGGCGTACGGCGAGCCGAGCGCGTGGGCCGCCGCGCCGGCGTCGAGGACGTGGTCGCCGAGCCGGACGCCCACCGTCCGGTCCTGCGTGCCGGGGATCGAGAACACGCCGTACGGGAGGTTGTGCGGGCCGAAGGGGTCGCCCTCGGGGACATCGAAGGGGGGCATCGGGTGCTGCCTCGCTTTCGTGCTCGCCATGTGCGCCGTGCGCGCCGGGTGTGCCACGTGGTTCGTGGGCCGGGCCACACGTTACGGGTGACATACCGGTCTTGGGCAGTGCGTCGGGAGGTGGCGGTGCGTGGCGGGGGGAATGCGCGCACGTGTGCTGACGTGCGGGGAGTGGTCCGGCCGCCGGTGCGGGAGGCGAGGGGAGTGGCCGTTGGAGCGGTGCCTCGGCAACCGGCGCGCGCCCGCGTGAACGCGGGGAAATGTTGCGCTCCGCTTCCGTTTGAGTGCGGGAAGTTGTCCACAGGCCGGTACGCAATCTTGACGGAGCGGTGCGAACGGGGCGACTCTGGGCGGGTGCTGGAAGGCCTCGGGGAGGGGGCTTTCAATGGCACACCAGGGGGGCGGATGGCCATTGGGGAGGCCGGTCCGGGTTCGGTGCGGGATGGTTCACAGTCGAGGAAGCGGCTGGAAGGGACCATGCGCGGCCGACTCGGCCGGGAATGCGTGTACGTACCGTCGTGCCGTTTCGGGCTGTACGCGGCACTGCGTCACTGGTGCCCGCCGGGCGGCCGGGTGCTGATGTCGCCGGTCAACGACGACGTCATCTTCTTCGTCGTGCTCGCGGCCGGACTCCGGCCCGTGCAGGCCCCGTTGGACCCGTCGGACGCGTCCATCGACATCGATGCCGTGCCCGAGGACGTGTGGGGTTCCCTGTCCGCCGTCCTGACGACGAACCTGTACGGGAACCCGGACCCCGCCCCCGGTCTGCGGGCACGCTGCGACGCGCTCGGCATCCCGCTGTTGGAGGACGCCGCGCACGCCATCGGCAGCGAGGTGGGCGGCCGGCCGGTCGGCTCCTGGGGCGACGCCTCCGTTTTCAGCCTGTCCAAGCACGTCGGCGCCAAGGCCGGAGGCATCCTCGCGTTCGCCGATCCGGGGGTGCGGGAGGCTCTGGAGAAGGCGTGCGACGATCTGCTGCTCCCGCGCCGCGCGACGGCCGAACTCGCCTACGCCGTACGGCCGTACGCGGAGGCGACCGTGCGCGGACTGCGGTTGCGGCGGGCCGCCTGGGCCACGATGCGGCTGCTGGGGCTGATGGAGCGCGAGGAGATCCGGATGCCGCTGCGTCCCAAGGAGCTGGCCCGCGCGGTCGCCTCGGCCCCCGACCTGGACGCCCACGACCCCTGGGTCCGCGTCGACATGCACGACTACCGGTTGCGGGCCGGCCGGTTCCGGCTCGGGCGCATCGGGCGCAGGCTCGACCGGCTGGACGACGTCCTCGCGGACTGCCGGGCGGGTACGGAACTGCTGCTGTCGACCCGCTGGGGGCAGCCCGCGGGCGGACGAGCGCGGGCTCCCGTCCAGCCGTTGTTCCGGGTGCCGCTGCTCGTGGCGGACCGGGACGCGGCGGTACGTGCGCTGGCCCGCCGCGGCATCGTCGTCGGCTATCTCTACGACCCGCCACTGGACGACTACGCGGGCGCGGCCTTCACCGATCCGTCCCCGTCGCCCGGGGGCGCCCGCTGGTTCGCGCGGCACGCGCTGCCGGTGGACCCGCTGCGGGCCCGTTCGGTGGTCGCGGCGCTGGAGGAGTCCGGGGTGAGGCCCGCCGAGACGCCGGAAGGGCTGGTTCCATCCGGTGGCTGAGACGCAGGTCCACGAGACGGCCACGGCACCCGCGGGCGGTGGCCCGACGCCGGCCGGGCGCGGACACGGCGGCGACTCGCTCTTCAAGAACGCCTACTTCCTCATGCTCAGCACCGGCGTCTCCGCCGTGCTCGGCCTCGGCTTCTGGCTCGTGGCCGCCCGCTACTACTCGGAGGAGGCGGTCGGACAGGGCTCCGCCGCCATCGCCGCGATGCGGCTGCTCGCCAGCATCACGGCGACCACGATGATCGGCGCCGTCGTCCGTTTCGTGCCACGGGCCGGCCGTGCGACCGGGCCGCTGGTGTGGCGGGCGTACGCGGCCAGTTCGGCGGTCGTCGCCCTGGCAGCCGTCGTCTTCCTGCTCACCCTCGACCTGTGGGGCGCCTCCTACGCCCCGCTGGGCACCGTGGAGGCGGGGGCCCTGTTCGTCGCGGCCTGCGTGGCCTGGGCACTGCTCACCCTCCAGGACGGTGTCCTGACCGGCCTGCGCAAGGCGGAGTGGGTGCCCGCCGGGAACGCGGTGTTCTCGGTCGGGAAGCTGATCCTGCTCGCCGTCTTCGCCACCGTTCTGCCGGTGCTCGGCATCTTCGTGTCCTGGGCCGTGGCCATCGCCTTCTCCACCCTGCCGCTCGGCTGGCTGATCTTCCGCAGGCTCATCCCGCGCCAGGCCGCCGCCGACCACGACGTGGAGCCGCCCAAGGTCCGAGAGATGGGGCGGTTCCTGGCCGGGGACTCGCTGGGCGCGCTGTTCAGCCTGGCCATGATCAACCTGCTGCCGGTGATGGTCGCGGTGAACTTCAGCGCCGCGGAGAACGGCTACTTCTACGTGGCCTACACCGTCGGCGGCACGATGGAGTTCATGGCCATCAACATGGCCTCCTCCCTCACCGCGCACGCCTCGCACGACCCGCGCCGCCTCGCCGACGGCGTCCGCGGGGCGCTGCGCCGCATGACGCTGCTGCTGGTGCCGGTCGTCCTCTTCCTGGTCGCCTTCGCCCCGCAGATCCTCACGCCCTTCGACGACGGCTACGCCGAGCACGGCTCCACGGTGCTGCGGCTGCTCGCCATCGGAGCCCTGCCGCGCATCGTGGTCGAGTTGTACATCGGCGTGCTTCGCGTCCAGGGACGCACCGGCGCACTGGCCGCCGTGCAGGGCACCATGTGCGTCCTCGTGCTGGGCAGCGCGGCGATGCTGTTCACGCCGGCCGGGATCGCGGGCGCCGGCTGGGCGGTGCTGGGCGGCATGACCGTGGTCGCCATCGGCTGCGCACCCGGACTCCGTGCCGTCCTGCGAGGCAGCGACGGGGGCGGGCGTAGCTCCGGAGGGACCGGGGGACCGGGCGCCCTCCCCGGCGGCACCGCGACTCGAACCGGCCGCGAGCCGGGTCCCGGTACGGCGTACGGCACCCGCTGGGCCCGGCTGAACGCCACCGCGGGGTACGGCACCAACTGGGCGCGGCGGGCGGCGTACGGGCACGGACAGACCGACGGCGCGGCGCGGGAGGACACGGTCGCCCTGTTCATAGGACGTCCCGGGTACGAACGGGAGGCCCTGGAGGCGGACACCCTCGCGGTGATCGTCCGGCGGCCGCGGGACGCCGACGCGGAGCCCGGGACCGAGCCGGACGCCTGCTCCGGGCCCGCTCCCGAGACCGGGACGGATGCCGAGACCGAGACCGAGTCGGGGTCCCGTCCGGTCACGGAGACCGGGCCTGAGGGCGAGCACGCTTCCGCGGTCGGCGCCGAGCGTCCGGCCGCTCCACGCGCCGAGGCCGGCACGTCCGCCGCGGACTTCGGCGACGACTTCGCCGACGACGGGGCGGCGGGCGAGGACGGGATCGGGGCGGTCCCCGAGCGGCTCCTGCGACCTGCCCTGTGGCTGCTGCTCGGCATCGCCACCGTCGTCCTCCTGGTCGCTTCGCGCGAACTGCCGTGGCTGGGCGCCGGTGTGACCGAGGCCGGGCTCACGGGTCGGGAGCTGCTGCGGGAACTGCCCCTGTCGGCGCTCGTCGCCGGAGCGGTGCTGCTCGTGGTGTTCGTGGCGTCCGTGACGTTGTGCGTGGCGACCGACCCGCGCCTGCCCGGCGCCGCGCTGGGCGCCGCCGTCCTCACCCTGCACGCGGCACCCGTGGCCCTCGGCCGGGAACCGGAGGCGGTCGGTGGGGCGTTCTATACCGAGACGGCCGGTTTTCTGGCGGAAGCGGCGGGGCTCGACGGGCCCGGCCCGCTGCTGCGCTGGGCGCCGCTCGTCCTGCAGTTGCTGTGTCTCGTACCGCTGTGGCTGCTCCTCGCGAAGGCGGGTGGCCGACTGCCGTGGCAGGGGCGCTGGGGGGTTCTGTATCTCGCCGCCGTGGGCGGCTGGGTCTGGCGCGCGGAGCTCGCGCCTCTCGCGCCGCCGCTCCTGGTGCTGCTCGTCCTCGCCGTCCTGCTCCTGTCGCTCCGCCGCCCCGCCCCGACGACGGACGTGACACAGCCCGCGCACCGCACCAGACCGAACGGCACGTCCAGGGACTGATCAAGCGCAGAGCCGAATCCGCCAGGGGGGAACCGTCGTGCGTCCGCCAGCAACTCCACGGGAGAGATCCGTACCAGAGCCCGTGCCCGGGCAGGAAAACCCGGACGCGGCGAGCAGGGAATCCGCGACGACGCCCCTGGAGAAGCCGGACACGAGCACGACGACCGCCGCCGTGTCCGAGCACGAGCACGAGCACGAGGAGGAGCAGGAGCACGGGCGCGGGCACATCCACGGACGAGAGGGGGCGGCATCCCCCCACGCTTCGCAGGAGACGGCCACCAGGACCTCGCAGGAGGTGTCCGCCCGGCCGGGTCGGGAGTCCGCCTCCCGCGACCCCGCACGTGCTCACCGAACCCCTAACCCGGAGCCGTCCGGCTCCGCCACCGAGCCGCCCGTGACGGATCTGTCCGACCTCGCCCCCGCCGCCTGGCCGTCCCGCGCGGCCGCCGCCTGGCCGGCCCTGCCGCTGCTCGTCGCGCTCACTCTGTGGGGCTACGCGCTACGGCACACCGACGTGTCCGCCCTGGACGACTTCGGTCTCGTCAGCGCCCTGCACCCCGCCTTCTGGGCCGGCCTCGCCGTCCTGACCGCGGGCTTCTGGTTCACGGTCCGCGATCCGCGCCGCCCGGGCGCCTGGTCGTTCGCGTATGTTCTGGGCCTGCTGGTCATGGAACGGGCCACCCAGGCCCTCCTCTACCCGACCCCGCTGTACGCGTGGGCGTGGAAGCACGACGCCGTCATCGACCACCTGCTGACCTCCGGCAGCCTCCAGGGCGCGGACCAGCTCGGTGACATGGCCGTTTACGACCAGTGGCCAGGCTTCTTCGCCGCCCAGGCCGCGCTGGTGCGCCTGCTGGGTGTGGACGACGCCGCGATGTACATGGCCTGGTGGCCCCTGGCCTCCAGCGTCCTGCTGCTGCTCCCGCTGCTGCTGATCTACCGGACCTTCACCGAGGACCGGCGGCTGATCTGGACCGCCGTGTGGCTGTTCTGCGTCGGCAACTGGGTCGGCCAGGACTACTTCTCCCCGCAGTCCGTCGCCTTCGCCCTGCACCTGGGCGTCATCGCGGTCGTACTGCGCCGCTACGGCCGCGCCGGCGGGCGGCACGGCCGGCAGGGGCAGGCGGTGTGGACCGTGCTGCTCAGCGTGCTGGTCACCGCCATCGTCGTCTCCCACCAGCTGACGCCCGGCATGCTCGTCGTCACGCTCGCCGCCCTGGCCCTCACCCGCCGCCACCGCGACTGGGTCCCGCTGGTCACCACGGTGGTGATCTTCCTGGCCTGGTGCCTCACGGCCGCACTGCCCTTCCTGTCCGCCGCCATGCCGGACATGATCCGCGCCATCGGTGACGTCGGCGCCAACGTCGAGACGGGGTACGGGACCACGCCCACCGGCACCGGCGCGGTGGCGACCTCCTGGGCGGCCCGGCTGCTGTCGGGGTCGGTACTGCTGCTCGCGCTGGCCGGCATCCTGCGCCAACGGGTGCTGCGGCACCGGGCGCTGCCCTTGCTGCTGGTCGCGGCGGCGCCGTTGCCGATGTTCGTGGCGAGCAGCTACGGCAGCGAGATGATCTTCAGGGTGCTGATGTTCACGCTGCCCGGCGCCGCCTTCTTCGCCGCCGCCGCGCTGCTGCCCAAGGTCCGCACCCTGGCCGCCGACGCCGCGGTGCGGGAGACGGCGGAGCCCTCGCGGAAGCCCACCACCGCCCGGCGGCGCCGCGTTCCGCTGCCCGCGCTGCCCCCGCTGCGGTACGGCGCGTGGGTGCCGTTGCTCGTGCTGCTCGCCGGGACGCTGGCGTTCGTGCCGAGCTACTCCGGCAAGGACCGCGTCAACTACTTCCCGCCCCGGGAGGTCGCCCTCGTCGACCAGCTCTTCGGCCGGGCCCCCGACGACTCCCTGGTCGTCGCCGCCAACCGGAACTATCCGCTCGCCTACGAGCAGTACTGGAGAGTCGACCACTACTGGTTCCTCGACGACGACCGGCGCCACGTCGACGAGATCGTGCGCGACCCGGCCACCGTCCTGGCCCGCGACATGGCCGTGGAAGCCCCCGCCCGCGCCTACTTCCTGCTCACCCAGGGACAGGTGGCCAACTCGGAGATGAACGGCCAGCTGGACAAGGCCCAGTTGGACCGCATCCGGGAGTCCGTGGCGTCGTCGCCCGCGTTCGAACTGGTCGCCGAGAACGACGCCGGTGTGCTCTACGTCCTGAAACCGGCGAGCTGAGGAGAGGCGGACCAGACCATGACACCGCAGAACGCCGTGACACCGCAGGACCTCGTGATCCGCATGCTGCCGCCGTTCGGCGGCTGGCTCGCGCTCGCCGCACTCGCCCTGCCGGGCGGCTCGCCGCTGCGCGGCGCGGCGGTCGCCGTCTTCCTGGCCGTCGGCCCGGGCGCGGCCCTGGCCGGACTCTGCGGCCCGGCGCTGCGGGCCCGCCGCGCGGAGGGCCCCGTCGAACGGCGGGACGCCCGTTTCGAACGCCACTCCGACCTGCTCGAACGGCTGATGCTGGCCGTCCTGCTCAGTATCGGCGCCGCGATGCTCGTCGCCACGGTGCTGATAGCCGCGCATGCCTTCAGCGGGGACCGCGTCCTGCTGACGCTCACCCTGCTGACCACGCTGGCCGCGTTCTGCCCGCGCCTGCGTGCCTCCCCGACGCCCAGGACGGCGCCGGGGGCGCCGCCGAGGACACGGAAGGGTTCCACTCTGTGAGGTTCGCCCGTCCCGCTCGCCGTACACGCGGGGACTCGACGACGACCGGACAGCACCGCCGGCCCAGGACCCCGGAGGAACGCCGGGCCCTGGGCCGACGCCGGCTGCTGCTCACCTCCGTGACCGCCACCTGCGCGGTCCTGGTCGCGGTGCTCGCCCTGCGCGACGCCTCCGCCCCGGCCGACGACCCGGAGTGCCGCCCCACCGAACACCTCGAACCGCCCTGCGGAGCCTGGTTCGGCGCCTTCGTGCCGCACGACAAGTCCGACCTGGCCGAGAAGGTGCACGCCTACGAGGAGCAGGTCGGCCGCCGGCTCGACATCGTGTACACGTACCACGACATGTCCGCCGTCACGGAGACCCGGCTGGAGGGCCAGCTCCTCACCGAGCAGGAGCAGCGCGTGGGCGAGGACCGCATGCTGCTGCTGTCCTGGGAGAGCAAGTGGTGGGGCGGCACGAAGCGGCAGCAGCCCACCTGGAAGCAGATAGCCGCCGGTGACCTGGACGACTCCGTGATCGACGTCCAGGCGCGGCGGATCAAGGAGTACGGGGAGCGGACGGGGAAGAAGGTCTTCCTCTCCTTCGACCTGGAGATGGACACCCGCACCCCCGACAACGGCACCCCGGCCGAATACGTCCGGGCCTACCGGCACGTCCACGACCGCTTCCGCGAGCTGGGCGTCGACAACGTCGTGTGGACCTGGATCATCACGGGCTACCTGAACCACGCCGACCTGTTCGAGAGGATGTACCCGGGGGACGAGTACGTCGACTGGATCGGCTACAACCAGTACAACTACTACCTCTGCCACAAGACGGACTGGCTCAGCTTCGCCCAGACCCAGTACGCCACCCACGACTGGATCCGCGCCAACATCTCCGACGACAAGCCTCTGATGCTGTCGGAGTTCGGCAGCGCGTCCGATCCGAAGCGCCCGGACCGGCAGGCGGACTGGTACGCGCAGGTGCCCGGGGTGCTCAAGGACCTGGAGGGCGTGAAGGCGGCCCTCCAGTGGAACTACCGCGACCCCGGACCGCACTGCGATCTGGCCATCGCCAACGAGCAGGCGTGGGACAGCATGCGCGAGGTGGCCGCCGACCCCCACCTGAACCAGCCGCTCGGATGACGGGCGGGTTGCCCGGCGAACCCGCGGGGTCGTCACCCGGCGAACTCGGGCCCCCGGACCATGGCCCGGCCCCGCCGGTACCAGCGCCACGCCACCGTCTTCGGACCGTCGCGGTAGGGGGCGATCCGCGCGCCGTCGCCCGCCAGCCACCCCGTCACGTCGGCGACCGTATGACTCTGCCGCACGATGAGCCGTGCGATGCGGTACCGCTCGTCGCGGTCCGAACTGAGCGCGTGCCGCACCGCGGTGGCCGTCTCGTACCCGGCGCGGGCCGACAGCGACCGCACCTTCGCACTGTTGTAGCCGTGCGGGTAGGCGAGGTGGCGCACCGGATGCCCGAGGGTGTCCTCCAGTACCGCCTTCGACCTGCGCAGTTCGTACGTCAGGTCCTTGACGGGCAGGGTGTCGAGCTGGGCATGGGTGACGGTGTGGCTGCCGATCTCCATGCCGGAACGTTCCAGCTCCCCGACCGCGCCCAGTGTCATCATCGGTGCGGGCGGCAGCAGGCTGCGGCCGCCCGGGGCGATGGCGCCGGTGGTCAGGTACGCGGTGGCGGGCATCCCGCGCTCGGCCAGCACCTCGGCCGTGGGACCGGGCAGGTCGGCGAAGCCGTCGTCGAAGGTGAGCAGCACCGGCCGGGGCGGCAGCGGTGCCCGCCCGGCGAGGTGGTCGGCGAGCACGCTGATGGTGACGGGCGTCCGGCCGCTGTCGGCGATCGCGTCGAGGTGCGCCGCGAACTCCTTGGGGCGGACGGTGAACTCGGCGATCCACGAGGGCGGGTCGTCCATCACCGCGTGGTACAGGAAGACGGGTATGTGCGCGGGAGCCCCCTCGTTCATCCTGCCTCCAGCCCGACCGTACGCAGCGCCCGGCGGGCGCGCAGATAGCCGACGGGGCCGTACAGCATGCCCCGGCGCTGCAGCCGGGACAGCCGCCGTGGCCAGGGATGCGTACGGGAGTCGTGCCCACCCGGCACACCCGTTCCCGCACCCGCTCCCGCGCCCGTGTCACCAAAACCGCCACCCGCACCGTCCCCCGCACCGGTGGCGCGCACGGCCGTCAGCCCCCGCGCGTGCGCCAGCCCGCCCGGCACCCGCGCGAGGAAGGCCGGGAGCAGCGCGGGCCGGTTCACCAGGATCGCCGTGAGGTACGCGGTGAGGCCGGCGCCGTAGCCGTACGCCTGCGTCTCCAGGTCCCGCCAGGTCTCCCGGTGGTGGTGCCAGACCAGCGCGCTCGGTGTGTACCGCAGCCGCCGCCCCTCGGCGAGGACGCGGACGAACCCGTAGAGGTCGTCGCCGCCCCGTGCCCGTGTGCCCGTGCCGGTCGCCGGGTCGAAGCCGCCCACCGAGCGCAGCACCGCCGTGCGGAAGGCCATGTTGGCGCCGGAGCCGAACCGGCCCGCGGTGAAAGGGAACAGCGGTTCGTCGGCGGGCGGGCGCGCCGGGTCGTACGTGCGCGGGGTGAAACCCTTCGCGAAGCCGCCGTGGCTCTCCAGCAGCACCTGGGCGGGGGTGCGCAGCCGCGCGGGCAGGATCAGCCCCGTGGTGCAGCCCAGTTCCGGGTCGGTGGCGAAGGGCGCGGTCAGTTCGGTGAGCCAGCGCGGGTCGGCGACCACGTCGTCGTCGGTGAAGGCGACCACCTGGCCGCGTACGGCCGCCAGGCCCCGGTTGTGCGCGATGGCGAGTCCCGGCACCGGTTCGCACACGTACCGCACCCGCTCGCCGTACTTCCGCTCGACCAGTTCCCGGGTCTCCTGGGTGACGGGCGCGTTGTCGACGACGACGATCTCGAAGTCCGGGTGGTCCTGGGCGAGCAGCGAGTCCAGGGCGCGGGCCAGTTGGCCCGCGCGTTCGCGGGTGGCGATCACGACGCCGGCGGGAGGGGGCGCGGGCAACGGCTCCGGGCGCGCCGGCGCGGGCAGCTCCCGGGCGAGCCCGGCCAGCACCGCCACGGGATCGGCACCGGCGGGCACTTGCCCGAGAAGGGTGCCGACGGGCTGTCCCGCACGTCTCACGAGTACGAACACCGAACCGGACGTGACCGGCGCGCTGCCCGGCCCCGGTCTCAGCTCAGCGCCTTCCGTGTCCGCAGTGCCCGTGCCCCCCGCCCCCGCCGGTCCCCGGGCGGCGGGCAGATCCAGCTCGGCGACCTGCACCGGCCCGATGCTCAGGAACTGCTCGATCTCCCGCCGTGTCTCCTGCCGCGCACGCCGTCCACCGGCCATGCGCCCACCCCCTCGTGGTTGCCCTCGGTGCCGCTCTTCGTCCTGACCGTCGTCCCGACCGTCCTGACCGTCGTCACGACCGGCGCAGCCGGGCCGCGACCCGCAGCGTCCGCACCGCCAGCGACGCCAGCCGCGGCCTCTCGCGCACGAAGCCGTGCGCGCGGCGGACCGGTTCCCGGCCGAGCCAGTGCAGCGCGGCGCCCGCTCCCGGACGTGTCGCCGCGCCCTCGTACACGGGCAGTTCGCCGGTCTTCAGCGAGTCCTTGTACTCCGCCGGGCCCCGCCCCATGTCGAGCACGCAGATGCCCTCAAAGGCGGCGGCCTCGGCCATCCGCAGGTGCAGGATCAGCCCCGGCGAGTACTTGGCGAAGTCCGGGTCGTACGCCGGGAACCAGCACGCCAGGACCGTCGCCGAGCGCAGCCCGAAGTGGGCGGCCATCGGCCGTCCGCCGGCGTAGAGCACGGACAGCGTGCCCGTGCACTCCGGCGCCCGGGTCCCGGCCAGCCGCCCGACGAGCCGGGTGATCCACTCCTGGGCGAACCGGTCCCGGCGCCCCGTCCTGCGGTACTGCGCCGACTTCCAGCCCATGAGGGTGCGCAGCGCGGCCGGGTCACGCTCGTCGAAGACGAAGCGCACGTCCCCGACCTGGCGGCCGAGCCGGCGCTCCTTGGCGAGGGTGGTCTTCAGGAACTTCGGTGACCGCGCGCGCAGCGCGCTCTCGTACGCCGCGTACCCCTGCTCCACGTCGATGACGTAGGTGGTGTGCTGCTCGGCGGCGTGCGGTACGAACAGTCCCTGGTCCGCCTCCAGGTTGTCGAAGGCGAAGCTGGACAGGGAGCAGGCCCGCAGCAGTTGGCGGGTGTCCGGGGCGAGGTCCTGGCGCAGCACCGCGCCCTGGCAGTCCGACACCCCGAGCCCGATCGCGCGGCCCTGTCCCAGGGGCCCGCGCTCGTGCGGCAGGAAACCCGCCGCCTCGCCGCCGTCGTACACCACCGCCACCCGCGCCCGCGGCCGTACCCGGCCCACGACGTCGGTGAACTCCGGTTCCATGAACGGATTGCGTGGCGCCGTCGACTTGGCGCGCAGCTCGCGCCAGCGTTCCCGTTCCCCCTCGCCCAGTTCCTCCGGCCTGAGCACACGCACACGTCCGCTGTTCAACCCGACCCCCCGATCAAGTCCCCCCTGGACACAAGGAAGGTACCTCCGGGGCCGCCCGGCCGGTAGGTAGCGGACCATCTTGTTGCCAACCGGTGCACAGGCCTTTAACCGGCTTTAGCCGATGATGTGCCAGGTTTCGGACACGATCGGGCGTCGTCGTGCGTACTCGGACGTACTCGCTGCGTCCTCGTTCGGAAGCGGTCCGGAAGCGGTCGCGGGTGAGTCGGGCACGTGCCGCGTCCGTATTCTCTGATCATGGACCGCACCGCATATTCACTCGTCGCCACCGACCTCGACGGCACGCTGCTCCGCGGCGACGACACCGTCTCCGACCGGTCGCTGGCCGCGCTGGCCCGGGTGGCCGGCGCCGGTGCGCGGCACCTGGTGGTGACGGGGCGGCCGGCGCCCCGGGTGCGCACCCTCCTGGACCGCCTCGGCTGCACGGGACTCGCGGTGTGCGGACAGGGCGCGCAGGTGTACGACGCGGGCGCGCACCGGATGCTCTGGTCGGTCACCCTGGACCGGGAACTGGCCGAAACAGCGCTCGGCAAGATCGAGGCGGAGGTCGGGCAGGTGTACGCCGCGGCCGATCAGGACGGCGTCGACGGCCTCACCCTCATCGAGCCCGGGTACCTGATGCCCCACCCGACGCTGCCCGCGGTGCGCGTCGACCGGCGCGACGAACTGTGGGCCACGCCGATCAGCAAGGTGCTGCTGCGCCACCCCGACCTGTCCGACGACGAGTTGGCGGCGACGGCGCGCGCGGTGGTCGGCTCCCTCGCCACGGTCACCATGTCGGGGCCGGGGACGGTGGAGCTCCAGCCGTGCGGCATCACCAAGGCGACCGGCCTCGCGCTGGCCGCCGAGCGCCTGGGGGTGAGCCGGCGGCGGACGATCGCCTTCGGGGACATGCCCAACGACATCCCCATGTTCCACTGGGCGGCCCACGGCGTCGCCATGGCCGGCGCCCACCCCGAACTCAAGGCGGTCGCCGACGAGGTCACCACGACGAACGAGGACGACGGCGTGGCCGTCGTCCTCGAACGGATCTTCAGTACCTCTTGACGAGGCTCGGCAAGCGCCCCGGTACGGCTCAGTACGCGCCGAAGACGTTGTCGATCGAGCCGTAGCGGTCGGCCGCGTAGTTGCAGGCGGCGGTGATGTTGGCGACCGGGTCGTACGGGTCCCAGGAGGTGCCCTCGACGTGGTACGCCTGGAAGGTCGGGTCGATCACCTGGAGCAGGCCCTTGGACGGGGTGCCGTTGACGGCGTTGATGTCCCAGTTGTTGATGGCGAGCGGGTTGCCGGACGACTCCCGCATGATGTTGCGGTGGATGCCCTCGTACGAGCCGGGGATGCCGTGCTGGGCCATGATGTCCAGCGATTCCCGGATCCAGCCGTCGAGGGTGTTCGAGTACGTCGTCGTGGCGGTGGCGGCGGCCGGCGCCGCGGCCGGGGTGGCCGCGGAGGCGCTGGTGGCACCGATGAGCGGCAGGGCGAGCACCGCGGCGCCGGTGCCGGCCACGGCGAGCTTCCGGGCGAGGCGGCTGGTGCGGGCGTGACGGTTCTGACCGTTGGCAGACATGCTGAGTCCCTCTCCTTACGCCTGCGAGGTGAGCTGTCGGGTTCGGGCGGGGAGGTGCCCGGCCGGGCCCTGACGGGCACGGCTTCACCCCGAGCCGTTCCGGTGGTGACCGGCACGGCGACTTACCTGGGTCCCCCGCTCCTGCCGGCGAGTGTGTTGGCGGATGACTGTGCGTCCGGGCGGTGGCAGGATTCGGCGTCCGCCCGACAGGCCGGGAACGTATGCGAGAGCACATGTCCGGAACAAGTGCAGGAATCACCCAACGCGCCTGTTGACCTTGGTCTGGGGCATTTGGGGTGCTTGATCCTTTGCGGCCGCCAAGCCTCAACTCGCTTGCGGGGCAAAGGGAGGGCGCAGTCGGCTGCCGGGTTGCCTGCGGGTGGCGTGAAGTGAGCCAACTCACCGGCCTCAACAAGAGCGGCAAATCGGGCATTCGACTCAAGTGCGAGTCAATCGTCCGCAGGTTGGGAGGGCTTCGGGTTGGACGGGCGGCCGGTCCGGGGCGCCGTCGGATGGGCTCCGTGTTCGGCCTCCGTGCTCTCCGGTGTTCGCGAGCGCGTCGTGCGGGCATGCGTTCGTGTCGGAGGGGGGCGAGTGGGTGACGTACT
Organism: Streptomyces sp. NPDC058796; assembly: GCF_042745235.1. Classification (NCBI taxonomy): domain Bacteria; kingdom Bacillati; phylum Actinomycetota; class Actinomycetes; order Kitasatosporales; family Streptomycetaceae; genus Streptomyces; species Streptomyces sp. NPDC058796. The sequence goes on from NZ_JBHYOP010000002.1 coordinate 181,798, forward strand.
CGGAGTGCGGGCCGTTGGGAGGGGTGATGTGATCTTCGGTGGCGGCTTTCGGCCTCGAGGATGTCGATCGATATCTGCTCATATCGCCTGATCAAAAACATACCGCGCATGATCTGATACCGACCGGCCTGTAACGGTGGGCGCTAGCGGTGATCGAAACGTGACCGGATACGCTGACTTGAGTGGTGGCAGCGACCTATCGACAAACCAGGTAATCGCCAGTAGACACCAGCAGACAGGAGACCCCTCGTGACCGTCGTCGGGCCGTTCGGGCTGAGCGTGCGGGACCAGGCTCTGGAAGCCGATGTCCAGGCCGGATTGGTCGCGGTCGAGGAAGGGTTGCTTGAGGCAACCAAAAGCGAGGTGCCCTTCATCACGGAGGCCGCCCAGCACCTGGTGCGGGCCGGCGGCAAACGGTTCCGGCCACTGCTGGTGATGCTCTCGGCCCAGTTCGGCGACCCCTACGCCCCCGGCATCGTGCCCTCGGCCGTCGTCGTCGAGCTGACCCACCTCGCCACCCTGTACCACGACGACGTGATGGACGAGGCCGCCGTGCGGCGCGGGGTGCCCAGCGCGAACACCCGCTGGGGGAACTCGGTGGCCGTCCTCACCGGCGACTTCCTCTTCGCCCGCGCCTCCCAGATCCTCGCCGACCTCGGTCCCGAGGCGGTCCGCGTGCAGGCCCTGGCGTTCGAGCGGCTGGTCACCGGCCAGATCCTCGAGACGGCCGGGCCGCAGGACGGGCGTGACCCGGTCGACCACTACCTGGACGTGCTGGGCGGCAAGACGGGGTCGCTGGTGGCCGTCTCCTGCCGGTTCGGCGCGATGATGTCCGGTGCCGACGAGACGGTCGTCGACGTGCTCACCCAGTACGGCGAGCGGCTCGGCGTCGCCTTCCAGCTCGCGGACGACGTCCTGGACATCGCCTCCGACTCCCACGAGTCCGGCAAGACGCCCGGCACCGACCTGCGCGAGGGCATCCCGACCCTGCCGGTGCTGCGGCTGCGCGAGCGCGCGGAGCGGCTGGGGCTGGCCGAGGACATCGCGCTGTCCGAGCTGCTCGACTCCGACCTGAGTGACGACGCCCGGCACGCCGAGGCGCTGCGCCTGCTGCGCGCCCACCCCGCGCTGGAACAGGCGCGCAAGGACACCGTCCGGTACGCCAGGGAAGCCCGGGCGGCACTGGCCCCGCTGCGGGAGTGCGAGGCGAAGTCCGCGCTGGTGGAGCTGTGCGACGCCGTGGTGCACCGGGCCGGCTGACCGTACGGCCGGTGTCCTGCCCCACGTCGTGGGCGCACCCCGTCCCCTACTGGCTGGGGGAGCTGCCACCCGTCCGTGTCATCCCGCAGGAGTACGCGGAGTTGAGCCCGCGGTCTGACGCTTCTCCCCGGCGGTTTTGGTCAGATGGACACCACGGAAAACACCAATCCTCACCGATTCGGGTGAGAATGGCGGCTCACGGGTGAGACGACGAGTGCGAGGTCGCGATACAGCCGCCGCCGACGACGGAGGTAGGGCACAGATGGCACCGATCGATTCCGACGACAACAGGACCGCCGGGGAGGGCGAGGGCTCGCGCGCCGGACGGCGCAAGGCCGCGCGCTACGTCGTCCCGGTCGCGGTGATGGGGGTGGCGGCCGCGACGATCGGGCTCGTCCCCGCGATCGCCGACTCCGGGGACCCGGACCTCCCGAAGATCACGGCGGAACAGCTCATAGAGAAGATCGCCAAGTCGGACGTCGAGCAGCTGTCCGGCACGGTGAAGATCACCACGGATCTGGGCCTGCCGAATCTCGGTGGCCTGGAAAGTGGTTTGATGTCTGGTATGTCCGGCACGCCGGGTGCGGCCGGTGAGGAAGGCGGCTCCGCCGCCGACCCGTCGGCCAAGCTCACCGAGCTGGTGTCCGGCACCCACACGCTGCGGGTCGCGGCGGACGGCCCCGACCGGCAGAAGATCTCCCTGCTGGAGAACGCCGCCGAGTACAGCCTGATCCACGACGGCAAGGACGTCTGGGGCTACGACAGCGCGTCCAACGAGGTCTACCACTCGACCACGTCCGAGACGGCCGGGCAGCCGGAGAAGCAGGCGACGCCGGAGAAGGACCTGCCTGCCACGCCGAAGGACTTCGCCGACCAGGCGCTCAAGGCGGTCGACGACACCACCTCCGTCACCGTCGACGGCACCGCGCAGGTGGCCGGCCGGGACGCGTACCGACTGGTGATCAAGCCCAAGCAGGAGGGCTCCACGGTCGGCGCCGTCAGCATCGCGGTGGACGCGAAGACCGGCATGCCGCTGAAGTTCACGCTCACCCCGGCGAGCGGCGGCGCCGCTGTCGTGGACGCCGGCTTCACCCGGGTCAGCTTCGCGAAGCCGGACGCGTCGACCTTCGACTTCACCCCGCCCAAGGGCGCGAAGGTCACCGAGGGCGACGAGATGGCCGGGGCGCCGGAGCACGGGCGCGAGGCGTCCGGCGCCGACGTGGCCGGCGAGCTGGACGGCCTGGAGGTCATCGGCGAGGGCTGGAACTCCATCGCCACCTTCGACACCGGCGGCCAGGGCCTGCCCACGGCCTCCGCCGGCGGCGACCTCGGCGGCTTCCTCGGCTCCTTCGGCGACCAGGTCAAGGGCGACTTCGGCTCCGGCACGGTCTTCAAGACCCGCTTGGTCAACGCCCTGATCACGGACGACGGCAAGGTCTACGCCGGCGCCGTCACCAAGGAGGCGCTGGTGAAGGCGGCCGACGCGGCGCGGTAGCCACCGGCCCGGAGCAGGAACGACGAGGAGAGGGAGCCGATGGCCGAACCGTCCGCCACGGAGCCGGAGCACCCGGAGCACCCGGAGCGCGGGAGCGGGGACGACGCCGTCATCGCCACCCGCGCCCTCACCAAGCGCTACCGCGGCGGACAGCTCGCCGTGGACGGTCTCGACCTGACCGTCCCGGCGGGCAGCGTCTTCGGCTTCCTCGGCCCCAACGGCTCCGGCAAGACCACCACCATCCGCATGCTGATGGGCCTGATCGAGCCCACCTCGGGCACCGCCGCCGTACTGGGGAGACCCGTGCCGCGCGACGCCCGCGCCGTACTGCCCCAGGTCGGCGCCCTCATCGAGGGCCCGGCCCTGTACGGCTTCCTCTCCGGTCGCGACAACCTGCTGCGCTACGACTCCGCCGACCCGACCGCCGACCCCCGCACCCGGCGTGAACGCGTCGCCGCCGCGCTGGACCGGGTGGGCCTCGCGGCGGCCGCCGGCAAGAAGGCGAAGGCGTACTCGCTCGGCATGAAGCAGCGCCTCGGACTCGCCGCGGCGCTGCTCCAGCCGCGCCGCCTGCTCGTCCTGGACGAGCCCACCAACGGACTCGACCCCCAGGGCATGCGCGAGATCCGCACACTGGTGCGCGAACTCGCCTCCGACGGCACCACGGTCTTCCTCTCCTCCCACCTGCTGGACGAGATCGAGCAGGTCTGCACCCACGCCGCCGTGATGGCGCGGGGACGGCTGATCACCCAGGGCCCGGTCGCCGACCTGTCGGCCGGGGCCCGCGGCCGGCTGGTGGTGACCACGCCGGACGCGGGGGAGGCGGCCCGGGTGCTGAAGGAGCAGGGGGCCGGTGACGTGGTCGTCGCCGAGGACCGGGTGACGGCGGAACCACCCGACCGCGACCTCGCCGACCTGAACGCCGCCCTGGTCACGGCCGGCGTCCGGGTCCGCGGCTTCAGCGTGGAACGGGCGTCGCTGGAGGACGCGTTCGTGGCGCTGACCGGGGAGGGCTTCGATGTCGCAAGCTGAGACGCGGCGGCGGCCGGTGCGCACCCCGAACCCGCTGTGGACCTTCGGACTGCTCCGCAGCGAGCTGTCGGTCACCTTCCGGCGCTGGCGCACCCTCGCCCTGCTGGGCGTGCTGGCCGCCGTGCCGGTACTGGTGGGCATCGCCGTGAAGATCGAGACGAGCGACGGCTCGTCCTTCGGAGGCGGGGGCCAAGGCGGAGGCGGCGGGGGCCCCGCCTTCATCTCGCAGATCAGCAACAACGGACTGTTCCTGGTCTTCACCGCGCTCGCCGCGACCCTCCCGTTCTTCCTGCCGATGGCCGTGGGCGTCGTCGCGGGCGACGCGATCGCCGGCGAGTCGAGCGCGGGCACCCTCCGCTATCTCCTGGTCGCCCCCGCGGGCCGCACCCGCCTGCTGCTCACCAAGTACGCCACGGTGATCGCCTTCTGCCTCGCCGCGACCCTGGTGGTCGCCGTCTCGGCACTCGCGGTCGGGGCACTGCTGTTCCCGGTCGGGGATCTGATCACCATCTCCGGCACCCGGATCACGTACGCCGAAGGTCTGGGACGGGCCCTGCTGATCGCCCTGGTCGTCGCCGCCTCACTCGTCGGCGTCGCGGCCCTCGGCCTGTTCGTCTCGACCCTGACCGGCAGCGGTATCGCGGCGATGGCGACCACGGTCGGGCTGGTGATCACCGTCCAGATCCTCGACCAGATCCCGCAGCTCGACGCGCTCCAGCCGTACTTCTTCTCGCACTACTGGCTCTCCTTCGCCGACCTGATGCGCGAACCGGTCTACTGGGACGACCTGACCAGGAACCTCGGCCTCCAGGCCCTGTACGCGGCGGTCTTCGGCTCGGCGGCCTGGGCACGGTTCACGACGAAGGACATCACGGCCTGAGACGTGACGGCGGGGCACGGCCGCGTGACGCGGTCGTCGGGCTCGGCTGTGCCCGACGGCCCGCTCGCACCTGGAACGAGCCTGTGACACCCCGGTGACGCGAGAACCTGGAGCGAGCGGCGAGACTCGACGGTAGGTGTACGACAGGCATGACAGGCTCTGGACGGTACGGGCACCAAGCCGCCGACGGAAGCCGCCGATGAGTGGGGGAACGATGTCTCGACTCGGCCGCGACAGGCAACGGGAACACGAGGACGCCGAGCGTTCGCCCGGCCCTGCGCCGACGCCGATCGACGTCCGTGTGCCGGCGGTCACGTCGGCCGCTTCCGGCGGGCGCAGCGCCTCGGTCGACGGCTCGCCTGTCGTCGCCGCCCCCGGCGAGGAGATCCAGAACGCCGTCCTGAACCGCCTTCACCGCCTCGCCGTCGCCGCCGGCCGCCCCGTCCTCGCCACGATCCACGACGAGCGCATCGGGTGCTCCGTCCCGCTCCGGGTCGATCCGGACGGCTCCAGCCACCTCGCCGGGGAACCGGCGCCGACGACTCCCGAGCAAGGTGCCGTACGGCAGGACTCGCCCACGCACGTCCTGCGCTCGGCCGCACCGGTACGGGACAGCGCCCCGACGTTCCGCCTGTCACCGGTGCCCGAGCCGCAGCCGGCGGTCGGTGCGGAGAGGGCCGCGGCGCCCGGGACGGTGGCGCCGCCGACGGGAGCGTTCGGGCCGCCGCCCCGGATGGACGGTGGCTCGGCGAACGGTGGTCTCAAGGGCGAGTACGAGCGCGAGGGGGCGCGAGCGGCCGCCGGGGCGGTGGCCGGGGCGGTCACCGCGGCTGAGGCGCCGACCGGGTCCGGGGCGGCAGGCGGGCCCTTCCTCGTCGTTCCCGACGCGGATCCTGGCCCCAAGCCCACTCCCACCCCCGCCCGCGGCTTCGACGCCGTCGCCGAGGCGGTGCTCGGCGACGGGCCGCTCACCGCTCCCGGTGACGCCACCGCCCCCGCGCTCCTCGCGGAGCCGACGGCGCGTATCAACGAGGCCGTCAAGGAAGGACGTACGGAGGAAGCGGCGCGGCTCGCGGAGCAGGCCGTGGCGGACGCCTCCGGGACGCTGGGACCGGAGCACGCCGAGGTGCTCCGGCTCCGCGAACTCACCGCCTACATCGCCTACTTGTCCGGCGACCCCGACCGCGCCTTCCGTCTCTCCCTGGACCTCGCCCGGATACACCGCCGCGCGGGTGACGCGGAGGCCGCCTACGGCAACGTCCAGAGCGCGGCCACCGCCTGGCGCGCCGTGCGCGACCCGGCAAGCGGGCTGGAGCTCGGCCACGACCTGGTGGGCCTGTGGGGCGAACTGGCCGCCGAGGACGGTCCGGCCGCCGAGGACGCCGAGGAGCTGGAGTCGGCCCGCACCCGCATGGGCCGCCTCACCGAACGCGCCGCCCGCGCCCAGGCGGGCTGAGACCGGCCCGCGACCGGCCCCCGCCCGCGAGGTGGTTCTACTGGGACAGCTCCCACACCGCGTACGCGATGGCGTCGCTGTTGCGGTCGAGGGCCGTGTCGTCGATGTTGGCCGTCGTGTCGCAGGACGAGTGGTAGCAGCGGTCGAACGGCTGGCCCGCGGTGCCGCCCCACTTGGCCGCCTGTGCGGACGTCTTCCGGTAGTCGGCGCCGCTGAAGAGGCCGCCGACGGGCACCCCCGCGTTCTTGAAGGGCGCGTGGTCGGAGCGGCCGTCCCCCTGGGTCTCGATCTCCGTGGCGATACCGAGGCCGGCGAAGTAGTCCTTGAAGGTCTTCTCGATCGTGGGGTCGTCGTCGTAGACGAAGTAGCCGGGGTTCGGCGAGCCGATCATGTCGAAGTTGAGGTAGCCGCTGATCTTCGCGCGGCCCGCGGAACCGAGGCTGTTGACGTAGTACCGGGAGCCGACCAGTCCCAGCTCCTCGGCGCCCCACCAGGCGAAACGCAGGTGCTTGGCGGGCTGGTGGCCGGATCGGGCCACGGCGAGCGCGGTCTCGAGGACGGCCGCCGATCCGGAGCCGTTGTCGTTGATGCCGGGACCGTAGGAGACGCTGTCCAGATGTGACCCGGCCATGACAACCTGATTGGCGTCGCCACCGGGCCAGTCGGCTATCAGGTTGTACCCGGTGCGGCCGGATGCGGTGAACCGCTGGACGGTGGTGGTGAACCCGGCCGCGTCCAGCTTGGCCTTCACATAGGTGAGCGACGCCTGGTAGCCGGGGCGGCCGTGGGCGCGGTTGCCGCCGTTCGCCGTGGCGATCGACTGGAGCTGCGCCAGGTGTGCCTTGACGTTGGCCATCGGTATGTCGGGCGCGGCGGCCGCCGCGGGGGCGGGAACGGCGGCGGGCGCCGCACCGGCCACCGACCCGCCGGCCGTCAGTGTGGCCACGGCGACGGCACCGGCCGTCAGCGCACGTCCGGAAAGGGGGAGCTTCATGTGGGGGGCTCCGAATTCCTGGGGAGTCCTTGGGGGCGGACTCCGCTGTGAATGGGGTGCCTGGATGGTGGGGCTGGGACTGACCGCGCGTCAAGACCGTTAACCGGCCATGCTGTTGCGCATATCGGATAGCCGGCCGGTGCGCGCGCCGCGCGGTCGTCCCGTCCCCGTTCCGCCCCCTGCCCCTGGGGCTCGCGGAATTCGTCAGTGCACGCAGAATTCGTTCCCCTCGGGGTCCGCCATCACCACCCACTCCCCGCCCGGCTCCTTCACGTGCCGCAGCACGCTCGCCCCCAGCGCCTCCAGCCGGGTCACCTCCTCCTCGCGCCGCCCGTCGGTCGCGTGCACGTCGAGGTGGACGCGGTTCTTCCCGGTCTTGGCCTCCGGGACCCGCTGGAACAGCAGGCGCCGTCCCAGTCCGGCGCCGCTCTCCTCCTGGTACGGGTCGTCGGGGTGCCGTACGGCGGCCAGGTCCCGCCAGGCGCGGCGGCCGTGGGACTCGGTGGTCAGCTCGGGCGGCACGGCCCCGAAACCCAGCAGCTTCTCGATGAGCGCGCTGTTGTCCTCCACCTCGTAGTGCAGGGCGGCGGCCCAGAAGTCCGCCTGCGCGTGCGGCGCGGCGGCGTCGATGACGATCTTGAAATGCAAGGGGGCGGAACCCGGGGTCGAAGTCATGTAACCAGTTATAGTGGTTACATGAGTGAGCGGGCAATGGAATCGCCGGATCCGGCTCCCGGGCTGACGCTGCTGTCGCACGAGGGCAAGCCGTACCGTTTCGACCCGGGCGCGCTGTGCCTGGAGTTGCTGACGACGGGCGGGCCGGGCGCCTACGCGCGCTGGGAGGTGCTGCACCGCCCCGAGGACCTGGTGGCCTGGGCCGACCGCAGCCGGCTGCCGGGCGGGCTCGACCTGGTGGTGGAGCAGGCCGATGTGCGGCGGGCCCGGACACTGCGTGACGCCCTCTTCCTGCTCACCGCGGACCGTGCCCACGGACGTCCGCCGCGGCCCGAGCACCTGGACGCGGTCAACGCCGCGGCCGCCGAGCCGCCGCTCACCGCCCGCATCGAGGCGGACGGCACCCGCGGCTGGGCCCCCGGGGCCACGGGGGTGCGTCTGCTGTCGACGGTCGCGCGCGACGCGGTCGAGCTGTTCACGGGCCCTTGTGCCGACCGCATCCGCGAGTGCGGCGCACCCGACTGCAAGCTGCTCTTCGTCGACACCTCACGACCGGGCCGGCGTCGCTGGTGCGCGATGGAGCACTGCGGAAATCGCGAGAAGGCCAGGGCCCACCGTGCCCGGCGTGCACCGGAGACGCGCTGAAGGAGGCAGGGGTGTGAGGGAGGGTGCTACGGCTTTCCCGCCGGGGCGTCGGCCTGTTCGTCGCCGGCCGGGCCCTGGGCCGGGACGCCGGAGGCCACGATGCCCTTCTCCCGGCCGGTGCCGTCCTTGGCCGGCGGTACGCCGCCGTCCGCCCGGTGCAGCTGGGCCCGGAGGGCGCGGGCGTTGCGGTGGGCCGTGCGCAGGGCGTCCCAGGTCAGCAGGGAGAGCGCCAGCCAGACCAGCGCGAAGCCGGCCCAGCGCTCGGGCGGCATGGCCTCACCGAAGTAGAGGACGCCGAGCAGGAACTGGAAGACCGGGGCCAGGTACTGCAGCAGCCCCAGCGTGGACAGCGGCACCCGGATCGCCGCCGCGCCGAAGCAGACCAGGGGGACGGCGGTCACCAGGCCGGTGGCGGCCAGCAGCGCCGAGTGACCGAAGCCCTCGGTGGTGAAGGTCGACTCGCCCTGCGCGCCCAGCCACAGCACGTAGCCGAGCGCCGGCAGGAACTGGATCGCCGTCTCGGCGGCCAGCGACTCGACGCCGCCGAGGTTGACCTTCTTCTTCACCAGGCCGTACGTGGCGAAGGAGAAGGCGAGGCAGAGGGAGATCCACGGCGGCCGGCCGTAGCCGACGGTGAGGACGAGTACGGCGGCGAAGCCGGTCCCGACCGCCGCCCACTGCGCGGGCCGCAGTCGTTCCTTGAGCAGCAGCACGCCCATCGCGATGGTGACCAGCGGGTTGATGAAGTACCCGAGCGAGGCCTCGACCACATGGCCGCTGTTCACGGCCCAGATGTAGACGCCCCAGTTCACGGTGATGACCGCGGCGGCCACGGTGACCAGGCCGAGCCTGCGCGGCTGCCGAAGCAGCTCCCCCGCCCAGGCCCAGCGCCGTACGACGACCAGGGCGACGGCGACGAAGGCGAGGGACCACACCATCCGGTGGGCGAGGATCTCCCCGGCCCCCGCGGGCTTGAGCAGCGGCCAGAACAACGGGACCAGGCCCCACATCCCGTACGCCGCGAAGCCGTTCAGCAGGCCTATTCGCTGCTCGCTCCTGGACGACCCGGCCACGGCCACCTCCTTCTCGCACTCGGCATGCGGGGACGGATGCATGCCAGGACGAAGGTAGCGCCGCACCCCGCCTCCTGTCATGCCCGTATCGGCATACGGTCATGACAGGAGGGCGGGGTGGGTGCCCGGGCCGGGTGCGGGCAGGGCGGCCCGCGCTGTTCAGCTCGAGAGCGCCGCGGTGACGGCCTCGGCGAGTGGCGTGGTCGGGCGGCCGGTCAGCCGCGACAGGTCACCGGTGGCGACGACCAGTTCGCCCTTCTCGATCGCCGCGTCCACGCCCGCGAAGACGTCGGCCAGCGGGGCGGGCACCCCGGCGCCGGTGAGGATGCCGGTGTAGGCCGCCGTGGAGACGGGGGTGTAGACGATTTCCTTGCCGGTCTGCCGGCTCAGCTCGGCGGCGTACTCGGCGAAGCTCCACGCCTCGTCGCCGCCCAGCTCGTACGCCTTGTTCTCGTGTCCCTCGCCGGTCAGTACGGCGACGGCGGCGGCCGCGTAGTCGGCGCGGGAGGCGGAGGAGACGCGTCCCTCGCCCGCCGCCTGGACGACGGCGCCGTGCTCCAGGACGGGGGCCAGCTGCTCGGTGTAGTTCTCGTGGTACCAGCCGTTGCGCAGCAGCACGTACGGCACGCCCGAACCCACCAGCACCTCCTCGGTGGCGCGGTGGTCGTCGGCGAGCGCGGCCGTGAGGCTGCTCGGGGCGCTGGTGTAGGCGAGCAGGGCCACGCCGGCCTTCTTCGCCGCGTCGATCACGACGGTGTGCTGCTGGACCCGGCCCTTGTCGAACTCGTTCCCGCTGATCAGCAGTACCCGGTCGCCGGGTGCGAACAGGTCGTCGAAGGTCTGGGGGTCGTTGTAGTCGGCGACCGCTAGCCGTATGCCGCGGGCGAGGTCGGCGGCCTTGTCGCGGTCGCGGACGACCGCGGTGACCTGGTCGGCCGGCACCTTCTCCAGCAGCTGCCGCACGACGTGGCGGCCGAGGTTTCCGGTGGCTCCGGTGACGACGATGCTCATGGGTTCAGCGCTCCTTGTGGGGGTCGTACGACTAACCCTAAGGCGTGCGCTAACTATGAGAAAGTGCCCACTTTGAAGTAAGTTACTTACACCGAGGTTAGTTTCCCGGGTTCCACCGTGGCGGCATGTGAAGAGGCCCGGGCGCTCTGCCCGGGCCTCTTCACATGCCGCGTACGTCGTGCGAGTCCGCCGGACTCAGCCGACGACGGTCCAGGTGTCCCCGCCGGCGAACAGGGCGGCGAGGTCGCCCTTGCCGTTCTGCTCGACGGCGGTGTCGAGCTGGTCGGACATGAGGGTGTCGTAGACGGGCCGCTCGACCGAGCGCAGGACTCCGATGGGGGTGTGGTGGAGGGTGTCGGGGTCGGCGAGCCGGGAGAGGGCGAAGGCGGTGGTGGGGGAGGCGGCGTGGGCGTCGTGGACCAGGACGTCGGCCTCGTTGTCCGCGGTGACCGTGACGATCTCCAGGTCGCCGGTGGCCGGGTCCCGGACGACGCCCTTCGCGTTGTCGGCGCCGAAGCGGATGGGCTGCCCGTGCTCGAGGCGGATGACCGCCTCCTCGGCCTGCTGTTTGTCCTTGAGGGCGTCGAAGGCGCCGTCGTTGAAGATGTTGCAGTTCTGGTAGATCTCGATCAGGGCGGTGCCGGGGTGGTCGGCGGCCTGGCGCAGGACCTCGGTGAGGTGCTTGCGGTCCGAGTCGACGGTCCGGGCCACGAACGAAGCCTCCGCCCCCAGGGCGAGGGAGACCGGGTTGAAGGGGGCGTCCAGCGACCCCATCGGCGTCGACTTGGTGATCTTGCCGACCTCGGAGGTGGGGGAGTACTGCCCCTTCGTCAGGCCGTAGATCCGGTTGTTGAACAGGAGGATCTTGAGGTTGACGTTGCGGCGCAGGGCGTGGATGAGGTGGTTGCCGCCGATGGAGAGCGCGTCGCCGTCGCCGGTGACGACCCAGACGGACAGGTCACGGCGGGAGGCGGCGAGCCCGGTGGCGATGGCGGGGGCGCGGCCGTGGATGGAGTGCATCCCGTAGGTGTTCATGTAGTACGGGAAGCGGGAGGAGCAGCCGATGCCGGAGACGAAGACGATGTTCTCCTTCGCCAGGCCGAGCTGCGGCATGAAGCCCTGCACGGCGGCGAGGATGGCGTAGTCACCGCAGCCGGGGCACCAGCGCACTTCCTGATCGGACTTGAAGTCCTTCATGGACTGCTTGCCCTCGGCCCGTGGGACGAGCTGGAGCAGTGCGTTGGCGTCAGCCATCGATGGCCTCCTTCAGGACGGTGGCGAGCTGTTCCGCCTTGAACGGCATGCCGTTGACCTGGTTGTACGACTCCACGTCGACCAGGTACTTCGCCCGGACCAGGGTGGCGAGCTGCCCGAGGTTCATCTCGGGGACCACCACCTTGTCGTACTTCTTGAGCACGTCGCCGAGGTTGCGCGGGAAGGGGTTGAGGTGGCGCAGGTGGGCCTGGGCGATCGCCTCCCCGGCACCGCGGAGGCGACGGACGGCCGCCGTGATCGGCCCGTAGGTGGATCCCCAGCCCAGCACCAGGGTGCGAGCCCGGTCGGGGTCGTCGGGCTCGATGTCCGGGACCTGGACGCCGTCGATCTTGGCCTGACGGGTGCGGACCATGAAGTCGTGGTTGGCCGGGTCGTAGGAGATGTTCCCGGTGCCGTCCTGCTTCTCGATCCCCCCGATCCGGTGCTCGAGACCCGGGGTGCCCGGCACGGCCCAGGGGCGGGCGAGGGTGTGCGGGTCCCGCTTGTACGGCCAGAACACCTCGGAGCCGTCGTCCAGGGTGTGGTTGGGGCCCTGCGCGAACTGCACCGTCAGGTCCGGCAGTTCGCCGGTCTCCGGGATGCGCCACGGCTCGCTGCCGTTGGCCAGGTAGCCGTCCGAGAGCAGGAACACCGGCGTGCGGTAGGTCAGCGCGATCCGTGCCGCCTCCAGAGCGGCGTCGAAGCAGTCGGCCGGGGTGCGGGGGGCCACCACGGGGACCGGCGCTTCGCCGTTGCGCCCGTACATCGCCTGCAACAGGTCCGCCTGCTCGGTCTTGGTCGGCAGGCCCGTCGACGGCCCGCCCCGCTGGATGTCCACGACCAGCAGCGGCAGCTCCAGGGAGACGGCGAGCCCGATCGTCTCGCTCTTGAGCGCCACGCCCGGACCGCTCGTCGTCGTCACCGCCAGCGAGCCGCCGAACGCCGCGCCGAGGGCGGCACCGATCCCGGCGATCTCGTCCTCCGCCTGGAAGGTGCGCACTCCGAAGTTCTTGTGCCGGCTCAGCTCGTGCAGGATGTCCGAGGCCGGGGTGATCGGGTAGGAGCCGAGGAACAGCGGCAGGTCGGCCTGGCGGGAGGCGGCGATCAGGCCGTAGGCCAGGGCCAGGTTCCCGGAGATGTTGCGGTAGGTGCCGGGCGGGAACGCCTTCGCCGCCGGGGCCACCTCGTAGGAGACCGCGAAGTCCTCCGTGGTCTCACCGAAGTTCCAGCCCGCCCGGTACGCGGCGATGTTCGCGGCGGCGATGTCCGGCTTCTTCGCGAACTTCGTCTTCAGGAACTTCTCCGTGCCCTCCGTGGGCCGGTGGTACATCCAGCTCAGCAGCCCGAGCGCGAACATGTTCTTGCTCCGCTCGGCCTCCTTGCGGGAGAGGTCGAACTCCTTGAGCGCCTCGACCGTCAGCGTCGTCAGCGGCACCGGGTGCAGGTGGTAGCCGTCGAGCGAACCGTCCTCCAGGGGAGAGACGTCGTAGCCGACCTTCTGCATCGCCCGCTTGGTGAACTCGTCGGTGTTGACAATGATCTCCGCGCCGCGCGGCATGTCGCCGATGTTCGCCTTCAGCGCCGCCGGATTCATCGCCACCAGTACGTTCGGGGCGTCGCCGGGGGTGAGGATGTCGTGGTCGGCGAAGTGCAACTGGAACGACGAGACACCCGGCAGGGTGCCGGCGGGCGCCCGGATCTCGGCCGGGAAGTTCGGCAGCGTCGACAGGTCGTTGCCGAACGACGCGGTCTCCGAGGTGAAACGGTCGCCGGTGAGTTGCATCCCGTCGCCCGAGTCCCCCGCGAACCGGATGATCACCCGGTTCAGCCGGCGGACGTCCTTCGCCCCGGCCGGTTTGCGCTGCTCTCCTACGACGGTTCCGTCGGCCTGCTCCGCTGGGCTGCTGACCTGGCTGGTCACTGACTGGACCTCCCTCGAGGCGGCTGTCCGGGGAGTGGTCTTCCTCCGACCATCCCAGGATCAACACTACGTCCGCAGGGGTTGGCTTCCGGTGGACATTCGCATGATGGACACGACACCGAGATGGTCGACCGTCCTGCAGCCCCACGGTTTCCGCGCCCCCCCGGCGCCTGTGAAGACGCGTCCGGCCCGTGCTCCGGTTTCTCATTCGTTCGGATGAGCGGCCGGTGAACGGCTGGGCCGTCCGGCCCGGCCGGAGATTCCGGGGTGTGGGCCGCCGTGTCAGGAATTGAGATAGGTGAGGACGGCGAGCACCCGACGGTGATCACCGTCGCTGGGGGACAGCCCCAGCTTCAGGAAGATGTTGCTGACGTGCTTCTCCACGGCGCCGTCGCTCACGACCAGCTGCCTGGCGATCGCCGAGTTCGTCCGGCCCTCGGCCATGAGGCCGAGGACCTCCCGCTCCCGCGGGGTGAGCCCCGCGAGCACGTCCTGCTTGCGGCTGCGCCCGAGCAACTGGGCGACCACCTCCGGGTCCAGGGCCGTACCGCCCCCGGCCACCCGCACCACCGCGTCCACGAACTCCCGCACCTCGGCCACCCGGTCCTTGAGCAGATACCCCACGCCCCGGCTGGAACCGGCCAGCAGCTCCGTCGCGTACCGCTCCTCCACGTACTGGGACAGCACCAGTACGCCGAGACCGGGGTGCGCCTTGCGCAGCTGCACCGAGGCGCGCACGCCCTCGTCGGTGTGCGTCGGCGGCATCCGTACGTCCGCCACGACGACGTCCGGCAGCTCGCCCTGCGCGTCCAGCTCGGTGATGGTCTTGATCAACGCGGCACCGTCGCCGACACCGGCCACGACCTCGTGCCCCCGGTCGGTCAGCAACCGGGTCAGCCCCTCTCGGAGCAGCACTGAATCCTCGGCGATGACCACCCGCACCCTGTCCTCCACGATCCTCGGCCCCCCACAGCCCGCCCACCGCACGGCCCGCGCGGCCCACGCCGCGTCCACGAACCCGTCCGTGTGACAGGGCCAGCATCCCAGCATTGGAGACCGAATGCGCTCGGGCAACGGGAAGAGAACGTGAACCAGGGGGTTCCGGCCGGGTCCGGCTACTCGACGGAAACGATTACCGGCCACCTTGGCCGGGGGGCTCGGTGACGCCGATCGGGGTCCTGAACGGGCACACCGTTCGGGGTCCTGGTCGGACACCCCGATCCGGGTCCGGCTGCCACATAGATCGGGTATTGGCCTGGTCCGGCACGGCTGACCTCGCTCGGCTCGGCACGGCTCGGCTCGGCACGGCTCGGCTCGGCACGGCTCGGCTCGGCACGGCTCGGCTCGGCTCGGCATGGACCGGCGCGGTCTGGCCCCGCCCAGCCCGGCCCGCCCCAGCCCGCCCAGCCCAGCCCGGAGCGGCCCGGCCCGGGCTGGCCCGGAAGGGCCGGTTCCGCCGGGACGGATCCGGCACCTTCACGCCCCGCCACCTCCGTCCAGCACGCACGGCGCCGGGCGGAGGCGGCGAGTACCGGGCGACTCAGTGGCCGGCCGCCGGCTCGCTCCGCCACGGCAGTTCCGCGGTCACCCGCGTCGGGCCTCCGTCCGGCGAGTCCACCACGAGGATGCCGTCCACGGCGTCGATCCGTTCCGCCAGGCCTGCCAGCCCCGAGCCGGCCGACACCTCCGCTCCGCCCACACCGTTGTCCACGACCTGGAGCATCAGCCGGTTCTCCACGCGCCAGACCTCCACGAAGGCCGCCGTGGCCCGCGCGTGCTTGCTGACGTTCTGCAGCAGCTCCGAGACGGTGAAGTAGGCGATGCCCTCGATCGCCGACGCCGGCCGCTCCGTCAGGTCGACCTCCACCCGCACCGGCACGGTGCAGCGTGAGGCGACCGAGGAGAGCGCCGCGTCCAGGCCGCGGTCGGTCAGGACCGCGGGGTGGATGCCCCGGGCCAGGTCCCGCAGCTCCTGGAGCGCCGTCTTCACCTCGCCGTGCGCCTCGTCCACCATGACCGCCGCCGCCCGCGGGTCCTCCCTCAGCTTCTCCTTGGCCAGGCCGAGATCCATGGCCAGGTTGACCAGGCGGGCCTGGGCGCCGTCGTGCAGGTCGCGCTCGATGCGCCGCAGGTCGGCCGCGGCGGTGTCGACCACGACCCCGCGGTCCGACTCCAGCTCCACCACCCGGGTGGCCAGCCGCGACGGCCCGAGCAGCCCGTGCACCATCACCCGGTCCACCGTCGTCAGCGCCCGGACGATCCACGGTGTCGCCAGCGTGAACAGCAGACCGACCAGCGCGGTCATGGTGATCTCGAAGGGGTTGTCCAGGTAGACCCGGTGCGTCTGGTCACCGTAGAGCTGGAGCCCGTCCTGTCCGGCGTACATCGGGAACACCCAGAACCACAGCGGGTACGTGAGCATCGCCCACCCGAACGCCCAGACGTTCACGGCGACGACGAAGGAGAACACCGACCACGGGAACTGCAGCACCGCGTACAGCAGGCTCCGCCAGGACACGCCGCTCTTCAGGACGGCCCCGATCCAGCCCATCACGCCTTGCTTCTTCATCCGCAGCGGCTCCGGGTCGGACACCCGCAGACCCAGCAGGACCCGGGCCCGCGCCCGCTCCATCGCACCGAAGCCCCGGCAGCCCGCCAGCGCCGCCGCCAGCACCGGCACGCCCAGGAACGTCACCAGCAGCCCCGCTCCCAGGGAAATCATCGTGACGGCGTAGGTGAAGAGCAGGATGCCGATCGGCAGGCTCAACAGCACGTAACCGAACTCCCGCCAGCTGCGCGCCTCGAACGGCGCACGCAGCCCCGCCGGCAGCCGGTGGCGTCGCGCGGGGGTGTCCTCGGGAAAGCCGGACCCGCTCCCGAACCCGTAACTGTGTCCGTAATCCGTGGCCATCGGTGCCGTCCTTCTCCTCGTCCTACGGCTGTGCTGTCGTAACTCCACCCTGATCGACCGCCCGCCCACGGGCCATGGAGCCCGTCGGCGTCTCGAGAGGGGGGTTTTCCCCACCCCGGGCGTGTGCCGGCCCGTGCGGCGTGCTCCTTCAGCGCCCGCGGGAAGCGCCGGAAGTGCCGGAAGCACGCGCGGTGGCGTCGTCGCCGGTGCGGTCGCGCCACGGCAGCTCGGCGGTCACCGTCGTCGGACCGCCCTCGGGTGAGTCGACGACGAAGAGACCGTCGACGGCGCTCAGCCGGTCGGCCAGCCCCTTCATCCCCGTACCGCCCTCAAGGCGGGCACCTCCGCGGCCGTCGTCGCTCACCTGTATGAGCAGCCGGTCGGAGGACCGCCACACCTCCACGGCGGCGGACTTCGCCCGGCTGTGCTTGCTGACGTTCTGCAGCAGCTCCGAGACGGTGAAGTAGGCGATGCCCTCGATGGCCGCGGCAGGGCGCTCCATGAGGTCGACGGTCACCCTGACCGGCACGGTGCAGCGTGAGGCGACCGAGGAGAGCGCCGCGTCCAGGCCGCGGTCGGTCAGGACCGCGGGGTGGATGCCGCGGGCCAGGTCCCGCAGCTCCTGCAGGGCCAGCTTCACCTCGCCATGTGCCTCGTCGACCATGGCCGCCGCCGCGTCGGGATCCTCCAGCAGCTTCTCCTTCGCCAGGCCCAGCCCCATGGCCAGGTTGACCAGGCGGGCCTGGGCGCCGTCGTGCAGGTCGCGCTCGATGCGCCGCAGGTCGGCCGCGGCCGTGTCGACCACGATGCCCCGGTCCGACTCCAGCTCGGCGATCCGCCGCTCCAGCTCGTCGGAGGGGGAGAGCAGCGCCCGCACCATCGCCCGGTCCGCGTTGGCCAGGCCCCGCGCGATGAACGGCAGCACCGGCCACAGCACGAACAGCGAGGTCAGCGTGGTGACGAAGGTGAGAATGCCCCAGGGAAGCCGTATGAAGTCGTACAGGACGGTGCGCCAGCCCACCGGGTCCTTCAGCGCCATCCACAGCTGGGGGAAGAAGCCGCCCCCGCCGCGCAGCGGAAGCCGGCTCGGCTCGTCCACCCGCACCCCGAGCAGTGCCCGGGCCCTGGCCCGCTCGAGCTTGCCCAGCTGCCGCGCGCCCATCAGTCCCGCGGCCAGCAACGGGAATCCGATCACCGTGACCGTCAGCCCGACACCGGTGAACAGCATCGTCACCACGTACACGAATCCGAGCAGCGACGCCGGGAGGTTCGCCAGCAGGTGGGCGATCTCCAACCAGGTGTGCCGGTCGTAGGCGAAACGGGCCGGCGGCGGGCGGTCGCCGGGGGCGGCGCCGGTGTTCCCGCGAGGCGTCGGTGTCGAAAGGCGTTCGGTCATACGAGTCAGCGTGCCGTGCCGCGCGACGCCGCGCCATGAGGTGTACCGCCAGGACGCACTGAGGAAAACCCCACCCTCGGACCCACCCCCGGGGACCGCCCTCGGGACGCACCCCCGGATTCACCCCCGGGACCCACCTCCCGGAGCCCGCCCCGTGTCCCAAGGTGTGACGGGCTGCTTACCGTCTCTTTATCAGGCCCTAGACTCCCGTGCGTACAGATCGTCGGACAGCAGCGTTCGGGACAGGGAGCGCGGGGAGCGAGGGACGGACGTGCCGGAACCGACCGTCGGCCTTGCGGCTGACTACTTCCAGTCCTACTCGGTCGTCGGACTGCTCGCCGTCGTCGGCGTGCTCTTCGTCGCCGTCGCCTTCGGAGCCGGGCGCCTGCTGCGGCCCGTGGTCCCGACGCCCGAGAAGCTGCTGACGTACGAGTGCGGTGTCGACCCCGTCGGCGAGGGCTGGGCCCACACCCAGGTCCGCTACTACGTCTACGCGTTCCTCTACGTCATCTTCGCGGTCGACTCGATCTTCCTCTTCCCCTGGGCGACGGTCTTCGCCGATCCTGGTTACGGAGCGACGACCCTCGTGGAGATGTTCATCTTCCTCGGCTTCCTCGCCGTGGGCCTGCTCTACGCATACAAGAAGGGCGTCCTGTCGTGGACGTGAACCCTGCCGAGAATCCTGTCGGGAACCCCGCCGAACCCGTGCTGCTCCCCGAACCCAAGCGGCTCGGCGCGCTCGCACGCCTCGCCCCCGAGCCGATGAAGGTCGTCCTGAACTGGGGCCGCCGGTACTCCCTGTGGGTCTTCAACTTCGGTCTCGCCTGCTGCGCCATCGAGTTCATCGCCGCCTCGATGGCCCGCCACGACTTCATCCGGCTCGGCGTCATCCCCTTCGCGCCGGGCCCCCGCCAGGCCGACCTGATGGTGGTGTCCGGCACGGTGACCGACAAGATGGCGCCGGCCGTCAAGCGCCTGTACGAGCAGATGCCCGAGCCGAAGTACGTCATCTCCTTCGGCGCCTGCTCCAACTGCGGCGGCCCCTACTGGGACTCCTACTCCGTGACGAAGGGCGTCGACCAGATCATCCCCGTCGACGTCTACGTCCCCGGGTGCCCGCCCCGCCCCGAGGCCCTCCTCCAGGGCATCCTCAAACTGCAGGAGAAGATCGCGCGGGAGTCGCTGGGGGAGCGGTACGCCGCATCGCACCGGCCGTCGGCGGCAGCGCTGCGGAGCGGCCTGGTCCGGCCGCCGGCGCCGGAGCCCACCGGGGACCGCGACGCGGGCACGGCTCCGGATGCGGGGGAGGGCCGATGACCGCCGTCGGCTGGCTCCCCGCCGATGCCACGGAACTCTTCGGTCCGCAGGCCGCGGCCGACGAGTCGTACGACGTCCTGACCGTGGACGTGCCGCCGGAGTCCTGGACCTCCGCCCTCGAGACCGCGCGGGACCGGCTGGGCTGCACCTACTTCGACTGGCTGAGCGCGGTCGACGAGCCGGGCACGGGCTTCCGCGTCGCGGCGCACGTCGTGGCGCTGGGACCCGTACGCCGGCTGCTGCTGCGCACGACGGTCCCGCACGAGTCCCCGGTCCTGCCCAGTGCCGTCGCGGTCTACGCGGGCGCGGCCTGGCACGAACGCGAGACCCACGAGATGTTCGGCGTCGCCTTCGAGGACCACCCCGCGCTGGACCACCTGCTCCTGCCGGAGGGCTTCGAGGGCCACCCGCTGCGGAAGGACTTCGTCCTCGCTGCCCGCGTCGCCAAGGCATGGCCGGGGGCCAAGGAACCCGGCGAGTCCGAGCACGGCGGTCCGCGTCGCCGGCAGATGCTGCCGCCCGGTGTCCCCGACCCCAACGAGTGGGGCCCGCTCAAGGGCCAGCTGCCTCCCGCTCCGGCCCGCCCGGCACGAGGACCGGGCCGCGCGACGGGGGAACGCCCGCCCCGCGCGGCGGCCGACCGTCCGGTGCGCCGTTCCCGTACGGCGGCGGAGGGCTCCGCCAGTCAGGGTGCCCCGACGCCCCGGCGGGCGCGCAGCGCGAGCGGGGGGTCCGCGTCCCAGCGGACGGGTGCGCCGGAAGCCGAGCCCACCCCGGAGACGGACACGAGCGCGGGGACCGGGCAAGCGGCTTCCGGACCGACCGCCCGGCCGCGACGCGCGCGCAGCGCCAGTGAGGGCTCCGCGTCGCAGCGAGCCACCTCCGACGCCCGTCCGTCAGAGACGGACACGCAGGCGCCCGGCCCGGCCGACGATGACCCGGGCACGGCCCCGGTTCCCGAGGCACCGGCCCCCAAGCCGCCGGTCCCCGCCGCACCGCGCAGCGCGGACGCCCCGTGGCACCACGCCCGCCCCGCCTTCGACGACGCCGAGACCGAGCCGGACGCCGGCACGGAACGGCAGCCGGACAGGACCTCGGACGAGCCGAGCACCGCGGAGGAGCGGCGGAACTCTGACGAATCGCGGAACTCTGACCAACCCCGGGACTCTGACCAACCCCGGAACTCGGAGGAGTCCCGGAACTCGGAGGAGGACGAGAACGCGGACCGGGACCAGATCCCGAACCCGAAGCCGGACCCGAACTCGAACCCGAACCGCCCGAACCCCCCAGGAGGCCCGCTGTGAACGACGCGCTCGACGTCACCCTGCGCCTCCTGGTCGTCTTCGTCGTCTTCCTCGCCCTCCCCCTGATCGTCGGCCAGACCGAGCACAAGGTCATGGCCCACATGCAGGGCCGTCTCGGCCCGATGTACGCCGGCGGCTTCCACGGCTGGGCGCAGCTCGTCGCCGACGGCGTGAAGTTCGCGCAGAAGGAGGACGTGGTCCCGGCCGACGCGGACCGCCGCATCTTCCAACTCGCCCCCGCCGTGGCCCTCCTGCCGTACCTCCTGGTCCTCCTGGCCATCCCGATCGGCCCCGGAGAGGGTGCGGTCGGCCAGGTCGTCGACGCGGGCATCTTCTTCGTCCTCGCCGTCATGGGCGTGGGCGTCCTCGGCTCCCTCATGGCGGGCTGGTCCTCCGCGAACAAGTTCTCCCTCCTCGGCGGTCTGCGTACCGCCGCCCAACTCCTCGCCTACGAGCTTCCGATGCTGCTGACCGCGGCCTCGGTGGCCATGGCGGCGGGCACCGTCTCGCTCGTCGGCATCCTCGACGCCTTCGAGTGGTGGTGGCTGCCCTGGCAGATCGTGGGCGCGATCGTCTTCTTCGTGGCCGGTCTGGCCGAGCTGCAACGCCCCCCGTTCGACATGCCGGTCGCCGACTCGGAGATCATCTTCGGTGCCTACACCGAGTACACCGGCCTGCGCTTCGCCCTGTTCCTCCTCGCCGAATACGCCGGGATCGTCGTCCTGTGCGGCCTGACCACCGTCCTGTTCCTGGGCGGCTGGCACGGCCCCTGGGGCGCCGACGGTCTCGGATGGGTGTGGACGCTGCTGAAGACGGCCGTCCTCGCCTTCGTGGTGATCTGGCTGCGCGTGACCTATCCGCGCCTGCGCGAGGACCAGCTCCAGAAGCTCTCCTGGACCCTCCTCGTCCCTCTTTCCCTCGCCCAGATCGCCCTCACCGGCATCGTCAAGGTGGTGATCCAGTAACCATGCCCCCCATCCCCGGCTCGGGTCTGGCCAAGGGCCTGGCCGTCACCCTCCGCACGATGACGAAGAAGACCGTCACCGAGCAGTACCCGGACGTCCAGCCCGACCTCCCGCCCCGCACGCGCGGCGTGATCGGCCTGTTCGAGGAGAACTGCACGGTCTGCATGCTGTGCGCCCGCGAGTGCCCGGACTGGTGCATCTACATCGACTCCCACAAGGAGACGGTCCCGGCGGCCACCCCCGGCGGGCGCGACCGCAGCCGCAACGTCCTCGACCGCTTCGCCATCGACTTCTCGCTGTGCATGTACTGCGGTATCTGCATCGAGGTCTGTCCTTTCGACGCCCTGTTCTGGTCCCCGGAATTCGAGTACTCCGAGACCGACATCCGCGACCTGACCCACGAGCGCGACAAGCTCCGCGAGTGGATGTGGACGGTGCCGGCCCCGCCCGCCCTCGACCCCGGCGCGGAGGAACCCAAGGAACTCGCCGCCGCCCGCAAGACCGCCGACAAGCTGGCCGCCCAGCAGGCGGCAACCGGCCCGGAACAGGAGGGCCGGGAATGACCCTCGCAGCGACCGTCGGTCACCTCGCCGCGGACTCCACGACCGTGGCCGCCGAATCGCAAGGCTTCCTCTCTCCGACCGGCGTCGAGATCGCCTTCCTCCTCGTCGGCCTGGTCACCTTCGGCGCCGCCGTCGTCACCGTCACCACCCGGCAGCTGGTCCACGCCGCTCTGTGGCTGGTGGTGGCCCTCGGGGGTCTCGCCGTCGAGTACCTCCTCCTCACCGCCGAGTTCATCGCCTGGGTGCAGGTCCTCATCTACGTCGGTGCCGTCGTCGTCCTCATCCTGTTCGGCCTGATGCTGACCAGGGCCCCCATCGGCCGTTCCCCGGACGCCGACTCCGGCAACCGCTGGGCCGCCCTCACGGTTGCCGTGGCCGCCGCCGCGGCCCTGGTCTGGGTCGTCGTCGACGCCTTCCGCACCACCTGGATCGACCTGGACGGCCCGGCAGCCGGCTCCACCGCCGTCACCGGAGCGAGCCTGTTCCAGAACTGGGTCCTCCCCTTCGAAGCCCTCTCGGTCCTCCTCCTCGCCGCCCTGGTCGGCGCCATCGTCCTGTCCCGCAAGACGAAGGCGGACCGCGCGACGGAAGCCGGCCGCCCGGCCGCCCCGAACAGCGCCGACAAGGGCGGTGACCGCTGATGCACCTCGCCTATCCCGCCGTCCTCTCCGTCCTCCTGTTCTGCACGGGCCTGTACGGCGTCCTCGCCCGCCGCAACGCGATCCTGATCCTGATGTCGGTCGAGCTGATGCTCAACGCCGTCAACCTCAACCTGGTCGCCTTCGACGTCTGGCTCAGCAAGACAGCCGAGGAGACCCTGCACTCCGGCCAGGCCCTGACCCTGTTCACCATCGCCATCGCGGCCGCCGAGATCGGCATCGGCCTGGCGATCGTGCTCGCCGTCCACCGCAACCGCGGCACCGCGGACATCGACAAGCTCCGCGACACCGCCGAGGGTCCCGACGGCGAGGACCACGACACGGCGGACCCCGACGCCGGTGCCTCCGCGACCGGTCCGGCCGACGAGAAGGCTGAGGCCACCGCGTGACCACGACCACCCTCGCCGTACTCGTCCCCGTCCTCCCCTTCCTCGGGGCAGCCGCCGGTCTCCTCCTGGGCCGCTCGGCGCCGGGCTTCGTCCGTCCGCTCGCCGTCCTGCCGACGCTGGCGGCCCTCGTCCTCGCCGTGGTCGTCGCGGCCCGCCAGGGCGGCGGCCGTGCCGTCGACGCCGTCACGGAGCTGACCCCCACCGGTTCGGTCCCCGTCGAACTCGCCCTGCACATCGACGGATTCGCCGCCCTCGTAGCCGTCCTGGTCGGCTGCGTCGCCACCTGCGTGCAGATCTACTCGACGGGCTACCTGCGCGACGACCCGCGCTACCCCTCGTACGCCGCTCTCGTCTCCCTGTTCACCTCCGCCATGTTCCTCGTCGTCTACTCGGGCGACCTGATGGTGCTGCTGGTCGGCTGGGAGATCATGGGCATCTGCTCGTACTTCCTGGTCGGCCACTACTGGGAGACCCCGGAGGCCCGCGCCGCCTCCCTCAAGGCATTCCTGGTGACCAAGCTCGGTGACGTCCCCTTCCTGATCGGCCTGCTGGCGCTGGCCACCGAGGCCGGCTCCTTCCGCATCACCAAGATCCTCGGCGCGGTCGCGAGCGGCTCGCTCGACCACCCGACGCTGATCGCGCTGCTGCTCCTGGCCGGTGTCGCGGGCAAGTCGGCGCAGTTCCCGCTGCACACCTGGCTCCCCGACGCGATGGCGGGCCCGACGCCCGTCTCCGCGCTCATCCACGCCGCGACGATGGTCGCGGCCGGTGTCTACTTCGTCGCCCGGCTCCTTCCGCTCTTCCAGGCCTCACAGGCCGCGATGGTCGTCCTCGCCGTCATGGCCGCCGTCACGATGCTCGGCTCGGCGCTCGCCGCACTGGCCCAGGACGACATCAAGCGCGTCCTCGCCTATTCGACGATCGGTCAGCTCGGCTACATGACCGGCGCCCTCGCCGCCGGCGACCGCGGGGCCGCCGTCTTCCACCTCCTCACCCACGGCGCCTTCAAGGCGCTGCTGTTCCTCGCCGTCGGCGTGGTCATCCACGCCGCCGGCACCAACTCGCTGGCCGCCATGTCCCGCATGCGGGGCCTGCGCGACCGCGTCCCGGACGCCTACTGGACGATGACCGTGGCGCTGCTCGCCCTGGCCGCGATCCCGCCCTTCAGCGGCTTCTTCTCGAAGGAAGCCGTCCTCGTCGTCGCCGAGCACGCCGCCACCGGCCACACCGAGCACGCGCCCGGCGCCGCGGGCTGGACCGTCCTCCTCGCCGGCCTGGTCACCGCCCTGCTCACCGCCGCGTACGCGATGCGCCTGTGGCTGCTGGCCTTCCGCGGACAGGGCGCCGAGGCTCCCGACCACGGCCGGCAGCCGGTGGTCATGAACGCCGTGCTCTGGGTGCTCGCGGTCCCGTCACTCGCGCTCGGCGGGCTCGCCTTCCGCCTCCTGCCCGACTGGTTCGACGGCCACGACCTCACCCCGACCCTCACCACCTCGGTGCTCGGCACAGGCGTGGCCCTGGTCGGCGGCATCGTCACCTACGCGGCCTGGCGCCACACCACGGCGCTCGCCGCCCGCCCGCCGCTCGGCGCGGTCGCGGCGCACCCGGAGGGCGACGCCGCGCTCGTGGAGGCCGAGGCCATCGCCAGCCACAAGCCGGCCTACGGAGACATCGCCTACGCCCCAGACCCGTCCGACCCCGGACGGCTCCTCCTGGGCCCGCTGCACCGGCACGCGGCCGTCGGCTTCCACCTGGACGCGGTGTACACGACCCTCTTCGTCCGCCCGGTACAGGCCGGCGCGAGTCTCGTGCGGTTCCTCGACCGGGAGGTCGTCGACACCTACGTACGCGCGGCGGGTGCCCTGCCTCGTGTCCTGGGAACCGCCGTACGCCGGGCCCAGACCGGCAATGTGCAGACCTATGTGAGCGCGCTGCTCGCCGGCACCGTCGTCCTCGCGGTCGCCGCCGTCCTCGTCGCCACGGGAGCGTGAGCAGGCGTGATCGATATCAACGAGTCCGTGATGCAGTTCCTTCTGGCGTTGGTCGTCGTCGGCCCGCTCATCGGCGCCGCCGCCGCTCTCCTGCCCGCCCCTCCCGGGCTGAAGGGGAAGTCACCCGACCAGGCCGTTCTGCGGCACGGCGTCACCGTCACCGGGGCCGTCCTCGTCGCCGCGATCGTCCTCGTGCTCGGCTTCGACCACGACCATCCGTCGAAGATGCAGGCCAGCACGGACATCAGCTGGATCCCCGCACTCGACGTGCGCATCCACCTCGGCATCGACGGCATCTCCCTCCCCCTGCTGGTCCTGACCGCGCTGCTGACCTTCCTCTGCGCGCTCTACTCGTACTTCAAGATGCCTTCGGGCCCGAGCCCGAAGGCGTTCGTCGCGCTGCTGCTCGTCCTGGAGTCCGGCACCCTCGCGACCTTCGCCGTCCTCGACCTGATCCTGTTCTTCCTCGCCTTCGAGATGGTCCTCGTCCCGATGTACTTCCTCATCGCCCGCTGGGGCGGCGAGGGGCGGGCCGGGGCGGCCTGGAAATTCATCCTCTACACCCTCCTCGGCTCCGTCGTCATGCTGCTCGGCCTGCTCCTGCTCGGACTCAGCGCGGGCACATTCGACATGGTGGCACTCGCCACTGACAACGGCCGGTCGCTGACCACGTCCGTGCAGGTCATCGCCGTTCTGGCGATCGGGATCGGCCTTGCGGTCAAGACCCCGATGTGGCCGCTGCACAGCTGGCTGCCCGACGCCCACACCGCCGCCCCGACCGTCGGTTCGGTCCTGCTGGCCGGCGTGCTGCTGAAGATGGGCACGTACGGGTTCGTGCGCATCCTCCTCCCGGTCGCGCCGGAGGGCTTCCGCACCTTCGCGCCCTACCTCGCCGCCTTCGCCGTCGTCGGCATCATCTACGGCTCCCTCGCCTGCCTGGCCCTCGCCAAGCAGGGCGCGAAGGGCGACCTCAAGCGCCTCATCGCCTACTCCTCCGTCGGCCACATGGGCTTCGTCCTGCTCGGCATCGCCACCATGACCCCGACCGGCGTGAACGGTGCCCTGTTCGCCAACATCGCCCACGGCCTCATCACCGGCCTGCTCTTCTTCGTCGTCGGCGCCCTCAAGGACCGCACCGGCACCACCGACCTCGACACCCTCGCCGAGGAGGCCGGCGCCGCCCTGTACGGCAAGGCACCGCGCCTCGGCGGCCTCCTCGCCTTCGCCGCCGTCGCCTCGCTCGGCCTGCCCGGCCTGGCCGGCTTCTGGGGCGAGATGCTGGCCCTGTTCGGCGCCTTCGACCCCCACGAGGACCTCAGCCGCCCCGCCTTCCTCACCTTCATGGCCATCGCCGCGTTCGGCACGCTGCTGACCGCCGCGTACATGCTGATCGTGGTCCGCCGCGTCTGCATGGGCGCCGTACCGCGCGAAGCCCCGAAGCTCACCGACGTACGCACCTACGAGTTCGCCGCCTGGACGCCGCTCGTCGCCCTCACCGTCGTCGCCGGCCTGTGGCCCAGGACCCTCCTCGGGCTGACCGACCCGGCCGTGCAGCAGCTCCTCTCAGGAGGCACCCGATGAGCTCCCCGGCCCAGCCGCTCCCCGAGACCCTGTCGCAGCCACTGGCCCAGAACCTCGTCCAGTCCGTCGACTGGCTCGCCATCGCGCCGCCCACCATCACGGCGGTCGTCGGACTCGCCGTCCTCGTCACCGACCTGTTCGTCAAGGACGCCCGCAAGTCCGTGCTCGGCTGGATCTCGGTCGCCGGGCTCGCCGCCGCCGCGCTCATGCTGCTGCCCCTGGTGAACGACGACCGCTCGACGTTCTGCCTGACCGGCGACGCCGACGTGTGCAGCTACACCGCGGACACCTTCACCCTCGCCATCCAGTTCCTGGTCCTCGGCGGCGCCCTCGTGACCGCGCTGCTCTCGGTCACCGCCGTGAAGGACGCCGACCGCGGACTGCCCGAGGGCGAGTTCTGGTTCCTGCTGCTCTCCTCCGCGGCCGGCGCCGCACTCCTGCCCGCCTCCCGCGACCTCGCGACCCTCATCGTCGCCCTGGAGGTCGCCTCCCTGCCCGCCTTCGCCCTCGTGGGCCTGCGCCAGGGCGACCGCCGGTCCTCCGAAGCGGCCCTGAAGTTCTTCCTGTCCTCGGTCACCGCCACCGCGGTCAGCCTCATGGGCATCAGCTTCGTGTACGCCTCCACCGGCACCCTCCACCTCACCCAGGTGGCCGAACGCATCCAGGACGTGGACGGGCAGCTCACCACGCTCGTCCAGACCGGCGTCGTCCTCACCCTCGTCGGCTTCGCCTTCAAGACGGCCGCCGTGCCCTTCCACTTCTGGGTGCCCGACACCTATGTGGGCGCGCCCCTGCCGATCGCCGCCTACCTGTCCGTGATCGGCAAGGCGGTCGGATTCTCCGGCCTGATCCTTGTCACGGTCATCGCCCTCCCGTCCTACGCCGACGTCTGGGGACCGGCCCTCGCGGTCCTGGCCGCGCTCACCATGACCGTCGGAAACGTCGGCGCCCTGCGCCAGCAGGCCACGCGCGCGTACAGCGCGGTACGCCTGCTCGCCTGGTCGTCCGTCGGGCAGGCCGGCTACCTCCTGGTGCCGATCGCCGCCGCCGCGTACTCCGACGACCCGGAACGCTCGATCGGCTCCACGGTCGCCTACGCCCTCATGTACGCCGCGGTGAACCTCGGCGCCTTCGCGGTGGCCGCCCTCGTGGGCCGTACGCGGACCCTGAACCGCGTCGCCGACTACCGCGGCCTGTACGCGGCCAACCCGCTCACCGCCCTGCTCCTGGCCTTCTTCCTGCTCTGCCTCGCCGGACTGCCGCCCGGCGTCATCGGCCTCTTCGCCAAGGTCACGGTGTTCTCCGCGGCCGTGGACGCCGGGCTCGGCTGGCTGGCCGTCGTCATGGCGGTCAACGTCGCCATCGCGCTGTTCTACTACCTCCAATGGACGGCCCTGCTGTTCCGGGCTCCCGAGGAGGCGGCCGCCGGACACCGCGTCCCGGCGCCCCTCACGGCCGCGATCACCGTGACCGCGGTCCTCGCCGTCGCCCTCTCGGGCGCCCCCCAGCTGATCCTGCGCTTCGCCGACACCGGCCTCTTCTGAACAGCGGCCGCCTCCCGCCCAGCCCCAGCGGGAGGCGCCGCAGCGCACGCGAGCGGGGCCACGCCTGCCACCCGCGCGTGCGGGCACCCGGCCTTCACGCGCGTGTGCCGCGCACCACGCCGTCACCCGTACGGACCACGCGCGCCCCCCGCGGACGCCGGGGAACTGGTCGCCCCCGCCTGGCGTTGACCAGTACGGAAGGGTCCACTGGACGTGATGCCACGGCACCGGTGGCTTCGGAGACCAGGAAGCGACCACAGCGAGCGACACCAGCAAGCAAAGGGTTCCCCTGCTGCACCACTTGGAGGGCGTACCGTGCACCGCCGGCACAACGGGCTCAGGACCGCAGTCCTCCTCGGGGGACTGTCCGCGCTCATCATCGTCATCGGCAGTTTCTTCGGCCGAGCGGGGCTCGTCGTCGCCGTCCTCGTCGCGCTCGGGACGAACGCGTACGCGTACTGGAACAGCGACAAGCTCGCCCTGCGCGCGATGCGCGCCCGCCCGGTCAGCGAGTTCGAGGCCCCGGCGCTGTACCGCATGGTGCGGGAGCTCTCCACCCAGGCCCGCCAGCCCATGCCCCGCCTGTACATCTCACCAACGGAGGCGCCGAACGCCTTCGCGACCGGCCGAAACCCGCGCAACGCGGCCGTGTGCTGCACCGAGGGCATCCTGCGCCTGCTCGACGAGCGCGAGCTGCGCGGCGTCATCGGCCACGAGCTCAGCCACGTCTACAACCGCGACATCCTGATCTCGTCCGTCGCCGGAGCCCTCGCCTCGGTGATCATGTTCCTGGTCAACTTCGCCTGGCTCATTCCGATCGGCCGGTCCAACGACGATGACGGACCCGGTTTGCTGGGCATGCTCCTCATCATGCTCCTCGGTCCGCTCGCCGCCACCGTCATCCAGCTGGCGATCAGCCGTTCCAGGGAGTACGAGGCGGACGCGTCCGGCGCCCAGCTCACCGGAGACCCGATCGCCCTCGCCGGAGCCCTGCGCAAGCTGGAGCACGGCACCAAGCAGCTCCCGCTGCCCCCGGAGCCACGGATCGAGACGGCGAGTCACATGATGATCGCGAACCCGTTCCGTCCGGGACAGGGCCTCTCGAAGATGTTCTCCACCCACCCGCCGATGGCGGAGCGAATCGCCCGACTCGAAAAGATGGCAGGTCGTCAGCAGTGAAGACCATCCTGAACGTCATTTGGCTCGTGCTCAGCGGCTTCTGGCTGTTCCTCGGCTATGTCGTCGCGGGCGCGCTGCTCTGCGTCACGATCATCGGCATCCCGTTCGGCATAGCCGCGTTCCGCATCGGTGTCTACGCCCTGTGGCCCTTCGGATACGCGGCGGTCGAGCGGCGGGACGCGGGAGCCCCCTCCTGCATCGGCAACGTCCTGTGGCTGATCCTCGCCGGCTGGTGGCTCGCCATCGGCCACGTCGTCACCGGCATCGCGCTGTGCGTCACGATCATCGGTATCCCGCTCGGCATCGCCAACTTCAAGCTGATCCCGGTTTCGCTGCTCCCGATGGGACGCGAGATCGTACGCACGGACCAGCCGTTCACGGCCACCGCCGGCACCCAGCGGGCCGGCTGGTAGGAGCCGCGGTTGTCCACAGGCGCGGAGTTGTCCACAGGGCGGCCCGCCTGCCGGTCGCGACCCGCATGATGAACCCATGACCGACGATCACCGAAACCACCGGACGGCTTCGCGGCGTCCTTCTCACCGAGAGAGCAGCAACGCGCGCGGAGGAACGAGGCGCCCGCAGCACTGGGACGGCTTGGCCGCGGAGAGAAAGGGCAGGGTCGGGGCATGACCGTCATCAGCTGGATCATCCTGGGACTGCTGGCCGGAGCCATCGCCAAGTTCCTGTTGCCGGGCCGTGACCCGGGAGGCCTCGTCGGCACCACCCTCATCGGCATCGCGGGCGCGTTCACCGGCGGCTGGATATCGGCCCGCTGGCTGGATCACCCGGTCAGCAAGGACTTCTACGACGGAGCCACGTGGGCGGCCGCGATCGGCGGTTCCCTGGTGCTGCTGATCGCCTACCGGCTCCTGTTCGGCAACTCACGCGACTGACGCCCGCCGAGCGGGCGGGCAGACGAAGGGCGGGCACACTGTCGGCACCCGCCCTTCCCGGTACGACCGTTCAGCAGGTCACCGGTAGTTGACGAACTGCAGTGCGAAGTCGAAGTCCTGGTTCTTCAGCAGGGCGATCACGGTCTGCAGGTCGTCCCGGCTCTTGGAGGAGACCCGCAGCTCGTCACCCTGCACCTGGGCCTTCACACCCTTGGGGCCCTCGTCACGGATGAGCTTGGCCACCTTCTTCGCGTTGTCCTGGGAGATGCCCTCCTCGATCGACGCGAAGATCTTGTACTCCTTGCCGGAGAGCTGGGGCTCGCCCGCGTCCAGAGCCTTCAGCGAGATGCCGCGCTTGATCAGCTTGGACTGGAAGACGTCGAGGATGGCGTTCACCCGGTCCTCCGAGTTGGCCTCCATGAGGATCTTCTCCCCGGACCACGAGATCGAGGCGCCCACGCCCTTGAAGTCGTAGCGCTGCGAGATCTCCTTGGCGGCCTGGTTGAGGGCGTTGTCGACCTCCTGCCGCTCGACCTTCGAGACGATGTCGAAACTGGAGTCGGCCATGTCCTGTGGCTCCTTGTATCTGGGTGCGTGTCGGGCCGCGTATCGGCTCCGTACCGGCATGCAGCTGCGGCCGCCGAGCTCCGCAGAGGTCCCCGGCCGCATCCGCACAAGCCTAGCCACCCGCCGTCCCCCGGGCGGCGATCAATCGGGTGGCGAAGCACCCCTCCACATCAGGTATTGTTTACGTCGTTGCCACGGAGCACCGCCGAAAGGCGGTACGACGGGCAGCGAACCCCGGCGGTGTGCCCGAGCGGCCAAAGGGAGCAGACTGTAAATCTGCCGGCTCAGCCTTCCCAGGTTCGAATCCTGGCGCCGCCACAAGACCGAAAGGGTCTGTGACCAGCAGCAATGCTGATCGCAGACCCTTTCGGCGTTCACGGGACCGATCTGATCGTTATGGGCGCTTCCTCCAGTCCCGCTGCCCCCCGGGGGGGCTGACCAGTGCGCGTGGGGCAGGCGTGGGGCGGTTTTCGCCTCCCCAACCACCGCACGGCCACGCTGTGGCCGGCGCGCGCGGCTCCGCGTCGGTGGCGGCGGTCGATCCAGTGGCGCGGCCACCCTCTGACCGCCGGACCGTAACCCCGTGCACGGAGCCGACGGCGGGTGGCCCGGCGGACGCCCCCTCGGCGGTCAGTTGTGGCTCGCCGTCATGCCGGCCGTCCGCGCGGCCGTCGCCCGCTCGCGCGTTGCGGGCAGACTGGGGGCATGGTCCCGTCCCCCCGCCGCAGAATCTGCCCCGAGTGCCGTCGCGAGATCGCCGTGGTCGCCGGGCGGTACGCGCGTCACGACCCGCCCGGCGCGCGGGAGAGTGGTGAACTCGTCTCCTGTGCGGGGTCGCGCCGGCCGGCGCAACTGGGCGCGGCGCAGCCGTCCTTGGACGGGTACGTCGTCCCCGACTTCCCCGGACAACTGCCGCTGTTCTGACCGATGCGCGCCGGCACCGCGTCTCCCGCCCACGCCGGCACTCGCTTCCTCAGTTCCCGGCCACCGACTTCACCGCCACCGACACCGGCGCCGAGCCCGAGATCAGCTCCAGGGTCAGACCCGCCGTGGCCGGAGTGTCGACCAGCTCCGCCAGCACGGCGGCCACGTCGTCGCGCGGGACGGGCCCGCGGCCGGTGTGTGCTTCCAGGCGCACCAGACCGGTGCCGGCGTCGTCCGTCAGCTGGCCGGGCCGCAGGATCGTCCAGTCCAGCGCGTCCAGGGAACGCACGTGCGCGTCGGCCTCGCCCTTGGCGCGCAGGTAGACGTCGAAGATCCCGTCCCCCTGGTGCTCCGGGTCGGCGCCCATGGAGGACACGACCACGAAGCGCCGTACGCCCGCCCGGACCGCCGCGTCCGCGAAGAGGACCGCCGCCGCCTTGTCCACCGTGTCCTTGCGGGCCGCCCCGCTCCCGGGGCCCGCGCCCGCGGCGAAGACCGCGGCGTCCGCGCCCCGCAGCCGCTCCGTGACCTCCTCGGCCGAGGCCGACTCCAGGTCCAGGACGACCGGTTCGGCGCCGGCCGCACGCAGATCGCCGGCCTGTTCCGCCTTGCGGATGATGCCCGCCACCTCGTCGCCCCGCGCGGCGAGCAACCGCTCCAGCCGCAGCGCGATCTGACCATGACCACCAGCGATGACAATGCGCATGTCTTCGACCGTACGCCGCGACGGCCGCCCGCGCCGCACGACTTGCGCCATGTCCCACCGGCCGCCCGGCGCGCACCGCCGTCAGCTGTTTCCGGGCGCCTCGGTGCACGCGTGCCGCGCCGCCCTCCCTCAGCGCCTCAGCGCCTCCCAGGCCCCCCACGCCCCTGCCGCGGCAGCCCCAGGTCGCTCGCGGTCGCCGAGTCGCCGTACTCCCTTACCGCGCTCGTCCGTGCCACCAAGCGTCCCCGGTGCACCACGATCCGGCTGTACGCCAGGGACAGCGCCCCCGCCAGCCGGTCCCCGCGCACCGCGAGGAGCTCGGCCGGGAAACCCGCCTCCACCCGTACCTCGGGCAGGCGCAGGGCCGTCCGTGCCGCCGTGCTCACGGCGTCGTACGCGTCCTCGGGACGCAGGCCGTGGCGCGAGGCCAGCAGGTACGCCGCTTCCAGAGGGTCGCCGCGCCCGACCGGGTTCGACACGTCCCGCAGGGCGCCGCTCCCGGCGGTGACCCGCACACCGGCCGCCCGCAGCAGCCGTACCGGTGCCGTGCCGTCGCGGCCCTCCACGGCGCCGCAGGCGCCCTGCGGCAGGCACACCACGGTCACCCCGGCCGCGGCGAGGCGGTCCGCCGCCCGGGCGGCCACGTCGGAGGGGAGCCGGGCGAGGCCCTCGCAGGGGCCGAGGGTCACCCCGGGGTGCAGTCCGCCCGCCATCGCCGCCAGCCGGGCCAGCCGTGCGGGGTCGGCGGCGTCCGTGTGCAGGTCGACCGGGCAGCCGTGCTCGGCGGCGACCTCGAGGACCGCTTCCACGTACCCGGTCGGATCGGGGTCCAGGTCCGGGCAGCCGCCCACCGCGTCCGCGCCCATCTTGACCGCGTCCCGCAGCAGCGCCAGACCGTCGGCGCCTGCCGCTCCGGTCAGCACCCTCGGCATCGCCACCGCGGTCAGGTCGGTCAGCCCGCGCAGCGAGCGCCGGGCCCGCAGTACGCCGGTCAGCGCGCCGAGCCCCGGAACGTCGCCCACGCGTACGTGCGCCCGCAGCGCCGTCGCCCCGTGCCCCAGCTGGAGCAGGGCGGCCTCGGTGACCCGACGCTGGACGTCCAGGGGGTCGCAGGAGGCGGGGCCCGGAGTGTCGGCCGTCAGCGCGGTGTCGCCGTGGACGTGGGGGTCGGCGGGGGCGGGCAGGAGCAGGTAGCCGCCGAGATCGACGCGGGCGCCGGGGCCGCAGGCGCGGGCCGGGGACAGGCTGCCCGCCGTGCCGACCGCCTCGATGCGTCCGCCGTGCAGCCGCACGTCCACAGTCCGGCCGTCGGTCAGGCGTGCCCCGGTCAGCAGGAGCGGGCCGGGACCGGCGGAACCGGACGGGGAGGGCGAGGGGGACGGCTGCGGCTGGCTGTCGGGCATCGCGCTCCTCTGGGCTCGGGGCTGCGCAGTGGGGGACGCAAGATCACGCAGAGTGAGTCGAGCCTAGGACGGTGATCAGCTCGTGGCGCGGAGGAGCGCAATAGTCGTACCGGCGCGGTCCGCCGTTCCGCGGTGGTCGGGACGGGCCGGGGCAGGGGCGGCGAAACGGATTTGGGCGAACGGCGGGCGACCGTGTAATGTCTTCATCGCTCGCCCCAATAGCTCAGTCGGCAGAGCGTCTCCATGGTAAGGAGAAGGTCAACGGTTCGATTCCGTTTTGGGGCTCTGGTGTGAGAGGTTCCCGCCGCGAGGCGGGGCCCGATCGCATCACAGCGGTGTAGCTCAGTCGGTAGAGCAAGCGGCTCATAATCGCTGTGTCACCGGTTCAAGTCCGGTCACCGCTACTCTTAGTAGCCGATTGCGGGGTCGGTCCTTCAATCGGCTACTCTTTCCTGCGTTAATACCATCAATCCGTTCGTCAAGGAGCACTCACGTGGCTGCCACCGACGTCCGCCCGAAGATCACGCTGGCCTGCGTGGAGTGCAAGGAGCGGAACTACATCACCAAGAAGAACCGGCGTAACAACCCGGACCGACTGGAGATGAAGAAGCACTGCCCGCGTTGCAACGCGCACACCGCGCACCGCGAAACGCGATAAATCAGGCTCGTACGTGAGGCCGTCCCCGAAGCTCGGGGGCGGCCTCACGTCGTTGCGCCGTCCGCAGGCAGACGGCAACAGGTAGACAGAGACCAGCAGGAGGTGCCGAGCCCATGGCGCTCGACCAGTCCTTCGTGGGGCGGACCTATCCGCCCACCGCGCCCTACGAGGTGGGCCGGGAGAAGATCCGTGAGTTCGCGGAGGCGGTGGGGGACGCCAATCCGGCGTACACGGACGCCGAGGCCGCCAAGGCGCTTGGTCATCCGGACGTGATCGCACCGCCGACTTTCGTGTTCTCCGTCACGTTCCGTGCGGCCGCGCAGGTCATCGAGGACCCGCGGCTCGGTCTGGACTACAGCCGGGTGGTGCACGGCGACCAGAAGTTCGCTTACTCCCGCCCGGTCCGAGCCGGTGACCGGCTGAGCGTCACCTCGTCCATCGAGGCGATCAAGTCGATGGCGGGCAACGACATCCTGGACATCCGCGGCGAGGTCCGCGACGAGGCCGGCGAGCACGTCGTGACCGCCTGGATCAAGCTGGTGGCCCGCGCGGCCGAGGGGACGTGAGCATCCGATGACGGCGAAGATCTCCTACTCCGACGTCGAGGTCGGCACCGAGCTGCCCCCCCAGAGCTTCCCGGTGGACCGCGCCACGCTCGTCCGGTACGCGGGTGCCTCCGGCGACTTCAATCCCATCCACTGGAACGAGAAGTTCGCCAAGGAGGTCGGCCTCCCGGACGTCATCGCGCACGGCATGTTCACCATGGCCGAGGCGATCCGCGTGGTCACCGACTGGACCGGCGACCCGGGCTCGGTCGTCGAGTACGGCGTCCGCTTCACCAAGCCCGTCGTCGTCCCGAACGACGACAAGGGTGCCGTCATCGAGGTCAGCGGCAAGGTCGCCGCCAAGCTCGACGACAACACCGTCCGTGTCGACCTGACGGCGACCAGCGCCGGTCAGAAGGTGTTGGGCATGTCGCGCGCTGTCGTACGGCTGGCCTGACACGGGCAGGCGTGTCGGGCAGTCGTATCCGGCAGGTGTAAGGGGCGCCCTTCAAGGAGGGGTGCCCCTTACGCGCCTCCGCGGTCCGTCAGTGGTTGACGCGGTTAGTGATTGAGCACTAACTTACTCGCCATGGTCAGGATGAGCGCAGAGGAGAGGCGCGAGAGCGTCATCCGCGCGGCGATGAGCGAGTTCGCCCGGGGCGGCTACTACGGCACGTCCACCGAGGCCATCGCCAAGCGGGTGGGGGTCTCCCAGCCGTACCTCTTCCGGCTCTTCCCGGGCAAGAAGGCGATCTTCCTGGCGGCGGTGGAGCGGTGCCTCCAGGACGCGCGCAAGGTGTTCATGGAAGCCTCCGAGGGGCTCCACGGCGAAGAGGCGCTGCACGCCATGGCGAACGCCTATACGCGGCTGATCGCCGAGCAGCCCGAAAAGCTCCAGATGCAGTTGCAGACGTACGTGGCGGTGGCGGCGGCCGAGGCTTCCGGGGACCGGGAGTTCGGCGAGACGGTGCGCAAGTGCTGGATGGAGCTCTTCGACGCCGTCCACGTGCCGCTCGGTGGTGACGTGGGCGAGACGACGAACTTCATGGCGTACGGCATGCTCATCAATGCCCTGGTCGGCATGGGCTTCCCCTCGGGCCACCGGGTCTGGGAGGGCTTTTACGTCTCGGCGCGGGCCGGGACCGGTCGGGGCGAGGCATAGGTCCACGGCGCCGCACGGGCCTGCGCTTCTGCATGCCTGTAGAAGTTAGTCATCAATCACTAATCAATCAGAAGTCCGACACAAACAGCGCAGACCCTCTGGGGGAGAGATGTCACAGCACGGCGCACAAGGGAGCGCCCGCCGTGGGGGAACGGCCTGGGCCCTCGTCATCACCAGCGTCGCCGGTTTCATGGCGGCCCTGGACAACCTCGTCGTGACGACCGCCCTGCCGGCCATCCGCGAGGACCTGGGCGGGGCGCTGCACGACCTCGAATGGACCGTGAGCGCCTACACGCTCACCTTCGCCGTCCTCCTGATGTTCGGCGCGGCACTCGGCGACCGCTTCGGCCGCCGCAAGCTCTTCCTCGTCGGCATCACCGTCTTCACCGCGGCCTCCGCCGCCGCGGCCGTGGCACCCGGCATCGAGTCGCTGATCGCCGCCCGCGCGGTGCAGGGCGTCGGCGCGGCCGTCATGATGCCGCTCACCCTGACCCTGCTGACGGCCGCCGTGCCCGCCGAACGACGCGGGATGGCGTACGGCGTCTGGGGGGCAGTGAACGGGCTCGCCGTCGCCTCCGGACCGCTGGTCGGCGGCAGTCTCACCGAGCACATCTCCTGGCAGTGGATCTTCTGGCTGAACGTTCCGCTGGGCCTGGCCCTCCTGCCGCTCGCCCGCCTCCGCCTCGCCGAGTCGCACGGCACCGGCGCGCCGCTCGACGTCCCCGGCACGCTGCTCGCCAGCGGCGGACTCTTCGGCCTCGTCTACGGCCTGGTCCGCGGGCCCGTCGACGGCTGGACCGGCCCGGTGGTGCTGACGAGCCTGTTCGCGGGCGCCGCGCTCCTCGTGGCCTTCTCCCTCTACAGCACCCGGGCGAAGAACCCCATGCTCCCGATGCGGCTGTTCCGCTCCCGCGCCTTCGCCGGCGTCAACGCGGCGAGCCTGCTGATGTTCCTGGGGATGTTCGGCTCGATCTTCCTGCTCAGTCAGTACATGCAGAACGTGCTCGGCTACACGCCCACCGAGGCGGGCCTGCGCATGCTGCCCTGGACCGGCATGCCGATGCTGGTCGCGCCGCTCGCCGGGATCCTCTCGGACCGGATCGGCGGCCGCCCGGTCGTCGCGGCCGGCCTCTTCCTCCAGGCGGCCGGACTCGGTTACCTCGCCTCCGTGGTCACCGCCGACGTCACGTACGCCGCCCAGCTGCCCGGCCTGATCCTCAGCGGCATCGGCATGGCGCTCTTCTTCGCCCCGGCCTCCGCCCTGGTGATGTCCAGCGTCGTCCCGAGGGAACAGGGCATCGCCTCGGGCGCCAACAACGCCCTGCGCGAGGTGGGCGGCGCGCTCGGCATCGCCGTGATGTCGTCGATCTTCGCGGCCCAGGGCGGCTACGGGTCCGCACAGTCCTTCGTCGACGGGCTGCGGCCCGCGATCGCGGTGGGCGCCGCGGTCGTCGCCCTCGCGGGCGTCGCGGCCCTGCTGATCCCGGCCCGCCGCGGGAACGGCGCGGCACCCAAGGACCATCGCCGGACCCAGGCACCCACCGACCCGGCGCTCCTCCCGCCCGCCGAAGCGGCCACCCGCTGACCACCGGAGCACGAGAACGCCCGACCCGAACCGAGGAACGCCCCGGCCGACCGGCCGGGGCGTTTCCCGCTGCCCGGCCCTGTCACCACCGTCTCGTACTCTTGACCGCGTGCAGGAACTCCACGACGCCCCCCTCGCCCCGCTGACCACCTTCCGGCTGGGCGGCCCCGCGACCCGCCTGATCACGGCCACCACCGACGCCGACGTCATCGCCGCCGTCCGCGAGGCCGACGACACCGGCACGCCCCTGCTGCTCGTCGGCGGCGGGTCCAACCTGGTCATCGGCGACAAGGGCTTCGACGGCACCGCCCTGCACATCGCCACGCGCGGCCTCTCCCTCGACGGTACGACGCTCGTCGTCGCGGCCGGCGAGATCTGGACCGACGCCGTCGCCCGCACCGTCGAGGCCGGCCTCGCCGGCGTCGAGTGCCTGGCCGGCATCCCCGGATCGGCGGGCGCCACCCCGATCCAGAACGTCGGCGCGTACGGCCAGGAGGTCTCCTCGACGATCACCGAGGTCACCGCCTACGACCGCAGGAACCGCGAGAAGGTCACCCTCACCAACGCCGACTGCGCCTTCTCCTACCGCCACAGCCGCTTCAAGGCGGAGCCCGAGCGGTACGTGGTCCTGCGCGTCCGCTTCGAGCTGGAGGACGCCGGGGGGCTCTCGGCACCCCTCCGCTACGCCGAGACAGCCCGCGCCCTGGGCGTCGAGGCCGGCGACCGGGTACCGCTGACCGCCGCCCGTGACACCGTGCTGAAGCTCCGCGCGGGCAAGGGCATGGTCCTCGACCCCGAAGACCACGACACCTGGTCGGCCGGCTCGTTCTTCACCAACCCGATCCTCACGGACGACGAGTTCGCCGCCTTCCGCTCCCGCGTGGCCGAACGCCTCGGCGACGCCGTGGAACCGCCCGCCTTCCCCGCGGGCGAGGGCCGGATCAAGACCTCCGCCGCCTGGCTGATCGACAAGGCGGGCTTCACCAAGGGCTACGGCACCGGCCCCGCCCGCATCTCCACCAAGCACACCCTGGCCCTCACCAACCGCGGCGAGGCGACCACGGAGGACCTGCTCGCGCTGGCCCGCGAGGTCGTCGCCGGCGTCCGGGACGCCTTCGGCGTCACGCTGGTCAACGAACCGGTGACGGTCGGCGTCAGCCTTTAGGGGCTCAGTAGGCCACACCCACCCCCTGCTTCACGGTCGCCGCGTCCTCGGTCAACGCCAGCATCGCGTGTGCGACGTCGGCGCGGCCGACGAAACGCCCCTTGGCCGGGAAGCCGCCGACCACCGTCCGGTACCGGCCGGAGAGCGGCTTGTCCTGCAGCCGCGGCGGCCGGACGACCGTCCAGTCCATGCCGCTGCGCGCCAGCTCCTCCTCCATGGCACGCAGGTCGGCGTACACGTCCTTCAGCACGGCGGAGACGATGCCGCGCACCGTCCGGTCCAGGGGGCCGTCGTCCTGCGGCGGCGGCCCCACCGGGGCCGCGCTGACCACCAGCACCCGGCGCACGTCCTGCGCCCGCATCGCGCCGAGCACCGTCCGGGTCAGCCGGGTCGCGACGCCCGCGTCCTTCCGGCTGCGGGCGCCGAGCCCGGACAGCACGGCGTCCCGCCCGGCCACCGCCGGACGCACCGACGCCGGGTCGCTCAGATCCGCGCGGAACACGTCCAGGCGCTCCCCGCTCACGGACAGCCGCGCGGGGTCCCGGACGACGGCGGTGACGTGGTGCCCCGCGCCGAGCGCCTGGCGTACGACTTCCTGGCCGATGCCTCCGGTGGCACCGAAGACGGTGAGTTTCATGGCGTACCCCATCCGACGGTCCGGTGGGTGAGTGCTCACTCACCCCGGTCTCTTCTATAGTGAGTAAGCACTCACCCACCGGTCAAGCCCCGACTGGAGCAGCCATGCCGCCCACCAAGCCGGCCCGGGAACGCCTCCTGGACGCCGCACACGAACTGATGCTCACCGTCGGGCTCGCCCGTACCACGACCAAGGAGATCGCCAAGGGGGCGGACTGCTCCGAGGCGGCGCTGTACAAGCACTTCACGAGCAAGGAGGAGCTGTTCATCCGCGTCCTCTCCGAGCGGCTGCCCCGGCTGGCGCCCCTGCTGCACAGCCTGGCCGCCGAGCCGGAGCGGAGCTCACTCGAGGAGAACCTCACGGAGATCGCCCACCGCGCGGCGCTCTTCTACGAACAGAGCTTCCCGATCGCCGCGTCGCTGTACGCCCAGACGGAACTGAAGCGACGGCACGACGAGGCGATGCGGGAGCTGGGCACCGGCCCGCACCTGCCCATCGAGGGCCTGGACGCCTACCTGCGCGCCGAGCAGGCCGCGGGGCGGGTGCGGGGGGACGCGGACACGTTCGCGGCGGCGTCGCTGTTGCTGGGTGCTTGTGCGCAGCGGGCGTTCGCGTACGACGCGGTGGGAGAGGGCGGGATGCCGCCGGCCGACGCCTTCGCGCGGCGGCTGGTGCGGACGGTGCTGGTGGGGATCGGCGAGGGTGGGTGACGGCACCCGGGTTTCCCTCTCACCCGGCGTGAGCATGTGAGCGATTCCGCGTCGTTCCGAGGACGGACAACGCAACCGGCGCGGCCCGGCCCGCCCACCACGCACCGCGCTACCCGCACCCCCACCGCCGCAGGCACCCCGCCGCCCCTATCCCACCAGCCACTCATCCACCCCCGCCAGCAACTTCTCCTTCTCCGGCTCCGGCGCAGCCGACCCCCGCACCGACTGCCGCGCCAGTTCCGCCAGTTCCTCGTCCGTGAACCCGTGGTGCTCGCGCGCGATCTCGTACTGCGCCGCCAGCCGCGCCCCGAACAGCAGCGGATCGTCCGCGCCCAGCGCCATCGGCACCCCCGCCTCGAACAGCGTCCGCAGCGGCACGTCCTCCGGCTTCTCGTACACGCCCAGCGCGACGTTCGACGCCGGACACACCTCGCACGTCACCTGCCGGTCGGCCAGCCGCTTCAGCAGCCGCGGATCCTCCGCCGCCCGCACCCCGTGCCCGACCCGGTCGGCCTCCAGGTCGTCCAGACAGTCCCGCACCGACGCCGGCCCGGTCAGCTCACCCCCGTGCGGTGCGCTCAGCAGCCCCCCGTCCCGCGCGATAGCGAACGCCCGGTCGAAGTCCCGCGCCATCCCCCGCCGCTCGTCGTTCGACAGCCCGAACCCGACGACACCCCGGTCCGCGTACCGCACCGCCAGCCGTGCCAGCGTCCGCGCGTCCAGAGGATGCTTCATCCGGTTCGCCGCCACCAGCACCCGCATCCCGATCCCGGTGTCCCGCACGGTCGTCTCGACCGCGTCGAGGATGATCTCCAACGCCGGGATCAGCCCGCCCAGCCGCGGCGCGTACGACGTCGGGTCCACCTGGATCTCCAGCCACCGCGACCCGTCCCGCAGATCCTCCTCCGCGGCCTCCCGCACCAGCCGCTGGATGTCCTCCGGCTCCTGCAGACACGACCGCGCCGCGTCGTACAGCCGCTGGAAGCGGAACCACCCCCGCTCGTCCGTCGCCCGCAGCTTCGGCGACTCCCCGCGGCCCAGGGCCTCGGTCAGCGTCTCGGGCAGCCGCACACCGTGCTTGTCGGCCAGTTCCAGCAGGGTCGTGGGCCGCATCGACCCGGTGAAGTGCAGGTGCAGATGGGCCTTCGGCAGTTCAGAGAGATCACGTACACGCTCCATTCCGTGATCCTGCCGCACGGCACGCCCGACCCGACAGCACTTTCCCCGTACGTGGTCTTGCTCGCACAAACAAACAGGGCACCCCGTAACGTCACGGGGTGCCCTGTCGCGGTGGGCGGGATCAGTCCCGCGCCTCCGCCAGCAGCTTCTGGATCCGGCTCACGCCCTCCACGAGGTCCTCGTCCCCGAGCGCGTACGACAGCCGCAGGTACCCGGGCGTGCCGAACGCCTCACCCGGCACCACCGCGACCTCGGCCTCCTCCAGGATCAGTGCGGCCAGCTCCACCGTGTCCTGCGGACGCTTGCCGCGGATCTCCTTGCCGAGCAGTCCCTTCACCGACGGGTAGGCGTAGAACGCCCCCTCCGGCTCCGGGCACAGCACGCCGTCGATCTCGTTGAGCATCCGCACGATCGTCCTGCGGCGCCGGTCGAAGGCCTCCCGCATCTTCGCCACGGCGTCCAGGTCACCGGAGACCGCGGCCAGCGCCGCCGCCTGGGCGACGTTGGACACGTTGGACGTGGCGTGCGACTGGAGGTTCGTCGCGGCCTTGACCACGTCCTTCGGGCCGATGACCCACCCGACCCGCCAGCCGGTCATCGCGTACGTCTTGGCGACGCCGTTGACCACGACGCACTTGTCGCGCAGCTCGGGCAGGACCGCCGGCATGGACACCGAGGAGGCGTCGCCGTAGACGAGGTGCTCGTAGATCTCGTCCGTCAGCACCCACAGCCCGTGCTCGACGGCCCACTTGCCGATCGCCTCGGTCTCGGCCTCGCTGTACACCGCGCCCGTCGGGTTCGACGGCGACACGAAGAGGACGACCTTCGTCTTCTCGGTGCGCGCGGCCTCCAGCTGCTCCACGCTCACCCGGTAGCCGGTCGTCTCGTCGGCGACGACCTCGACCGGGACACCGCCGGCCAGCCGGATCGACTCGGGGTACGTCGTCCAGTACGGCGCCGGGACGATGACCTCGTCGCCCGGGTCGAGGATCGCGGCGAACGCCTCGTAGATGGCCTGCTTGCCGCCGTTGGTGACCAGGATCTGCGACGGGTCGACCTCGTAGCCGGAGTCGCGCAGCGTCTTCGCGGCGATCGCGGCCTTCAGCTCGGGCAGGCCGCCGGCCGGCGTGTAGCGGTGGAACTTCGGGTTCTTGCAGGCCTCGATCGCGGCCTCGACGATGTAGTCCGGCGTCGGGAAGTCGGGCTCACCGGCGCCGAAGCCGATCACCGGTCGCCCGGCGGCCTTGAGGGCCTTGGCCTTGGCGTCCACGGCGAGGGTGGCGGACTCGGAGATCGCACCGACTCGGGCGGAGACCCGGCGCTCGGTGGGAGGGGTTGCAGCGCTCATGGCCCCATCGTTCCAGACCGGAAACCACCCGGGCACAGGGGTTTCACGGACTGAACAGAACCGGACCGGGCCCCGCACGGGGTCCGGCACCGGGCCGGGCGGAGCCCTGAACATCAGTCCGGACGTCCTTTCTGTTCGACGCCCGGCCGTTGAGCACGTACACTCTCACCTCGTTGGCCTTCAGCGGCCCGCACTCATCCGGTGCACACCGAGCATCCGGGCGGATGCGGTACGTTGGGGACACACAAAGGGTCGTAGCTCAATTGGTAGAGCACTGGTCTCCAAAACCAGCGGTTGGGGGTTCAAGTCCCTCCGGCCCTGCTACACACACCTTCGCCAGGATGTGTGCGCATGTACGTACAGCAATGCACCGCCGTGCGGCTCAGACCGGGCGCGGCACGGCCACGACCCGGAATCAGGTGAGGACGAGTGACGGACGCCGTGGGCTCCATCGACATGCCTGATGCCGAGGACGAGGCTCCGGACTCCAAGAAGAAGTCCCGCAAGGGCGGCAAGCGCGCCAAGAAGGGCCCGCTGAAGCGGCTGGCGCTCTTCTACCGCCAGATCGTCGCGGAACTGCGCAAGGTTGTCTGGCCCACTCGGAACCAGCTGTCGACGTACACCACCGTGGTGATCATCTTCGTGGTCATCATGATCGGCCTGGTGACTCTGATTGACTATGGCTTCTCTCACGCCGCCAAGTACGTCTTCGGCTGAGTCGAGAGCGAAGGGCGCCGAGGTACCCGGCGCCCCTTTCGCGTGTTCCACCCCTATGTATCCAGGAAGAAGCAGCCACCGTGTCTGACCCGAACGTGAACGACGCCATCGAGCCGGTCGAGTCCGTCGAGGACGAGCTCGGCACCATCGAGGGCGCCGACAACGAGGACACCCAGGTCTCCGCCGAGACCGAGGCTGCCGACGACGCCGCCGCGGACGCGGACGGAACCGCCGAGGCCCAGGACGAGGCCCCCGGGACCGGCACCGCGGACGCCGGCGAAGCCGAGACGGACGAGGCCGGGACCGACGAGGCCGAGGCCGCGCCCGAGGAGCCCGAGCTCGACCCGATCGAGGCGCTCCGCCGCGAGCTGCGCGTCCTCCCCGGCGAGTGGTACGTCATCCACACGTACGCCGGTTACGAGAACCGCGTGAAG
Source organism: Streptomyces sp. NPDC058796 (assembly GCF_042745235.1). Lineage (NCBI taxonomy): Bacteria > Bacillati > Actinomycetota > Actinomycetes > Kitasatosporales > Streptomycetaceae > Streptomyces > Streptomyces sp. NPDC058796. The sequence goes on from NZ_JBHYOP010000002.1 coordinate 225,926, forward strand.
ACCAACCTCGAGCAGCGCGCGGTCTCCCTCAACGTCGAGGACTACATCTTCCAGGCCGAGGTGCCGCAGGAAGAGGTCGTCCAGATCAAGAACGGCGACCGCAAGACGATCCGCCAGAACAAGCTGCCCGGTTACGTCCTCGTCCGCATGGACCTGACCAACGAGTCCTGGGGGGTCGTCCGCAACACCCCCGGCGTCACCGGCTTCGTCGGCAACGCCTACGACCCGTACCCGCTGACGCTGGACGAGATCGTCAAGATGCTCGCCCCGGAGGCCGAGGAGAAGGCCGCCCGCGAGGCCGCCGAGGCCGAGGGCAAGCCGGCTCCGCAGCGCAAGGTCGAGGTCCAGGTCCTGGACTTCGAGGTCGGCGACTCGGTCACCGTCACCGACGGCCCGTTCGCCACGCTGCAGGCCACGATCAACGAGATCAACGCCGACTCGAAGAAGGTCAAGGGCCTCGTCGAGATCTTCGGCCGCGAGACCCCGGTCGAGCTGAGCTTCGACCAGATCCAGAAGAACTAGCGGTTCTCTGGACGCACCGCTTCCGACCAGGTCAGGCGAACGCTCAGGCGTCGTCTGACCTGCTCGGTTTTTGGCCGCGCATCTATACCCGTTATCGTTGTGCGGTATGCCTGTGTCCCGGTCGCTCCGGTACGCGGGCAGGACCCGAATCGAAAGGACCCGGAGAGCTATGCCTCCCAAGAAGAAGAAGGTCACGGGGCTCATCAAGCTCCAGATCCAGGCCGGTGCCGCCAACCCGGCTCCGCCGGTCGGCCCCGCGCTGGGTCAGCACGGCGTGAACATCATGGAGTTCTGCAAGGCCTACAACGCCGCGACCGAGTCGCAGCGTGGCTGGGTCATCCCGGTGGAGATCACGGTCTACGAGGACCGCTCCTTCACCTTCATCACCAAGACGCCGCCGGCCGCCAAGATGATCCTCAAGGCCGCGGGCGTGGAGAAGGGCTCCGGCGAGCCGCACAAGACCAAGGTCGCGAAGATCACGCGCGAGCAGGTCCGTGAGATCGCCACCACCAAGATGCCCGACCTCAACGCCAACGACCTGGACCAGGCGGAGAAGATCATCGCCGGTACCGCGCGTTCCATGGGCGTCACGGTCGAGGGCTGACCTCCACCCCCGTAACCAAGCAGAAGTGGCAGGGCCTGCTCGGCCCGGACCACGACTCCTAAGAAGCCAACAGGAGCAGTAGTGAGCAAGCGCAGCAAGTCTCTCCGCGCTGCGGACGCCAAGATCGACCGGGAGAAGCTCTACGCCCCGCTCGAGGCCGTCCGTCTCGCCAAGGAGACCTCCACGACCAAGTTCGACGGCACCGTCGAGGTCGCCTTCCGCCTGGGTGTCGACCCGCGCAAGGCCGACCAGATGGTCCGTGGCACCGTGAACCTCCCGCACGGCACCGGCAAGACCGCCCGGGTCCTGGTCTTCGCGACCGGTGACCGTGCCGAGGCCGCGCGTGCCGCGGGCGCCGACATCGTCGGCGCCGACGAGCTGATCGACGAGGTGTCGAAGGGCCGCCTGGACTTCGACGCCGTCGTCGCCACCCCTGACCTCATGGGCAAGGTCGGCCGCCTCGGCCGCGTGCTCGGTCCCCGTGGTCTGATGCCGAACCCGAAGACCGGCACCGTGACCCCGGACGTCGCCAAGGCTGTCAACGACATCAAGGGCGGCAAGATCGAGTTCCGCGTCGACAAGCACTCGAACCTGCACTTCATCATCGGCAAGACGTCGTTCGACGACACCAAGCTGGTGGAGAACTACGCCGCGGCGCTGGAGGAAGTCCTCCGTCTGAAGCCGTCGGCCGCCAAGGGCCGGTACATCAAGAAGGCCGCCATCAGCACCACGATGGGCCCCGGCATTCCGCTGGACTCCAACCGCACCCGCAACCTCCTCGTCGAGGAGGACCCGGCCGCGGTCTGAGCCAACGGCTCGCCCCACCGGTTCACGGGCCCCGCACCTTCCGAGGTGCGGGGCCCGTTCCGTTTTCCGTACGGGTGTCGCAGCCCTGCGTTAACGTGCGGGGCAGGGGGTGGGCGGATGACGGGCACGAACAGCACCAGTTCACGTCGTACGGTCGTGTCGATCGCGGTGGCGGTGGCGCTGGGGTGCGTCACGGCCTGCACCTCCTCCGGGGGATCTCCCGGCTCCACGGCGTCCGCCGACCCGTCGACCGAGCCCCTGCGCTCGGTGGAACGGGCAACCGCGCGGGCGGGCTCCGCGCGGGTCGAGTCCACGACCGTCATGGGCGGCGAGCTCTCCCTGGAGGCCACGGGGGCCCTCGGCTGGGACGACGGTCTCACCGGCACCCTGAAGATCACCTACACGGGCGGTACGACCGCCGAGACCATGCGCGAGCTGGGTACCACCGCCATGGAGGCCCGGTACCTGCCCGACGCGTACTACGCCCGGATGGGTGACGAGTTCGCCGACCGGGTGGGCGGCCGGCACTGGATCAAGTACGGCTACGCCGACCTGGAGGACCTCTCAAGCGGCGCGGCCGGTGTCGCGGACGGGATGCGCGGGACCACGCCGGACCGGACGGTGAAGCGGCTCCTGGCCTCCGACGACGTGCGCAGGGTGGGGGAGGAGACGACCCGCGGCCGGCGCACCACGCACTGGACCGGCACCGTGGGCGGCACGGCCGGGCAGACCGTCGACATCTGGGTGGACGACCGGGACCTGCTGGTCAAGAAGGTCGAGCGGGGGCGGACGGAGAAGGGGGAGCTGACCCAGACCGCTTACTACAGCGACTACGGCGTCGCGGTGGCCGCCGAGCGCCCGCCGGCCTCCGACACGGCGGACTTCACGGAGCTGCTGCGGCAGACACGGGACGACGGCTGAGCCCCGGAAGGCACAAGACGGTTCGCAAATCACAAGATCGTTCGAACCATTCCGGATAAGCTCACGTCCTTGCTGATGAGAAGCGGCTGTGGAGAAGCGATCTCCGTGCTGTGGAGAAGCCGTCTGTCTCCCGTGCTCACTGATTCCCGTGGGGGGAAAGCATGAAGACTTCCGTACGTGTGCCCGTCGGTGCCGGACTGGCCGCGCTGTTGCTCGCCGCCGGTGCGGTGGGCTGCTCCAAGGGGGACGAGGCCGGTCAGTCCCCGAAGATGACGCCGGCGGCGGCCGTCGCCAAGGCGGCGAAGAACACGGAGGAGATCGACTCCCTCCGCTACCGCATGACCGGGCGGGCCCCCGAGGAGGGCCGGGTCGAGGCCGAGGCCCAGATGCAGATCAAGCCCACGCTCGCGATGAGCATGAAGATGTCGGCGCTCGACCAGGGCGCCGACGCCAAGGCGGAGATCCGGATCGTCGACAAGGCCATGTACCTCGGCGGTGGAGCCGCGGCGGCCAAGGAGATGGACGGCAAGAGCTGGATCAAGTTCGACCTGGCCGCGATGGGCGCCGGCGACGAGCTGAACCAGCTGGGCGGCGCCTCCCAGGCCGACAAGAACCCGGCGACCGAGTCCACCTTCCTCACCGGCGCCAAGGACGTGGAGAAGGTCGGCACCGAGACCGTCGAGGGCGTCGAGACCACCCACTACAAGGGCACCGTCACCCTCGCCGACCTGGAGAAGTCCCTCGCGGACGAGGACAAGGCCACCCAGGAGAAGCGGCAGAAGAGCATCGAGCAGTACGAGAAGATGGGCATCGACAAGCTCACGATGGACATGTGGGTCGACGGCGACGACCAGACCAAGCAGTTCCGGATGCGCGGCGACGCCGACAAGGGCCCGCTGGACATGACCATCACCTTCCTCGGCATCAACGAGCCCGTGAAGGTCACCGCCCCGCCGGCCAAGGACACGGTCGACCTGGCGGAGATGATGGAGGAAGCCCAGCAGGGCTGAGTCGCCGTACGGGTGGATTTGCTTGACACTGCCCCGTTCACGTACGCTCTTCGACGAAGCCAAAGACCGCTGGTCGTTGCCGTGTGCTCGCGAGAGTAACGGTGGCCGAAGGATCCGCTGAACTGCGGACGACCCGCGCAGGTGACTGTGGATGAGCTCCCGGAATGCCCGCCCCGTGCGGTAGCCGACCGGTCGAGTCACGCCCCGTGCGCCTGCGCCGGGGCGTTTCGTTTTCCCCAGTCCTCCTTCGGGTCCGCGCGGTCCGAATCACCCGGAAGGAGGCCGAGGCTCTATGGCGACGCCCGAAAAGGCTGCCGCGGTTGCCGAGCTGACGGACAAGTTCCGCAGCTCCAACGCCGCCGTGCTGACCGAGTACCGCGGTCTCACCGTGGCGCAGCTCAAGACGCTGCGCCGGTCGCTCGGTGAGAACGCCCAGTACGCCGTGGTGAAGAACACGCTGACCAAGATTGCGGCCAACGAGGCCGGGATCACGCTCGACGACCAGCTCTTCGCTGGTCCGACGGCCGTCGCCTTCGTCACCGGTGACCCGGTGGAGTCGGCGAAGGGTCTGCGCGACTTCGCCAAGGACAACCCGAACCTCGTCATCAAGGGCGGTGTCCTTGACGGCAAGGCGATGTCCGCCGACGAGATCAAGAAGCTTGCGGACCTCGAGTCCCGCGAGGTTCTGCTCTCCAAGCTGGCCGGTGCCTTCAAGGCGAAGCAGTCCCAGGCTGCCTCCGTCTTCCAGGCGCTGCCCTCGAAGCTCGTCCGCACCGTGGACGCGCTCCGTGCCAAGCAGGACGAGCAGGGCGGTGCCGAGTAATTCGGCTCGCTTTCTGACCCACGCCGCCTAGCGGCACGGGTCGCAGCGGGCCCGACGTACGCCCGCCTCACCCCGTACATCCGGCACCTGCCGAATTAGTGGAAGGACCGCCATCATGGCGAAGCTCAGCCAGGACGACCTGCTCGCCCAGTTCGAGGAGATGACCCTCATCGAGCTCTCCGAGTTCGTGAAGGCCTTCGAGGAGAAGTTCGACGTCACCGCCGCCGCGGCCGCCCCGGTCGTCGTGGCCGGTGGCGGTGCCGCCGCCGGTGGCGCCGAGCAGGCCGAGGAGAAGGACGAGTTCGACGTCATCCTCACCGGCGCCGGCGACAAGAAGATCCAGGTCATCAAGGTCGTGCGCGAGCTGACCTCCCTGGGTCTGAAGGAGGCCAAGGACCTCGTGGACGGCACCCCGAAGCCGGTCCTCGAGAAGGTCAACAAGGAGGCCGCTGACAAGGCCGCCGAGTCCCTCAAGGGCGCCGGCGCCTCCGTCGAGGTCAAGTAAGACCGCACCGGCGCCACGGATCCGTCAGGGTCTGTAACGCCGTAGCACCGAAGAGCGATCATCCATCCGGGTGGTCGCTCTTCGGCGTACCGGGGGTTGGGCGGCGGCTGCCTTGCACGTGCGACGGCGAAGAGTATGGTGATCTTCGTCGTGCCGTCTCCGGGGCCCTGAGAGCCGCTGGAGGCAACCGGTTCGGGCCAAGGGGGGCCTTGACGAACCGCACGCAGCGCGCAATTCTCAGGGCGTCGTCAAAGGATCCGAATCCGAGGCATGGATCGACGGCGAAGAGGGCAGTATCTGGGTGCGTTGAGGGCGAGGCCTTGCCGCACAGGTGGTGAGAACAACGAGGAGTGAACACGGTCCCCGAGAACCGCACTGGACATCAGTGTGCCAAGTGGCTACACTGACCCTTTGCGCTGCCTGTTAGCTGCCCCCTGCCCGTCACCAGGGGTCTGCCCTCGCCCGAGCACTGACGACCAGAGCATGTCTGACCTGGCATTTCAGCCACATCAGACACCCCCTGTCTCCGTGTGAGGAAGAGGGGCCGGTACGCGCGTAGTGAGTCCGAGCCCTCGGAAGGACCCCCTCTTGGCCGCCTCGCGCAATGCCTCGACCGCGAATACGAACAACGCTGCCAGCACCGCCCCGCTGCGCATCTCCTTTGCAAAGATCAAGGAGCCCCTCGAGGTTCCGAACCTTCTCGCGCTGCAAACCGAGAGCTTCGACTGGCTCCTCGGCAACGACGCCTGGAAGGCTCGCGTCGAGTCGGCTCTGGAGTCCGGTCAGGACGTCCCCACCAAGTCCGGTCTGGAAGAGATCTTCGAGGAGATCTCGCCGATCGAGGACTTCTCCGGGTCGATGTCGCTGACGTTCCGCGACCACCGCTTCGAGCCCCCCAAGAACAGCATCGACGAGTGCAAGGACCGTGACTTCACGTACGCGGCCCCGCTCTTCGTCACCGCCGAGTTCACCAACAACGAGACCGGCGAGATCAAGTCCCAGACGGTCTTCATGGGCGACTTCCCGCTCATGACCAACAAGGGCACCTTCGTCATCAACGGCACCGAGCGTGTCGTCGTGTCGCAGCTGGTCCGTTCGCCGGGCGTCTACTTCGACTCCTCCATCGACAAGACGTCCGACAAGGACATCTTCTCCGCCAAGATCATCCCGTCCCGGGGCGCCTGGCTGGAGATGGAGATCGACAAGCGCGACATGGTCGGTGTGCGCATCGACCGCAAGCGCAAGCAGTCCGTGACCGTCCTCCTCAAGGCGCTCGGCTGGACCACCGAGCAGATCCTCGAGGAGTTCGGCGAGTACGAGTCCATGCGCGCCACCCTGGAGAAGGACCACACCCAGGGCCAGGACGACGCGCTGCTCGACATCTACCGCAAGCTGCGTCCGGGCGAGCCCCCCACGCGTGAGGCCGCGCAGACGCTCCTGGAGAACCTGTACTTCAACCCGAAGCGCTACGACCTCGCCAAGGTCGGCCGCTACAAGGTCAACAAGAAGCTCGGCGCGGACGAGCCGCTGGACGCCGGCGTGCTCACCACCGACGACGTCATCGCCACCATCAAGTACCTGGTGAAGCTGCACGCCGGTGAGACCGAGACGGTCGGCGAGTCGGGCCGGGAGATCGTCGTCGAGACCGACGACATCGACCACTTCGGCAACCGCCGCATCCGCAACGTCGGCGAGCTGATCCAGAACCAGGTCCGTACGGGTCTCGCCCGTATGGAGCGCGTCGTGCGCGAGCGCATGACCACCCAGGACGTCGAGGCGATCACGCCGCAGACCCTGATCAACATCCGGCCGGTCGTCGCCTCCATCAAGGAGTTCTTCGGCACCAGCCAGCTGTCCCAGTTCATGGACCAGAACAACCCGCTGTCGGGGCTGACGCACAAGCGTCGTCTGAACGCCCTCGGCCCGGGTGGTCTCTCCCGTGAGCGGGCCGGCTTCGAGGTCCGTGACGTTCACCCGTCGCACTACGGCCGCATGTGCCCGATCGAGACGCCCGAAGGCCCGAACATCGGTCTGATCGGCTCGCTCGCCTCGTACGGCCGGATCAACCCGTTCGGTTTCATCGAGACGCCCTACCGCAAGGTCGTCGACGGCCAGGTCACGGACGACGTGGACTACCTGACCGCCGACGAGGAGGACCGCTTCGTCATCGCGCAGGCCAACGCCACGCTCAACGACGACATGCGCTTCTCCGAGGCCCGCGTCCTGGTCCGCCGTCGTGGCGGCGAGGTCGACTACGTCCCCGGTGACGACGTCGACTACATGGATGTCTCGCCGCGCCAGATGGTGTCGGTCGCGACCGCCATGATCCCGTTCCTCGAGCACGACGACGCCAACCGTGCCCTCATGGGCGCGAACATGATGCGTCAGGCGGTGCCGCTCATCAAGAGCGAGTCCCCGCTGGTCGGCACCGGCATGGAGTACCGCTCCGCCGCCGACGCCGGCGACGTGGTCAAGGCCGAGAAGGCGGGTGTGGTCCAGGAGGTCTCCGCGGACTACATCACCACCACCAACGACGACGGCACGTACATCACGTACCGCCTGGCCAAGTTCTCCCGGTCCAACCAGGGAACCTCGGTCAACCAGAAGGTCATCGTCGCCGAGGGCGACCGGGTCATCGAGGGCCAGGTCCTGGCCGACGGTCCGGCCACCGAGAACGGCGAGATGGCGCTCGGCAAGAACCTGCTGGTCGCGTTCATGCCGTGGGAGGGTCACAACTACGAGGACGCGATCATCCTGTCGCAGCGCCTCGTGCAGGACGACGTCCTCTCCTCGATCCACATCGAGGAGCACGAGGTCGACGCCCGTGACACCAAGCTCGGCCCCGAGGAGATCACCCGGGACATCCCGAACGTCTCCGAGGAGGTCCTCGCCGACCTCGACGAGCGCGGCATCATCCGCATCGGTGCCGAGGTCGTCGCCGGTGACATCCTCGTCGGCAAGGTCACGCCCAAGGGTGAGACCGAGCTGACCCCGGAGGAGCGTCTGCTCCGCGCGATCTTCGGTGAGAAGGCCCGCGAGGTCCGCGACACCTCCCTGAAGGTGCCGCACGGCGAGATCGGCAAGGTCATCGGCGTCCGCGTCTTCGACCGCGAGGAGGGCGACGAGCTGCCGCCCGGCGTGAACCAGTTGGTCCGCGTCTACGTCGCGCAGAAGCGCAAGATCACCGACGGTGACAAGCTCGCCGGCCGTCACGGCAACAAGGGCGTCATCTCCAAGATCAACCCGATCGAGGACATGCCGTTCCTGGAGGACGGCACGCCCGTCGACATCATCCTGAACCCGCTGGGTGTCCCGTCCCGGATGAACCCGGGACAGGTCCTGGAGATCCACCTCGGCTGGCTCGCCAGCCGCGGCTGGGACGTCTCCGGCCTCGCGGACGAGTGGGCGCAGCGCCTCCAGGCGATCGGCGCCGACAAGGTCGAGCCCGGCACCAACGTCGCCACCCCGGTGTTCGACGGTGCGCGCGAGGACGAGCTGGCCGGCCTGCTCCAGCACACCATCCCGAACCGGGACGGCGAGCGCATGGTGCTGCCCTCCGGCAAGGCGCGGCTGTTCGACGGCCGCAGTGGTGAGCCGTTCCCGGACCCGATCTCGGTCGGGTACATGTACATCCTCAAGCTCCACCACCTGGTCGACGACAAGCTGCACGCCCGGTCGACCGGCCCGTACTCGATGATCACCCAGCAGCCGCTGGGTGGTAAGGCCCAGTTCGGTGGCCAGCGCTTCGGTGAGATGGAGGTGTGGGCGCTGGAGGCTTACGGCGCCGCGTACGCCCTCCAGGAGCTGCTGACCATCAAGTCCGACGACGTCACCGGCCGCGTGAAGGTCTACGAGGCCATCGTCAAGGGCGAGAACATCCCTGAGCCCGGCATCCCCGAGTCCTTCAAGGTGCTCATCAAGGAGATGCAGTCCCTGTGCCTCAACGTGGAGGTGCTGTCCTCGGACGGCATGTCCATCGAGATGCGTGACACCGACGAGGACGTCTTCCGCGCTGCGGAGGAGCTCGGCATCGACCTGTCCCGGCGCGAGCCGAGCAGCGTCGAAGAGGTCTGACGGGAGTCAGGCGGGGCCTCTCCCGCAGAGGCCCCGCCGATCCCGCGACCCCCGTTTCAGACCACAGACTTACAACCCTGAGAGGGATTGACGCATAGTGCTCGACGTCAACTTCTTCGACGAGCTCCGGATCGGTCTGGCCACCGCTGACGACATCCGTCAGTGGAGCCACGGCGAGGTCAAGAAGCCCGAGACCATCAACTACCGCACCCTCAAGCCCGAGAAGGACGGACTCTTCTGCGAGAAGATCTTCGGTCCGACCCGGGACTGGGAGTGCTACTGCGGCAAGTACAAGCGCGTCCGCTTCAAGGGCATCATCTGCGAGCGCTGTGGCGTCGAGGTCACGCGCGCCAAGGTGCGCCGTGAGCGGATGGGCCACATCGAGCTGGCCGCCCCCGTCACCCACATCTGGTACTTCAAGGGCGTTCCGTCGCGGCTGGGCTACCTGCTCGACCTTGCCCCGAAGGACCTGGAGAAGGTCATCTACTTCGCCGCGTACATGATCACGTACGTGGACGAGGAGCGCCGCACCCGCGACCTGCCCTCGCTGGAGGCCCACGTCTCCGTCGAGCGCCAGCAGATCGAGAACCGTCGCGACGCCGACCTCGAGGCCCGCGCCAAGAAGCTCGAGACGGACCTCGCCGAGCTGGAGGCCGAGGGCGCCAAGGCCGACGTGCGCCGCAAGGTGCGCGAGGGTGCCGAGCGTGAGATGAAGCAGCTGCGCGACCGTGCGCAGCGCGAGATCGACCGCCTCGACGAGGTGTGGAACCGGTTCAAGAACCTCAAGGTCCAGGACCTGGAGGGCGACGAGCTGCTCTACCGCGAGCTGCGCGACCGCTTCGGCACCTACTTCGACGGCTCGATGGGCGCCGCCGCGCTGCAGAAGCGCCTGGAGTCCTTCGACCTCGACGAGGAGGCCGAGCGCCTCCGCGAGATCATCCGCACCGGCAAGGGCCAGAAGAAGACCCGTGCGCTCAAGCGCCTCAAGGTCGTCTCCGCGTTCCTGCAGACCAGCAACAGCCCCAAGGGCATGGTGCTGGACTGCGTGCCGGTCATCCCGCCGGACCTGCGTCCGATGGTGCAGCTGGACGGTGGCCGCTTCGCGACCTCCGACCTGAACGACCTGTACCGCCGCGTCATCAACCGCAACAACCGCCTGAAGCGGCTTCTCGACCTCGGCGCGCCCGAGATCATCGTGAACAACGAGAAGCGCATGCTCCAGGAGGCCGTGGACGCCCTCTTCGACAACGGCCGTCGTGGCCGCCCGGTGACCGGTCCGGGTAACCGCCCGCTGAAGTCCCTGAGCGACATGCTCAAGGGCAAGCAGGGTCGTTTCCGTCAGAACCTGCTCGGTAAGCGTGTGGACTACTCCGCGCGTTCCGTCATCGTCGTCGGCCCGCAGCTGAAGCTGCACCAGTGCGGTCTGCCCAAGGCCATGGCGCTGGAGCTCTTCAAGCCGTTCGTGATGAAGCGCCTGGTCGACCTGAACCACGCGCAGAACATCAAGAGCGCCAAGCGCATGGTCGAGCGCGGCCGCACGGTCGTGTACGACGTGCTCGAAGAGGTCATCGCGGAGCACCCGGTTCTGCTGAACCGCGCGCCCACGCTGCACCGCCTCGGCATCCAGGCCTTCGAGCCGCAGCTGGTCGAGGGCAAGGCCATCCAGATCCACCCGCTCGTCTGCACCGCGTTCAACGCGGACTTCGACGGTGACCAGATGGCCGTCCACCTGCCGCTCTCCGCGGAGGCGCAGGCCGAGGCCCGCATCCTGATGCTGTCCTCGAACAACATCCTCAAGCCGGCCGACGGCCGTCCGGTGACGATGCCGACCCAGGACATGGTCCTCGGTCTGTTCTTCCTCACCACCGACGGCGAGGGCCGCGACCTCAAGGGCGAGGGCCGTGCCTTCGGTTCCGCCGCCGAGGCGATCATGGCGTTCGACGCGGGCGACCTGTCGCTCCAGTCGAAGGTCGACATCCGCTTCCCGGTGGGCACCATCCCGCCCCGCGGCTGGGAGCCCCCGGCCCGTGAGGAGGGTGAGCCGGAGTGGCAGCAGGGTGACACCTTCACGCTGAGGACCACGCTGGGCCGCGCGCTCTTCAACGAGCTGCTGCCCGAGGACTACCCCTTCGTCGACTACGAGGTCGGCAAGAAGCAGCTCTCGGAGATCGTCAACGACCTCGCCGAGCGCTACCCGAAGGTCATCGTGGCGGCGACGCTCGACAACCTGAAGGCGGCCGGTTTCTTCTGGGCCACCCGTTCCGGCGTGACCGTGGCCATCTCCGACGTCGTCGTTCCCGAGGCGAAGAAGGAGATCGTCCGCGGCTACGAGGCGCAGGACGAGAAGGTCCAGAAGCAGTACGAGCGCGGTCTGATCACCAAGGACGAGCGCACGCAGGAGCTCATCGCGATCTGGACCAAGGCGACCAACGAGGTCGCCGAGGCGATGAACGACAACTTCCCGAAGACCAACCCGATCTTCATGATGGTGAACTCGGGTGCACGAGGCAACATGATGCAGATGCGTCAGATCGCCGGTATGCGTGGTCTGGTGTCGAACGCGAAGAACGAGACGATCCCGCGTCCCATCAAGGCTTCCTTCCGTGAGGGCCTGTCCGTGCTGGAGTACTTCATCTCCACGCACGGTGCCCGTAAGGGTCTGGCGGACACCGCTCTGCGTACCGCCGACTCGGGTTACCTCACGCGTCGTCTGGTCGACGTCTCCCAGGACGTCATCATTCGCGAGGAGGACTGCGGCACCGAGCGCGGCCTCAAGCTGCCGATCGCCACGCGCGACGCGGACGGCACGCTGCGCAAGGCCGAGGACGTCGAGACCAGCGTGTACGCCCGCATGCTCGCCGAGGACGTCGTCATCGACGGCAAGGTGATCGCGCCGGCCAACGTCGACCTCGGTGACGTGCTCATCGACCAGCTCGTGCGCCACGGTGTGGAGGAGGTCAAGACCCGCTCGATCCTGACCTGTGAGTCCCAGGTCGGCACCTGCGCCATGTGCTACGGCCGCTCGCTGGCCACCGGCAAGCTGGTCGACATCGGTGAGGCGGTCGGCATCATCGCCGCCCAGTCCATCGGTGAGCCCGGTACCCAGCTGACGATGCGTACCTTCCACACCGGTGGTGTGGCCGGTGACGACATCACCCAGGGTCTGCCGCGTGTCGTCGAGCTCTTCGAGGCCCGTACCCCGAAGGGTGTCGCCCCGATCTCCGAGGCCTCCGGCCGCGTCCGGATCGAGGAGACCGAGAAGACCAAGAAGATCGTCGTCACCCCGGACGACGGCAGCGACGAGACGGCGTTCCCGATCTCGAAGCGCGCCCGTCTGCTCGTGGGCGAGGGCGACCACGTCGAGGTGGGCCAGAAGCTCACCGTGGGTGCCACCAACCCGCACGACGTGCTGCGCATCCTGGGTCAGCGTGCCGTCCAGGTCCACCTGGTCGGCGAGGTCCAGAAGGTCTACAACTCGCAGGGCGTGTCGATCCACGACAAGCACATCGAGATCATCATCCGGCAGATGCTGCGCCGTGTGACGATCATCGAGTCCGGCGACGCCGAGCTGCTGCCCGGCGAGCTGGTGGAGCGCTCGAAGTTCGAGACCGAGAACCGTCGTGTGGTCCAGGAGGGCGGTCACCCGGCCTCCGGTCGTCCGCAGCTGATGGGTATCACCAAGGCCTCGCTGGCGACGGAATCCTGGCTGTCGGCCGCCTCCTTCCAGGAGACGACCCGAGTCCTGACGGACGCGGCGATCAACGCCAAGTCCGACAGCCTCATCGGCCTCAAGGAGAACGTCATCATCGGTAAGCTCATCCCGGCCGGTACGGGTCTGTCCCGCTACCGCAACATCCGGGTCGAGCCGACCGAAGAGGCCAAGGCCGCGATGTACTCGGCCGTCGGCTACGACGACATCGACTACTCGCCGTTCGGCACGGGCTCCGGCCAGGCCGTTCCGCTGGAGGACTACGACTACGGTCCGTACAACCAGTAAGCGAGTCGCCTGACAAGGCAGCCAAAGCCGTAGGGCGGCCACCCGCGTGGGTGGCCGCCCTACGGCGTGCCATGCCCGTAGGGGGCCGGATACGGGCCGGCACGGGCGTGCGCAAGGCGGGGCGAAACCGGCGTCGCCGTCGGTCCCGCCCATTTGTTTTGACCGCAGCGAATGCGATAGGTACGCTCAGACCTTGTGCCTGGGGTGTGCCCTGGCCCTCGTGCGTGCCTACGACCGCACCGGGGCGTGCGTGGCCACCGCAAATCGCGTCTTCTTCCGCCTTGCGGCCGGAGCTCGCGGCTTCGACACACCCGACCGCGTGGGTCGGCGATGTTCCAGGTTAGCTTTACCATTCGGCACACAGAAACCGGAGAAGTAGTGCCTACGATCCAGCAGCTGGTCCGCAAGGGCCGGCAGGACAAGGTCGAGAAGAACAAGACGCCCGCACTCGAGGGTTCCCCTCAGCGTCGCGGCGTCTGCACGCGTGTGTTCACGACCACCCCGAAGAAGCCGAACTCGGCCCTGCGTAAGGTCGCGCGTGTGCGTCTGACCAGCGGGATCGAGGTCACCGCTTACATTCCGGGTGAGGGGCACAACCTGCAGGAGCACTCCATCGTGCTCGTGCGCGGCGGCCGTGTGAAGGACCTGCCGGGTGTTCGCTACAAGATCATCCGCGGTTCGCTTGACACCCAGGGTGTGAAGAACCGCAAGCAGGCCCGCAGCCGCTACGGCGCCAAGAAGGAGAAGTAAGAATGCCTCGTAAGGGCCCCGCCCCGAAGCGCCCGGTCATCATCGACCCGGTCTACGGTTCTCCTCTGGTGACCTCCCTGATCAACAAGGTGCTGCTGAACGGCAAGCGCTCCACCGCCGAGCGCATCGTCTACGGTGCCATGGAGGGTCTGCGCGAGAAGACCGGCAACGACCCGGTCATCACGCTCAAGCGCGCTCTCGAGAACATCAAGCCGACCCTCGAGGTCAAGTCCCGCCGTGTCGGTGGTGCGACGTACCAGGTGCCGATCGAGGTCAAGCCCGGTCGCGCCAACACCCTCGCGCTGCGCTGGCTGGTCGGTTACTCCCGCGCCCGTCGCGAGAAGACCATGACCGAGCGGCTGCTCAACGAGCTCCTCGACGCCTCCAACGGCCTCGGTGCCGCTGTGAAGAAGCGCGAGGACACGCACAAGATGGCCGAGTCCAACAAGGCCTTCGCGCACTACCGCTGGTAGTCGCTACCCACATCGAGACCGAGAGAAGACTGAAGCCTTATGGCTACCACTTCACTTGACCTGGCCAAGGTCCGCAACATCGGGATCATGGCCCACATCGACGCGGGCAAGACGACCACCACCGAGCGGATCCTGTTCTACACGGGTGTGTCGTACAAGATCGGTGAGGTCCACGACGGCGCCGCCACGATGGACTGGATGGAGCAGGAGCAGGAGCGTGGCATCACGATCACGTCTGCTGCGACCACCTGCCACTGGCCGCTCGAGGACAACGACTACACGATCAACATCATCGACACCCCGGGGCACGTCGACTTCACCGTCGAGGTGGAGCGTTCCCTGCGTGTGCTCGACGGTGCCGTGACCGTGTTCGACGGTGTCGCCGGTGTCGAGCCGCAGTCCGAGACGGTGTGGCGTCAGGCCGACCGCTACGGCGTGCCGCGCATCTGCTTCGTCAACAAGCTGGACCGTACCGGCGCCGAGTTCCACCGCTGCGTGGAGATGATCTCGGACCGCCTGGGTGCCCAGCCGCTCGTCATGCAGCTCCCGATCGGTGCCGAGGCCGACTTCAAGGGCGTCGTGGACCTGGTCCGCATGAAGGCGCTCGTGTGGTCCGCCGAGGCGGCCAAGGGCGAGATGTACGAGACCGTCGACATCCCGGCCACGCACACCGAGGCCGCCGAGGAGTGGCGCGGCAAGCTGGTCGAGGCCGTCGCGGAGAACGACGAAGAGATCATGGAGCTGTTCCTGGAGGGCCAGGAGCCCACCGAGGAGCAGCTGTACGCCGCGATCCGTCGCATCACCATCGCGTCCGGCAAGTCCGACGAGACCACCGTCACCCCGGTGTTCTGCGGCACCGCGTTCAAGAACAAGGGCGTTCAGCCCCTGCTCGACGCGGTCGTGCGCTACCTGCCGACCCCGCTCGACGTCGAGGCCATCGAGGGCCAGGACGTCAAGGACCCCGAGGTCGTCATCAAGCGCAAGCCGTCCGAGGACGAGCCGCTGGCCGCTCTTGCGTTCAAGATCATGAGCGACCCGCACCTCGGCAAGCTCACCTTCGTCCGGGTCTACTCGGGCCGCCTGGAGTCCGGCACCGCGGTGCTGAACTCCGTCAAGGGCAAGAAGGAGCGCATCGGCAAGATCTACCGCATGCACGCCAACAAGCGTGAGGAGATCGAGTCGGTGGGCGCCGGCGACATCGTCGCCGTCATGGGCCTGAAGCAGACCACCACCGGTGAGACGCTGTCCGACGACAAGAACCCGGTCATCCTGGAGTCCATGGACTTCCCGGCGCCGGTCATCGAGGTCGCGATCGAGCCCAAGTCCAAGGGCGACCAGGAGAAGCTGGGTGTCGCCATCCAGCGTCTCGCGGAGGAGGACCCCTCCTTCCAGGTGCACACCAACGAGGAGACCGGCCAGACCGTCATCGGCGGTATGGGCGAGCTTCACCTCGAGGTGCTGGTCGACCGGATGAAGCGCGAGTTCAAGGTCGAGGCCAACGTCGGCAAGCCGCAGGTCGCGTACCGTGAGACGATCCGCAAGACCGTCGAGCGCGTGGACTACACCCACAAGAAGCAGACCGGTGGTACCGGTCAGTTCGCCAAGGTGCAGATCGCGATCGAGCCGATCGAGGGCGGCGACGCCTCGTACGAGTTCGTGAACAAGGTCACCGGTGGCCGCATCCCGAAGGAGTACATCCCTTCGGTGGACGCCGGTGCGCAGGAGGCCATGCAGTTCGGCATCCTGGCCGGCTACGAGATGACGGGCGTCCGCGTCACGCTCATCGACGGTGGCTACCACGAGGTCGACTCCTCCGAGCTCGCCTTCAAGATCGCCGGTTCGCAGGCCTTCAAGGAGGCCGCGCGCAAGGCTTCGCCCGTGCTCCTGGAGCCGATGATGGCCGTCGAGGTCACCACGCCCGAGGACTACATGGGTGAGGTCATCGGCGACATCAACTCCCGCCGTGGCCAGATCCAGGCCATGGAGGAGCGTGCGGGTGCCCGCGTCGTCAAGGGCCTCGTGCCCCTGTCGGAGATGTTCGGCTACGTCGGAGACCTCCGCAGCAAGACGTCGGGTCGCGCAAGCTACTCGATGCAGTTCGACTCCTACGCCGAGGTTCCCCGGAACGTCGCCGAGGAGATCATCGCGAAGGCCAAGGGCGAGTAACGGACTACTCCGTTTAACGGACCCCGTAAACACGCTTTAGGCTTGACCCCGGAGCCTGCATGGGGCATTCCGTCGTGAACCCGGCGGAATGCCCCCGGCACCCGGGCTTTCCAGCAAAGATCACCTGGCGCCGATGAGTAAGGCGTACAGAACCACTCCACAGGAGGACCCCAGTGGCGAAGGCGAAGTTCGAGCGGACTAAGCCGCACGTCAACATCGGCACCATCGGTCACATCGACCACGGTAAGACGACCCTCACGGCCGCCATTACCAAGGTGCTGCACGACGCGTACCCGGACCTGAATGAGGCCTCGGCCTTCGACATGATCGACAAGGCGCCCGAGGAGCGCCAGCGCGGTATCACCATCTCCATCGCGCACGTCGAGTACCAGACCGAGACGCGTCACTACGCCCACGTCGACTGCCCCGGTCACGCGGACTACATCAAGAACATGATCACGGGTGCCGCGCAGATGGACGGCGCCATCCTCGTGGTCGCCGCCACCGACGGCCCGATGCCGCAGACCAAGGAGCACGTGCTCCTGGCCCGCCAGGTCGGCGTTCCGTACATCGTCGTCGCCCTGAACAAGGCCGACATGGTGGACGACGAGGAGATCCTGGAGCTCGTCGAGCTCGAGGTGCGTGAGCTCCTCTCCGAGTACGAGTTCCCGGGCGACGACGTTCCGGTCGTCAAGGTCTCCGCTCTGAAGGCCCTCGAGGGCGACAAGGAGTGGGGCAACTCGGTCCTCGAGCTCATGAAGGCCGTGGACGAGGCCATCCCGGAGCCCGAGCGCGACGTCGACAAGCCGTTCCTGATGCCGATCGAGGACGTCTTCACCATCACCGGTCGCGGTACGGTCGTCACCGGCCGCATCGAGCGTGGTGTCCTCAAGGTCAACGAGACCGTCGACATCATCGGCATCAAGACCGAGAAGACCACCACCACGGTCACCGGCATCGAGATGTTCCGCAAGCTGCTCGACGAGGGCCAGGCCGGTGAGAACGTCGGTCTGCTGCTCCGCGGCATCAAGCGCGAGGACGTCGAGCGCGGCCAGGTCATCATCAAGCCGGGCTCGGTCACCCCGCACACCGAGTTCGAGGCCCAGGCCTACATCCTGTCCAAGGACGAGGGTGGCCGCCACACGCCGTTCTTCAACAACTACCGTCCGCAGTTCTACTTCCGTACGACGGACGTGACCGGCGTCGTGACCCTCCCCGAGGGCACCGAGATGGTCATGCCGGGTGACAACACCGAGATGAAGGTGGAGCTCATCCAGCCCGTCGCCATGGAAGAGGGCCTGAAGTTCGCCATCCGTGAGGGTGGCCGGACGGTCGGCGCCGGCCAGGTCACCAAGATCAACAAGTAAGTTCCGCTTGCTTGTCGGTCAACTGACCTGACATGGGCTGATGCCTGAGAAGGGGCCCGTACGACTTCGGTCGTGCGGGCCCCTTCTGCGTGGCCGGCACCCTTGGCGCGTCAACGGTGGCGGCGTGGTTGTCACTCGTCCGCGGCAATCGTCGACATATGCGTCTGGCACTGTCCGGCGTTCGCCTACGTTCGCCGCATGGTCAGTTCATCCCACGAGGCGCTGCACCGGATCTTCCAGGAGGATCCGGCGCTCTTCGCCCGTGCCGTCAAGGCGCTCGGCGTCTCCTTCGCCGAACCGGTCTCCGCGGTCCCGCTCACCACCGACCTCACCGAGAACCGGCCGGTGGAACGGCGCGTGGACACGCTGCTGCGCATGGAGACCGGCGACAACGGCAGCTTCCTGCTCGCCGTCGAGTCACAGGGCAAGCAGGACCGCGACAAGCCCGCGAGCTGGGCGTACTACATGTCGCACCTGCACGCCAAGTACCGGCTGCCACCGGTCCTGCTGGTGGTCTGCGCCGACCGGCGTACGGCTGCCTGGGCGGCCCGGGAGGTCGACATCGGCCCACCGCAGTGGCCCTCGCTCACCGTGCGGCCACTGGTCCTCGGGCCGGACCAGCTGCCCGTCATCGACAGCCCCGACGAGGCGGCGCGTGACATCCCGCTGACCGTGCTGTCCGCGGCGCTGCACCGCCGGGACCCGGACGCCGATGCCATACTGAAAGCGCTGGCGTCGGCACTGAAGGTCCTGTCGGCCGACGACGAGAACACGGCAAGCATCTTCATCGAGCTCACGGAACAAGGCCTCGGCAAGACGCCGGCCGCGGACCTCTGGAGGCAGATCATGGCCGCCGACCTTTCCTTCTTCCAGTCGGAGACTGCGCAGAATCTCAGGGCTGAGGGGCGTGAAGAGGGCCGGGCCGAAGGCTGGGCCAAGGGCCGGGCTGAAGGGCGGGCCGAAGACATTCTGCTGTTGTTGGAGCGGCGGGGTGTTGTGGTGTCCGAGGGTGAGCGGGCGAGGATCGTCGGGTGCCGGGATGTGGATGTTCTGGGGGTTTGGTTCTCGCGAGCCATCACGGCCTCCTCGGCGGCGGAGGTGTTCGGGGACGCAGGGGACTGAGTCGTCCTGCGGGAGTGCGAGGTCACTCCCGTACTCCCGCCAGTTCCACCGCGCGGCGCCGCAGTGAGGTGGCCGCCGGCAGCACCGACCTGATCACCGCCAGTACCGCGCAGGTGCCGACGACCCCGGCGAGGGCCGTCCACGGCAGGTCGGTGGCGCTGGGCACGGACAGCAGGCGCAGTGCCCACCGCATCCCGGCGAGATCGAGGCCGGCCACGACCAGGCCCAGTACCGCCCCGACCACGACCACCGTCAGCGACTCCGCGCCGATCAGCCGCAGTACCTGCCACCTGGTGGCGCCCGCCAGTCGCAGCACCGCCGGGTCGCGCACCCGGTCGGAGGTGGCGGGCGGCGGCACGGTCGTCGACCCGGAAGTGGTACGCCGGTTGCTCCGTCGCCGCCGGGATCCCCTGGAGCGGCTCAGCCCGCGCGAGCGGGAGGTGCTGGCCCTGATCGCCGAGGGCAAGTCGAACGGCGCGATCGCCCGCCAGCTCGTCGTCTCCGAGGCGGCCGTGGGAAAGCACATCGGCAGCATCCTCACCAAGCTCGACCTGCCCCCGGCCGGCGACACGCACCGCAGGGTGCTGGCGGCACTGCCGTATCTGCGCGCGTGACGCCGCGGGCGGCGCGCACATGTACTGGTTCGGTCACGAACCCCACACGGCTCTGCACTTTTCCTTCAAGTGGCGGCACGATTGACCGCCGCAAGTCTCTGTCCCGCGCCGTCACTCGTCAGCCGGAAAGTGAGTCCGTGAGTACCGTCCCGCCTCCCGACCGCCCCGACGACGACCCGGTCCCGTCCTCCCTCTCGGACGAGCAACTGGAGTCCTTCCTGCGGGATGCCGCGGAAGGCGGTGGCGCCGCCGCGCCCAAGGAGCCCTCCGCCCGCGCGCGGATGGTGGCCCGGCGCCTGCGGGAGGAGGACGAGGCCGCGCGGCGTGCCCGCGGCGGCCGCAAGCGGGGAGACCAGAGCCCGCCCGCCCCGCCGGGATGGCGTACGGGACCGCCGACGCGGCTCGGCGACGGCGGCTCCCGCCGGCGCCGCGTGGGCGCGGTCGTCGCGGTGCTGGCACTCGCGCTCTTCGCGGTCGTCGCCGTACGCCCTTCACTGGTGACGGACCTGTTCCCCGGCGGTGACGACGGCGCGGAGATGCCGCTGGCCGCCGAGACCGCGCGGCCGACCGGCGCTCCCGCGGACCCCGCCCAGTCGGGGCGGGCGACGCGCGAGCACCCCTTCCGGGGTTCGCCGGCCGAACGGTGGGCCGAGGGCGCCGACGCCATAGAGCTGCCGCAGGCGAAGGCGCTGGGCGGCATGAGCGAGGAAGACGTGGCGTTCGCACTGCGCCGCACCAAGGAACTCCTGGTCGCCGCCAACCTGGACCCGGCCGTACTGCGCGGCGCCCACCCGGACGCGGCGCTGTCCGTCCTCGACCCCAAGCAGCCGGAGCTGCTGCCGAAGCTGCGCCGGTCACTGCGGCAGCCGGACGAGGAGAACGACCCGCTCCTCCTCTTCACCCGCTTCGATCCGGACGAGACCCGCCTCGCCGGTGACGTGGTCAAGGTGCGGGGCCGCATGACGGTGACCGCCGGTGAGCCGGGCGTCGTGAAGGTCGACGCCGACTACACCTTCGTCTACCCGCTGGTGCGGGCGGACGGGGACGACGGGCAGGTGGCGCGCACGATCGTCCGCCGCGCACTCACCCTGACGCTGAACGACCCGGCCAGGTGGGAGGTGACCGAGGGCAGGCTCCTGATGGAGAAGTACTTCTCGGAGTTCGGCAACACCAGCTGCGCCGTCCACGACGGCTACCTGCACCCCGACTTCGGCGACGGACCGTCCGGGGAGCGTCCCACCGGCCCCTTGACGGACCCCTACGACCGCAGCCGCCCCCTCACCGATACCGACTCGGGAGACTGCGGACGGGTCACCCGCACCTGACGGGTTCCCGACGCGGCCGGACCCGGGCGCTCTCCCTTCGCGCGCCCGGGCCCGTCCCCGTCGTCCCCGTGGGCCGTACCCCCCGCGGGCCGTCCCAGGGGACCGTCCCCCGTGGGTCAATCAGCCGTTCACACGCGCTGCCACAGCGCCGGAACGTTCGGCGGCTCCCAGCCCGCGTAGGCCTGGTGCCCCTGGATGCAGCGGTAGGTGGCACCGCCGTACGTCACCGTGTCGCCCGGCTGGTAGACCGTGCCGGCCGCCCAGGTGCCGCCCTCGCCGGGAGGCGGCTCCTCGCCGCCGTCGTCACCGGTCGTCTTCAGGGTCAGCCCGTAGTTCTGCAGGAGCGGGTTGATCGGCTGGAAGAACGTCGTGCCACCGCTGCGGCAGTCGCCGGAGCCGCCCGAAGTGACGCCCTGCGCCTGGCTGCCGGAGATGTACGAGCCGCCCGAGTCACCGGGCTCCGCGCACACCGTGGTGCGGGTGACGCCGCTGATGGTGCCCTCGGGGTAGGTCACGCTGGTGTTGTGCTGCTGGATGGTGCCGCAGTGCCAGCCGGTGGTGGAACCGGAACGGCACACGGACGCCCCGACCGGCGCCTGGGTCGACCCGGTCACCTGGACGTTCTGGCCGCCGGCGCCGCTGACGTACGGGGTCGCCCGCCAGTTGGAGTTGACCGCCACCCACGCCATGTCCCGGCCCGGGAAGACCGACCCCTGGAAGGTGCCCTGCGCCACCCGGTTGTACCCGGTGGTGCTCGCCCCGGTCCGACCGCAGTGGCCGGCCGTGGCGAAGCCCTCCTGGCCGCCCTTGGTGACGGGGAAGCCGATCGAGCAGCGCCCGCTGTTGTTGATGTAGTACGCCTCGCCGCCCCGCAGGTCGTACAGCGGACGCGGCTTCTCGGCCGCCTTCTCGACACGCACGGCTCCGGCGTCGACCCCGGCCGCGTCGACGAGGGCACGGGCGGCGGAGGGCCGGGTGGCCTGCACGGTGACGGTGTTCGTCCGTACGTCGACGTACCGGACGGCCGCCTCGCCGGCGTCCCCGCCCCGCTGGGCGGCGGCCCGGTCGATGCGGGCCTTGGCCGCGTCCAGGTCGGCGAGCGAGTGCCGTACGACCTTCGCCACGGCGCCCTGGGCCTCGATCGCCGCGACGTCGGCCGCGTCGGTCGTCGCCACGGTCAGCGTGCCGGACTCGGCGCCCCGCACCCACGCGCCCGCGAAGTCGGCGCCGAGCGCGGCACGGAGCCGGCCCGCGGTGGCGCCCGCGTCGGCCTCGTTGGCGAGCCGGCGCTCTGCCTGTCGCCGGTCGAGGCCGAGGTCGCGCTCCATGGCCCGGAGCAGGGCGGGCGGCGCGGCGTCGGTGCGCAGGGTCTCGGCCGCGGTGGGGGCGGAGTCGGCGGGTGCCGTCCCGGCGCTCGCGGAGCCGCTGAGCCCGGCCACGAGCAGGGCGGCCGTCGCCGCGGCGGCGGCACCCACGGCTCTGGTGTGTCGGTGACGGTGGGGCATGGGGGATCTCCTCGGTTTCGGTGGGGAGGTGCCGAAACCGTAGGGAGGGCCGACCGGGCGCCGTAAGACGTCGGTCGGCCCTCTCCCCGGCGTTATGGAAGGCGGACGAGGGGTGCCAGGGGGTGCCGGGGGCGGTCAGGGCACCCGGTGCGCCGCCATCCACTCGGTGTAGCTGTCGCTGCTCGCCGCCACCCCCGCGTGCGCCATGCGGGCCTGCGCCAGCACGGTCGCGGCGGTGTCCTGCCGCCCGGTGACCGCGTGCCAGCCCAGCAGGTGCCGCCAGGCCAGCGGCGTCCCGCTGAGCGGCCGGGTGACGATGCCGGGCGTCGTCGGAAAGGTCGCCCGGCACAGGCCCACCGCCCGCCCCACCTTCACCAGGTGCACCAGCGAGGCGGTGTCCGTCTCGTACATGCGGCGCGGCGTGAACCCGGCACGGGCGCACGACGCGGTGAAGCAGTCGCCGAAGCAGCCGTCACCGGGCACGCAGGCCCACTCCTCGCCCGCCAGCTCGGTCAGGCCGACCTCGGCGCGCGAGGCGAGCGGATGCCTCTCCGGGACCATCACGAACACCGGATCGACGGCGACCTCCCGCCACACCAGCCCCGCCGCGCCGGGCGGCTCGGCGGAGCCGCAGGTCCCGGCGAGCGCGAAGTCCAGCCGCCCCTGGGCCAGTTGCTCGGCCAGCTCCCGCTCCGACCACGACGTGCAGGTCGTCATCCGGGCCTCCGGCGCCACGTCCGCCAGCCGGTCCACCAGCGCCCCCAACAAGGGCCCGTGCGTCCCGCCCAGCCGCAGGTGCCGTGCCGTCCGCGGCGCCCGCGCGAACCGCGCCGCCTCCTGCTGCAACTCGGTCACCGCGGGCAGCACGATCCGGCTCCGCTCCAGCACCAGTTCCCCCAGCGCGGTCGCCCGCACCCCGTGCCGACCCCGCTCGAACAGAGCCCCGCCCAGGGCCCGTTCGATCCGCTTGAGCTGTGCGCTCAACGCGGGCTGCGCGAGCCCGAGCACCGTCGCCGCCCTGGTGAGGCTGCCGGCGTCGGCGATGGCCCGGACCGTCTTGAGATGCCGCAACTCCAGCTCCATACGGGGAGCTTGCGACGCCTCGTCAACGAGGGCAAGAGGCTGGTACAGACCAGTCCGGGTCGGATTTCCCCGGCGCGGGGGCCGTGTCAGATCCGGTGCACCGTGTGCAGCGTCCTCGCGTACGTCCCGGTGCCGTCGAGCAGCGAGTTGCCGCCCAGGTCGGACATGGTCGGCCCGTTGGCCGTCTTGCGGCTGGACAGGAAGCGGCGCCCGCCGGCGGTGTCCTCGCCGAGGTAGACGCCGACGTGGTCGGTGGTGGCCACCTCGTTGTCGTCGCCCGAGTCGGCGTTGAACAGGACGAGGTCACCGGGCTGGAGCTGCTCGGCCGCGGGCGGCTTCGTGCCGTCGGTGCGGGCGACGCGTACACCGGGGGAGTGGTCGGCCATGTCCCGGGACCTGCGCGGGAGCCGGGTACCGGAGGTGTCCTGGCCGGCGGCCATCGGCACACCCATGTGGTAGCCGTAGACCATGCGGGTGTAACCGGAGCAGTCGAGGTTGCCGGCCTGCTTGCTGGACGGGCCGGTGTGGGCGCCGTCCGGGAAGGTCCAGCCGGTGTTCATGTACTCGTGGAAGTCGGCGCCCTCGTAGCGGTAGCCGTGCGGGTCCAGGTAGCCGTACCCCGCCTCCCCCATGACCTGCTTGCCCTCGGCCGGTCCGGCACCGGCCGTCACGGGGGCCGCTCCGGCGAGGAACATGGCGGCGTGGGCCAGGACGTCCGGGGCCGTGGAGCCGGACCAGCCGCGGACCACACGCTCCAGCTCAGGCGTCCAGACGCCGTCGAAGGGCTCGGGCAGCACCCGTACCCAGTCGGAGTGGGTGACGGTCGGCGGCTGGGCCCAGTTCGCGGCGTCCACCTGGAACCGGCTGACGCTCAGGGTGACCGGCAGGTTCGTACAACCGCGGTTGGCGAGCACGCGCAGGCCTACGCGGCCCTTGCCGAAGGTGGCGTCGGTGACGTCGAAGGACCACGCGGACGGCTCGGTGCCGGCGGCGGGCCACGCCTTGGCCCGGATACGGGTGCCCTCCCTGCGGACCCGTATCGTCCAGTCGGTGCCCGCCGGGACACCGGAGGCGAGGGCCACCGCGGGGGCGAGCTGGGTGACCGCGTCGTCGACCTCCTTCTCCACCCGGAGCTGCACCGCGCCGGAGGTGGTGAAGGACAGCCGGGCCCGGTAGTTGTTCTGGGTGTTCTGGTACCCGAACGAGAGGGCGTACGAGCAGGCGTCGCCGGTCGGCACCTTGTCGAACCGCGCGACGGACCGTACGTCCACGTCGGTGATCTCGCCGTCCCGGAGGCTGGCGTGGCGGCTGGCGTAGTCGGTGGTCAGGGAGATGATCCCGGTGCCCGGCACCACCGAGTAGTCGGTGTCCACCGGCCCGAGGGTGGACCAGCTCCCCCCGCCCGGCGAGGTGCCCCAGTACGCGCGGTCGCCGACCGGCAGCGACGTGTCCGGCAGCGTCCGCGTGAAGTCGTCCACGAAGGGCTTCTTGTTCTCGGTGAACGTCCGCTCCGGTCCCGGCAGCAGCACGGTGCGGGCACCGTGGGTCAGCAGCGCGACGCGTCTGCCGCCGGAGGTGACCTCGGTACGGGCCGGGGTGCCGGGCAGCACGGTGGCGGTCAGGGAGGACGCCAGCGTGAGGCCGCTGAAGTACGAGGGGTTCAGCGGCGGGAGCGTCACCGAGGAGCGGGCCGCGGTCGACGTGGCCCGCGCGGCGAGCGGAGCGACCGGCGAGGCCGTCGGCGCGGCGGCGCGAGAGGGGGAGGCGGCGGCCGTGCCGCCGAGCGGCACCGTGGCGGCCGAGGCCGCGAGGGCTGCCAGTACGTTGCGCCGTGAGGTGTGTGTCATACGGCCATGATCGGGCCGGGCGGCGACGTGCCCGTTGCCGGGGCGGGGGAGTTCGCGGCCTCCCGGCTCACTCCTCTTCGAAGATCTCCTCGGCCTTCGGCACGGTGACGGCGCGGGTGAGCCAGTGGCGCAGGACCTGGGGATCGTCGCACTCCGTGACGCGCCTGCGGACTTCGTCGGAGACGTCGATCCGGCGTTGCTCCAGGACGAGCAGCACGTCCTCGGCGCGGCCCTGGGCGCGGCCTTCGTCGCGGATTTCTTCGGAGATGTAGGACTTGTAGAAGGAGAGGTCCACGGCCACCAGGTTCCTCCAGAGGTATCGGGCCGGGCGGTTTCCCAGGCCCTGGGCGGTGAATTCGACGAGAGGGTCTGCGACGTGTTCCGGGACGTCCCGCAGCGCGGTAGACAGGGCTTTCAGTATGGCACCGATATCCGGGTTCGCGGCGTGCGTGATGGCTGCCAGGGCGGTCAGGGCCAGGTCGGTACGCGCCTCGTCGGGGTCGGTGATCACCGGCATGTTGTGGGGTCCGGCGACGATCGGCCGCACGGTCAGCGAGGGCCAGGAACAGAATCCGATGGGCTCCGGCCGGGTCGCCCACTCGGCCGTGCCACGGTCCTGGCAGACCACGAGCAGGAGCGGTGGCAGTCGGTATTTGCTGCGCAGATACGCCAGGTAGTAGCCCCAGCTGGCCGGCTTCTCCGGGTCCTTCTTCTTCTGCGCCTCGACCGCGAGCAGAAAGGGACCGTGCTCCTCCGTGTCGATCTGCAGCAGGGTGTCGATCCGGCGGTCCACCGGTTTTGTCTCGGTGACGTCGTTGGGTAGCACGGTGACCGCGGTGGCCTGGGGAAACGGGATGCATAGCACCTCGGAGACGCGGGAGAAGAGCCCCGGCTAGTCCTTCAGATGTGCGTTCGGGCCGACGTCCGGCAGTCGCGGCAGCGGTCCTCTGTTCCGGTGGCGCGGAAGCCGCGGTCGCAGCCGTCGCAGTTGCGCATCTCGTGGCGCGGCGGCGCAGGCGGGGCTGCAGAGGGCGCGCGGAACGGCGCCGGTGGCGGGAGCCGGTCCGTGAGGCGGTGGGCCAGGAGGGCGGCCGGGCGGCGCAGGGGCTCGGCCGGGAGGCCGACGGTCAGGGTGCGGCGTACGGCGCCGGGGAGGACGTCCCTTTCCAGCCAGGCGGCGACGCCGGGCGCCAGGTGCGCGGTCTCGTTGGCGGAGAGCACCAGGCGGGAGTCGTGCCGGCGCAGGTCGGCGAGGAGATCGGTGGCCGCCCGGAAGAGCGCGGGGACCTTGCAGGCGGGCTGCGGTACGGCGGGGAGCGCCTTGCGGGCGCGGGGTTCGCGGGGGTGTGAGGGGCGGTCCGGGCAGGTCGTGGGGGACTCCGCCCGGCGGGCGGCCTTCGGCTGGTTGCAGGAGACGGTACGGGTGACGATCCGGCCGGTGGACGTGCGTACGCGCTCGCGCCGCAGATAACCGTGGGTCTCCAGCTCGCGCAGGGCGGCGGCGATGCGGGTGGCGCCCTCGGGGAAGCGCGCGGTGAGGGACTTGATGTCGGCGCCCGCACCCGTGGGCAGCGACTGGAGGTGGCAGCTGAGACCGATCGCCAGCAGCGACAGCTCCTTGTGCTGGGCCAGGTGATTGCCGATCACCACGAAGCGGGTGGTGTGACGGGTGTTGTCGTGGGTGATGCCGCCGCCGTGGTGACGCGTACGGGTTGGGTTGTCGGCAGGGGCTGACTGGGCGCGCGAGGGCGCGTTAGGGTTTTGGGTACCCATCGGGAAGGTTCTCTCTTCCTTGGTGGTAGGCCCTCGCATTGGGATGGCAGTCCCGGCGGGGGCCGTTGTATGTCTGCGGTCGTTTGCGCTGAGCGTAGGGGAGTTGGGGGTTCGGAAAACCAGCCCAGGCGGTGATGTTCACCCGCCCGGGTGATTACGCGCCTCGGGTGGAAAGGCGGGGCTTGGTGGGGTGCTTTCTCCCCGGGTTCTTTCCTTGGTAGGGCACCGGCGGCACCGCAGCCTCAGAACGCGGGTTCCGGTGGCGTGCAGGGCAGTTCCGCCCACACGGTCTTGCGCGGGAAGCGTTCCTCGGTCACTCCCCAGCGGTGCGCCAGCGCCTCGACGAGCAGCAGGCCGCGGCCGGATTCGGCGTCGGGGGCGGGTGTCTGCGGGTGGGGGAGTTCGTCGCCCCGGGTGTCGGTGACCTCGATACGGAGGGTCGCGCCGACGACGTAGAGCGTGAGCCGGAAGTCGCGGCCGGGGACGCGTCCGTGGACCGCCGCGTTGCCCGCCAGTTCGGCGACGAGGTGGCGGGCCGGGTCGAGAGGGAGGCCCCAGGTGCGGAGCTGCTCGGTGGCCAGCAGACGGGCGAGGCGGGCGCCGCGTGGCGTGGGGGAGAGCTGCACGCTGAAGTTGCGGACGGACGTGGAGAGTTCGGCGGAGTTCGGGTTCACGTCACTCAGAGTGGCGGTGCGTGCGCACGGTGAAAAGTGACTCAGCGGGTACGTACGGTGACTGTCCGGTTGTTGTCCGGTGGTGTCGGTGCTGTCGGGAGGGGCCTGCGGGTAGGGCGCTGGGGCAACGCTGCGAGTACGACGAAGGGGCGCGGGATGACAGTCGAGACGGATCAGCCGGGGTGGGAGGTGGATCCCGATGACGAGTGGGGCGTCGCGGTCATCGCCACGGTGGGGCGGCAGTTGAAGCTGCGTCGGGAGGCCGTGGGGATGCGGGCAGCCGAATTCGGCGTGGCGGTCGGCTACGGGGAAGACCTCGTCTACAAGGTAGAGGGCGGCAAGCGGATTCCCCGGCAGGAGTATCTGGACAGAGCCGATGAGGTGCTGGGCGCTGGCGGGCTCATCGCGGCGACCTGGGAGGACGTGAAGAAGGTCCGGTACCCGAAGAGGGTCCGGGAGCTGGGGAAGCTGGAGGGGAAGGCGGCCGAGATCGGCATCTACGAGTGCAACAGCGTTCACGGGCTCTTGCAGACGCCGGAGCATGCTCGCGCGCTGATGGAAGCGGCCCAGCCGCCGTACTCCGCAGACGACGTTCAGCGGATGGTGGCTGCCCGCATGGCTCGGCAGTCGGTCTTCGAGCGCGAACCGACCCCGTCGATCCACTTCGTCCTGGAAGAGGCGCCGTTGCGACGGCCGGTAGGGGGCAGAATGGTGCGGCAACAGCAGCTCGAACGCCTGTTGGAGGTGGGGTCGTTGAATCACGTCTCGCTTCAGGTGATGCCGACAGACACTGATGCCCACCCGGGTGTGGACGGCAAGATCGAGCTGCTGAAGTTCCCGGATGGAACGGCAGTGGGGCGTAGCGATGGTGCGTTCAACGGTCGGCCGACTGCTGAGCCCAGGGATCTGCGCATCCTTGAGCTGCGGTATGGCACCATCCGGGCGCAGGCTCTCCCACCGAGAGAGTCACTTGCCTTCATCGAAGAACTGCTGGGAGAAACATGATCCGCGAGACCGAACTGGTCTGGTTCAAAAGCAGCTACAGCAGCGGTACGGACGGCAACTCCTGCGTGGAACTGGCCCTCACTCCCGCCACCATCCACGTCCGGGACTCCAAGCACACCGACGGCCCCCGCCTGACGCTCACCCCTGCCGCCTGGGCTAGCTTCCTGCCGTACGCGTCGCAGCGCTGACCTCCTGCGTCCCCACCACCGCCAACAACTCCAGCAACCCCGCGCTCTCCGTCCCCACGGCCGGCGTGAACCAGAGCAGTCGTTGCCGTCCGTCCTCGCTGAAGAGATGGAGGCAGTTGACCTCGATCACGCCGAGCGCGGGATGGACGAGGCGTTTGCGGTCCTCCCGTCGGAAGGCCACCTCGTGGTCGGCCCACAGCGCGGCGAACTCGGGGGAGACGGCGAGCAGCGTACGGATCATCGACCCGACCTCGGGGTCCTTCGCGTCTCTCCGCGCCGCCGCGGCCCGCAGGTCGGCGACGAAGGAGCGGGACTGGCCCTCGTGGTCGGCCTCCGGATACAGGCGCCGGGCGTCGGGCTCGGTGAACCACCGGTGGACGAAGCTGGCCCTGGGCCCCCGGAAACCGGAGTGGTCCCCGAGCAGCGCCACCGCCAGCGGATTCTGCACGAGGGTGACGTGCAGGTCGGTGATCACCTGCGCCGGGGTGGAGGGCATCCGCCCGAGCAGGTCGAGCATGCCCGGGTGCACGTGCGAGGCGGCCCCGCCCTGCACGGGCACCGGCCGGTCCGCGAGCCGGTACAGGTAGTCCCGCTCGTCGGCGGAGAGCCGCAGCGCCCTCGCCAGCGCGGCGATCATCTGCTCCGACGGCTGCGACCCGGCCCCGCGCTCCAGCTCGTTGTAGTAGTCCACGGACGCCCCGGCGAGCTGGGCGACCTCCTCACGGCGCAGCCCCGGCACCCGGCGCCGCGGCCCGGCCGGAAGCCCGACGTCGGAAGGCCGGATGCGCTCCCGCCGTGACCGCAGGAACGCTCCCAGCTCGGCGTACTTCACAGCGCTCATGCCCTCCATTCTGCGCCGGGCGGGGCCGGTGACCCATGGGATGGCATCCCCTGGCTGCGCATGCCGACCGGGCTCATCGTGGACGCATGACCACGAACACGACCACGAACACCGATCAGGAACCAGCGGCCGACACCCGCGTAGCGATCGTCACCGGCGGATCGCGCGGCATCGGCCGGGCGGTCTCGCGCAAGCTCGCCGAGGACGGCCTGGCCGTCGTCGTGAACTACGCCCGCGACGCGGCCTCCGCCGAGGAGACGGTGGCGGCGATCACCGGGTCCGGCGGCCGGGCGACCGCCGTACCGGCGGACGTGGCGGAGGAGAAGGAGATCGCCGCGCTGTTCGAGCGGGCGGAGGCGGAGTACGGCGGCGTGGACGTCGTCGTGAACTCGGCCGGCCGGATGACCCTGTCGCCCATCGCCGACCTGGACCTGGACGCCCTGGACGCCATGCACCGCACCAACATCCGCGGCACCTTCGTGGTCGCCCGGGAGGCGGCCCGGCGCCTGCGGGCAGGGGGCTCCTTCGTGGGGTTCTCGACATCCGTCGTCGGCACGCAGTTCCCGGCCTACGGGGCGTACGCGGCGAGCAAGGGCGCGGTGGAGGCGATGACCCTGATCCTCGCCCGTGAGCTGCGCGGACGGGACATCACCGTGAACACGGTCGCCCCCGGCCCCACGGCCACGGACCTGTTCCTCACCGGCAAGACCGAGGAACAGATCGACCAGCTGGCGAAGACGCCGCCCCTGGAGCGGCTGGGCACCCCGGAGGACATCGCCGAGGTGGTCGCCTTCCTCTCCAGCCCCGCCGGTCACTGGGTGAACGGCCAGATCCTGCGCGCCAACGGGGGGATGATCTGAGATGCCCTTCGCCCACTTCAAGGTCCCCGAGGGCACCCTCACCCCGGAGGACAAGCGGAAGATCGTCGAACGCACCACCGACCTCTACGCGGAGATCTACGGGGAGCGCGCCCGCCCCACCACCGTCGTCCTCGTCGAGGAGGTCCCCGACGGTGGCTGGGGCGTCGCCGGAAACGTCCTGACGGCCGCGATGCTGAACGGTGACACGTGACGGGGCAGCCCCGGCCACCCGGATGACCCTGCGGTGACCTTCATCTCATACGTCACGAAAACCCCCAATATGCGAAAGCGCGGTCTCACATAGTGGTCGCGCGGGGCACCGACTGCTGGCCATGACGTTTACATGGGCGTAACACTGAAGTGTCCCGCGCGCGGCAACGGCGCCGAGCGCCCACCACCGGACCGACCGGACCAAGGCCCCAACCCCTCCTCGGGGGCTCACCCGGTCTCCGGTGTCAGCCGTGCCAGAAAGGGCCCCCGTGACGACGCGAAGCGAGACCAGGACCGCGCTCGACCACCTGCTCACCGAGATCGAGCACCGCAACCCGGCCCAGCCCGAGTTCCACCAGGCCGCCCACGAGGTCCTGGAAACGCTCGCGCCGGTGATCGCGGCCCGCCCCGAGTACGGGGAGCCGGGCCTCATCGAGCGGCTCGTCGAGCCGGAGCGCCAGGTGATCTTCCGGGTGCCGTGGCAGGACGACCAGGGCCGCGTTCACGTCAACCGGGGCTTCCGCGTCGAGTTCAACAGCGCGCTGGGCCCGTACAAGGGCGGCCTGCGCTTCCACTCCTCCGTGAACCTGGGCGTCATCAAGTTCCTGGGCTTCGAGCAGATCTTCAAGAACGCCCTGACCGGCCTCGGCATCGGCGGCGGCAAGGGCGGCAGCGACTTCGACCCGCACGGACGCAGCGACGCGGAGGTCATGCGGTTCTGCCAGTCCTTCATGACGGAGCTGTACCGGCACATCGGCGAGCACACGGACGTCCCGGCCGGTGACATCGGCGTCGGCGGCCGCGAGATCGGCTACCTCTTCGGCCAGTACCGCCGCATCACCAACCGCTGGGAGGCCGGCGTCCTCACCGGCAAGGGCCAGGGCTGGGGCGGCTCGCTGATCCGCCCGGAGGCGACGGGCTACGGCAACGTGCTCTTCGCGGCGGCGATGATGCGGGAGCGCGGCGAGGACCTGGAGGGCCAGACCGCGGTCGTCTCGGGCTCCGGCAACGTCGCGATCTACACCATCGAGAAGCTGGCCGCCCTCGGCGCCAACGCCGTCACCTGCTCGGACTCCTCCGGCTACGTCGTCGACGAGAAGGGCATCGACCTCGACCTGCTGAAGCAGATCAAGGAGGTCGAGCGCGGCCGCGTCGACGCGTACGCGGAGCGCCGGGGTGCCTCGGCCCGCTTCGTGCCCGGCGGCCGCGTGTGGGAGGTCCCGGCGGACATCGCGCTCCCGTCGGCCACGCAGAACGAACTGAACGAGGCCGACGCCGAGACCCTGATCCGCAACGGCGTCAAGGCGGTCTCCGAGGGCGCCAACATGCCGGCGACCCCCGAGGCCGTCCACCTCCTCCAGAAGGCCGGCGTCGCCTTCGGCCCCGGCAAGGCGGCCAACGCGGGCGGCGTCGCGGTCAGCGCCCTGGAGATGGCGCAGAACCACGCCCGTACGTCCTGGACGGCGGCGCGCGTCGAGGAGGAGCTGACGCACATCATGAACGACATCCACACGACCTGCCACGAGACCGCCGAGCGCTACGACGCCCCCGGCGACTACGTCACCGGCGCGAACATCGCGGGCTTCGAGCGCGTGGCGGACGCGATGCTGGCCCAGGGCGTGATCTGACCGAGCGAACGGAGGGGGCCGTGGCGCCACGGCCCCCTCACGCAGACAGCTCCGCCCCTCGGCCGAACGTCACCACCGGCCGCCCGTTCGCGCCCGACCAGAATCGTCGCCCCTCTTCAGGAGGGCGGTACGGGCGCGGAGGGCGCGTGCCTGGCCAGCCGCGCCAGCACCCGGGCGTAGACCGTGGTCGCCGCCGCGACCACGGACGCCATGGTCGACAGGGCCAGGATGCCGAGCTGCGCCGGCCACTGACGCAGCTCGCTGTGGCAGTAGTAGTCGTCCTGCTCGAACGGCTCGATCAGCGGCCCCTTGCAACGGGGTTCGCCGTCGTGGAGCTCGGGGCCGTACGAGGCGAGCATGAGGTAGGCGAAGTACGCCCACAGCGCGGCCGCGAGCATGACGAACGCGACGGACCACTTGTCCGCACGGCGCGCGTCCCCGAGTGCCCGCGAAGGCTCGGCCGCCGTCGCCGGGCCTCCGCCGCTCGCCGGCGAGCCGCCCTTGTCGCCCCCGTCGGTGGCACGTCCGTCGGTGGCGCTGTCGTCGGCCGTCAAGTGATCCCCCAGGTGTTCGGTCCCGT
The DNA here is from genome assembly GCF_042745235.1 of Streptomyces sp. NPDC058796. Lineage (NCBI taxonomy): Bacteria > Bacillati > Actinomycetota > Actinomycetes > Kitasatosporales > Streptomycetaceae > Streptomyces > Streptomyces sp. NPDC058796. The sequence continues at coordinate 259,200 of NZ_JBHYOP010000002.1, forward strand.
CACGATGGACCACGACCCTAGTGCGGTGACCGGTGCGGCACCCCCGAGCCCTGTCGCCCAGTCCGGCCTCGGACGCCGCGAGGTGTACCCCGCGATCACGTGGGGTACAGTCATCCGCTTCGATTGGCCAGCGACACGCCCCGTATGGCAGACTAGCGGGGTTGCTCGGTCGAGTGCCGATGCTGCGCGCCTCCCGCCGGGGGGACCGGAAGCGAGTCCCACAGTACTCGTCGCTCCTGATCAGGGGCGGACGTACGGGAATCTTCCGGGAAGCGTCAGCGGGGTACCGGCCAGGCGCCCGGTGGGCCTCTCGCCCCCGGTCCGCGGTTCCGGTAGGGCCCGCACCTCCCACAGCAGGGATGTTCGAACAAGGGACATCTGTGTCAGCGGGAGTGCGACACGCCCGACCGCGTGGGTCGGAGGGGGAGCGGGACTGCAAGGAACCGCCGGGTACCAGAGCGTTACGAGAGACAGGACTACGAAGTAGCCATGGCGGGACAGAAGATCCGCATCCGGCTCAAGGCCTACGACCACGAGGTCATCGACAGCTCGGCGAAGAAGATCGTCGAGACGGTGACGCGTACTGGTGCGTCGGTCGCGGGCCCGGTGCCGCTGCCCACTGAGAAGAACGTGTACTGCGTCATCAAGTCGCCGCACAAGTACAAGGACTCGCGCGAGCACTTCGAGATGCGCACGCACAAGCGCCTGATCGACATCCTCGACCCGACCCCCAAGACCGTTGACTCTCTGATGCGACTCGACCTCCCGGCCGGTGTCGACATCGAGATCAAGCTCTGAGGCCGGTGATCTGAAGATGAACAAGCAGATCAAGGGCATCCTGGGCGAGAAGCTCGGCATGACGCAGGTGTGGGACGAGAACAACCGTGTTGTTCCGGTCACCGTCGTCAAGGCCGGCCCCAACGTCGTCACCCAGGTCCGCACGAACGACGTCGACGGCTACGAGTCCGTCCAGATCGCGTTCGGCGAGATCGACCCGCGCAAGGTGAACAAGCCCCTCAAGGGCCACTTCGCCAAGGCCGACGTCACCCCCCGCCGTCACCTCGTCGAGATCCGCACGGCCGACGCCTCCGAGTACACGCTCGGCCAGGAAGTCACCGCCGAGGTCTTCGAGGCCGGCATCAAGGTCGACGTGACCGGCAAGAGCAAGGGCAAGGGCTTCGCCGGTGTCATGAAGCGTCACAACTTCAAGGGCCTCGGCGCCGGACACGGCACCCAGCGCAAGCACCGCTCGCCCGGTTCCATCGGTGGCTGCGCCACCCCGGGCCGCGTGTTCAAGGGCCTCCGCATGGCCGGCCGTATGGGCAACGAGCGGGTCACCACCCAGAACCTGACCGTCCACGCCGTTGACGCGGAGAAGGGTCTGCTGCTCATCAAGGGCGCGGTTCCCGGTCCGAACGGCGGCCTCGTCCTGGTCCGCACCGCGGCCAAGGGGGCCTGAGGTAACCGATGAGCACTGTTGACATCCTTTCGCCGGCGGGCGACAAGGCCGGCACCGTCGAGCTCCCCGCGGAGATCTTCGACGTTGAGAAGGTCAGCATCCCGCTGATCCACCAGGTCGTCGTCGCACAGCTGGCCGCTGCCCGCCAGGGCACGCACAAGACCAAGACCCGTGGCGAGGTCCGCGGCGGTGGCAAGAAGCCGTACCGCCAGAAGGGCACCGGCCGCGCCCGTCAGGGCTCGACCCGCGCGCCGCAGTTCGCCGGTGGTGGCGTCGTGCACGGTCCCGTGCCGCGCGACTACTCGCAGCGCACCCCGAAGAAGATGAAGGCTGCCGCCCTGCGTCACGCCCTCACCGACCGGGCCCGCCACAACCGCATCCACGTCGTCTCCGGCGTCGTCGAGGGCGACAGCCCGTCGACGAAGGCCGCCCGGACGCTGTTCGGCAAGATCTCGGAGCGCAAGAACCTGCTCCTGGTCGTCGACCGCGCCGACGAGGCCGCGTGGCTGTCCGCCCGCAACCTGCCCCAGATCCACATCCTGGAGCCGGGCCAGCTGAACACGTACGACGTTCTCGTCTCGGACGACGTGGTCTTCACCCAGGCCGCCTTCGAGTCCTTCGTGTCCGGCCCGAAGGCCAATGACACCGAAGGGAGCGAGGCCTGATGGCCATCCGTCACCCCGCCATCGCCTCCAAGGCCGCGAAGAAGGCCAAGGAAGCGCGCGTCAAGAAGGCGCGTCGGCACGCCGCCGAAGGCAAGAACACCGTCGTCACCCCGGTCAGCAAGTCGTTCACGGACCCCCGTGACGTGCTGCTGAAGCCGGTCGTGTCCGAGAAGAGCTACGCGCTCCTCGACGAGAACAAGTACACGTTCATCGTCGCGCCGGGCTCCAACAAGACCGAGATCAAGGAGGCCGTCCAGGCGGTCTTCTCGGTCAAGGTCACCGGGGTCAACACGATCAACCGCCAGGGCAAGCGCAAGCGGACCCGCACGGGCTTCGGCAAGCGTGCCGACAGCAAGCGCGCGATCGTGACCCTTGCCGAGGGCGACCGTATCGACATCTTCGGCGGTCCGACCTCCTGACGGAGGTCCGGATCGTCCGAATATCGGACGAGGACTGAGAAATGGGAATCCGCAAGTACAAGCCGACGACGCCGGGCCGCCGTGGCTCCTCCGTCGCCGACTTCGTCGAGGTCACGCGGTCCACGCCGGAGAAGTCGCTGGTCCGCCCGCTGCACAGCAAGGGCGGCCGTAACAACGCCGGTCGTGTGACCGTTCGCCACCAGGGTGGCGGACACAAGCGCGCCTACCGCGTGATCGACTTCCGTCGTCACGACAAGGACGGCGTGCCGGCGAAGGTCGCGCACATCGAGTACGACCCCAACCGCACCGCGCGCATCGCGCTGCTGCACTACGCCGACGGCGAGAAGCGCTACATCCTCGCCCCGCGCAACCTGCAGCAGGGTGACCGCGTCGAGAACGGTCCCGGGGCCGACATCAAGCCGGGCAACAACCTGGCCCTCCGCAACATCCCGGTCGGTACCACGATCCACGCGATCGAGCTCCGTCCCGGTGGCGGTGCCAAGTTCGCCCGCTCCGCCGGTGCCTCCGTGCAGCTGCTCGCGAAGGAGGGCCAGATGGCCCACCTGCGCATGCCGTCCGGAGAGATCCGCCTGGTCGACGTGCGCTGCCGCGCCACCGTCGGCGAGGTCGGCAACGCCGAGCAGAGCAACATCAACTGGGGCAAGGCGGGCCGTAAGCGCTGGCTGGGCGTTCGCCCGACCGTGCGTGGTGTGGTCATGAACCCGGTGGACCACCCGCACGGTGGTGGCGAGGGCCGTACCTCGGGTGGTCGCCACCCGGTGTCCCCCTGGGGCAAGAAGGAAGGCCGTACTCGTTCGCCCAAGAAGGCGTCGAACAAGTACATCGTCCGCCGCCGCAAGACGAACAAGAAGCGCTAAGGACGGGTTGAGATGCCTCGTAGCTTGAAGAAGGGACCCTTCGTCGACGACCACCTGATCAAGAAGGTGGACACGCAGAACGAAGCCGGTACCAAGAACGTCATCAAGACCTGGTCCCGTCGCTCGATGATCGTCCCGGCGATGCTCGGCCACACGATCGCGGTGCACAACGGCAAGACCCACATCCCGGTGTTTGTCACCGAGTCCATGGTCGGCCACAAGCTCGGCGAGTTCTCGCCGACGCGCACCTTCCGGGGTCACGTCAAGGACGACCGGAAGTCGAAGCGCCGCTAGTCAGCGGGGTGTGAAAGACCATGACAAACACTGAAGGGACAACCATGGAAGCCAGGGCCCAGGCGCGGTACATCCGCGTCACGCCCATGAAGGCCCGCCGCGTGGTGGACCTCATCCGTGGCATGGATGCCACGGAGGCTCAGGCGGTCCTGCGTTTCGCCCCGCAGGCCGCGAGCGTGCCGGTCGGCAAGGTGCTGGACAGCGCCATTGCCAACGCCGCGCACAACTACGACCACACCGACGCCGACAGCCTCTACATCTCCGAGGCCTACGTCGACGAGGGCCCGACCCTGAAGCGGTTCCGTCCGCGCGCCCAGGGCCGCGCCTACCGGATCCGCAAGCGGACCAGCCACATCACCGTGGTCGTCAGCAGCAAGGAAGGAACCCGGTAATGGGCCAGAAGGTAAACCCGCACGGGTTCCGGCTCGGTGTCACGACCGACTTCAAGTCGCGTTGGTACGCCGACAAGCTGTACAAGGACTACGTCAAGGAAGACGTCGCCATCCGTCGGATGATGACGTCCGGCATGGAGCGCGCCGGCATCTCCAAGGTCGAGATCGAGCGCACCCGTGACCGCGTGCGGGTGGACATCCACACCGCTCGTCCGGGCATCGTCATCGGCCGCCGCGGTGCCGAGGCCGACCGCATCCGCGGTGACCTCGAGAAGCTCACCGGCAAGCAGGTCCAGCTGAACATCCTCGAGGTCAAGAACCCCGAGACCGACGCTCAGCTGGTTGCCCAGGCCGTCGCCGAGCAGCTCTCCTCCCGCGTCTCCTTCCGCCGTGCCATGCGCAAGAGCATGCAGTCGGCGATGAAGGCCGGCGCCAAGGGCATCAAGATCCAGTGCGGTGGCCGCCTCGGTGGCGCCGAGATGTCCCGCTCGGAGTTCTACCGCGAGGGCCGCGTGCCCCTGCACACGCTCCGCGCGAACGTGGACTACGGCTTCTTCGAGGCCAAGACGACCTTCGGCCGCATCGGTGTGAAGGTCTGGATCTACAAGGGCGACGTCAAGAACATCGCCGAGGTCCGCGCCGAGAACGCCGCCGCCCGTGCGGGCAACCGCCCGGCCCGTGGTGGCAACGACCGCCCGGCCCGTGGTGGCCGCGGTGGCGAGCGTCGCGGGCGCAAGCCGCAGCAGCAGCAGGCTCCGGCCGCCGAGGCTCCCAAGGCCGACGCGCCCGCCGCTGCCGCTCCGGCTGAGAGCACCGGAACGGAGGCCTGACCGTCATGCTGATCCCCCGTAGGGTCAAGCACCGCAAGCAGCACCACCCGAAGCGCCGTGGTCTGGCCAAGGGCGGTACGCAGGTTGCGTTCGGCGAGTACGGCATCCAGGCCCTCACGCCGGCGTACGTGACCAACCGCCAGATCGAGGCGGCCCGTATCGCGATGACCCGCCACATCAAGCGTGGCGGCAAGGTCTGGATCAACATCTACCCGGACCGCCCGCTCACGAAGAAGCCGGCCGAGACCCGCATGGGTTCCGGTAAGGGTTCTCCGGAGTGGTGGATCGCGAACGTGCACCCGGGTCGGGTCATGTTCGAGCTGTCCTACCCCAACGAGAAGATCGCCCGTGAGGCGCTGACTCGTGCGGCCCACAAGCTGCCGATGAAGTGCCGGATCGTCAAGCGCGAGGCAGGTGAAGCGTGATGTCGGCCGGTACCAAGGCGTCCGAGCTGCGCGAGCTGGGCAACGAGGAGCTTCTCGCGAAGCTCCGCGAGGCCAAGGAAGAGCTGTTCAACCTCCGCTTCCAGGCGGCCACGGGTCAGCTCGAGAACCACGGCCGGCTGAAGGCCGTCCGTAAGGACATCGCGCGGATCTACACCCTGATGCGTGAGCGCGAGCTGGGCATCGAGACGGTGGAGAGCGCCTGATGAGCGAGAGCAACGTGACTGAAGAGACGAAGGCCGCACGCGGCTTCCGCAAGACCCGTGAGGGTCTGGTCGTCAGCGACAAGATGGACAAGACCGTCGTCGTCGCCGTCGAGGACCGCGTCAAGCACGCGCTGTACGGCAAGGTCATCCGCCGTACCGAGAAGCTCAAGGCCCACGACGAGCAGAACGCCGCGGGCGTCGGCGACCGCGTCCTCCTCATGGAGACCCGGCCGCTGTCCGCGACGAAGCGCTGGCGCGTCGTCGAGATCCTCGAGAAGGCCAAGTAATTCCTGCGGGGCAAACCCACGCAGGTCAGTTCCGCCAGGCTCGGCAGGGGTGCTCGTACTGAGCCCCCTGCCGGGAACCGGCAGACAATCAGGAGATAGACGTGATCCAGCAGGAGTCGCGACTGCGCGTCGCCGACAACACTGGTGCGAAGGAAATCCTTTGCATCCGTGTGCTCGGTGGCTCCGGTCGCCGCTACGCGGGCATCGGTGACGTCATCGTCGCCACCGTCAAGGACGCGATCCCCGGTGGCAACGTGAAGAAGGGTGACGTCGTCAAGGCGGTCATCGTTCGCACCGTCAAGGAGCGTCGCCGTCCGGATGGCTCGTACATCCGCTTCGACGAGAACGCCGCCGTCATTCTGAAGAACGACGGCGACCCCCGCGGCACCCGTATCTTCGGCCCCGTCGGCCGTGAGCTGCGCGAGAAGAAGTTCATGAAGATCATCTCCCTCGCGCCGGAGGTGCTGTGAGCATGAAGATCAAGAAGGGCGACCTGGTCCAGGTCATCACCGGTAAGGACAAGGGCAAGCAGGGCAAGGTCATCGCGGCCTTCCCCCGCGAGGACCGCGTCCTGGTCGAGGGTGTCAACCGGGTCAAGAAGCACACCAAGGCCGGGCCGACCGCTCGCGGTTCGCAGGCCGGCGGCATCGTGACCACCGAGGCCCCGATCCACGTCTCCAACGTCCAGCTGGTCGTGGAGAAGGACGGCAACAAGGTCGTCACGCGCGTCGGTTACCGCTTCGACGACGAGGGCAACAAGATCCGCGTTGCCAAGCGGACGGGTGAGGACATCTGATGGCTACCACCACCACTCCGCGTCTGAAGACGAAGTACCGCGAGGAGATCGCCGGCAAGCTGCGTGAGGAGTTCTCCTACGAGAACGTCATGCAGGTTCCGGGCCTCGTCAAGATCGTGGTCAACATGGGTGTGGGCGACGCCGCCCGCGACTCCAAGCTGATCGAGGGCGCCATCCGCGACCTCACCACGATCACCGGTCAGAAGCCGGCCGTCACCAAGGCCCGCAAGTCCATCGCGCAGTTCAAGCTGCGCGAGGGTCAGCCGATCGGTGCTCACGTCACGCTCCGTGGCGACCGCATGTGGGAGTTCCTGGACCGCACCCTGTCGCTCGCGCTGCCGCGCATCCGCGACTTCCGCGGCCTGTCCCCCAAGCAGTTCGACGGCCGTGGCAACTACACCTTCGGTCTCACGGAGCAGGTCATGTTCCACGAGATCGACCAGGACAAGATCGACCGCGTCCGGGGTATGGACATCACCGTGGTCACCACGGCGACCAACGACGCTGAGGGCCGCGCGCTCCTTCGTCACCTCGGCTTCCCGTTCAAGGAGGCGTGAGCGAGATGGCGAAGAAGGCTCTGATCGCTAAGGCTGCTCGCAAGCCCAAGTTCGGTGTGCGTGGCTACACCCGCTGCCAGCGCTGCGGCCGCCCGCACTCCGTCTACCGCAAGTTCGGCCTGTGCCGCGTGTGCCTTCGTGAGATGGCTCACCGCGGCGAGCTGCCGGGCGTGACCAAGAGCTCCTGGTAATCCGGTAATCCCGGGTTACTCAGACTCTCGGTAAGCATCTGGGTCGGCAGGGGCCCGCCCGCACATGCCTTAGGCTTGTGGGGTTGGGCGTCTGCCGCCCGTACGACTTACTACGCCGTAGGTCCACCGCGCCGCACCCGTCCCGTCTCGGATCGGGGAGAGGGATGGCGCACCAGGAAACCCCGGCGAGAGAGGCCGAAGGCCAATTCATGACCATGACTGATCCGATCGCAGACATGCTTACGCGTCTGCGGAACGCGAACTCGGCGTACCACGACTCTGTGACGATGCCGGCGTCCAAGATCAAGTCTCACATCGCGGAGATCCTCCAGCAGGAGGGCTTCATCACGGGCTGGAAGACCGAGGACGCCGAGGTCGGCAAGAACCTCGTCCTCGAGCTGAAGTTCGGCCCGAACCGTGAGCGCTCCATCGCGGGCATCAAGCGGATCTCCAAGCCCGGTCTCCGGGTGTACGCGAAGTCCACCAACCTGCCCAAGGTGCTGGGCGGCCTCGGCGTGGCGATCATCTCCACGTCGCACGGGCTCCTCACCGACAAGCAGGCCGGCAAGAAGGGCGTGGGTGGGGAAGTCCTCGCCTACGTCTGGTAGCGGAAGGGAACGGAGGAAACAGCTATGTCGCGCATCGGCAAGCTCCCCATCGCGGTTCCCGCCGGCGTGGACGTCACCATCGACGGCCGTACGGTCGCGGTCAAGGGCCCCAAGGGCACGCTGACCCACACCGTCGTGGCGCCGATCGACATCGCCAAGGGCGAGGACGGCGTGCTGAGCGTCACCCGCCCCAACGACGAGCGTCAGAGCAAGGCCCTGCACGGCCTGTCCCGCACGCTGGTGGCGAACATGATCACCGGCGTGACCCAGGGTTACGTGAAGAAGCTCGAGATCAGCGGTGTCGGTTACCGCGTTGTCGCCAAGGGTTCGAACCTGGAGTTCTCCCTGGGCTACAGCCACCCGATCACCGTCGAGGCCCCCGAGGGCATCACCTTCAAGGTGGAGTCCCCGACCCGCTTCTCGGTCGAGGGCATCGACAAGCAGAAGGTCGGCGAGGTTGCGGCCAACATCCGCAAGCTGCGCAAGCCCGACCCGTACAAGGCCAAGGGCGTCAAGTACGAGGGCGAAGTCATCCGCCGCAAGGTCGGAAAGGCGGGTAAGTAAGCCATGGCATACGGGCAGAAGATCCTCAAGGGCGACGCCTACAAGCGCGCCGCGATCAAGCGCCGTCACATCCGGATTCGCAAGAATCTCTCGGGTACGGCGGAGCGTCCGCGTCTGGTCGTTACTCGCTCGAACCGCCACATCGTGGCCCAGGTGATCGACGACCTCAAGGGTCACACCCTTGCGTCGGCGTCCACCCTGGACAGCTCGATCCGTGGTGGCGAGGCCGACAAGTCCGCGCAGGCCAAGCAGGTCGGCGCCCTGGTCGCCGAGCGCGCCAAGGCCGCGGGTGTCGAGGCCGTCGTGTTCGACCGCGGTGGCAACCAGTACGCCGGGCGCATCGCCGCTCTGGCGGACGCCGCCCGCGAAGCCGGTCTGAAGTTCTGAGCCGGTTCCGTAGCTAGCGGAAACAGAGAGAGGTAATTCCAATGGCTGGACCCCAGCGCCGCGGTGGCGGTGCCGGTGGCGGCGAGCGGCGGGACCGGAAGGGCCGTGACGGCGGCGCAGCTGCCGCCGAGAAGACCGCTTACGTTGAGCGCGTCGTCGCGATCAACCGCGTCGCCAAGGTTGTGAAGGGTGGTCGTCGCTTCAGCTTCACCGCGCTGGTCGTGGTGGGCGACGGTGACGGCACCGTGGGTGTCGGATACGGCAAGGCCAAGGAGGTGCCGGCCGCCATCGCCAAGGGCGTTGAGGAGGCCAAGAAGCACTTCTTCAAGGTCCCCCGCATCCAGGGCACCATCCCGCACCCCATCCAGGGTGAGAAGGCTGCCGGCGTCGTGCTGCTCAAGCCCGCGTCCCCGGGTACCGGTGTTATCGCCGGTGGTCCGGTGCGCGCCGTGCTCGAGTGCGCCGGCATCCACGACGTGCTGTCGAAGTCGCTCGGCTCCGACAACCAGATCAACATCGTGCACGCGACCGTGGAGGCCCTCAAGGGCCTGCAGCGTCCCGAGGAGATCGCGGCCCGCCGTGGTCTGCCGCTCGAGGACGTCGCCCCCGCGGCTCTTCTCCGTGCGCGTGCCGGGGCGGGTGCGTAATCATGGCGCAGCTCAAGATTACGCAGGTCAAGTCCTACATCGGCAGCAAGCAGAACCACCGTGACACCCTGCGTTCCCTTGGTCTCAAGGGGATCAACACGCAGGTCGTCAAGGAGGACCGCCCCGAGTTCCGCGGCATGGTGCACACCGTCCGCCACCTCGTGACGGTCGAGGAGGTCGACTGATCATGGCGGAGCAGAACCCGCTCAAGATCCACAACCTCCGTCCGGCCCCCGGCGCCAAGACCGCCAAGACCCGTGTCGGTCGTGGTGAGGCGTCGAAGGGTAAGACGGCCGGTCGTGGTACGAAGGGTACGAAGGCCCGTTACCAGGTTCCGGAGCGCTTCGAGGGTGGCCAGATGCCCCTCCACATGCGTCTTCCGAAGCTGAAGGGCTTCAAGAACCCGTTCAAGACCGAGTTCCAGGTCGTGAACCTCGACAAGCTGGCCGCGCTGTACCCCGAGGGTGGCGAGGTCACCGTCGAGGGTCTGGTGGCCAAGGGCGCCGTTCGCAAGAACAGCCTCGTCAAGGTCCTCGGCCAGGGCGAGATCTCCGTGGCGCTGCAGGTGACGGTCGACGCCGTCTCCGGCTCCGCCAAGGAGAAGATCACCGCCGCCGGCGGTACCGTCACCGAGCTCGTCTGAACTACTCAGGCGTGTCGATGACATGAGCGATCCCAACCGGGGATGCCCCACAAAAGGGGTATCCCCGGTTGGTCGTTCCAAGGGAAGTGCTCCCGCCGGTAAGGTGGCCTGCGCTGCCCTCTTTCACGGGTGCGTCACATGAGGCACCCTGAGCGGCAGTTGACCGTTACTTACTTTGTCGTCAGTCGAACCTCAAGACCGTCACCCTTGACGCAGTAGCGCGGGGGTCGCAGGAGGCACCGTGCTCACCGCGTTCGCCCGGGCGTTCAAGACGCCCGACCTGCGCAAGAAGCTGCTCTTCACGCTCGGCATCATCGTGGTGTACCGGCTCGGTACCCACATCCCCATTCCAGGCGTCGACTACAAGAACGTCCAGGAGTGCGTGGACCAGGCGTCCGGCAACCAGGGCCTCTTCGGCCTGGTCAACATGTTCAGCGGTGGCGCCCTGCTGCAGATCACGGTCTTCGCGCTCGGCATCATGCCGTACATCACGGCGAGCATCATTCTGCAGCTGCTGACCGTGGTGATCCCGCGCCTGGAAGCCCTGAAGAAGGAGGGCCAGGCGGGCACGGCGAAGATCACGCAGTACACCCGCTACCTGACCATCGCCCTCGCCATCCTCCAGGGCACCGGCCTCGTCGCCACCGCCCGCAGCGGCGCCCTGTTCTCCGGCTGCACCGTCGCCGGGCAGATCGTTCCCGACCAGGCCATCTTCACCACCGTCGTCATGGTCGTCACCATGACCGCCGGTACGGCCGTCGTCATGTGGCTCGGTGAGCTGATCACCGACCGCGGCATCGGCAACGGCATGTCGATCCTGATGTTCATCTCGATCGCCGCGACCTTCCCCTCCGCCCTGTGGGCCATCAAGCAGGAGGGCGACCTGGCGGGCGGCTGGATCGAGTTCGGCATCGTCATGCTGGTCGGCTTCGTCATGGTCGGCCTGGTGGTCTTCGTCGAGCAGGCCCAGCGCCGCATCCCGGTGCAGTACGCGAAGCGCATGATCGGCCGCCGTTCCTACGGCGGTACGTCGACGTACATCCCGCTCAAGGTGAACCAGGCGGGCATCATCCCCGTCATCTTCGCCTCGTCGCTGCTCTACATCCCGGCGTTGATCGTCCAGTTCTCCGGCTCGACCGCGGGCTGGGCCACCTGGATCCAGCAGAACCTCGCCGACCCCGAGGCCGCGCCGCACATCGTGCTGTACTTCCTCCTGATCGTCTTCTTCGCCTTCTTCTACGTGGCCATCTCGTTCAACCCCGAGGAAGTCGCGGACAACATGAAGAAGTATGGTGGGTTCATCCCGGGCATCCGGGCTGGCCGACCGACCGCTGAGTATCTGAGCTACGTACTCAACCGGATCACCTGGCCGGGTTCGCTGTATCTGGGCCTGATCTCTCTCGTACCGACAATGGCGTTGGCCGGTTTCGGGGCAAACCAGAACTTCCCGTTCGGCGGGACCAGCATCCTGATCATCGTGGGTGTCGGTCTCGAGACGGTGAAGCAGATCGAGAGCCAGCTCCAGCAGCGCAATTACGAAGGGTTCCTCCGCTGATGCGAATCGTCCTCGTCGGGCCGCCGGGTGCTGGGAAGGGTACGCAGGCCACCCGCCTTGCCGAGACGCTGCACATCCCGCACATCTCCACGGGCGACCTGTTCCGCGCGAACATCAGCCAGCAGACCGAGCTGGGCAAGCTCGCGAAGTCCTACATGGACGCCGGCAACCTCGTACCCGACGAGGTCACCATCGCCATGGCGAAGGACCGCATGGAGCAGCCCGACGCCGAGGGCGGCTTCCTGCTGGACGGCTTCCCGCGCAACGTGTCGCAGGCCGAGGCGCTGGACGAGCTGCTCGAGACCGAGGACATGAAGCTCGACGCGGTGCTGGACCTCGAGGCTCCCGAGGACGAGGTCGTCAAGCGGATCGCCGGCCGGCGCGTCTGCCGCAACGACTCCGCGCACGTCTTCCACGTGACGTACACGCCGCCGAAGCAGGAAGGCGTCTGCGACGTCTGCGGCGGCGAGCTGTACCAGCGGGACGACGACTCGGAGGAGACGGTCCGCAAGCGGCTGGAGGTCTACCACACGCAGACCGAGCCGATCATCGACTACTACAAGGCGCAGGGCCTGGTCGTCACCATCGCGGCGACGGGACCGGTGAACGAGGTCACGGGCCGCGCGCTGGAGGCGCTCAAGCGCGACCAGTAGTTCGTCACTCCGGCTGCAGCCGCGGTCCCTCGCCCGGGGGCCGCGGCTGAGCTGTGTGGGGTGGGTGGACCCCGCCCCGTATCGTTGGAAGCGTTCCCGGGAACCCTGCCGGAACGTGTGCCCGTCCCCACCGGTCCAGAAAGGCCGCAGTCCCCATGGTGCAGATCAAGAGCCCCGAGCAGATCGCCAAGATGCGTGAGGCGGGGTTGGTCGTCGCCGCCATCCACGCGGCCACGCGCGAGGCCGCCGTGCCCGGCGCCACGACCAGGGACCTGGACCAGGTCGCCCGCAAGGTACTCGCGGACCACGGCGCCAAGCCGAACTTCCTGGGCTACGGCGGCTTCCCCGCGACCATCTGCACGTCCGTGAACGAGGTCGTCGTCCACGGCATCCCCTCCGACGACGTGGTCCTCAAGGACGGCGACGTCATCTCCATCGACTGCGGCGCGATCATCGACGGCTGGCACGGCGACGCCGCCTACACGGCCTTCGTCGGTTCCGGTCACTCCCCGGAGCTGGTGGAGCTTTCCCGGGTGACCGAGGAGTCGATGTGGGCGGGCATCGCGGCGATGAAGCAGGGCAACCGCCTGGTCGACGTCTCCCGGGCCATCGAGACGTACATCCGCCGCCAGCCGAAGCCCGGCGGCGGCAAGTACGGGATCATCGAGGACTACGGCGGCCACGGCATCGGCACCGAGATGCACATGGACCCGCACCTGCTGAACTACGTCGACCGCAAGCGCGGCAAGGGTCCCAAGCTGGTCCCCGGCTTCTGCCTGGCCATCGAGCCGATGGTCTCCCTCGGCACCCCGCGCACGGAGGTCCTCGAGGACGACTGGACCGTCATCACGACGGACGGCACCTGGTCCTCCCACTGGGAGCACTCGGTGGCCCTGACGGAGGAGGGTCCGCTGGTGCTGACGGCGGTCGACGGGGGTCGGGCGAAGCTGGCGGAGCTGGGGATCACGGCGGCGCCGGATCCGCTGGCGTGAGGCCGGTGGGGAGCCGGGACCGCCGGTCGGAGGCCGGCGCAGCCGCTCGAAGCCTGTGAGATACCCCTCGGCGCCGAGCCCGCGGGGGGCGGCGTGCTGCGCGTCACCGCCGCTCCCGGCCCCCTCGCATAGCGATCAGGTATCCGGGGCAGACTTCCCCGTTTCGCCTTTCCGGGTTTGCTGACGTAGACTGACTCGTCGGCTCTGGTGCACCCGCATGTCCGCATGCGAATGCTACAACGCACGGGAGTCGATCAAGGTAGTCGATTCGAAGGGCGAAGCGTGGCCAAGAAGCAAGGTGCCATCGAGATCGAAGGCACTGTCGTCGAGTCTCTTCCGAACGCCATGTTCAAGGTGGAGCTCCAGAACGGCCACCAGGTCCTGGCACACATCAGCGGCAAGATGCGCATGCACTACATCCGCATCCTCCCTGACGACCGGGTCGTGGTGGAGCTGTCTCCGTACGACCTGACGCGTGGCCGGATCGTCTACCGGTACAAGTAGATCTTGCCCACGCCCCGTGCGCCTCGCGCGCGGGTCCGCCGGCAACTGACCCGGAGAACCTCACACCCATGAAGGTCAAGCCGAGCGTCAAGAAGATCTGCGACAAGTGCAGGGTGATCCGCCGTCACGGTCGGGTCATGGTCATCTGCGACAACCCGCGCCACAAGCAGCGCCAGGGCTGACGCCTGACCGTTCCCTCCGCGATTCGCATGACTTCGCGCGACGCGAGCTGAACATGTTCATACGCAGGACCCGGGCGGAAGACGCCTGACACCCCCGGTTCGGAGGCCGGGGACCCGAGCCGTACCAAGCCTTTGAAAGAGAAGGTGCCGGCGGCCGGGATCCGGTTCTGCGGAAGACCTCCGACAATCAACTGGAGCCATTGAATGGCACGCGTTTCCGGTGTTGACATCCCGCGCGAAAAGCGCGTGGAGATCGCCCTCACCTACGTGTTCGGCATCGGCCGGACCCTCTCGCAGCAGACGCTCGCCGCGACCGGCGTGGACCCGAACACCCGTGTTCGGGATCTCTCCGAGGAGCAGCTCGTCGCGATCCGCGAGTACGTCGACAACAACATCAAGACCGAGGGTGACCTCCGTCGCGAGATCCAGGCCGACATCCGCCGCAAGGTCGAGATCGGTACCTACCAGGGTCTCCGTCACCGTCGCGGTCTGCCCGTCCGCGGTCAGCGCACCAGCACGAACGCCCGTACCCGCAAGGGCCCGCGTCGCGCCATCGCCGGCAAGAAGAAGCCGGGCAAGAAGTAGTCCACAGCGGACTCGCCGTCCAGCGGTCTTCGCTGTAGGACCGACCACCTCCCGTAGGAGAACGACATGCCCCCCAAGGGACGTCAGGGCGCGACCAAGAAGGTGCGCCGCAAGGAAAAGAAGAACGTCGCTCACGGCCACGCGCACATCAAGAGCACGTTCAACAACACGATCGTGTCCATCACGGACCCGACCGGCAACGTGATCTCCTGGGCCTCCGCCGGCCACGTCGGCTTCAAGGGCTCCCGGAAGTCCACGCCGTTCGCCGCGCAGATGGCCGCCGAGTCGGCTGCCCGCCGCGCGCAGGAGCACGGCATGCGCAAGGTCGACGTCTTCGTCAAGGGCCCGGGTTCCGGTCGTGAGACCGCCATCCGCTCCCTGCAGGCGACCGGCCTCGAGGTCGGCTCCATCCAGGACGTCACGCCCACCCCGCACAACGGCTGCCGTCCGCCGAAGCGTCGTCGCGTCTGATCTCGCTTCACCTGCTTCACCAGGGTTTTCGGGCGGTACGGCTCTTTCGGGCCGTATCGCCCGTACCCTTGCAGTACTAGTCGGGCGTCAAATAGCGGGCGCCCCTGACTGAAGGATCACCACATGCTGATCGCTCAGCGTCCCTCGTTGACCGAAGAGGTCGTCGACGAGTTCCGCTCCCGGTTCGTCATCGAGCCGCTGGAGCCGGGCTTCGGCTACACCCTCGGCAACTCCCTCCGCCGCACCCTCCTGTCGTCGATCCCCGGCGCTGCTGTCACCAGCATCCGCATCGACGGCGTCCTGCACGAGTTCACCACCGTGCCGGGCGTCAAGGAGGACGTCACCGACCTGATCCTCAACATCAAGCAGCTGGTCGTCTCCTCGGAGCACGACGAGCCGGTCGTGATGTACCTGCGCAAGCAGGGCCCGGGTCTGGTCACCGCCGCCGACATCGCGCCGCCGGCCGGTGTCGAGGTGCACAACCCCGACCTCGTCCTCGCCACGCTCAACGGCAAGGGCAAGCTGGAGATGGAGCTGACCGTCGAGCGCGGTCGCGGCTACGTCTCCGCCGTGCAGAACAAGCAGGTCGGTCAGGAGATCGGGCGCATCCCGGTCGACTCGATCTACTCGCCGGTTCTCAAGGTCACGTACAAGGTCGAGGCCACGCGTGTCGAGCAGCGCACCGACTTCGACAAGCTGATCGTCGACGTCGAGACCAAGCAGGCGATGCGTCCGCGTGACGCCATGGCCTCCGCCGGTAAGACGCTGGTCGAGCTGTTCGGCCTCGCCCGCGAGCTGAACATCGACGCCGAGGGCATCGACATGGGTCCGTCCCCGACGGACGCCGCGCTCGCCGCCGACCTGGCGCTGCCGATCGAGGAGCTGGAGCTCACCGTTCGGTCGTACAACTGCCTCAAGCGCGAGGGCATCCACTCCGTGGGTGAGCTGGTTGCTCGCTCCGAGGCCGACCTCCTGGACATCCGCAACTTCGGTGCGAAGTCCATCGACGAGGTCAAGGCGAAGCTGGCCGGTATGGGCCTGGCCCTGAAGGACAGCCCGCCCGGATTCGACCCGACCGCCGCGGCGGACGCCTTCGGCGCCGACGACGACGCGGACGCCGGTTTCGTGGAGACCGAGCAGTACTGATCGGTTCTCGGCTGCGGTTCGGTTGTGGCTGGTCGCGCCCACGCGACGGAGTCGCATGTCGACACCGCCCCGCGCCCCTCTGGGGCGCGGACGCTCCGGGGCGTGTGAAAAGGCGCCCCGGATCTCCGACAGGCGACCGCCTGCTCGGATACTGACTCCGGTACCTGATACGGCCGGGGCAGACACCTAGGAGAAACACCATGCCGAAGCCCACCAAGGGTGCCCGTCTGGGCGGCAGCGCCGCGCACGAGAAGCTGCTCCTCGCGAACCTCGCGAAGAGCCTCTTCGAGCACGGCCGGATCACCACCACCGAGGCGAAGGCGCGCAAGCTGCGTCCGTACGCCGAGCGTCTGGTCACCAAGGCGAAGAAGGGCGACCTTCACAACCGCCGTCAGGTGCTCCAGGTGATCACGGACAAGAGCGTCGTCCACACGCTCTTCACCGAGATCGGCCCGCGTTACGAGAACCGTCCCGGTGGTTACACCCGGATCACCAAGATCGGTAACCGCCGTGGCGACAACGCGCCCATGGCCGTCATCGAGCTGGTCGAGGCGCTGACCGTGGCGCAGGAGGCCACCGGCGAGGCCGAGGCCGCGACGAAGCGTGCGGCCAAGGACGCCGAGGGCACCGAGGCTGCCGAGGCCAAGGTCGACACGACCAAGGCCGACGAGGCTCCCGCCGAGGAGTCCAAGGACGCGTAAGCGTTCTGCCGGGGACTGTGCGTCGGCGGCCGCGGGTTCGTGGTGGCCGGCCGCGCAGTTCCCCGCGCCCCTTCAGGGCGTTGCGGGTCCGTTCCTTTCGAGGGGCGGGCCCGCTTTCGTGTGGGTGAGAGGATCTTTGGGTGAGTGACGAAGTACAGGCCGGATTCGTGCGGGTGCGGCTGGATCTTTCCTACGACGGGTCCGAGTTCTCCGGGTGGGCCAAGCAGGCCGGTGGGCGGCGGACCGTGCAGGGGGAGATCGAGGAGGCGCTGCGGACGGTCACGCGGTCCGGGCGGACGTACGACCTGACCGTGGCCGGGCGGACCGACGCGGGCGTGCACGCCCGGGGGCAGGTCGCGCACGTCGATCTGGAGCGCGAGGTGTGGGCCGAGCACCACGTGAAGCTGCTCAAGCGGCTCGCCGGGAGGCTGCCACGGGATGTCAGGGTCTGGGCTCTGCGCGAGGCGCCGCCCGGATTCAACGCCCGGTTCTCCGCCGTCTGGCGGCGCTACGCGTACCGCGTCACCGACAACCCCGGTGGTGTCGACCCGCTGCTGCGCGGGCACGTCCTGTGGCACGACTGGCCGCTCGACGTGGAGGCCATGAACGAGGCCGCCCGCGGGCTGCTGGGAGAACACGACTTCGCCGCCTACTGCAAGAGGCGGGAGGGGGCCACGACCATCCGGACCCTCCAGGAGCTGAGCCTGGTCCGCGGCGACGACGGGATCATCACCGCCACCGTCCGTGCCGACGCCTTCTGCCACAACATGGTGCGCTCGCTCATCGGCGCCCTGCTCTTCGTCGGCGACGGCCACCGCACGCCCGACTGGCCGGCCAAGGTGCTCGCGGCGGGCGTACGGGATTCCGCCGTCCACGTGGTCCGGCCGCACGGGCTGACCCTCGAGGAGGTCGGCTATCCCGCCGACGACATGCTGGCGGCACGCAACCTGGAGGCGCGGAACAAGAGGACGCTGCCGGGGAGCGGCTGCTGCTGAACGCGCGGTGCGGGACGGGTGTGCCCCGCTAGACTGCTGTTCGACGACGCCTCGTTCACATCAACCACCGGAATGTCCGCCGGTGGGGTGCTGGGGGACGGCGAGGCCGTCGGGCCGCCACGACTGCCTGTTCCGACACCTGTCCTGCCACCGGACGCGCCCATGGGGAGCGGCCGTCCGGTGTTGTCGTGCGTGGCCGGATCCGCTGTGAGCCGGGGAGCCACTTTGTCCAGAGCCAGAAAGCACTCGGCGTCGGCGTCCGCCGAACGGGATTCCAGGGCGAAGGTGGGCCGGCGTTCGGCGCTCGGCCTGCTGGGGCTCGGCGGTCTGCTGACGGCCGGCGGCGTGGCCGCGGGGGTGGCGGGCAAGGACCTGATCCTGCCCGCGTCGGCGGAGAGCGCCACCGGGGCCGTCGATCTCGGGGTGGGCGGGAGTGCCAAGAACCTGACTCCGCCGACGTACGCCCCGAGCGGACGCCGCCCGCGGTACCGGCGGGCGACCTGGAGCGAGCAGTTCCAGGAAGGGCACGAGTGGTCGGCCGGCGGCGAGGGCACCGCGTCCTCCGACTCCGACGCCGAGGTCTTCACCCGGGGCGACCGCTCATACCGGGTCACCACGCGCGGTGACGGTGTCCAGTCCTTCGTACGCCGTACCGGCATGGAACCGATGAGTCTCAAGGGGAAGATGCTCCGTCTCGTCTTCCAGGTGGAGGACGTCGCCCGTCTGGAGCGGATGGAGTTCTACCTGGGCAGCCGGAAACTGGCGGACAACTTCAGCTGGACCTTCCACTACCACGCGGCCGAGGGCACCAACTACGTGCAGTCGGGGGACTGGGTCACCGTCCACCTGCAGTGGGCGGACGTCGCCGGGGCGGGCGGCGACTACGAGCTGTCGTCGCGCGGTGAGCCGTCGGACCGGTCCGGCTTCACCGACATGTCGTTCGCCGTGTACGACGACGGGAAGGGGCCGGTCACATACCGCCTCCAGGCCGTCGAGGTGGTGCCGGACACCACGGACGTCTTTCCCAAGGGCGTCGTCTCGATCACCTTCGACGACTCGCACGGCTCGGTGCACGATTTCGCCCGACCGGTCATGGACCGGTACCAGATGCCCGGCACGCTCTACAACATCGCCGACGCGATAGACACCGAGCCCTTCATGAGCATCGGGCAGATGCGTTCCCTGCAGGACTCGTCCGGCTGGGAGATGGCCGGACACGCCTACTCGCTCAAGGCCCATGAGGCGAGCTACCCGGAACTGACCGCGGAGGAGGTCGACGACGACTTCCGCAAGCTGCGCGAGTGGCTGGTCGCCCGCGGTTTCACCAGCGAGCACTTCGCCTACCCGCACGGGGCGTTCGGGAAGACCCGCGACGGTGTGCCCGTCGACATGCTGGCCGCCCGGCACTTCACCACCGCGCGTTCCATCATCTCCGAGACGACCGAGAGCTTCGCCCCGGCGATGCCGTACCGGCTCAAGGCGCTGACCGGGATCAACGACGGGAAGAAGATCGGCGGTGAGACGCTGGCCGACGTGATCGAGGCGGGCGGCGCGCTGGACCGCTGTGCGCGCGGCGGCGACTGGCTCATCCTGTGTCTGCACCGGATCGTCCAGGGCGTTCCCACGGTGAACACGGAACTGAGCACCCAGGGCCTCGAACTCCTGATGCGCGAGATCGACAAGCGGGGCATCGAGGTACTGACGGTGCAGGAGGCGATGGCGCACTACACCTGACACGACGCCGGGGGCGCCGCACAGGATCTGTGCGGCGCCCCCGGCGTTCGAAGGTGTGCGGCGTGCGGTCAGGAGCGGCGCGCCCGCCTGCCGCCGCCGGCCGCCCGGCGGTCATGCCGGCTCCGCTTGACGGAGAGTATCCAGCCCAGCACGGTGAGGGTGACGGCCAGGCACGTGAAGCCGATGACGACGATCTCGACCTGGGTGACCTTCGTGACGGTATAGGCGATGCCCGCGAGGACCGCGCAGGCCCCGAGGCCTCTGAGGGTGTTCATTCTTCTACTTCCAGGCGGACACACGCGTCACGTAGGACTTGAGGATGGATGACACGAGCCAGTAGGCGCGTACGACGGTGTAGACCAACTCGGGGATGAGCAGGGCCTCGACGAGCATCGCCTTCCAGCCCAGATTCCGTACCCGCATCGCGGGATAGATGATCCAGAAGGCGAGCAGGGCCCACAGCAGCGGGTGTGTGTTCAGGCTGTACTGGGCCGCGGCGAGGAGCTGGCGGGCCCCCCAGATGAAGATGTACGAGAAGCCGAACAGACCCAGGATCATCGTGATGATGGAGTGCCAGGTGAACTTGGTCCAGCCACGGCGGCGCAGTGCGTCCACGGTGCCCCGGCTCCACCGCTCGCGCTGCTGGACCAGCTCGCGCAGGGTGGGCATGAGGTCGGTGTAGGCGATGCACAGCTGATTGGCCGTGACCTTCCAGCCGGACTCCTTGAGCGCCAGCGTGGTCTCGTAGTCCTCGACGAGGTTGCGGTGGTCCTCCCAGAACACCTCGCCGCGCCAGTCGATCAGGCCCTGCAGGGCCTCGGCGCGGTAGAAGGAGCCGGCGCCCGACATGGTGTGGACGTCCTTGCGGAAGCGCGAGTTGGCCGCCCGGCCGTACTCGATGATCTGCATGCCGAGCAGGAACCGCTGCCAGGGGCTCCGCCACAGGTCGGTACGGCCGAGGCAGGCCGCGCTGACACCGCCGATCTCGGGATCGGACGAGATGACGTTGCGGGCGCGCTCGATGAACCGGGAGTGCAGTTCGGTGTCGGCGTCCATGACGAGGATGTGGCCGACGCGGCCGTTGAGGCGGCCGCCGACGGACTGCCTGAGCCAGCTCAGGCCGTAGTTGAGGGCGCCGGCCTTCTTGTGGGGGTTGTCCGGGAAGTTCAGCACGACGGTCGGCGGCGTGCTCTCGTCTTCGGCGAACTGGAGCGCGTAGTCCTCGGTGCGGTCGGTGGAGTTGTTGACCACCACGACGATCAGGTCGGGCCGGCGGGTCTGCTGGGACAGGGACTCGAGAGAGGTGAAGACCCCGACCTCCTCGTTCCTCGCGGGAACCAGGACGACGGTCTCGTAGACCATGGTGGTCGTGGTGGGGGCGGCGCGGACGTTTCCGCCGCGGCCTCTTCGGTGACGGCTTCGAGCCGCCGGCTGCGAGTCAGCCCGGTCGTGGCCCGTGTCGATGACGGACAAGGCGATCCCCCCACCCTGTTTTCTTTTGAGGCGACAGACCCACTCTCTGTGGGCAGTGCGAATGCGCTTGTGAAGATACCGCAAGCATGTCCGACTCTTGAGTGCTTGAGCAGGTCCCTACTAGTGGGGGTATCCGACGCAAATTGGACACGGGGTTAGTCGCCCGTTATCCGTCATCGGTTTGTGAATCCGATCAATTCAGGCAATCACGGCAGGGGTTGTGCTATTTCGGCGTGAGGAAGGTCACGCATGTGGGGGGATGGGGTTAGTTGTGAGGGCCAAGTGAGCGTGTGCCTAAGATTCGCTCGACAGCCGCCCGTGGAATCTGGGGTATTCCGTGTCCCATCGCAGTAAATCTTCTGGTAAAGGGCGAAAGGCTCTTATCACTATGTTTGCGGTGGTCCTCCTGGCCGCCGCTGGTGCGGCCGCCTATCGATGGTGGCCGTCGGACGGGGAGTCCACAGCCCTGACCGTCCGCTACCGCACCGCCGAAGGCCCGACGGTGACGGACGCCGCCAAACCGTGGCTGGAAGTCATCAACACGTCCGGTGAGGCGGTAGACCTCGCCGACGTCACCGTCCGGTACCACTACACCGCGGACGACGGTGCCCAGTTCGCGGCCAACTGCGTGCAGACGTCCCTCGACTGCTCCAAGGTCACCCTGCACACGGCCGCCGCGCGGAAGGCCGGTCCGAAGGCCGACCGCTATCTGCAGATCGGCTTCACGGGCGAGGCCGGCACCCTGAAGCCCGGTGGGACGACCCAGGCGATCGGGCTCCAGCTGTACCGCGTCGACCACAAGAAGCTGGACCAGTCGGACGACTACTCGTTCGACGCGGAGAAGACGTCGTACCAGGAGTCCGAGCGGGTCACGGCCTACCTGGACGGGGCCCAGGCGTGGGGCGAGGGGCCGCAGGGGGAGACCGCGGGGTCAGGGGAGCGCGCGAACGCCGCAGCCCCCGCCGAAGCGGTGCGGCCGCCCGACGGGCTCCTCTTCGACGACTTCGCCTACACGGGCCCCGACGACCCGGCGCTCGCCGCCAACGGCTGGGAGGTGCGTGACGGTGCGGGCGGCCCGGGCGTCGAGGACTCGTGGTCGGCGAAGGGGGTCACGTTCCCCGCCGGCGAGAACGGTGACGGCGGGCAGGCGCTGCGGCTGGAGGCCCGTACCGACGGCACCGCGAAGGGAACGGTGCAGTCCGAATTCCACACCGTGCGTCCGGTGTTCCGCGAAGGCACATTCGTCGCCCGCGTGTACTTCACCGACGAACCGGTGACCGGCGAGGACGGTGATCACGCTTCCCAGTCCGTCTTCGCCATCTCGCCGGACCACAAGTCGGAGAAGTACAGCGAACTCGACTTCGAGTACATGGCGAACGGCGGCTGGGGCCGCTACGGCCCGCTTCTCGACACCACCAGCTGGCGCAACAGCGAAGAGGGCGACCGGGTCACCGAGCCCCACCAGCTGAAGCTCGGCGGCTGGCACACCCTGGCCATGACCGCGGCCGACGGCAAGGTCACCTACTCGGTGGACGGCGAAACGCTGTTCACCAGTGGGAAGAAGTACCTCCCGCGCGAGCCGATGAGCATCAACTTCAGCAACTGGTTCATCGACCTCCCCTTCAAGGGGGAGCGTTCCTGGGAGATGAAGGTCGACTGGGTCTACCTCATGTCCGGCCAGGTCGTCTCCGCGGACGACGCGGCGAAGGCCGCGGCCGGCTACGCCGCCGCGGGCACGAGTCACGTGAACACCCTCGCGGGGAGTGACTGACCGGGCGGCGGTCAGCCCGCCTGGGCCGCCGCCGACGCCTGGGCCTCGCCGCGGCGGTGGATCTGGCGGAAGGCGAACTCGGCCAGGTCGTCGCCGGCCTTGAACACCTCGGTGGTCTTCTCCGTCACGTCCTTGCCGTCGGTGAAGCCGGCGACGGTGAAGTAGGCGTAGCGGCCGTAGGAGTTGGTCGTGGAGCGGCAGACGGCGCCGGTGCAGAAGGACTTCACGCCGCCGCCGGACAGGGAGCGGATGATGCTCTTCTTGTCGGCCTGCTGCTTGGCCCTGACGGCCTGCGCCTCGGTGTCGAAGACGGCCACGCCGACCGTCACCGCCACGTCGCCCTGGGTGTAGGTGACCCGCATCATGCGGGTGCAGTCGTTGTCGGTGAGGACCTTCGGCAGCGTCTTCTGGGCGGCGGAGCCGCAGGTGCGGGTGTCCGCCGTCGGGCCCTTCCTGTAGACCGTCCCGCTCATGGTGAGCTGGGTGCCGGGAAAGAGCGCGTCGGGGCTGAGCGGGGCCTTGTCCTTCTTGACGCTGGAGATGAAGTCCTTGGGGTCCAGCGGGGGCGGGGCGCTGGTCGGCGCGAACGAGGGGGCGGTGGCCGACGCGCTGGGTATGTCCGCCGTGGCGGGCAGCCGCGAGGAGGGGGCGTCCGACGCCTGCCCGGAGCCGTTCGCCGAGACCACGGCCACGGCGACGGCGCTGGCGATCGCCACGGTGGCCAGGGCGCCGCCGCCGATGAAGAGCAGCCGGCGGCGCTTGGCGCGGGCCTCGGAGGCCTCGGCGAGGGCGGCCCAGTCAGGGGTGTTGTCGCCCTGACCGCTGTTCCAGGGCTGCTGGGACGGCTGCTGCGATTGCGGTTTCCAGGGATCCCACTGCGACTGAGGTCCCCCCTGCCCAAAGCTCATGGGCGGCATCTTAGACGGGCCGTGCGGCGTGCTGGTGCGGCTCCTGAGGCCCCGCAAGCCCTAGCGTTCCGTCCATGCGGACGGGCAAAAGCGACATCTCCGGGTGGTTGGTGCGACCGGCGGGCGGGCCGCTGTGGGCGGTGCTCCTGGCGGTGCTGGCGGCGTGCGCGGGGCACGCGGCACGGGCGACCTCGGGCGGGGGGATGGACAACGCGATCGTCGTGCGGGCCGCCCGGACCTGGCTGGCCGGCGGCTCCCCGTACGACGATCCGCACTTCCTCTACCTCCCGAGCGCGGTCCTGGCCGCCGCACCGCAGGCGATGCTGCCCGGTGCGGTACTGCGGTGGCTGGTGCCGTGCGCGGTGACCGCCCTGCTGGCGGTGGGCTGGGCGTGCGCGCTGCGGCTGCACCGGGTGCCGCTCGGCAGCAGGCTCGCGGTACTCGGGCTCACCGGGCTCGCGGCGGGCTTCGCACCGTTCGGGCACCTGGTGCGGCTCGGCAACTGGACGGTGACGGCGGCCGTGGCCCTGCCGCTGTCCCTGCTGCTGGCGAGCCGGGGGCGGTGGACGGCGGCCGGGGTGGTGATCGGCGCGGCGGTGGCGCTCAAGCCGCTGCTCGCGCCCGTGGTCCTGCTCTTCGTGTTCGCCGGGCGGTGGCGGGCGCTGGCGACGGCCGTGGCCCTGCCCGCGCTCGCCTCCGGCGCGGCGGCGCTGCTGATGCCCGACCCGGCCGGCTTCTTCACCCGCACCCTGCCCTTCCTCCTGCACGGCGACGACGGCTTCGTCCGGCTGTACGAGGCGTCCCCGGCGGCCGTACTGCCCCGGCTCGGAGTGCCGGAGGCGCTCGCCCAGGCGGTGGGGGTGGCGGCGGCCGGGGCCGGGGTGCTGTGCGCGTACGTCCGCTGGCGCCGCGCCGATCCCGGGCCGCTGCGGCTCGCGGAGACCGGCGCGGGCCTGATGCTCGCGGCCTTCCTCGTCTCCCGGCCCTCCTACGACCACTACCTCCTGGTCGTCCTGCCGCTGCTGCTCGCCGGACTGCCGTACGCCGGCTCGGCGGCCCGCGTGGTCTGGTTCTGGATCTCCCTGGTGCCCCAGGTGCCCGGGGTGACCTGGCCCTGGCTGGAGTCGGAGAAGCGGCGGGCCTTCCGGGACGCGTTCACGCTGTGTGTGCTGGCGGTGACGGTCGCCCGGCAGGCGAACCCGGGGCGGGAGGCCGAGGACGACGAGGTGCGCCCCGGGGCCGGGGCGAGGAGGGCGCAGGCCGCCGCGGCTCCGTTTTGACCAGGCTGTGCCACCCCGGGTACTCTGCACAGTCGTATGTGTATTGGCTTGCTCATTCTCACGTGAGGGGCCCTTACACCGGTCCACCGGGACCGATGACCAGCGACCAGCACGCGGTTTGCGTCACCGCGGTGCGGTCAGGGCTGTCGTGATCGTCTTCGGTGACCTTGTCAGGACCATTCACTGAAGAAGCGAAGGCTACGAACCGTGCGTACGTACAGCCCCAAGCCCGGCGATGTGACGCGCCAGTGGCACGTCATCGACGCTCAGGACGTCGTCCTGGGTCGTCTCGCCACGACCGCCGCCACCCTGCTGCGTGGCAAGCACAAGCCGATCTACGCGCCGCACGTCGACGCTGGTGACTTCGTCATCATCATCAACGCCGACAAGGTGCACCTCTCCGGCAACAAGCGGACCCAGAAGATGGCGTACCGCCACTCCGGCTACCCGGGCGGCCTGCGCTCGGTGCGCTACGACGAGCTGCTGGACAAGAACCCGGAGAAGGCCGTCGAGAAGGCCATCAAGGGCATGCTCCCCAAGAACTCCCTGGGCCGTCAGATGCTCTCGAAGCTGAAGGTCTACAAGGGTGACCAGCACCCGCACGGCGCGCAGCAGCCGCAGCCGTTCGAGATCACCCAGGTCGCGCAGTAAGTCCGGCCACCCCCTAAGACTGAAGAGAATCTGAGGAGCATCGTGGCCGAGACCACTGCCGAGCAGCCGCTCGAAGAGATCGACATCGACAGCTACACCACCGAGTCCGAGGTCCCCGTCGAGGGCGAGTACACCTCGGAGTCCATGGCCTCCGCCTTCGGCGAGCCCCAGCCGGCCGCCGGCCTGGGCCGTCGCAAGAACGCCATCGCCCGTGTCCGGATCGTCCCGGGCACCGGCAAGTGGAAGATCAACGGCCGCACCCTTGAGGACTACTTCCCCAACAAGGTGCACCAGCAGGAGGTCAACGAGCCCTTCAAGGTGCTCGAGCTGGACGACCGTTACGACGTCATCGCCCGCATCGCCGGTGGCGGTGTCTCCGGCCAGGCCGGTGCGCTCCGTCTCGGTGTCGCCCGCGCCCTGAACGAGGCCGACGTCGACAACAACCGCGGTCCGCTGAAGAAGGCCGGCTTCCTCAAGCGCGACGACCGTGCGGTCGAGCGCAAGAAGGCCGGTCTGAAGAAGGCCCGCAAGGCTCCGCAGTACAGCAAGCGCTAAGCCGCGCCTGCCTGTACTCCGAACGCCCCGGCGGCACGCCACTGTGCTGCCGGGGCGTTCGTTTATCCCAGCCGTTGGGCGTATAACGGCACAAGACGTTCTAAGGCTCATGTGATCGGATGGCCGGGCGGCGCGCGCCCGGGACGACGGGGGCCCGCTGCGTGGGCCGCACCGGCAGCGCTCCCGTCCGTGACGTTTCCTCAGGAGGACAAGTGGGACGACTCTTCGGCACGGACGGCGTGCGCGGTGTCGCCAACGCGGATCTGACGGCCGAGCTGGCGCTCGGTCTCTCCGTCGCCGCGGCGCACGTACTGGCCGAGGCGGGCACCTTCGCCGGACACCGGCCGACCGCCGTGGTCGGACGGGACCCGCGCGCCTCCGGGGAGTTCCTGGAGGCCGCCGTGGTCGCGGGCCTGGCCAGCGCCGGCGTGGACGTGCTGCGCGTCGGCGTGCTGCCGACGCCCGCGGTCGCCCATCTCACCGGCGCACTCGGCGCCGACCTCGGCGTGATGCTCTCCGCGAGCCACAACGCCATGCCCGACAACGGCATCAAGTTCTTCGCCCGCGGCGGCCACAAGCTCGCCGACGAGCTGGAGGACCGTATCGAGTCCGTCTACGCCGACCACCGCACCGGCGCCCCCTGGGACCGCCCGACCGGCGCCGGCGTCGGCCGCGTCCGCGACTACGACCAGGGGCTCGACCAGTACGTCGCCCACCTCGTCGGCGTTCTGCCCAACCGCCTCGACGGGCTGAAGATCGTCCTCGACGAGGCGCACGGCGCCGCCCACCGGGTCTCGCCCGAGGCGTTCGCGCGGGCCGGGGCCGAGGTCGTCACCATCGGTGCCGTGCCGGACGGCCTCAACATCAACGACGGCTGCGGCTCCACCCACCTCGACCTGCTCAAGGCGGCCGTCGTCGAGCACGGCGCCGACCTGGGCATCGCCCACGACGGCGACGCCGACCGCTGCCTGGCCGTGGACCACACCGGCGCGGAGGTGGACGGCGACCAGATCCTCGCCGTGCTGGCGCTGGCGATGCGGGAGCGGGACGCGCTGCGCTCCGACACCGTCGTCGCGACCGTCATGTCCAACCTGGGCTTCAAGCTGGCCATGGAGCGCGAGGGCATCCGGTTCGCGCAGACCGGGGTCGGCGACCGGTACGTCCTGGAGGAGATGAAGGAGCACGGCTACGCGCTCGGCGGCGAGCAGTCCGGCCACGTCATCATCCTCGACCACGCCACGACCGGTGACGGCACGCTGACCGGCCTGATGCTGGCGGCGCGGGTGGCGCAGACCGGGCGTACGCTGCGGGACCTCGCGTCCGTCATGGAGCGGCTCCCGCAGGTGCTGATCAATGTGCCGGACGTGGACAAGTCGCGGGTGACGAGCTCTGCCGAGCTGGCCACGGCGGTCTCCGAGGCCGAGCGGGAGCTGGGGAGCACCGGGCGGGTGCTGCTGCGTCCCTCCGGGACCGAGCCGCTCGTGCGGGTGATGGTCGAGGCGGCGGACATCGAGCAGGCTCGGGCTGTGGCGGGGCGGCTGGCGGATTCCGTCAAGTCGGCGCTGGGATAGTTCCTCGCCCCTAGGCGGGTTTCGTCATCCGGCGTCGTTGGGTCGCCCACAGGGCCTTCTGGGCCAGCAGGGTCAGGGTGCCGGCCAGAATGATGCCGCCCAGGTTCAGCAGGAGCTGTTCGCTGGAGCCCACCGTCTGGCCGGTGTCGCCGAAGCTCAGGGCCACGGCCGCGTTCGCGGCGGCCGGGACCGTGGTGACGGAGATGGCGACGCCCACCAGGGCACCCGACTTGGCAGAGGTCAGCGACAGCGTGCCCGCCACTCCGGCGATGAGGGCCACGACGAACGAGAACCAGTCCGGGGCGTAGACGAAACCGGTATTGGGACGGTCGGCGTCCAGCTTGCTCTCGCTGAAGAGGCCGAAGCCGTCCATGACCCAGCTGAAACCCACCGTCACGGCCATCGCCACCGCGAACCCCGCCAGCAGGGCGATCAGTGAGCGCAGTGCCAGCCGCGGGGCCCGCTGGACGATCGCCGTGCAGATGCCGGCCAGCGGGCCGAACTCCGGGCCGACGGCCATCGCGCCCACGATCAGGACCGCGTTGTCGAGCACCACACCGCAGGCCGCGATCATCGTGGCCAGCGTGATGAAGGCGATGTAGGTGATGGAGAGGGTCGACTCCTCGTGCGTCGCCTCCTCCAACTGCTCCCACAGCACCGCGTCGGCGGGCTCGCCCGGCGCGTCCCGCTCCGCCCGCTCGGCACGCTCGGACAACGACAGGTCGATGTTCTCGGCCGTGATGGCGCCGCGGCTGTCGATGCCCAGGGAACGGAGCCGGTTGATGAGCTCGTCGCCGGCCTCGCGGGCCACGTCGCACATGACCACGTCGCCCACCGGGTCGCGGGCGGCGCCCGGCAGGACGACCAGGTGCGCGGTGCCGACCGTCCGGTCGATCAGGTGGACGACCTCGTCGGTGCGGTCGGCCGGGGTGATCAGGCGCAGATGCAGCATCCGGCATTTCTACCGGCTGGGACGGGCGCCGTCACAGTTTGCGCAGGCTCAGCCGCTGCACCTTGTGGTCGGGCCCCTTCCGAAGGATGAGGGTGGCCCGGCCGCGGGTCGGCGCCACGTTCTCCACCAGGTTGGGCTTGTTGATGGTGCGCCAGGTGGTGCGTGCGTAGTCGAGGGCCTCCTCCTCCGACACCTGGGTGTACTTGCGGAAGTACGAGGACGGGTTCTGGAAGGCGGTCTCGCGCAGCTTGCGGAAGCGGCTGAGGTACCAGCGCTCGATGTCCTCGGTGCGGGCGTCGACGTACACGCTGAAGTCGAAGTAGTCGGCCAGGCCGACCCTGGTGCGGCCGTCCTTGCCGGGCAGCGCGGGCTGGAGGACGTTCAGGCCCTCGACGATCAGGATGTCCGGGCGGCGGACGGAGAGCTTCTGGCCGGGGACGATGTCGTAGATGAGGTGGGAGTAGACGGGCGCGGTCACCTCCGCCTTGCCCGCCTTGACGTCCGCGACGAAACGGGTCAGGGCCCGGCGGTCGTAGGACTCGGGGAAACCTTTCCGCGACATCAGGCCCCGGGCCTCCAGCTCCTTCGTGGGCAGCAGGAAGCCGTCGGTGGTGACCAGCTCCACGCGCGGGTGTTCGGGCCAGCGGGAGAGCAGTGCCTGGAGCAGGCGGGCGACGGTGGACTTGCCGACGGCGACAGAGCCGGCGACCCCTATGACGAACGGGGTGCCGGACTGGGAGCCCTGTTCGCCGAGGAAGGTGTTCAGCGCGCCGCGCAGGCCGTCGGTGGCGCCGACGTAGAGGTTGAGGAGCCGGGACAGCGGGAGGTAGATGTCGCGGACCTCGTCGAGGTCGATGACGTCACCGAGGCCGCGCAGCTTCTCGACCTCCTCGGCGGTCAGCGGCAGCGGCGTCTTGTCGCGCAGCGCGCTCCACTCGGGGCGGGTGAGGTCGACGTAGGGAGTCGCCTCCGGCCGTTGCCGGTGGGCGCTCCGGGGCATCGAGGAGACCGGAGAGATCACAGTCCATTGTTAACGGAGTTCGAACGGGGCGGCAGGTGGGGTGTGTCACGTCGGCCGGTCCGCCGCTGATCGACGCCTCCACCGAGGTTACGGGCGGGTACGGATGGCTAGTTATCGATCACAAGTGCGATTGCCGTCTGTATCGTGCACAAATTCGAGCGGAACCCGTCTGCCTCGTCCGGCAGATCTCGACGTGGTTCCGACGCGTGTTCCGACGCGTGATCGGACATCACCCCGATGAAAGAGTGCCGACGTGAGAACGACCGCTGTTCGCCGCACCGCCCTCGCGGCCTCGGCCGCCGCCCTGACCCTGCTCGTCACCGCCTGCGGCGGGTCGTCCGGCGAAGGTGGCGATGGCTCCAGGGCCACGTCGGACCAGTCCCCTCCGGCGGGCGACGGCAAGGCGGAGCCGGACCGGGCCGCCCCGGCGGGCGACGCCCTGAGCGCCGCGGAACTGGAGAAGGCCGCTCTCGCCCAGGCCGACGTCAAGAGCGGCGAAGTCGCCACCGGGATCCCGGCCGAGGAGGATGTCGCCAGGGACAAGGTCTCCACGGACGACAAGGCCTGTCTGCCGGTCGCGCTCGCCGTCGCCGCGGTGGCCCAGGGTGAGCCGGGTGCCGAGGTGAAGCGCTCCTGGGAGGGGCAGACGGACACGCTCTCCGAGGGTTCGGGCCCGGACGGTCAGGACATGACCGAGATCCAGGTGAACATGATCAGGCTGAACGTCGCCTCGTACGCGGGCGGCGGCGCCGAGCAGGCGCTGACGGAGCTGAAGACGGCCGGCGAGAAGTGTGCCGGCGGCTTCACCGCGAGCATGGGCAGCGACAGGATGCGGGTCGCCGAAGTCGCCGCGACCGACGCCCCCGAGGGCGGTGACGAGGGCTTCGCCGCCACCCTCGGCGTGGACATCGGCAAGGACGCCAACGCGCCCATGAAGGTCATCGTGGTCCGCAAGGGCGACACGCTCGCCACCTTCAGCGCCACCAACCTCTCGTCCATGATGAGCGGCGCGGACTTCGAGGTCCCCATGGACGTCGTGGACGCGCAGGTCGCCAAGCTCGGCTGACGCCGGGTCCGGTGATGGCGTTCGTACCCCGGTGGGAATTTCCGATTTCGGGCACGGGAAGGCCGGTTCGCGATCGAATCTGATCGTAGGCTGCCGGTCATGTGCGGAATCGTGGGATACGTGGGGTCACAGTCGGCGCTCGACGTCGTGATGGCCGGGCTGAAGCGACTCGAGTACCGGGGATACGACTCGGCGGGTGTGGCCGTGCTCGCGGACGGCGGCCTCGCCACCGCCAAGCGCGCCGGGAAGCTGGTCAACCTGGACAAGGAACTGGCCGAGCGGCCGCTGCCGAGCGCCGTGACCGGCATCGGCCACACCCGCTGGGCCACGCACGGCGCGCCGACCGACGCCAACGCCCATCCGCACCTGGACAACGCGGGCCGGGTGGCCGTCGTCCACAACGGCATCATCGAGAACTTCGCGCCGCTGCGGGCCGAGCTGGAGGAGCGCGGCCACGCGCTGGCCTCCGAGACCGACACCGAGGTCGTCGCCCACCTGCTCGCCGAGGAGTTCTCCGCCTGCGCCGACCTCGCCGAGGCGATGCGGCTGGTGTGCCGGCGTCTGGAGGGCGCGTTCACGCTGGTCGCGGTGCACGCGGACCAGCCGGACGTGGTCGTCGGCGCGCGCCGGAACTCGCCGCTCGTGGTGGGCGTGGGGGAGGGCGAGGCCTTCCTCGCCTCGGACGTGGCGGCCTTCATCGCTCACACCCGGGACGCCATCGAGCTGGGCCAGGACCAGGTGGTGGAGCTGCGTCCCGGCGGCGTGACGGTCACCGGCTTCGACGGCAGCCCGGCCGACGTCCGCTCCTACCACGTCGACTGGGACGCCTCGGCCGCCGAGAAGGGCGGCTACGCCTCCTTCATGCTCAAGGAGATCGCCGAGCAGCCGCAGGCGATCGCCGACACCCTCCTGGGCCGCATCGACGGCTCCGGCACGCTGAGCCTGGACGAGGTGCGCATCCCCGCGGACGTGCTCCGGGAGGTCGGCAAGGTCGTCGTCGTCGCGTGCGGTACGGCCTTCCACGCCGGGCTGATCGCCAAGTACGCCATCGAGCACTGGACGCGGATCCCCTGCGAGGTGGAGCTGGCCAGCGAGTTCCGCTACCGGGACCCGATCCTCGACCAGCAGACCCTGGTCGTCGCGATCTCCCAGTCCGGCGAGACCATGGACACCCTCATGGCCCTGCGCCACGCCCGCGAACAGGGCGCCAAGGTGCTGGCCATCTGCAACACCAACGGCTCGACGATCCCCCGCGAGTCCGACGCCGTCCTCTACACGCACGCCGGCCCCGAGGTCGCCGTGGCCTCCACCAAGGCCTTCCTCACCCAGCTGGTGGCCTGCTACCTGGTCGCCCTGTACCTCGGCCAGGTGCGGGGGACGAAGTACGGCGACGAGATCCGCGACGTCGTGCGCGACCTGTCCCGGATCTCCGCCGCCGTCGAACAGGTCCTGGAGACCATGACGCCCGTGCGGGAACTGGCCCGCTCCCTCGCCCACAAGAACACGGTGCTGTTCCTGGGCCGGCACGTCGGCCACCCCGTCGCCCTCGAAGGCGCCCTGAAGCTCAAGGAGCTGGCGTACATGCACGCCGAGGGCTTCGCGGCCGGCGAGCTGAAGCACGGGCCGATCGCGCTGATCGAGGAGGACCTGCCGGTCGTCGTGGTCGTGCCGTCCCCGCGCGGGCGCTCGGTCCTCCACGACAAGATCGTGTCCAACATCCAGGAGATCCGCGCCCGCGGCGCCCGCACCATCGTCGTCGCCGAGGAGGGCGACGAGGCGGTCGTTCCCTACGCCGACCACCTCGTCCGCATCCCGGCCACCCCGACCCTGCTCCAGCCGCTGGTGGCCACGGTGCCGTTGCAGGTCTTCGCGTGCGAGCTGGCGACGGCGCGGGGCAACGAGGTCGACCAGCCCCGAAACCTGGCGAAGTCGGTAACGGTGGAGTGACGCCCCCCGGCTGCGGGCAGTGCCGCCGGCCGCGTAGCCGCGGACAGTCGTGCCCCCAGTGCCTGAACGGCCTGGGAGGTACCCCCATGGGGCGGCACCCGGGGCGGTGGGGGGCACCTCCCGCTCATGGGCCCCTCCCGCGCGAGCGAAGCCGGCCGTGTGGGAGAAGCCGAGCGTGGGGGAGGCCCCCCGCCCCGCCGGGCTGTGCAGCCACCCGCACACCGACGCCGGGAACCCCCGCAGCCCACGCCCCCCCCCCGCCCCGGCCCCACGGCTCCCGCAGAACGCCGCCCTGCGAAGCGCCGCCCTACAAAGCCCCCCGCACATCCCGCCAGGCCCGCCCCACCGCCCCCGCCACCTCATGCGCCCCCACGGGCGCCCCCTCCGCCGCGAACCGCCCCGCCAGCCCGTGCAGATACGCCCCCACACTCCCCGCGTCCCGCGCCGACAGCCCCGCCGCCAGCAGCGACCCCGCCAGCCCGGACAGCACGTCCCCGCTGCCCGCCGTGGCGAGCCAGGACGTTCCCGTCGAGTTGACCCGCACGGGCCCGCCCCCCGCCCCGGCCACCACCGTCGTCGAGCCCTTCAGCAGCACCGTCGCCCCGTACCGCCCCGCCAGCTCCCGCGCCGAGGCCAGCCGCGCCCCCTCGACCTCCTCGCGCCCCACCCCGAGCAGCGCCGCCGCCTCCCCGGCATGCGGCGTCATCAGCGTCGGCGCCGTGCGCGCCCGCACCGCCCCCGCGTCCGCCAGCCGCAGCCCGTCCGCGTCGACCAGCACCGGCACCTCGGCCGCCAGCACCTGAGCCACGGTCCCGGCGTCGTCACCGGCCCCCGGCCCGACCACCCACGCCTGCACCCGCCCCGCCCGCTTCGGCCCCTGGTCCGACACGAGCGTCTCCGGGTACCGCGCGATCACCGCGTCCCCGGCCGGACCGACGTAGCGCACCGCCCCCGCGCCGCCCCGCAGCGCCCCGGCGACGGCGAGCACGGCCGCACCCGGATAGCGCGCCGACCCGGCGGCGATGCCCACGACCCCCCGCCGGTACTTGTCGCTCTCCGCCCCCGGCACCGGCAGCAGCCGCGCCACGTCCGCGTGCTGCAACGCCTCCAGTTCGGCCGCGTCGTCCGGCAGCGGCAGCCCGATGTCCACCAGCCGCACCGACCCCGCGTACTCCCGCGCCGGATCCACCAGCAGCCCCGGCTTGTGCGCCCCGAACGTCACCGTCAGGTCGGCCCGTACGGCCGCCCCGTGCACCTGCCCCGTGTCCGCGTCGACCCCGCTCGGCAGGTCCACGGCGACGACGGAGGCCCGCGACCGCGCCGCCGCGTCCGCGAGCGGCACCGCCTCCTCACGCAGCCCGCCCTTGCCGCCGATCCCGACGATGCCGTCGACGATCAGGTCCGCCCGCTCGATCGGGACCCGGGCACCGGCGCTCTCCGCGACCCGGCCGCCCGCCCGGCGCAGCGCCGCCAGCCCTCCGCCGTGCGCCCGCTTTGGGGAGAGCAGCACAGCCGTCACCCCCGCCCCCCGCCGGGCCAGTCGCGCCCCGGCGTACAGGGCGTCGCCCCCGTTGTCCCCGCTGCCGACCAGCAGCACCACCCGGCCGCCGTAGACCCGGCCGGCCACGCGGCCGAGCACCTGGGCGCAGGCGGCGGCCAGTCCGGCCGCCGCCCGTTGCATCAACGCCCCCTCGGGAAGCCGTGCCATCAGCTCCCGTTCGGCGTTCCTGACCGTCTCCACGCTGTACGCAGTCCGCATGGCGTCGAGTCTTCCCCGTGCACCGTCATCACGCACGGCCCGCCGTCCGCGATGGTGGACAGTAGTTCCATGGGTGACACGGGTGACACGGGTGGCATGGGTGACATCCGCGACGAGGAGACGGCACAGGTCATGACCTCGCTGGGGTCCCGCCTGCGTGCCATCCGGCAGGCCCGCGGCCTCACGCTGGCCCAGCTCGGCGCCGCCACCGGCATCTCCGTGTCCACCCTGTCCCGGCTGGAGTCGGGGCGGCGCGAGCCGGGGCTGCGGCACCTGCTGCCGCTGGCCAGGGCGCACCGGCTGCCCCTGGACGAACTGGTCGGCTCCAGCACCGGCGACCCCCGCGTCCACCCGCGCCCCTTCACCCGGCACGGCCAGACCTGGATCCCCCTCACCCGCAACCCCAACGACGGGCTGCACGCGTACAAGCAGATCCTGCCCGCCCCCGCGACCGCCCGCACCGAGTGGACCCCGCGTCCCGAACAGGGCTCCCACGAGGGCCACGAATGGATCTACGTCCTCTCCGGCCGCCTGCTCCTCGCCCTCGGCGACCACGACCTCGTCCTGGCGGCCGGTGAGACGGCGGAGTTCGACACCCGTGTCCCGCACGGGATCGCCAACGCGGGGGACCGGCCCGTCGAATGGATCGCCCTGTACGGAGCACAGGGCGAGCGCATGCACATCCGCGTCCAGCCGACGGGGAACTGACCCCACCGGCCCGGATCACCCCTCCGCGATCACCACCGCCGACGCCACCCCCGCGTCATGGCTGAGGGACACGTGCCACGACGCCACCCCCAGCTCCGCCGCCCGCGCCGCCACCGTCCCCGTCACCCGCAGGCGCGGCTGCCCGCTGTCCTCGACGTACACCTCCGCGTCCGTCCAGTGCAGCCCGCCCGGCGCGCCCAGCGCCTTGGCCAGCGCCTCCTTCGCCGCGAAGCGGGCGGCGAGCGAGGCGACGCCCCGGCGCTCCCCGCTGGGCAGCAGCAACTCGCTCTCCAGGAAGAGCCGCCGTGCCAAGGCCGGCGTACGTTCCAGCGACGCGCCGAACCGCTCGATCTCGGCCACGTCGATCCCGACCCCGATGATGCTCATGCCGGGCACCCTAGCGAGTGAGGCCGGGTCGCGGTCCGTGGCGGAAGCGGGGGCCGGGTGCTCTGAGAGACTGGGGCCACGATGAGTGAGACAGCTGCTCGGCGGGACGCGGGGACGCGGGCCCGTGCCGAGATCGACCTGGCCGCCCTGCGGGCCAATGTCCGCGCACTG
Organism: Streptomyces sp. NPDC058796; assembly: GCF_042745235.1. NCBI lineage: Bacteria > Bacillati > Actinomycetota > Actinomycetes > Kitasatosporales > Streptomycetaceae > Streptomyces > Streptomyces sp. NPDC058796. Next base: position 295,204 of record NZ_JBHYOP010000002.1, read on the forward strand.
CGCGAACGGGCCCCCGGGGCGGCTCTCATGGCCGTGGTCAAGGCCGACGCCTACGGTCACGGCGCGCTTCCGTGCGCCCGCGCGGCCGTCGCGGCGGGCGCGACCTGGCTCGGCACCGCCACCCCGCAGGAGGCCCTCGCCCTGCGCGCGGACCCGGCACTGCCGCACGACGTGCGGATCATGTGCTGGCTGTGGACGCCGGGCGGGCCCTGGCGGGAGGCCGTCGAGGCCGGACTCGACGTGTCCGTCAGCGGGATGTGGGCCCTCGAGGAGGTCGTCGCGGCGGCCCGGCGGGCCGCGGTGCCCGCGCGGGTGCAGCTCAAGGCCGACACCGGGCTCGGCCGAGGCGGCTGCCAGCCGGGCGGGGACTGGGAGGAACTGGTCCGCGAGGCCCTGCGCGCCGAGAGCGAGGGGCTGCTCCGCGTCACCGGCCTCTGGTCGCACTTCGCCTGCGCCGACGAACCCGGCCACCCCTCCATCGCCGCGCAGCTCACCCGCTTCCGGGAGATGACGGCGTACGCGGAGCGCGAGGGCGTACGCCCGGAGGTGCGGCACATCGCCAACTCGCCGGCCACGCTCACCCTCCCCGAGACCCACTTCGACCTCGTACGCCCAGGCATCGCGATGTACGGCGTCTCGCCCAGCCCCGAGATCGGCGCCCCCGCCGACTTCGGACTGCGCCCGGTGATGACGCTGTCCGCCTCGCTGGCCCTGGTCAAGCAGGTCCCCGGCGGCCACGGCGTCAGCTACGGGCACCACTACACCACCCCCGGCGAGACCACCCTGGGCCTCGTCCCCCTCGGCTACGCGGACGGCGTTCCGCGCCACGCCTCGTCCGCCGGTCCGGTCCTGGTCGGCGGCAAGTGGCGCACGGTCGCGGGGCGGATCGCGATGGACCAGTTCGTCGTCGACCTGGGCGGGGAGCGGCCGGAGCCGGGCGCCGAGGCGGTGCTCTTCGGCCCCGGCGACCGCGGCGAGCCCACCGCCGAGGACTGGGCGCAGGCGGCCGGCACCATCGCGTACGAGATCGTCACCCGGATCGGAACACGCGTTCCGCGCGTCTACGTGAACGAGTGACGCGCACGGTCCGCGCGTTCAGGTGAGTCAACGACCAGCGGGTGTCCGCGCGGCAGTCCGCGGGCCCGGCGAAGAGGAGCGGTGTACGTGAGCGAGAGCAACGCGGAGGCCGTCGCGTCGGCCGTCGCCTCCGCCACGGAGGCCGCCACCGAGGCCGCCGCCGGCGGCTGGCGCCGGGCGACCGGCATCGCCGGCGTCGCGATAGGCGTGGTCGCGGCGGGCGCCGCGGCCGGCGTGGCGATAGAGCGGCTGACCGTCGGCCGCGGCATGCGCCACAAGGCCCGGGTCGCCCTCGACTCGGCGGGACCGTACGGCGGGCTGCGCGGCACCCCCGGCAGGGCGTACGCCGACGACGGCACCGAGCTGTACTACGAGGTCGACGACGTCGAGCCGGAGACGGAGACCGCGCTCACCCGGCGGCGCCGGCGGCTGTTCGGCCGCAAGGCACCCGCCCCCGTGACCGTCGTCTTCAGCCACGGCTACTGCCTCAACCAGGATTCCTGGCACTTCCAGCGGGCGGCCCTGAGGGGCGTCGTCCGCACCGTCCACTGGGACCAGCGCAGCCACGGCCGGTCGGGGCGGGGCGTGGCCCAGGTGCGGGACGACCGGCCGGTCACCATCGACGAGCTGGGCCGCGACCTGAAGACCGTGATCGACGCTGCCGCCCCCGAGGGCCCGATCGTGCTGGTCGGGCACTCCATGGGCGGCATGACCGTGATGGCCCTGGCCGACGCGTACCCCGACCTGTTCCGCGAGCGGGTGGTCGGCGTCGCCCTCGTCGGCACCTCCTCGGGGCGGCTCGGCGAGGTGAACTTCGGGCTGCCCGTGGCCGGGGTCAACGCGGTGCGGCGGGTGCTGCCGGGCGTGCTGAGGGCGCTGGGGCAGCGGGCCGAGCTGGTGGAGAAGGGGCGGCGGGCGACGGCGGACCTGTTCGCCGGGATCATCAAGCGATACTCGTTCGCGTCCCGGGACGTCGACCCGGCCGTGGCGCGGTTCGCCGAGCGGATGATCGAGTCGACGCCGATCGACGTGGTCGCCGAGTACTACCCGGCCTTCAACGACCACGACAAGACCGACGCCCTCGCCCACTTCGCGGATCTTCCGGTGCTCGTGCTGGCCGGTGTGCGGGACCTGGTGACGCCGAGCGAGCACAGCGAGGCCATCGCCGGCCTGCTGCCGGACGCGGAGCTGGTGCTCGTGCCCGACGCGGGCCACCTGGTCATGCTGGAGCATCCGGAGCTGGTCACCGACCGGCTCGCCGACCTGCTCGCCCGCGCGGGTGCCGTCCCGGCAGCCGCTACCGTAAATGGCTATGGAAGCACCAGCAGCTCACCAGGACCCGGCTGACCCCTCCGGATCCTCGGACTCCGCCCCCGCCGTCGAGATCACCGTCACCTCCCCGGAGCAGATGCGGGAACTTGGCCGCAGGCTCGCCAAGGTGCTGCGCGCCGGTGACCTGCTGATGCTCAGCGGGGAGCTGGGCGCGGGCAAGACGACGCTGACCCGGGGACTCGGCGAGGGCATGGGCGTGCGCGGCGCCGTCACCTCCCCGACCTTCGTGATCGCCCGCGTCCACCCCTCGCTCGGCGACGGCCCGCCGCTCGTCCACGTGGACGCCTACCGGCTTTCCGGCGGCCTGGACGAGATGGAGGACCTCGACCTCGACGTCTCGCTGCCGGAGTCGGTGATCGTCGTGGAGTGGGGCGAGGGCAAGGTCGAGGAGCTGACCGACGACCGGCTCCAGCTCCGGATCGAGCGGGCCGTCGGCGACACCACCGACGAGGTGCGGCACGTGACGCTGGCCGGGATCGGTGAGCGGTGGACCTCGGCGGACCTGGGCGCGCTGGCCGTCTGAGCCGCCGGTGTTCCGACAGGACGTCGGCAAGATATTGCGTTCCGGGTCTTGCGCGTGGTCACATGGTATCCAGCTCGTAGTTAGGCATGCCTAACTACGCCCGCCCCCGACCATCAGGAGGCGTCCATGCCGGAGACCAAGCCGCAGCCGGGGCCCGCGCCCACCGCTGTGTCCATGCAGGCCCTGCTCGCGTCCTGCGCCGCCGCCGCGGCGGTCTCGACGCCGCCGCGCGCACCTGAGCCGGAGGCCCTGCGGGCGCCCGTACCGGAGCACCGCGAGGCCGCCTGACCCCGCGGTGCATGGCGGAGGGCTCAGCGGACGACGACGACCCGCTGCCCGATCGTCGCGAACTCCCACATCGCGTCGCCGTCCGCGCGCGTCTCCCGGATCCCGCCGGTGCGCTCGCCCGGGTCGGGTTTCGCCGTCGAGCCGTCCACGGCCGCGCTGAACCCGATGACCACGCCGTCGACGCTGGTGAAGCGCACGACGTGCTCGACCGGGATGCCGTCGGAGCCGGTGACCCGGTTGGACCGGGAGGTGACCGCGTAGGTGCCCGGGGCCGGGTCGACCGTGCTGGGTGTGACCTTGAAGGTGCGCCGGACCCGGTTGTCCGCGCCGACCAGCCACACGCGGTCGTCGTCCACCGAGTACACCACCCGTTCACCCCTTCCGGTGCCCGCGGGCAGCGCTTCCGGGTGGTGCCGGTCGCGGGGCGCCTTGGAGGCGCCGGGGGCGGGCGTGCTGCTCGCGTGGGCCCGGCCGAGGTCGTGCGGGGCGGCGACCGAGGCCTGGTGGGCGAGGAAGCCGATCGTCGCGAGCGCCGCCGCCGTGAGGCCGGCGACGAAACCGGCGCTGCTGCTTGCCACTGGCGACCACCTCGTCGTCGTACGTCGTACGTCGTGCGTTGTCGTGCGCTGGGTGCGGGCGCGTGCGTGTCCGTACGCGCCCGTGCGTCCGTCTCCGGCGAAGGTAGCAGTACGTGACCGTGTGACCGCGGTACGCGACACGGGGGGAGGGGCGGTCGGTGTCGACCCGCTGGTGCGACCCGGGCGCCTGCCCCCGCCGTCCGCCGGGCACCGCCCGCCGGGCGTCCGACACGGGCCCCGCGGCGCCGTAGGCTGTTTGCGTGCTCTTGCTCGCTCTGGATACCGCCACCCCCGCCGTGACCGTCGCGCTGCACGACGGTACGGACGTCATCGCCTCGTCGAGCCAGGTCGACGCCCGCCGCCACGGTGAGCTGCTGCTGCCCGCCGTCGACCGGGTGCTCGCCGAGGCCGGACTGCGCCTCGACGCCGTCACCGGCGTCGTCGCCGGCACCGGCCCCGGCCCGTACACCGGGCTGCGCGTCGGCCTGATGACCGCGGACACCTTCGGGCTCGCGCTCGGCGTCCCCGTGCACGGCGTGTGCACACTGGACGGTCTCGCCTGGGCCGCCGATCTGGAGGGCCCCTTCGTGGTGGCGACCGACGCCCGCCGCAAGGAGGTCTACTGGGCCCGCTACGCCGACTCCCGCACCCGCCTCACCGACCCGGCGGTCGACCGTCCCGCCGACATCGCGGAGCAGGTCGCCGGACTCCCGGCCGTCGGCGCGGGCGCGCTGCTGTACCCGGAGACCTTCCCGAAGGCCCACGAGCCCGAGCACGTGTCCGCCGCCGCCCTCGCGTGCCTGGCCGCGGAGAAGCTCGCGGCGGGCGAGGAGCTGCCCGCGCCCCGGCCGCTCTACCTGCGCCGGCCCGACGCCCAGGTCCCCAAGAACTACAAGGTGGTCACCCCCAAGTGACCGAGTCAGCCACCGCCGCCGGGTCCTCCACCGCCGTACTGCGCGAGATGCGCTGGTGGGACATCGACCCCGTCCTGCTGATGGAACGGGAGCTGTTCCCGGAGGACGCCTGGTCCCGCGGCATGTTCTGGTCCGAGCTGGCCCACGCGCGCGGGCCCGGCGCGACCCGGCGGTACCTGGTCGCCGAGACGGACGGGCGGGTCGTCGGCTACGCGGGCCTGGTCACCTCCGGCGAGCAGGCCGACGTGCAGACCATCGCCGTCGCCCGCGACCAGTGGGGCACCGGCCTCGGCGCGCGGCTCCTGACCGAACTGCTGCGGGCGGCGACCGCCTTCGAGTGCACCGAGGTGCTGCTGGAGTGCCGGGTCGACAACACCCGCGCCCAGCGCCTCTACGAGCGCTTCGGCTTCGAGCCCATCGGCTTCAGACGCGGCTACTACCAGCCGGGGAACGTGGACGCCCTGGTGATGCGCCTGACCGACCCTTCCACCTCCGTACCGGGAACCGAACGAGGAACCGACAACCATGCCTGACGAACCTCTGGTCCTGGGGATCGAGACCTCCTGCGACGAGACCGGTGTCGGTGTCGTCCGGGGCACCACCCTGCTGGCCGACGCCGTCGCGTCCAGCGTCGACGAGCACGCCCGCTTCGGCGGCGTCGTCCCCGAGGTGGCCAGCCGCGCCCACCTGGAGGCGATGGTCCCCACCATCGACCGCGCCCTGAAGGAAGCGGGGGTGAGCGCCCGCGACCTCGACGGCATCGCCGTCACCGCCGGACCCGGTCTCGCCGGCGCCCTGCTGGTCGGCGTCTCGGCGGCGAAGGCGTACGCCTACGCCCTCGGCAAGCCCCTCTACGGCGTCAACCACCTCGCCTCGCACATCTGCGTCGACCAGCTGGAGCACGGCCCGCTGCCCGAGCCGACGATGGCCCTGCTGGTCTCCGGCGGCCACTCCTCCCTCCTGCTCTCCTCGGACATCACCTCCGACGTCCGCCCGATGGGCGCCACCATCGACGACGCGGCCGGCGAGGCCTTCGACAAGATCGCCCGCGTGCTGAACCTGGGCTTCCCCGGCGGTCCGGTCATCGACCGGTACGCGCGCGAGGGCGACCCCGACGCCATCGCCTTCCCGCGCGGCCTGACCGGTCCGCGCGACCCGGCGTACGACTTCTCCTTCTCCGGGCTGAAGACGGCCGTGGCCCGCTGGATCGAGGCCAAGCGGGCGGCGGGGGAGGAGGTGCCGGTGCGGGACGTGTCGGCGTCCTTCCAGGAGGCGGTCGTGGACGTGCTGACCCGCAAGGCGGTGCGGGCCTGCAAGGACCAGGGCGTCGACCACCTGATGATCGGCGGCGGCGTGGCCGCCAACTCCCGGCTGCGGGCCCTGGCCCAGGAGCGCTGCGAGGCGGCCGGCATCCGGCTGCGCGTGCCGCGCCCCAAGCTGTGCACGGACAACGGCGCGATGGTGGCCGCCCTCGGCGCCGAGATGGTCGCCCGCAATCGGGCCGCCTCCGACTGGGACCTGTCGGCCGACTCCTCGCTGCCGGTGACCGACCCGCACGTGCCCGGGCACGGGCACACGCACGGCCACGGCCACGACCACGTCCACGAGGTCAGCAAGGAGAACCTGTACTCGTGACGGTCGCGCTGATGTGGGAGGCGCGGGCGGTGCCCGGCCGGGGCGAGGAGCTGCTCGCCTGGGCGCGGGCGCAGCCGCTCGCCGCCGCCCCGGTCCGCCGCGAGACCCTGCGGGCCCCGCAGGACCGGGTCCTCGTCATCACCTGGTGGGACGCCGCGTACGACGCCGAACTGCCGGAACTGCCGGAACCGGACGCCGGTCTGGTCACGCGGGCGGTGCACCGGTGGCGGTTCGAGTCGGTGGCCGCTGACTGACGACTGCCCTCCTTGAATGGCAGAATGTTTCGGGTCGTATGGCGAATGTGCCGATGCTCCATCGCTGTCCGAGGGCTACGTCAAGAGGGCCCGCAGGGTTACGATCGCCGCCATGACATCCCCGCAGCCCGCTGAAACCCGGACGCAAAGGCGTTCCGCGCAGACCGCGACCCTCGCCGAGATCGCGCGTGAGGCCGGCGTGTCGGCGCCGACTGTTTCGAAGGTCCTCAACGGCCGCGCCGACGTCGCGCCCGCGACCCGGTCCCGGGTCGAGGAGCTGCTGCGGACCCACGGGTACCGGCGCAGGCGGGCCGAGGCGACCCGCTCGCCCCTGATCGACCTGGTCTTCCACGAACTGGAGAGCGCCTGGGCGATGGAGGTCATCCGCGGCGTGGAGAACGTGGCGCGGGACACGGGGCTCAGCGTCGTGCTCTCCGAGAGCGCGGGACGCCTCACTCCCGGCCGGAGCTGGGCCGACCAGGTCGCCGCCCGCCGCCCGCACGGCGTGATCCTCGTGCTGTCCGGCCTCGACGAGTCCCAGCGGGCCCTGCTCACCAGCCGCTCGATCCCGTTCGTGGTGATGGACCCGGCGGGCGACCCGGGCGCCGACGTGCCGTCCATCGGCGCCACCAACTGGCAGGGCGGACTCGCCGCCACCCGGCACCTGGTCGACCTCGGTCACACCCGCATCGGCGCGATCAGCGGACCCACCCGGATGATGTGCAGCCGCGCCCGCGTCGACGGTTACCGGGCCGCCCTGGAGACGGCGGGGCTGCCGGTGGACCCCGGCCTGATCGTCACCGGCGACTTCCACCACGAGGCCGGCTACCGCCAGGGACTGGAGCTGCTGCGCCGCCCCGACCGGCCGACCGCCGTCTTCGCCGGCAACGACCTCCAGGCGCTCGGACTGTACGAGGCCGCGCGCGAACTGGGGCTGCGCATCCCGCAGGACCTGAGCGTGGTCGGGTTCGACGACCTGCCGGTGGCGCGCTGGGTGGGCCCGCCGCTGACGACCGTACGGCAGCCGCTGATGGAGATGGCCGAGGCGGCGGCCCGGCTGGTCCTGGACCTCGGGCGCGACGACGGCTCGGCGGCGGCGACCCGGGTGGAACTGGCCACCAGCCTGGAAGTGCGCAGCAGCACGGCGGCGCCTTCGACGGACTGACGCCCAGCCGGGCCCGCCTCCCCCGAAACATTCGGCGGGCTGAGAAGTCTGAGAATTCCCGCAGAATGCCGTCCCGCATGTTCCTGATTTCAACAATTCAGACGTATGTTCCTGAGGACGGGGCATTCGGGTGGGGACGCGAACGGAACCGGGAACGGCACCGGCACGAGCGGGGGCGGACGCATGGCGGGGCGGGACGCGCAGGACGCGCGGCAGAGGCCGAGCGGGCGCTCGAAAGGGCTGCGGGCCGCCGGTCTCGCCCTGGCCGGCGCCCTGCTGCTCGGGGCCGGCGCGGCGGGCTGGGCCTACTGGCACCTCAACGACAACATCACAAGCGTCGACATCAACGGCGCGCTCGGCGACGACCGCCCCGCGAGGCCGGTCACCGTCCCCTCCGCGTCCCCGGTGCCCACCGGCGCCCTCAACATCCTGGTCCTCGGCTCCGACTCGCGCAGCGGCGAGGAGAACCGGGAGCTGGGCGGCGGCGACAGCGAGGGCGCCCGCTCCGACACGGCGATGGTCGTCCACCTCGACGCCGGCCGGACCGCCGCCACCGTCGTCAGCATCCCCCGCGACACGCTCGTCGACCGCCCCTCCTGCCCTCTGCCGTCCGGCGGTTCGACCCCGGAGGCGAGCGGCGCGATGTTCAACACCGCCTACGCCGTGGGCGGGCCGGTCTGCGCGGTCAAGACCGTCGAGTCGGTCACCGGTGTCCGCATGGACCACTACATGGAGATCGACTTCTCCGGCTTCGCCGACCTGGTCGACGCGCTCGGCGGGGTCACGGTCACCACGGACGTGGACATCGACGACGACAAGAGCCACCTGCACCTGGACTCCGGCACCCACCACCTCGACGGCACCGAGGCCCTGGGCCTCGCCCGCACCCGGTACGGCCTGGCGGGCGGCAGTGACCTCGCCCGCATAGAGCTCCAGCACAAGCTGGTGAAGGCGCTGCTGGAGCAGATCTCCACCACCGACCTGCTCACCGACCCCACCCGCCTCTACCAGGTCGCCGACGCGGTCACCGGCAGCCTCACCACCGACACCGGCCTGGACTCGCTGAGCGAGCTGATGGGCCTCGGCCGCAGCCTGGGCGGCCTGTCGGCGGACGACGTACGCACCGTGACGATGCCCGTCGTACCGGCCCCCTGGGACGCCAACCGGGTGGTGGCCCTGGAGCCGGACGCCGGTGAGCTGTGGGAATCGCTCCGCTGAGAGAAGCCCCGAAGAAAACCGGCGAAAATCCCGGGACGCCTGTCGATCCACGCCCCGCCCGTTCGACGCACGGGTGAGAGGCCGGGACGGACCCGGCCCCGGACCACCCGAGGAGTCACCATGCCCCGCTTCCTGTCGCTGATCCGCATCGAGGAGAACGACGCCCTCTCCGGCGGCCCCAGCCCCGAGCTGGTGCGGCGCATGGAGAAGCTGATGGAGGAGATGACCAAGGCCGGCGTGCTGCTCGACACCGCAGGGCTGACCCCGACCGCCCAGGGCACCCGCGTCCACTACGAGGGCGGGCGGCTGTCCGTCACCGACGGGCCGTTCACCGAGTCCAAGGAGGTCATCGGCGGCTACTCGCTCCTCCAGGCCAAGGACAAGGCCGAGGCCGTCGAGTGGACCAAGCGCTTCCTCAAGGTGCACGAGGAGCACTGGACGGTGACCTGCGAGGTGCGGGAGCTGATGGAGGGCTGAGCCCGGTTTTGCCCCGACGGCCCGGGGGTGTTGCATGGTGGGCTGTGGAACAACAGCCTACCGAGGCCGTCGAGACGGTCTTCCGCCTGGAGTCCCCGCGCGTCATCGCCGGCGTCGCCCGCCTGGTCCGGGACGTCGGCATCGCCGAGGAACTCACGCAGGACGCGATGGTCGCGGCCCTGGAGCAGTGGCCGAGGGACGGCGTGCCCGACAACCCGGGCGCCTGGCTCATGGCCACCGCCCGGCGCCGCGCCGTCGACCTGATCCGGCGCCGTGAGACCTACGCCCGCAAGCTGGCGGAGATCGGCCGCGACCTGCCCACGGCGACACCGCCGCCCGAGGAGCCCGCCGACCCGGAGGACATCGACGACGACCTGCTGCGCCTGGTCTTCACCGCCTGCCACCCGGTGCTGTCCGCCGAGGCCCGCATCGCCCTCACCCTGCGGCTGCTCGGCGGCCTCACCACCCCCGAGATCGCCCGCGCCTTCCTCGTCCCGGAACCGACGGTGGCGCAGCGCATCGTGCGCGCCAAGCGCACCCTGGCCCGCAAGAACGTCGCCTTCGAGGTGCCCTGCGGCCCGGACCGCGCCGCCCGCCTCGGTTCGGTCCTGGAGGTCATCTACCTGATCTTCAACGAGGGCTACGCCGCCACCGCCGGCGACCACTGGCTGCGCCCGGCCCTGTGCGAGGACGCCCTGCGCCTGGCCCGCGTACTCTCCGCGCTGATGCCGAAGGAGCCCGAGGTCCACGGCCTGACCGCCCTGCTGGAGTTCCAGGCCTCCCGCACCGCCGCCCGCACCGGCCCCGACGGGGAACCGGTCCTCCTGAAGGACCAGAACCGACGCCGCTGGAACCGCATGCTCATCGCCCGCGGCGTCACCGCCCTCGACCACGCCCACGCGACCGGGGACGCCGGGCTCCCCGGCCCGTACACCCTCCAGGCCGCGATCGCCGCCTGCCACGCGATGGCGCACACCTACGAGGAGACCGACTGGCCGCGCATCGCCGCGCTCTACGGCCTGCTCGCGGCCCGCGCCCCGTCACCGGTCGTCGAACTCAACCGCGCGGTCGCCGTGTCGATGGCCGAGGGCCCGGCCCCCGCCCTCGCCCTCGTCGACGCCCTCGCCGCCGAACCGGCCCTGCGCGACTACCACCTGCTCCCCAGCGTCCGCGGCGACCTCCTGCTCCGCCTGGGCCGCAGGGCCGAGGCCCGCACGGAGTTCGAACGCGCCGCGTCCCTCGCCCGCAACGAACGCGAACGCGCGCTCCTGTCGCACCGGGCAAAGGAGGCGGACACCGCCTAGCGGACCGGGCGCCCGATCAGCATCGTCGGCGCCCCCGCCACCCGGGTCATGAACACCGTCGCCGCGTTCGGCCCCTGCGGCTTGACCTTCCTGCGCAGCTCCTCCGGCTCGACCGCCGAGCCCCGCTTCTTCACCATGAGCGTGCCGACCTGGCGCTCCCGCAGCAGCGCCTTCAGCTTCTTGACGTTGAAGGGCATCCGGTCGGTGATCTCGTACGCGGTGGCGTAGGGCGTCGGCCGCAGTTCGTCCGCAGTGACGTACGCGATCGTCGCGTCCAGGAGCCCGCCGCCGACCTGCTCGGCGACCTCGGCGACCAGATGGGCGCGGATGACGGCGCCGTCCGGCTCGTACAGGTACCGGCCGGGCGTGCGGACCTCCGGGTCGGGCAGGCCGGTGCCGAGCAGGGTGCGGGGCCCCGGCAGCAGCGTGGCCCGCACCGCCCCCGGCACGGTGCCGAACCAGAGCACCGCCTCCTTCACGTCCCCGCCGTCGGAGATCCACTCGGCCTCGGCGTCCTCGGGCACCGCCTCGTGCGGGATGCCCGGCGCGACCTTCAGCGCGGCGGCGAGCGGAGCCCTGCGGGCGGCGTCGACGGCCCAGGACAGCGGCGGTGAGTAGGCCTCCGGGTCGAAGATCCGGCCGCGCCCGCCACGCCGCGCGGGATCGACGAACACGGCGTCGTACGGGGCGGTGTCCACCTCCGTCACATCGGCCTCGCGCACCTCGATCAGGTCGCCCAGCCCCAGTGCCTCGGCGTTGGCACGGGCCGCCGCGGCCGTGGCCGGGTCCCGGTCGACCGCCAGCACCCGGATGCCCGCGCGCGCCAGCGCCACCGCGTCGCCGCCGATCCCGCAGCACAGGTCGGCGACGGACCGTACCCCGACCGCGCGGAGGCACTCCGCCCGGTACGCCGCGACGCTCGCCCGCGTCGACTGCTCGACCCCGTTGGGCGTGAAGAACATCCGCCCGGCGTCCTCCGCGCCGAACTTCGCCACCGCCCGCTGCCGCAGCCGCGCCTGTCCGAGCGCCGCCGACACCAGCTCCGCGGGGTGCGCGCGCCGCAACCGGGTCGCGACCGCCAGCTCCCGTGCCGGTTCGGTGTCGCGCACCTCGTCGAGGAGGGCGCGGCCCTCCGGGGTGAGCAGGGCGAGGAGGGCGTCGAGGTCGTTCACCGGAACATTGTGGGCCAGTCGGTGGATGGTGTGCGCCCGGTGCGGTGTCGGGCCGGGTTCGGGGTCCGGGGACTGCGAGGATCCCGCACCATGCGAGCAGTCGTACAAAATGATAAGAGCCGGGTGTTCAGGGCGTATCGGGCGCCGTCCGCGAGGCGCCGGATGCGCGGCGCCGCCGCGGCCCTCGCCGTCGCCGCCCTCGCCTCCGGCTGTGCGCAGGATGCCTCCGAGGCGCGCGGCGCCTCCGGCCAGCAGCCCCTCCAGGCGCCCCCGGCCCGCGCGCTGGACGCCTACGCGTCCAAACTGGGCGCGGCGCACGCCGCCCGGGTCGCCGCCGCCAAGCGCTGGAAGCTGAAGAAGGTCCCGCTGGCCGCCCCGCCGCCCCCCGCGAAGAAGCCGGAGATCAAGGCCCGCAAGGGCTTCGAGGTGGACGGGCAGGAGAACCTGCCGCCGGTCTTCACCTCGATCCCCACCAAGGAGAAGATCGTCTTCCTCACCATCGACGACGGCGCCGAGAAGGACCCGGCGTTCCTGCGGATGATGAGCGAGCTGAAGATCCCGTACACCGCCTTCCTCAGCGACTACCTGGTCAAGGAGGACTACGGCTACTTCAAGGAGATGCAGGACCGCGGCGTCACCCTCAACAACCACACCCTCAACCACCCCTACCTGCCCGGCCTCTCCTACGCCGAGCAGAAGCGCGAGATCTGCGGCATGCAGGACGTGATCGAGAAGCGCTACGGCAAGCGCCCCACCCTCTTCCGCCCGCCCTACGGCAACTACAACCGCGACACCCTGCGCGCCGCCAAGGCCTGCGGCATCGAGTACGCCCCCATCTGGAACGAGGAGGTCTTCGCCGACCACTGGGACTACCGCGAGTGGGACCGGGAGATCCATCCCGGCGACATCGTCCTCACCCACTTCCGGGGCGAGGGCGACTGGGACGGCACCATGCGCGACATGGTCCGCGAGTTCCTCGACAAGGTCACCGCCGAGGGATACGCCGTGGCCCGGCTGGAGGACTACCTGTGAGGCGCGGGCGGTTCCGGCCGGCCGGGGCCGCCCTGGCCGCCGTACTGCTCACCGGCTGCGCCCAGTTCGCCGGACCCGCGCAGCCCCCGGCGGGCGCGGAGCCCGCCCAGGGCAGCGACCGGGGACAGCGTCTGCCGCCCGTCGTGGACCACGTCCGCACCGCCGACCCGGTCGTCTTCCTGACCTTCGACGACAGCGCCGAGCGCGACCCGCACTTCGCCGACACGGTCCGCGAGCACCGGCTCCCGGTCACGCTCTTCCTCACCGACACCGTCGCCGGACCCGCCTACGGCCACTTCGCCCGGCTGCGCTCGGTCGGCGCCAGCCTGCAGAACCACACCCTCGACCACCGCTCCCTGCGCGGCCTGCCCTACGCCGGCCAGCGCGCGGAGATCTGCGGCCAGCAGACCAAGCTCCGCTCCCGCTTCGGCGTCCGCCCCCACCTGTTCCGCCCGCCCTACGGCCGGTACGACACCACGACCCTCCGCGCCGCCGCCGACTGCGGCATCGCGGCCGTCGTCCTGTGGCGGGTGGCCCTGAACGCCGACGGCGGCCTCACCTACGCCCGCGGCGAACACCGCCTGCACCCCGGCGACATCGTGGCCGTCGACCCGGACCACCCGTCGGGCACCGGCCTGAGCGCCCGCACGGAAGCTCTGCTGGAGGCGATCGAGGAGCAGGGGCTGAGGGTGGCGGACCTGAGGGACTACCTCTGATCCCTCCGACGCGGGCCACCCACCTGGACCGGCGTCCACGAAAATCCGCCGACGCGCCGCCGGCATTGGCACTCCGCTTGACCGAGTGCTAATCGCGGTCATAGTCTCGGCTCTGGCACTCCCCACCGGAGAGTGCCAACACAGCGACGGGCAGGTCCGGCACCCGCGACGACGGATCGACCTGGTCGCCACCTCAGACAGTTAACCCCGTGAGATCTCCGAAGGGGGAGGTCGGATCGTGACGACCGCCAGCTCCAAGGTTGCCATCAAGCCGCTCGAGGACCGCATCGTGGTCCAGCCGCTCGACGCCGAGCAGACCACGGCTTCGGGCCTGGTCATTCCGGACACCGCCAAGGAGAAGCCCCAGGAGGGCGTCGTCCTGGCCGTGGGCCCGGGCCGCTTCGAGGACGGCAACCGTCTTCCGCTCGACGTCAGCGTCGGCGACGTCGTGCTCTACAGCAAGTACGGCGGCACCGAGGTGAAGTACAACGGCGAGGAGTACCTCGTCCTCTCGGCCCGCGACGTGCTCGCGATCGTCGAGAAGTAATTCACCGAAGCACCCAGCAGTTCAGCTGCGCCCCTGGCTCCCGCGAGCATAAAAAGCCGGGCGCCCGGGGCGCAGTGCCGTATAACCCCAAGATTTCCGGAAGAGGGCTCACGCTCCCATGGCGAAGATCCTGAAGTTCGACGAGGACGCCCGTCGCGCCCTCGAGCGCGGCGTCAACAAGCTCGCCGACACGGTGAAGGTGACGATCGGCCCCAAGGGCCGCAACGTCGTCATCGACAAGAAGTTCGGCGCCCCGACCATCACCAACGACGGCGTCACCATCGCCCGTGAGGTCGAGATCGAGGACGCCTACGAGAACCTCGGCGCCCAGCTGGTGAAGGAGGTGGCGACCAAGACCAACGACATCGCGGGTGACGGCACCACCACCGCCACCGTCCTGGCCCAGGCGCTGGTCCGCGAGGGCCTGAAGAACGTCGCCGCCGGCGCCTCCCCGGCGCTGCTGAAGAAGGGCATCGACGCGGCCGTCGCCGCCGTGTCCGAGGACCTCCTCGCCACCGCCCGGCCGATCGACGAGAAGTCCGACATCGCCGCCGTGGCCGCGCTGTCCGCCCAGGACCAGCAGGTCGGCGAGCTGATCGCCGAGGCGATGGACAAGGTCGGCAAGGACGGTGTCATCACCGTCGAGGAGTCCAACACCTTCGGTCTGGAGCTGGACTTCACCGAGGGCATGGCCTTCGACAAGGGTTACCTGTCGCCGTACTTCGTGACGGACCAGGAGCGCATGGAGGCCGTCCTGGAGGACCCGTACGTCCTCATCAACCAGGGCAAGATCTCCTCCATCACCGACCTGCTGCCGCTGCTGGAGAAGGTCATCCAGACCAACTCCTCCAAGCCGCTGCTGATCATCGCCGAGGACGTCGAGGGCGAGGCCCTGTCGACCCTCGTCGTCAACAAGATCCGCGGCACCTTCAACGCGGTGGCCGTCAAGGCCCCCGGCTTCGGCGACCGCCGCAAGGCGATGCTGCAGGACATGGCCGTCCTCACCGGCGCCACCGTCATCTCCGAGGAGGTCGGTCTCAAGCTCGACCAGGTCGGCCTCGAGGTGCTCGGCACCGCCCGCCGCATCACCGTCACCAAGGACGACACCACGATCGTCGACGGTGCCGGCAAGCGCGACGAGGTCGAGGGCCGCGTCAACCAGATCAAGGCCGAGATCGAGTCCACCGACTCCGACTGGGACCGCGAGAAGCTCCAGGAGCGCCTCGCGAAGCTGGCCGGCGGCGTGTGCGTGATCAAGGTCGGCGCCGCCACCGAGGTGGAGCTGAAGGAGCGCAAGCACCGTCTGGAGGACGCCATCTCCGCGACCCGCGCCGCGGTCGAGGAGGGCATCGTCTCCGGTGGTGGCTCCGCGCTGGTCCACGCCGTCAAGGTCCTCGAGGGCAACCTCGGCAAGACCGGCGACGAGGCCACCGGTGTCGCGGTCGTCCGCAAGGCCGCCGTCGAGCCGCTGCGCTGGATCGCCGAGAACGCCGGCCTGGAGGGCTACGTCATCACCTCCAAGGTCGCCGAGCTCGACAAGGGCCAGGGCTTCAACGCCGCCACCGGCGAGTACGGCGACCTGGTCAAGGCCGGCGTCATCGACCCGGTCAAGGTCACCCGCTCCGCCCTGGAGAACGCCGCCTCCATCGCCTCCCTCCTCCTGACGACCGAGACCCTGGTCGTCGAGAAGAAGGAAGAGGAAGAGCCGGCCGCCGCGGGCCACGGCCACGGCCACGCCCACTGAGCGACACGCTCGTAGAAGTCCCGGCACCCATCAGGGTGCCGGGACTTTTCGTTGGCGCGTCTGTTAGCGTCATGATCGATTCGGCTGAGCGCTGCTGACCACAGCGTGTGCCGAACGGCGATGCGCCAGTGAGCAAGGGGGAAGAAGAATGCCCGAGAACCCGCCCGGTGACGTGTTCACCGGCCGCGTGCTGGAATGGCACAGCGAAGAGGGCTGGGGCGTACTCGCGTCCGATGCCCTTCCGGAACGGGTATGGGCGCACTTCTCGGTCGTCGAGGCCGAGGGTTTCCGCGAACTGACCGCAGGCCAGTGCGTCGTGTTCACGGCCGAACCGGCCGAGCAGGACGAGTACCACTGGCGCGCCGTGTGCGTCTGGCCGAAGACCGGCACGCACCGCCGTCCGGACGATGAGAACGGGCCGGGCTACTCGTCGGGCCTGGACATCGACTTCGACTCCTGACGCGCGTCGGCCACAGCCGAATCGGTCCCATCATCCGCGCACGGCAGCCGGGTGGTCCCTGCCGCCGTGCGCGTCAGCAGACAGGATTCCTGTGTTCTCCATAACCACCAGGCGGGCAGCGGTCGTCGGCTCCTCAGCCCTCGCCGCCGTTCTCGCCGTCGGTGCCGTGCCGGCCCAGGCGGGGGTCACCCAGGCCAAGCACACCTTCAAGATGTCCGCCCCGTCCTACAAGCGGACGGACTCCAACGGGACGTTCACCGGACAGGTGAACATGGCCGGCACCGTCGGCAAGCCCGCCCACATGGCGTGGTCCTTCCGCACCTCACCGAAGGTCCAGGCCATCGCCACGGGGAGGATGACGTGCACGGCAGGGCACATGCAGCTGCCGTACCACGACAAGCACACGAACGTGGCCGTCAACTACTTCTGGCACTCGTCCGTCCCCGGCAACCGGCGCAACAAGGACTACACGCTCTACGGGAACTGCACCTTCCGGGTGAAGGTGGGCGGTAAGACGGGGACCGCCAATCTCGGATTCCGGTTCAACTACTCGCTGTTCGACGGCATCAGCAAGTCGGCCGAGGCTCGGGACGGGTCCGCCGTCGCGGAGAACGCCGCCTACGCGAGCGACCTCGACATCGCCTACGACTCCTGACGCGTCGGGCCGGCTCTCCTCGCGTGTACCGCGCGTGGAGAGCCGGCCCGCTCGTCCCCGTGTCCCTCCCGCACCTGAGCCGGATTCACCTCCGCCCGTCCTCCGTGCGCCCCAGCCCGTGAGTGACGGCGTTGGCCGCCGGTTCGCCCACGAAACAGCTCCACGGCGTCATGGACCGGCGCGCGGTACGGCCACCCCCGGCGGTCCAGCCGACGTGAGGCCAGGCGCCGGGCCGGGCGGGCGCCGCGCGGGATGGTCACCGAGGAACCGTCACGCCAGCCCGCTCAGCGGCAGCACCCGCTCGGCGAGCCGCCCCCGCAGCCTTCCCCCCGTGGTATCGGCCTCCACCAGCCAGTCCGCGGTGACCAGCAGCGCGACGTGCCCGGCGACGTCCTCGGGCCGCACAGCGCAGAACGAGGCGACCGTGTCCAGCAGGAGCCCGCCGTCGTCCCCGCCGCCTCCGAGGCGGCCGTCGGGACGGCTGTGAGCGGCGGTGTACACGGCCAGGAGCCGGGCGGCGGCGTCCGCCTTCTTCTTCCGCAGCTTCCGGTCGCCCACCACCTTCTGCGCCCACCCCGACAGCCGTGCGCGGGTGACCTTGCCGAAGCGGTACGGGCGGGGCGCGGCGGGCAGCAGCGTCGGGACCGTGACCCGGGTGGGCTCCTCGGGCCGGGAAGTCAGCGCGTCGCCGGCGGTGACGTCCTCCGGCAGCCGCAGCCAGCCGACGTCGACCAGTTGCTGGAGCACCCTCTCGGCGTCCCCCTGCAACCAGCCGCTGAGGTCCTGCCCGGTGACGTTCCCGGTGCCGGCGCGGGCGGCCCGCAGGGTGAGCATGAGCACCGCGAGCCGCTCCTGGGCGCCGGGGAGCGGTGCATGCGTCCTGATGTGCTCCAGCACGCCGCGGGCGTGGGCGCCCTGACCCCGGGTCAGCAACCGATCCACCACCGGCCCGGCCCCGTCGGCCGGGACTCCGAGGCGGTTGGCGTTCATCTCGCGTGTCGTCCGCGCGGCCGTCTCCGCCCGCTCCGCCTCCTCGCGCAGGGCCGCGTCGTCGGTGACGGTGGCCCACACCGCGAAGGCGCGGGCCTTGCGGTCGTGGAGTTCGGCGAGGAGGGCGAGATCGGGTGCGGGCCGCCGCTGATACGCGCGGAACGCGTCCCCGAGCTCGATCAGCTCCGCCCGCAGCACGTCGGGCTGGAGGTCGTCCGGCACGATCCGCTGCGCGATCGTCGGGGGTCGCTGCTTCGCACGCCGCGACGGCCCGCCACGCTGGGCGGCGGTACGGGGGCGGGGCAGCGGTGCGGGCCGGGGGGCCGGGGAGGGGGAGCCGGAAGGAGGTGCGGGAGGGGTGGCGGGAGACGAGGCGAGGCCGGGAGGAGCGGGGTCCAGGTCGGAGAACATCACCGCACCACCGCCGTTGACCGCCCCCCGTCCCGTTGTCACCCCGTCCGTACGCCCCCCGTCGGTGCCGTCGGCGAACAGTCCGTCCCGGCCACCCGTGCCCGCGCTCACCCGATGCCACCTTCTCCCTTGCCGGCCTGCGGCCTCCCGCCCGCTGCGGGCGCAGCCACCTGACGCTACGTCCTCCCGGCGCCCCACCAGGGGGAGACCGGAATGGACCACACGTTCGGGTGACGATCCCGTGCGTGCACCCGAAGCCGGCCGCTCAGCCGCGCGGCCGGCTCATGACGATGGTGGCGGTGCTCAGGGCAGCGGAGCCGATCACGGCGAGGAGGATGCGCAGGGGGAGGGAGGAGCCCGGGCCGAGAATGGCCGGCGTGGCGACGAGGATCGCCCCCAGCGCGCTGATCACGACCCGGGAGAGCAGACGCACGCGGGAATGCTTGACGACGACCGGCAGGCGGACGTCCGCGACGGGCGTGGTCCCGGGTTCCCCGGGTCCGAGCCGGACCGTGACGTGGGTGAGGGAGTCGAAGGAGGACGCGTCGGGCTGGAGCCAGAACTCGGTGGAGTCGTAGCGGGACGCGACATCGTGGGAGGCGTCGGACGAGACCCGCAGGAATCGGCCGTCCGTCTCGCAGTCCAGGCTGATCTTGGGCGTCTCGGCGTAGCGTTCGGCGTGGAAACTGACCGGCAGCCGTGCGGGCTGCATGTCGCCCAGGACCAGACGGCCGTCCGGGTCGAAGGTGAAGGCCGTCGCGCTCTTCAGGTGCACCGGCGGGTCCACGCGCATGAAGTAGGAGCTCTCGAAGGTGGGGTGCAGGGCCAGCCGGCGCGCGACACCGATCCAGAGCTGCGCCTCGTCACTGCCGGTCCGGATCGGGAACGGCGGGAACTTGAGGACGGCGGGATAGTACGTGGCGTTGTTTCCCTCTTTGATCTTGTCGATGGCCCTGCGGCTCGCCGCCTTGATCTCGCCCCCGTTCAGCGGGTACTCGTCGAGGTCGACGTGCTCGGTGACGCGCAACTGGAAGCGGAAGATGTCCGCCGCGCACTCCGCGGACACGACCTCGGCGAATCTGACGGGCAGCAGGAAGGCGTCGGTGGGGGAGTCCTCGTCGGCGACGAAACCGATGAGCGTCCGCACACCGAGGACGCTGCCGTTGGCGACCTTCTGCTGGAGCGGCGGGGCCACGTACCGTGCTTCGTAGCGGAACCTGATGATCGCGCCCCGGGGAAGTGCCAGGGCGGTGAGTATGTCCTCGGAATAGCGACGGCGCCGGTTCGACGACAACAGCAGTACTTCCGGACGCTCCACCTGAGCACTCAATGGCCGCTCCCCCCCGCTTTCCCGGCGAGAGCCCGAACGCCTCCGCCGGGCTCAGACCGAGTCGTACAGAGTCTCGATGCCCCATTTCTGGCGCATGGACTCCTCGAGGCGGGTGTAGCGCGACCAGACCCGGTCGTTCGGGAGATCGTCGACGGACAGCCGGGTCGTGGGGCGGTAGTGGATGCCGTCGCGGGTGAGCTCGTCGAAGCGCCGGCAGATCACCTTCTCGTCGAATCCGTCGGCCTGGTCGACGGTGAGGTCGACGACCAGACGGGCGGGATCGTGGGGAGAACCGATCTCGATCCAGCAGTGGTGGTCGACGGACGAGATCGTCCGGTCGTCGAAGCGCAGACTGCCGTAGCAGTAGGTCGCTTCGATCTCCTGCTGCCGCAACCTGCGTGCCAGCCACACCGAGCTGACCCCGCACTGCCCCTTCGAGGACAGGGGCTCAAGGGCGTAACTGGGATGTGTGGTCTTGACGGACCACACGGCTTCGAGCCGGGACCGGTAGCGCCACAGGTCGTCGAGGTCGAGCGACGGGTGCGGGCCGGTCGGCTGGTCGGTCGCCGGCGCTGCCAGGTGTTCGAGGGTTTTCACTTTCCGGATTTCTCTTCTTGTCGTGCTGTCCGTGCCGAGCGCCACCAGGAGGTTCCGGTAGCTCTCCGCTCGGCGGTCCGTCTTCTTCGATGCGGATTGCCGTCGCGTAAGGTAATTGCCGAAGCTGTCGTAGCAGTATGCCACCGGCGCTGTGGCGAAAAGTTTGAAATTGGTTGCATGCAATGCCGAGCCGGAGAACCCGAGTAACGGATTGAACGCTGTCACGACATATTTGCAGCCGATGGTCCGCAGATACTTCACGGCCTGGCCGATGGTGAAGCTCATCAGATTCCGCGCCGCGTCCGACAAGCCTAGGGCGCGGGTCAGGACGAGCAAGTTGGAGCGCTCCGCCGGGACGCCCCGTGTCCGCAGGGCGTCGACGATGCCGGGCCGGTCGCAGACCGAGAAGGCCAGGTAGGTAAAGGGGTGTGAGGCCCCTTGCAGGTAGCAGCCGACTTCCACGAAAGTGTCGGCCCGCGGGCTGAGCAAGTAGTGCACCTTCGACTGGTACCGATGGCCGACGCCGGGCCGGACCAGGCCGAAAGTCACTCCGACGGATGAACCGTCGGTGCGCTGGATGGTGAAGTCCCGACGCGCTTTGCTGCCCCCGATCAGAAGGGAGCTGTTGGCGAGAAGATCGACGTCCTCGGTGTAACCGGCGATTCGACTGCAGCGCGCGACGAGCTGCGGCCGTAATGCGCCGTAAAGGGCGGGAAAAGAGCGCCCGGAGCATCCCTCGCCGAGGACTGAAGGGGCGTACAAACGCAGCTGGATGTCGAAGTCGCGGGTGCTGATCCCGCAGAGTGCCGCATCAGCGGCCACCAGTTCCCGGCAACCGGCGGAGAACTGCTCGACGAGCGGATCCCGTAGCGCCGCCACCAGCGCGGACCACGTGGGGCCCGGCTGCGGCGGGAGCACGGGACGGGGCTGCGACGGTACGGCGGATGCGCGGCGCCGCGGATGGGGTGCCGGCGCCCGTAAGGCGCGGCCGGACTGGGCGGAACTGACGACGGTGCTGGCCACCAGTCACCCCCGCTGCGGGTAGCCGACAGGACTGAACATGGTAGGGGGACCGCGGTGGGCCTGTCAGCCGTAGTGATGCCAACCACGCCGCACCAGCGGCAGGTTGGCGCCCGGGGATGTGCTCCGTTGGGCGAACCGCGACTACCGCGGCCCGTACTTCCGCCCCGTCCGCGAGGTGATCCCGCCCAGCACCCCCCGCGGCACCAGCTTCGCCGCTCCCATCAGGGCCTTGTAGCGGGGGTCGGGGATCGACAGGGACTTCCCGCGCGCCAGGTCGCCCAGCGCCGCCGCGACGACCTTGTCCGCGTCGAGCCACATCCAGCCCGGGATGTTGTCCGTGCCCATGCCCGCCCGCGCATGGAACTCCGTGCGCACGAAACCGGGGCACAGGGCCATCAGGCGCACCCCGCTGCCGGCCAGGTCCTTCGCCACGCCCTGAGTGAACTGCACGACCCACGCCTTGGAGGCGCCGTACGTGCCGCGCGGGACGAAGGCCGCGACCGAGGCGACGTTGACGACCCCGCCGCGCCCCCGCTCCCGCATCGCCTCCGTCGCCGCCGAGGTCAGCCGCAGCACCGCCTCGCAGTGCACCTTGAGCATGGTCAGCTCGTCCGCCGTCGAGACCTCGAGGAAGCGGCCCTTGTTGCCGAAGCCGGCGTTGTTGACCAGCAGGTCGACGGGGTTCCGGCGCTCGCCCAGCCGGGCGGCCACCGCGTCGATGCCGGTGTCCGTCGCCAGGTCGGCCGTCAGCACCTCCGCCTCGATGCCGTGCCGGTCGTGCAGCTCGGTGGCCTGTACGCGCAGCCGCTCGGTGTCGCGGGCCACCAGCACCAGGTCGTGCCCGTCGGCCGCCAGCCGCCGCGCGAACGCGGCGCCGATGCCCGCCGTCGATCCCGTAATCAATGCCGTTGTCATGGCGCAAGGTTATGGGGCCGGACCGGGCACGTCCGCTTCGCTCACATGGTGATCGCGGATCGTGAGGAACCGGTGACCAGCGCCTGGTGAAACGAGGTCAGGAGGTGCGTTCCGCCACGTACTTCCGCGCGGTCGCCAGCGCCTCCGGGTGCAGCGCACCGCCCGCCGCGAGCAGCCGGGGCAGCAGCTCCCGCTCGGTCGTCACCGCCCGGAACTGAAGGGCCACGGACACCTCGTGGCCGGGCCGGTGGACGATCTCGACCGGGTCGCCCTGGCGTATCTCCCCGGGCTCGATCACCCGCAGGTACGCGCCCGGCGTCCCCTTCTCCGTGAAGCGCCTCACCCACCGCTCCTCACCCAGATGGCCCTGGAAGGTGCGGCAGGGAATGCGGCCGGAGGTGACCTCCAGGACCAGGTCGGTGCCCACGCGCCAGCGCTCGCCGATCCGGGCGCCGCAGACGTCCACGCCCGTCGTGGTGAGGTTCTCGCCGAAGGAGCCGTTCGGCAGCGGGCGGCCCAGCTCGCGCTCCCAGTCGTCCAGGTCCTCGCGCGCCATCGCGTAGACCGCCTGGTCGGGGCCGCCGTGATGACGGGTGTCGCAGACCGTGTCCCCGGCCAGTCCGCTCGCCCCGACGCCCTTCGGCCCGGGAGCGGTCACCCGTACGGCCCCGTCGGCCGGCCGCTTGTCGATACCCGTGACGCCTTCGGGGTGGTCCGTGTACGGCACCGCCTTCGCGCGGCCCAGATTGACAGACAGAAGCTTCATGGCCGAACGGTAGGACAGCCCTCATCAAAGCGTCGACGCATTATTCGCCGTTCGGTCAAAGGCTCGCTTATCCTCAGTGGCGTGATCGAGGCTCGTCATCTCCGCGTGCTGCGCGCCGTGGCATCGACCGGTTCCTTCTCCGCCGCCGGGCGCGAGCTGGGCTGCACCCAGCCCGCCGTCAGCCAGCAGATGAAGGCCCTGGAGGCCTCCGTCGGCACCCCGCTGCTCGTCCGCACCGGCCGCGAGATGCGGCTGACCCAGGCCGGAGAGGCGCTGGTGCGGCACGCCGCCGGGATCATCGCCGGGCTGACCGCCGCCGAGGAGGAGGTCGCCGCCATCGCGGGGCTGCGCGCCGGACGGGTCCGCCTGGTCTCCTTCCCCAGCGGCAGCTCCACCCTCGTGCCGACGGCGCTGGCCGCACTGCGCGCCGCGCACCCCGGCACCCGGGTCTCCCTGGAGGAGGCGGAGCCGCCGAGGTCCGTCGAGCTGCTGCGCGAGGGCGACTGCGACGTGGCGCTGGCCTTCCGCTATGAGGGGGCGGCGGGTGCCGAGGAGTGGGACGACCTGGTCGTACGGCCGCTGCTGACCGACCGGCTGGTGGCGCTGGTGCCGGAGGGCCACCGGCTCGCGCGGACGGAACCCACCGGCTCGGTGGCCATCGGGGAGCTGGCCCGGGAGCCCTGGATCGCCGGCTGCCCGCGCTGCCGGGGCCAGCTGGTCGAGGTCTGCGAGGGCGCCGGCTTCACGCCCCGCATCGACTTCGCCACCGACGACTACCCGGCGGTCGTCGGGCTGGTCGGGGCCGGCCTGGGCGTGGCCGTGCTGCCCCAGCTCGCCGTCGAGTCCGTACGGCCCCGGGGTGTGCGCGCGGTGACGCTGGAGCCGGCGGTGCGGCGGGAGATCGTCGCGCTCACCCTGCCCGACCTGGCGCAGGTGCCCGCGGTGACGGCGACGCTCGACGAGCTGGCGCGGGCGGGGGCGCGCCAGTCGGCGGCGCGCTGAGAGCGGCGCGCACCTCGCCTGCGTGCCCGCCCCTGTAGAGAAACGTTCCTTCAGTGGTGCGCGGCCGCCTCCCCGCCGGCCGACGCCGACGCCGTCGCCGCCACCAGGCGGTGGCGGGCCCGGCCCATGAGCTCCTCGCGCTCGTCCTCGGTCAGTCCGCCCCACACGCCGTACGGCTCGCGCACCGCCAGCGCGTGCGCCGCGCACTCGGCGCGGACCGGGCACCTCATGCAGACCTCCTTGGCCGAGTTCTCGCGAGCACTCCGCGCCGCTCCCCGTTCGCCCTCCGGATGGAAGAAGAGCGAGCTGTCCACCCCGCGGCACGCAGCCAGGAGCTGCCAGTCCCACAGGTCCGCGTTCGGTCCTGGAAGGCGGGAGAAATCTGCCATTGCGTGACCCCTTGTAGCCGATATGGGTAGATGCGGGATACAGCGTCCGCAACCGTACAACTACGATCTAAGGAGATGAAAATATGACTCATTGCGAATCTAGCCGCAGACACCAGCGAAGCGGAAGAAAAGCGGCTAAATGGGGCATGGGATGTGATGAAACGGGGCGGGTCCGACGCGCATGTCTGCTGCGTGGCCGCCCCCTCACGTAGAGTGCCGAAGACGACACACAGCCCCGTAACTCTTTCGAGTGACCGTCGTTGAGAGTGCGGAGGCGGTTGAAGGAACAAGTGCTCGGGCGGGCGTCCGGGACGGTCGACCGCACAGGTGACGATTTCGTACCAGCCTGGAGGCTCAACGTGACGCGCATCAGCTGCGGAGGACGGTCATGACTTCCGTCCTCGTCTGCGACGACTCCCCGCTTGCCCGAGAGGCGCTCCGCCGCGCGGTCGCGACCGTGCCCGGCGTCGAGCGCGTGACGACGGCCGCCAACGGCGAGGAAGTCCTCCGCCGCTGGGGTGCCGACCGCTCGGACCTGATTCTGATGGACGTGCGCATGCCCGGCCTGGGCGGCGTAGAGACCGTCCGGCGGTTGCTGTCCGCCGACCCCGGCGCGCGCATCATCATGCTCACCGTCGCCGAGGACCTGGACGGCGTGGCCCTCGCGGTCGCCGCCGGTGCCCGCGGCTACCTGCACAAGGACGCCTCGCGCGCCGAGCTGCGCGCCACGGTCACGCAGGCCCTCGCCGACCCGACCTGGCGGCTCGCCCCGCGCCGGCTGCGCTCGGCCGAGATGGGCGCCGCGCCCACCCTCACCGCGCGTGAGATCCAGGTGCTGGAGGGCATGAGCCACGGCCGCTCCAACGCGGAGATCGGCCGCGAGCTGTTCCTCTCCGAGGACACCGTCAAGACCCACGCCCGGCGGCTCTTCAAGAAGCTCGGCGCCTCGGACCGAGCACACGCGGTGGCGCTCGGCTTCCGGTGGGGCCTGGTCCGCTGAGGCCGTGCGACGGAGTCCGAAAGGGCCCGTCGGGGGAGCGGCGGTCCCCGCTTATCGCGAGGTGAGCGGGGGTGACAAGGCGACCCGCCGGGTGCCCGCTGCTCGTTTCGGCGCGGATGACGCATCCTTGAGGTGTGGAGTTCCTCGGGGACGAGTCGGTCGAGCGGAAGGGGAGGGCGCAGGGGATGAGTTCCGGCGCACCTGCTCATAACGCTTCGGTGCACAACAACGGGCACGAAGCCACGGATCGGACGGCCGCAAGGCACCATGGACCGATGCGTGACGACGAGGCGGCCCCTGATCAAGGGACGGTCGGCGGGCTCGTGCACCGCGCCGTCGACGGGGACGAGCAGGCCACGCACGACCTGCTCGCCCATGTCCACCCCTTGGCCCTGCGCTACTGCCGCACGCGGCTGTCCCGCCTGCCCGGCGACGCCCGGCACTTCGTCGAGGATCTCGCCCAGGAGGTCTGTGTGGCGGTGCTGCTCGCGCTGCCCCGCTACAAGGACACCGGCCGCCCCTTCGAGGCGTTCGTCTTCGCCATCGCCGCCCACAAGGTCGCCGACCTCCAGCGCGCCGCGATGCGGCACCCGGGCTCGACGGCCGTCCCGTCCGACGAGATGCCCGAACGCCCCGACGACTCCCTCGGCCCCGAGGAGCGCGCGCTGCTCAACAGCGACGCCGCCTGGGCCAAGAAACTGCTGGCCAACCTGCCGGAGAACCAGCGCGAGCTGCTCCTGCTCCGCATCGCGGTGGGCCTCACGGCCGAGGAGACCGGCCAGATGTTGGGAATGTCACCCGGCGCCGTCCGGGTCGCCCAGCACCGGGCGCTGAGCCGGCTGCGGGCCCTGGCGGAGCAGTAGCACCGGGGGATGAACGGGCGGCGCGTTCTGGTCGTAGGAAGATATGAACGCCGGTGGGATGCTTGATCGTGGAATGAGACACCTCCGCTTCCCGTTAGCATGGACATCCGCACCGAGCAAGGCCATTGGGGAAGGTGTCATGACTGCCAACGTCGACGGAGTGCCCGAAAAGTTCGCGACACTCGGGCTGACCTACGACGACGTGCTGCTGCTGCCGGGTGCATCCGAGGTGCTCCCCAACGCGGTCGACACCTCGTCCCGCATTTCCCGCAACGTCCGGGTGAACATCCCGCTGCTCTCGGCGGCGATGGACAAGGTGACCGAGTCCCGCATGGCCATCGCCATGGCCCGCCAGGGCGGTGTCGGCGTGCTCCACCGCAACCTGTCGGTCGAGGACCAGGTCAACCAGGTCGACCTGGTCAAGCGCTCCGAGTCCGGCATGGTGACCGACCCGATCACGGTCCACCCAGAGGCCACGCTCGCCGAGGCGGACGCCCTGTGCGCCAAGTTCCGCATCAGCGGCGTCCCGGTCACCGACCCGGCCGGCAAGCTGCTCGGCATCGTCACCAACCGCGACATGGCCTTCGAGTCCGACCGCACCCGCCAGGTGCGCGAGGTGATGACGCCGATGCCGCTGGTCACCGGCAAGGTGGGCATCTCCGGCGTGGACGCCATGGAGCTGCTGCGCCGCCACAAGATCGAGAAGCTTCCGCTGGTCGACGACGCCGGTGTGCTCAAGGGCCTGATCACGGTCAAGGACTTCGTCAAGGCCGAGCAGTACCCCCACGCCGCCAAGGACGCGGAGGGCCGGCTGCTGGTCGGCGCCGCCGTCGGCGCCAGCCCCGAGGCCCTGGAGCGCGCCCAGGCCCTGGCCGCGGCCGGCGTGGACTTCCTGGTCGTCGACACCTCGCACGGCCACAACAGCAACGCGCTCAGCTGGATGGCGAAGATCAAGTCGAGCGTCGGCGTGGACGTCATCGGCGGCAACGTCGCCACCCGCGACGGCGCCCAGGCCCTGATCGACGCAGGCGTCGACGGCATCAAGGTCGGTGTCGGCCCCGGCTCCATCTGCACCACCCGCGTCGTCGCCGGCATCGGCGTCCCGCAGGTCACCGCCATCTATGAGGCGTCCCTGGCGGCCCGCGCCGCGGGCGTCCCGCTGATCGGCGACGGCGGCCTGCAGTACTCGGGCGACATCGGCAAGGCGCTGGCCGCAGGCGCCGACACGGTGATGCTGGGCAGCCTCCTCGCGGGCTGCGAGGAGTCGCCGGGCGAGCTGCAGTTCATCAACGGCAAGCAGTTCAAGTCGTACCGCGGCATGGGCTCGCTGGGCGCCATGCAGTCCCGCGGCCAGGGCAAGTCGTTCTCGAAGGACCGCTACTTCCAGGCCGAGGTGGCCTCCGACGACAAGCTCGTGCCCGAGGGCATCGAGGGCCAGGTGCCCTACCGCGGCCCGCTGGCCAACGTGCTGCACCAGCTCGTCGGCGGTCTGCGCCAGACCATGGGGTACGTGGGCGCCGCCACCATCGCGGAGATGGAGTCGAAGGGCCGCTTCGTGCGGATCACCTCCGCGGGCCTCAAGGAGAGCCACCCGCACGACATCCAGATGACGGTCGAGGCACCGAACTACAGCCGCAGCAAGTAAGAGGCAGCCTTCCGAGGGCGGTCCCGGACCATCCGGGGCCGCCCTCTGCGGTGCCCCGCCGTGCCCGTCGGGGATACTGGAAGGCGCTGCAACGCATCAGGGAAAGGCCACAGACGTGACTGAGATCGAGATCGGGCGCGGCAAGCGCGGCCGCCGGGCGTACGCCTTCGACGACATCGCCGTCGTCCCCAGCCGCCGTACGCGGGACCCGAAGGAGGTCTCGATCGCCTGGCAGATCGACGCCTACCGCTTCGAGCTGCCGTTCCTGGCCGCTCCCATGGACTCGGTCGTCTCCCCGGCCACCGCCATCCGCATC
Source organism: Streptomyces sp. NPDC058796 (assembly GCF_042745235.1). Taxonomy (NCBI): domain Bacteria; kingdom Bacillati; phylum Actinomycetota; class Actinomycetes; order Kitasatosporales; family Streptomycetaceae; genus Streptomyces; species Streptomyces sp. NPDC058796. The sequence continues at coordinate 323,542 of NZ_JBHYOP010000002.1, forward strand.
GGCGAGCTCGGCGGCCTCGGCGTCCTGAACCTGGAAGGGCTCTGGACCCGGCACGAGGACCCGCAGCCGCTGCTCGACGAGATCGCCGGCCTCGACGCGGACACCGCGACCCGCCGCCTCCAGGAGATCTACGCCGCTCCCATCAAGGAGGAGCTGATCGGGCAGCGCATCAAGGAGGTGCGTGACTCCGGCGTCGTCACCGCCGCCGCGCTCTCCCCGCAGCGCACCGCCCAGTTCTCCAAGGCCGTCGTGGACGCGGGCGTCGACATCTTCGTCATCCGCGGCACCACGGTCTCCGCGGAGCACGTCTCCGGTTCGCACGAGCCGCTGAACCTGAAGCAGTTCATCTACGAGCTGGACGTCCCGGTGATCGTCGGCGGCTGCGCCACCTACACCGCCGCCCTGCACCTGATGCGCACCGGCGCCGCGGGCGTCCTCGTCGGCTTCGGCGGCGGCGCCGCCCACACCACGCGCAACGTGCTGGGCATCCAGGTCCCCATGGCGACGGCGGTCGCCGACGTGGCCGCCGCCCGCCGCGACTACATGGACGAGTCCGGCGGCCGGTACGTGCACGTCATCGCCGACGGCGGCGTCGGCTGGTCCGGCGACCTGCCCAAGGCGATCGCCTGCGGCGCCGACTCCGTGATGATGGGCTCCCCGCTGGCCCGCGCCACCGACGCGCCGGGCAAGGGCAACCACTGGGGCATGGAGGCCGTCAACGAGGAGCTGCCCCGCGGCAAGAAGGTCGACCTCGGCACGGTCGGCACCATCGAGGAGATCCTCACCGGCCCGTCCCACACCCCCGACGGCTCGATGAACTTCTTCGGCGCCCTGCGCCGCGCGATGGCCACCACCGGCTACAGCGAGCTGAAGGAGTTCCAGCGCGTCGAGGTGACGGTGGCGGACTCGCAGCACCGGCGGTAGTCACCCGTACGCAGTACTGAGGGGCCCGGGGCGATCGCTCCGGGCCCCTCGGCGTGTCCGGGCGCAGGTCAGAGCCGGTGCGCCGCCCCGGTGGGCGTGGCGCCCCGCGTGTCCAGCAGCAGCTGGGCCTTGACCGACAGGCCCTGGAGGTCGTACGTGCGGTGCTGCTGGAGGAGGATCGTGAGGTCGGCGTCGGCGGCGGCCTCGTAGAGGGAGTCGGCGCGGGGGACGGGGCGGTCGGCGACGTTCCAGGACGGGATGTGCGGGTCGTGGTAGCTGACGGCGGCGCCCATCGACATCAGGCGGGTCGCGATCTCCTCGGCCGGGGCGGCCTGCTGGTCGGCGAGGTCGGCCTTGTAGGTGACGCCGAGGAGGAGGACGCGGGCGCCGCGCGCGGACTTGCCGTGCTCGTTGAGGAGGGCGGCGGCGCGCTGGACGACGTAGCGGGGCATCTGGCCGTTGACCTGCTGCGCCAGTTCCACCATGCGCAGGCTGTGCGGGGCCCGGCCGGTCAGGTCCTGGGGGACGGAGTGGCCGCCGACGCCGGGGCCGGGGCGGAAGGCGTGGAAACCGAACGGCTTGGTCTCCGCGCAGCGCAGCACGTCCCACAGGTCGACGCCGAGGTCGTCGCAGAGGACGGCCATCTCGTTGACGAGGGCGATGTTGACGTGCCGGAAGTTGGTCTCCAGGAGCTGCACGGTCTCCGCCTCGCGGGGGCCGCGGGCGCGGACCACCTTGTCGGTGAGGCGGCCGTAGAAGGTGGCGGCGGACTCGGTGCAGGCGGGGGTGAGGCCGCCGATGACCTTCGGGGTGTTGGCCGGGGTGTGCTCGCGATTGCCGGGGTCGACGCGGCTGGGGGAGTAGGCGAGGTGGAAGTCGCGGCCGGCGCGCAGTCCGGAGCCCTGCTCGAGGAGCGGGCGCAGGAACTCCTCCGTCGTCCCCGGCCCCACCGGCGACTCCAGGATGACCGTGGTGTGCGGGCGCATGTGGGCGGCGAGGGTGCGGGCGGCGGCCTCCACCTGGGTGAGGTCCAGGCCGCCGTCCGGGGAGGGCGGGGTGGGCGCGCAGATGACGGCGGTGCGGACCCGGCCCAGCTCGGCCGGGGTGGCGGGGGTGCGGAAGCCCGTCGCGAGCATCCGGCGGACCTCGGCGGGCGTGAGCGGGTCGGCCTCGGGGCCGGTGCGGTAGCCGAGGGTGGGGATGCCTGCGGCGACGGCGGCCTGGGCCAGGGGCAGGCCGTACGGGCCGAGTCCGATGACGGCGAGGTCTGCGGGCATGGCGTAAGCCGTCCTTCCCAGTAGCCGAAGCGGGACAGGTGCGCAAGCCCGGTGGACAGGATGGGCGAGCACACCGTCAGACTAGGAGTAAATATGACCGATTTGCGGGATTGGTCGGCCTGGTTTCGGTGAGTGTCGACGGGGATCCGCGAGGAGGTTGTCCACAGGCTGGGGCCGTGCGACGGCCGATGTCGGGCGAGCGGGTCAGAATCTGGGCATGGTGGGTACCAGGAACCGGGCTTCGCCCGACGGGTGTGTTCGCCCGGCGGGCGCGGCCGACGCGACCGACAGCGGGAGGCAGCAGTGAGGACAGCGACCCTGGGGCCGGCGCAGCGCGCCGAGTCGCTCGCGGCCATGGCCGAGCGCGAGCTGGACGTTCTGGTGGTGGGCGCGGGCGTGGTCGGCGCGGGCACGGCCCTCGACGCGGTCACGCGCGGCCTCTCCACCGGCCTGGTCGAGGCGCGGGACTGGGCGTCGGGCACCTCCAGCCGCTCCAGCAAGCTGATCCACGGCGGCCTGCGCTACCTGGAGATGCTCGACTTCGCCCTCGTGCGGGAGGCGCTGAAGGAGCGCGGGCTGCTGCTGGAGCGGCTCGCACCGCACCTCGTGAAGCCGGTGCCGTTCCTGTACCCGTTGCGGCACAAGGGCTGGGAGCGGTTCTACGCCGGCTCGGGCGTCGCCCTCTACGACGCGATGTCGATGGCCCGCGGACACGGCCGGGGCCTGCCGATGCACCGCCACCTGAGCCGCCGTCACGCCCTGCGCGTGGCCCCCGCCTTGAAGAAGGACGCGCTGGTCGGCGCGCTCCAGTACTACGACGCTCAGATGGACGACGCCCGGTTCGTGACGACCCTGGTGCGCACGGCGGCGGCGTACGGCGCCCAGGTCGCCAACCGCGCGCGCGTCACCTCCTTCCTCCGCGAGGGCGAGCGCGTGGTCGGCGCGCGCGTGCAGGACGTCGAGGCGGGCGGCGAGTACGAGATCCGCGCCAAGCAGGTCGTGAACGCGACCGGCGTGTGGACCGACGACACCCAGTCGATGGTGGGCGAGCGCGGCCAGTTCCACGTCCGGGCCTCCAAGGGCATCCACCTGGTCGTCCCCAAGGACCGCATCCACTCCACCACCGGGCTCATCCTGCGCACCGAGAAGTCCGTGCTGTTCGTCATCCCCTGGGGCCGCCACTGGATCATCGGCACCACCGACACCGACTGGGACCTGGACAAGGCGCACCCGGCCGCGTCCAGCGCGGACATCGACTACCTCCTGGAGCACGTCAACTCGGTGCTCCACGTGCCGCTCACGCGCGACGACGTCGAGGGCGTCTACGCCGGGCTGCGCCCGCTGCTGGCCGGCGAGTCCGACGCCACCAGCAAGCTCTCGCGCGAGCACACCGTCGCGCACCCGGTGCCCGGCCTGGTCGTCGTGGCCGGCGGCAAGTACACGACGTACCGGGTGATGGCCAAGGACGCCGTGGACGAGACGGTGCACGGGCTGGACATGCGGGTCGCCGACTGCGTCACCGAGGACACGCCGCTGCTCGGCGCCGAGGGGTACCGGGCCATGTGGAACGCGCGGGCCAGGGTCGCCGCGCGCACCGGCCTGCACGTCGTACGCGTCGAGCACCTGCTGAACCGATACGGCGCCATGACGGAGGAAGTGCTGGAACTGATCGCCGCCGACCCCTCCCTGGGCGAACCGCTGCACGCCGCCGACGACTACCTGCGCGCCGAGATCGTCTACGCGGCCTCGCACGAGGGCGCGCGCCACCTGGACGACGTACTGACCCGGCGCACCCGCATCTCCATCGAGACCTTCGACCGGGGCACCCGCAGCGCCCGCGAGGCCGCCGAGCTGATGGCTCCGGTGCTCGGCTGGGACAAGGACCAGGTCGAACGGGAGGTCCAGCACTACGAGAAGCGGGTCGAGGCCGAGCGGGAGTCGCAGCGCCAGCCCGACGACCTGACGGCCGACGCGGCCCGGCTGGGGGCGCCGGACATCGTGCCACGGTAGGGGCCGCCGGGGCGGGTGTGACGCAGGGTCACCCCGCCGTGCTCCCCGCCCGCTCGCCCGGTCGGCGCCAGGGGCACCCTGGGCGTCGAGCACTTGTCGGGTGAGGGACAATGAAGGCTCTGTCAGGGCGGGTTGCATGAGGGGACGCATGTCGGAGGCGGAGCGGGCGGGGACACCCCGTACGGACAAGAGCGCACGTCTCCTCGCCGGGCGGTACCGGCTGGGAGACGTGCTCGGCCGCGGCGGCATGGGGACGGTGTGGCGGGCGGAGGACGAGACCCTCGGACGCACGGTCGCCGTCAAGGAGCTGCGGTTCCCTGGGAACATCGACGAGGAGGAGAAGCGGCGCCTGATCACGCGGACCCTGCGTGAGGCCAAGGCGATCGCGCGGATCCGCAACAACAGCGCCGTCACGGTCTACGACGTCGTCGAGGAGGACGACCGCCCGTGGATCGTGATGGAACTCGTCGAGGGCAAGTCGCTCGCCGAGGCCATCCGTGAGGACGGCCTGCTGGAGCCGAGGCGCGCCGCCGAGGTGGGTCTCGCCATCCTCGACGTGCTGCGCTCGGCGCACCGCGAGGGCATCCTGCACCGCGACGTGAAACCGTCCAACGTGCTGATCGCCGAGGACGGCCGGGTCGTGCTCACCGACTTCGGCATCGCCCAGGTCGAGGGCGACCCGTCCATCACCTCCACCGGCATGCTCGTCGGCGCCCCCTCCTACATCTCCCCGGAGCGTGCCCGCGGCCACAAGCCCGGCCCGGCCGCCGACCTGTGGTCGCTCGGCGGACTGCTGTACGCGGCGGTCGAGGGGGCGCCGCCCTACGACAAGGGTTCCGCCATCGCCACGCTCACCGCGGTGATGACGGAGAACCTGGAGGAGCCGAAGAACGCCGGCCCGCTGCGGGACGTCATCTACGGCCTGCTCAACAAGGACCCCGCCCAGCGGCTCGACGACGCGGGCGCCCGTGCGCTGCTCAACAAGGTCATCCACGCCCCGGACCCGGCGGACGAGCCGGCCGACGCCACCAAGGTCGTGCCGCTGCCCGCCCAGCCGGACGAGCGGTCCGCCAGGGGCGGTGCGGCGGGCGCCGGGGGCAGGCGCGGCGAGGAGGCCGGGGAGCGGCTGCGCGGCGCGCTGCGTTCCGTGCGCAAGGCCGCCGTCGGGGCGGGTGCGGCCGGTGCCGCGGCCGCCTCCCGCGCCAAGCAGGGCGGTGCCGGCCGGGACGCCTCGGGTGCCGCCGGCGCGGCCACCGCTTCGGCGTCCGCCGGGACGGCCGCGAGCACGCCGGCGCGGACCGGTGGGCCGGGCACCGGCGTCCGTGGCGGCTCGGGTGCCGGTACGGCTGCGGCGTCCGGTGCTCGCCCGGGTGCGGGCGCCGGTGCCGGTTCCGGGGTGGCGAACGCGCCCGCGGGCGCCCGCAGCTCCGGCTGGCCCGTCGTGCCGCCCCCGGACCTGCCGCCCCGGCCCGCGCCCCGGGCGCCGCTCACCGACGTGGTCCCGCGCCGGACGCTGGTCGTCATCGCGGTGGTTGTGGCGCTCGCCGTGCTCGGCACCGTGCTGGCCCTCACGCTCGGCGGCGACGACGACAAGGGCGCCCAGGGCGGAAACGGTGACAAGTCCGTCGCCACCGCGGGCGCGAGCGGCGACACCAAGCAGGACGACGAGGGCGGGGCCCGCACCGACGGTTCCGCCTCCCAGGAGACGGCGGACGGGGGCGCGCCGGACTCCGGCGCGAGCGCGTCCGGCGACACCGGGGCGGACGGCGCCGGTACGGGTGACGAGGGCAAGTCCGACGACGAGGGCGCGGCGGCCACCCACGAGGGCGCCCAGGGCTACTCCATCGGGCTGCCCGAGGGCTGGAAATACCAGTCCAAGAGCTCGGCGGGGGACCGTTTCACCGGTCCGAACGGGCAGAAGCTGCTCGTCGCCTGGACGTCCGCGCCCAAGGGCGATCCGGTCGCCGACTGGAAGAACCAGGAGCGGTACATGGTCCGCTCGCAGTACGAGAAGATCCGCATAGAGAAGGTGGGCTACCGCGGCTGGAACGCGGCCGACTGGGAGTTCACCTACACGGACGACGGCACCAAGTACCGCACCGTGGACCGGGGTTTCGTCGTCAACGACCACCAGGGCTACGCGCTGATGTACACCGCGAAGGCCGACGGCTGGGACAGCGACCTGCGCCGGGACACCTGGCGGACGCTGACGCAGTCGTTCCAGCCCAAGTCCTGAACCGGGCGGGCCGGGTTTGAGCGGTCCGATATCTGGCATCCCCTCTTTGCGGGTTGCCTCCGGCACGTATCGTGAGTGCTTGCGGACCGTGCGCAGCCGGAACGGCCCGCCGGGCGAACGGAATTGACCGACGGGCTGCCGGGGGTGGCGACGTGGACGACTATGCGGGACGGGTGCTCGCCGACCGCTACCGCCTGCCGCTGCCGCCGTCCGAGGAGTACGAACTCACCGAGACCCGGGCCTTCGACACCTACAGCGGCCAGGAAGTCCTGGTCAGGCAGGTGCCGTTGCCCGAGGTCGTTGAGGCCGAGGTGCTCGACGCGGACGGTCTGCCCGACGGGTTCACGGCCCGCGACGGCGGCCTCGGGCACGCCGGCGGCCGGTCGGCGGCCGCGCGCGGCGCTTCCCGGAAGCCCGCCGACCCGGTGGTACGCCGAGCCGTCGAGGCGGCGCAGGCCGCGGCGGCCGTACCCGACCACCCGCGCCTCGACCAGGTCTTCGACGTGTTCGCCGAGGGCGGTTCCCTGTGGATCGTGAGCGAGCTGGTGGCCGCGAGGCCGCTGGCCGCCCTGCTCGCCGAGCAGCCGCTGACGCCCTACCGGGCGGCCGAGGTGGCCTCCGACATCCTCCTGGCCCTGCGGGTGCTGCACACGTACGGCTGGGTGCACCGCAACATCACCGCGCGCACGGTGCTCGTCTGCGACGACGGGCGCGTGGTGCTGACCGGCCTGGCGGTCGGGGCGGCGGAGGAGGCGCTGTGCGGGTACGACCCGGTGCCGGCCCCCGACGCCGAGGAGGGCGGCGGCACCGCGGTCGCTCCTGACGGAACCTTCGGGCGGGGCGGTGGGGGAGCGGGGGCCGGGGCACGGGGTGCCGGGACCGGCGGTGGCGGAGGCCGGGGTGCCGGTTCCGACGCTGCCGGAGCCAGGGCCGCCGGCTCCGGCGGTTTCGTGCCCGGTGTCCGTGGCGTCGGCGGTGCCGAGGTGCACGGCGTCGGCCCGGAGGGTGCGCGGTCCGGGATCTTCGGGTCCGGCGGCGGCGATCCCGAGGCCGACCGGCGGGCCGCCATCGAGGCCCGGGACGTGGGCGGGCTGCCCGTCCCCCAGGGCACCGCGGGCACCGCCCCCGCGCCGCTGGAGACCAGCGGGGACGTCCGCGCCGCGCGCGCCGGAGCCATCGCCGCCTACCGCGCCGGCGCCCGTGCCGCCGCCCGCGTCCAGGAGGGGAGGAACGGCCGCGCGGCCCTGCCCGGCGCCCGCCCCGCCCCCGACGACGGCCCCGACGGCTCTCCCCGCGCCGTAGGCGTCGGCACCGGCACGGAACCCGGCACCGGCACCGACCGGGGACGGCCCTCGTACGCGCCGGACCGGCCCTCGCACCCCGTCGGCCACGACGCGGAGCCCGGCGCCCACACCCCCGGCCCTCACCTCGCCGTCCCCCGGCCCGCCGACGCCACCGGGCAGCACGCACCGCCCGCCGCTCCGCCGGGACAGATCGCCGACCCCTACGGCGTACGCACGACGGCCTCCTGGCACGGCGCCACCCCCCGCGCCACCGGTGAACCGCCCGCCTCCGCCCTGTCCGCCGCCCCGCAACCGGAGACGGCCCCCGCCGCGCCCACCGGGCACGGTCACTGGGACGCCCCGGCCGCCCGCACCCCCCTCCCGCGCGGCCCGGCCACCGCCCTCGCCGCCGAACGGGCCCGCCAGACCCGGATGGCCGTGGTCGGACCGGTGACCGAGCGCTGGGCCCCGGAGCAGGCCGGGCCCGTGCACGAGAACTGGCAGCTGGCCGCGCCCATCGGACCCGCCACCGACCTGTGGGCCCTGGGCGCCCTGCTCTTCCGCGCCGTACAGGGCCACGCACCGTACCCGGAGGAGTCCACCGCCGAACTGGTGCAGATCGTCTGCGCGGAGCCGCCGGCGTTCGCCGAGGAGTGCGGGCCGCTGCGTCCGGTCGTCGAGTCGCTGCTGCGACAGGACCCCACCGAGCGCCTCGACTTCGAGGAGCTGCGCGGCTGGCTGCGCTCCCTCGTCAGGTCGGCGCCCGAGCCGGAGGCGGGCCTGCACGTCGTGTCCGCCCCGCCCGCCGAGACCGGCCGCCTGCCCATCGTGCGCCGCCGGGGCGAGCTGGTGCGCAAGCGGCGCGCCGGCCTGCCCGCACACCACGGACGGCACAAACGCGACCGGCGGGAGACGGCCCGCTCCCCGCGCAGCCTCGGCCGCATCCTGCTCCTGCTGATACTGCTCGCCCTGGCCGGAGCGATCGCGTACGCCATGCTGTTCATGCCCAAGAGCGGCACGGACGGGGCCGGCGACCGCACGGGCGCCGCCGGAGAGGCGAGCCAGGCGCCGCCCGAGCGGTCCCCGGACGGCGGAGCCGGGCCCCGCCCGGAGCAGACGTCACCGGAGAACGAGTCCGCCCCCTCCCGGTCGGCGTCCGGTGCCACCGAGACGCAGGGCAACGCCCCCGCCCTGGCCGACGGTTTCACCCTGCGCGAGGACGCCGAGGGCTTCCGCGTCGCCGTCGCCGAGGGCTGGGAGCGCACACCCCGCAACGGCAGCGGGCAGGTCGTCTACAGCAAGGGCGACTTCGAGCTGATCGTCGTACCGGGCCGGGACCGCGCCGCCGAGTACGGCGACGACCCGATGGCCTACCAGCGCGACGCCGAGCCGGAACTGGCGTCGTACCGCGCCTCCAGCTGGGCCACCTCCAGCGGGCTGAAGACCATCGAGGTCGGCGGACGGACCATGGCGGAGGGCCAGTTCACCTGGACCGGCGCGGACGGCGAGCTGTACGTGCGCAACCTCGCGATGCTCGTCGACGGGCGCTACCACGTGGTCCAGGTCCGCGGCCCGGTGACGGACCGGGACGAGGTGACCCGGCTGTTCGAACAGGCCTCGGTCACCTACCAGTACACCGGCTGACCGTTCAGCGCCCCCCCGCCGTCACGTTGGTTGAGCCATTTCACGGAAAGCGACAACCGTCACAGAGCGGTTTCCATACCGCCCCACCCGTTCCCCGCGGGGTGAGCGGTCCCTAGTCTGACCTTGACCAGATCATTGCGGGGCAACGTGAATCAGATGCAGGGCCGGCTCGTCGCGGGCCGTTACCGGCTCAGCGACGCCATCGGCAGCGGCGGCATGGGCCGGGTGTGGCGCGCACACGACGAGGTGCTGCACCGGGTCGTCGCCATCAAGGAGTTGACCGCCGCGCACTACGTCTCCGAGAGCGACCAGGCGATACTGCTGGCGCGCACCCGGGGAGAGGCGCGCGCGGCGGCGCGGATCAACCACTCGGCCGTCGTCACCGTGCACGACGTACTCGAACACGACGGCCGGCCGTGGATCGTGATGGAGCTGGTCGAGGGCCGCTCCCTGGCCGACGCGGTCAAGGAGGAGGAGCGGGTCGAGCCGCGGGAGGCGGCCCGCATCGGGCTGTGGGTCCTGCGGGCCCTGCGCGCCGCGCACACCGCGGGCGTGCTGCACCGCGACGTCAAGCCCGGCAACGTGCTGCTCGGCGAGGACGGCCGCGTACTGCTCACCGACTTCGGCATCGCCCAGATAGAGGGCGACTCCACCATCACCCGGACCGGAGAGGTCGTCGGCTCCGTCGACTACCTGGCCCCCGAGCGCGTCCGCGGCCACGACCCCGGCCCCGCCTCCGACCTGTGGGCGCTGGGCGCGACCCTGTACACGGCGGTGGAGGGCAGATCGCCGTTCCGCCGCACGTCACCGCTCACCACCATGCAGGCGGTCGTCGAGGAGGAGGCCACCGAGCCCCGGTACGCCGGTCCGCTCGCGCCCGTCATCGACGCCCTGCTGCGCAAGGACCCGGCCACGCGCCCGGACGTGACCGAGGCCGAGCAGATGCTCGCGGAGGCCGCGGAGGGGCGGCGGCCGAAGTCCGCCCAGGCGTATGTGCCGACGCGCTACTCGGGCCCGTCCGGGCAGGACGGCACGGTCCACCAGGGGGCCGCGGGGCCGCCGGGCGGGACCACCGCGACGCCGTACCGGACGGCCACCGGCCCGACGGCGGTCGGCCCGACGCCCGTCGGACACGCCGCGCCCGGCCCCGTGCCGGCGGCCCGCACGGCGGCGGGGTACCCGCAGGCGGCCACCTCCCCGCCCCGCCGCCGTCGCCGCCTGCGCACGGCCGTCCTGGTCGTCGCCGTGGCCGCGCTGATCGGCGCGGGTACCGCCGTGGTGCTGCAACAGCGGGCCGACACGGGCTCGACGGCCGGCCCGGACCCCGCCCGCTCGCCCTCCGCGTCCCCGTCCGCGGCGCAGGGCAAGGGCCCCGGTGGCTCCGTTCCGGCCGACTGGGTGCGCCGCGACGACCCGCTGGGTTTCAGCCTGTACCTGCCCGAGGACTGGCAGCGCGCGGACTTCGGCGGCGACAGCGGCGAACTCCGGCAGATCGACTACACGCCCGACGGCGGTGAACACGTCCTGCGCATATCCGTCGACCGCGCTCCCGACTACAACGACCCGTACGCGCACCAGCTGGACCTGGAGGTGCAGCTCCAGCGGCTGGTCGACTACCGGCGCGTCGTCCTGGAACGGACCGGCTACCGCGACCGCGACAGCGCCCGCTGGGAGTACACCTGGACCGCGCTGGCCAAGGACACCCCCTTCCCCGGGCCGCGCCGCGCGGTGTCGCAGACGTACATGTCCCGGGACGGCGTCGAGTACGCCCTCAACATGTCGGGCCCCGCCGACGACTGGGAGACCACACGGCAGCGGTTCCGTACGGTGCTGCAGAGCTGGCAGGAGAAGACCGGGACCGCCTGACCCGCCTCGCACCGGGCGTCGGACGGACGGTGGCCGGAATTCGTCGCAACGGCGTTCGTACGTTCGTCGGTTGTCGGCCAGCCTGGTGACTGCTGCCCGGAGCCGATGCGTCCGGTGGGGCATGATGGGACGCATGATGACCGAGGGGGCGGGCGGGCGTGTCATCGCGGGCCGTTACCGGCTCCACGAGCGGCTCGGTCGCGGCGGCATGGGCATCGTGTGGCGGGCCACCGACCAGCTGCTCGGCCGCGAGGTGGCCGTGAAGGCGCTCCCCCTCGACGAGACGCTCTCCGCGGCCGAGGCCCGGCGGCGCCGCGAGCGCACCCTGCGCGAGGCCCGCGCGGTCGCCCAGCTCAGCCACCCGCACGTCATCGTCGTGCACGACGTCGTCGAGGACGACGAACGCGCGTACATGGTCATGGAACTGGTCGACGGGGGGTCGCTCGCCGACCGGGTGATCGACCGGGGCCCGGTCGACGCCGCCGAGGCCGCCCGTATCGGCATCGCCCTCCTCGGCGCCCTGCACACCGCGCACGCGGCCGGCATCCTGCACCGGGACGTGAAGCCGTCCAACGTGCTGCTGTCCGAGGACGGGCGGGTGGTGCTCACCGACTTCGGCGTCGCCCAGGTCGCCGGTGCCACCACGCTCACCGAGACCGGCTCCTTCGTCGGTTCCCCCGAGTACACCGCCCCGGAGCGGATGTCGGGCGCCGGGACGGGCCCGGAGTCCGACCTGTGGTCGGTGGGCGTGCTGCTGTGCGCGGTCCTCAGCGGTGCCTCGCCCTTCCACCGGGACTCGCTGGGCGGCGTCCTGCACGCCGTGGTCACCGAGGAGATCCGCCCGCCCGCCGAGGCCGGGCCGCTGCTCCCGGTCGTCCGGGGCCTGCTGGAGCGCGACCCGCGGCGACGTCTGGACGCGGCGGAGGCGGAGCGGATGCTGCGTGCCTTTCTGGCCACGGGCCGTGCGCCCGGGCCGCCCGGGACGGCGGAGCCCCGGCGCACGACCCGGGCCGTGCTCACCGCCGTGCTGCTGGTCGCCGCGGCGGTCGGCGCGGGCGTAACGGCGGCGGCACTGCTCGCCGACGGGGACGGCGGCGACGGGGGTGGCGCGCCGACGCGTTCGCCGTCCGCCACCTCGACGACGGAACCGGCGTCCCCCTCCGGGGTGCCGCCCGTCCCCTCGTCCGCCTCCGGTGCCTCCGCAACACCCTCAAACGGGAGATAAGCGGCAGCCGTGCGTCACGGCTCTGTGACCGCCGCGCACGGGTGGTGGATGCGGGCACGTCCGGCGCGATATGCATGGACCCATGAGCAGCAACGGGGGACCGCACAACGGGCCGGACGAGCCCACGAGTTTCGGCCTGCAACCACCGAACCCGCCCGTGGCGGTGCCCCGTCCCGGCAATCCGTACGCGGCGCCCACCCAGGTCGTGCCGCCGCGGGCGCAGGCCCGGCCGGAGGCCCGAGAGCAGCCGGAGGCCCGGGAGCAGCCGGCGATCCAGATGCCGGCGCCGCCCCGTTCCGCGGGCACCCCGGACCCGGGCGCCGGGCGTCTCATCGCCGGCCGCTACCGGCTGATCGCCAGACTCGGGCACGGCGGCATGGGCACGGTGTGGCGGGCCAAGGACGAGACCGTGGACCGCGAGGTCGCCGTCAAGGAGCCCCGCGTCCCCGACCACCTTCCCGAACGCGAACGGGCCAACGCCTTCGAGCGGATGCGCCGCGAGGCCCGCGCCGCCGCCCGGCTCGACCACCCCGCCGTCGTCGGCGTCCACGACGTGGCGGTGGTGGACGACCAGCCGTGGATCGTGATGGAGCTGGTGCGGGGCCGTTCGCTGGGCGACGCGTTGCAGGAGGGCACGCTCGGCGCCCGCGAGGCGGCCCGGATCGGCCTGGAGGTGCTCGGCGCGCTGGAGGCCGCGCACGCGGCCGGCGTCCTGCACCGGGACGTGAAGCCGGACAACGTCCTGCTCGGCCGGCACGACCGGGTCGTCCTCACCGACTTCGGCATCGCCCAGATCGAGGGCGAGACCAACCTGACCGACACCGGCGGATTCGTCGGCTCGCCCGAGTACATCGCACCGGAGCGGGTGCTGGGCCGGCGCCCCGGCCCGGCGAGCGACCTGTGGTCGCTGGGTGTGGTGCTGTACGCGGCGACGGAGGGCGTCTCGCCGTTCCGCCGCAGCAACACCCCCGCCACGCTCCAGTCCGTGCTCAACGCCGCGCCCGCGCCGCCCGCCGCCGCGCGGGGACCGCTCGCCGAACTCATCACCGGCCTGCTGGACAAGGACCCGGCACGCCGCCCGGACGCCGCCCGCACCCGCGCCCTGCTGGAGGCCGCCGCGAACCCGCCCCAGCCCGCACCCACCCGCGTGGTCCGGGGCGGCGGGGCGGACGGGCCGGAAGGTCCGGGCGGGTCGTCCGGCGCAGGATCCGCATGGAGCGTGCGGCTGGGCCGCAACGTGTGGATCACCCTGGGCGCGGCGGTCGTCGCGGCGGCGGTGGCGTCGTACCTGGTGATCGCGGAGCCCTTCGCGGGGCCGCTGCCGGAGGGGTGGAAGACGCAGGAGCTGAGCGAGAAGGCCGGTGTGAGCGTCGGCCTGCCGGCCTCGTTCGTGAAGGAGAAGGAGCACCCCGACGACTGGGACGGCACCAACGAGACGTTCGCCGACCCGAGCGGCGCCGTGACCGTCCACGTCGACCGCGACATCAAGGCCGAGGACGAGGACGGGGACATGCCGGGCACCGCGATCGCGGGCGCCTGGGCGGACTGGGACATGCTCAAGGACGGTGAGTACTCCTGGGACTTCGCCGACAAGCCCGCGCCCGAGGGGGAGCCGAAGGAGACCGAGTACCGGGGCGAGAAGGCCGCCGAGAACGTCATCGCGTACACGACCACGGACACGCAGGAGCCGCGCGAGCGCGAGTTCCACATCGTCTACTACCGGGCCGCGAACGGCGACATGTACCGGCTGTGGATCGACTACCCCCGCAAGGGCCACTTCGCCGACGAGGGACGCGAGATCGCCCGGACGGTGATCGCCAACTGGGAGGTCGCGAAGCCCTGAAGGGCGTCCGGAACCGGCTGGTCGGGGCAACGGTTGCCCGGCGGCGCCCGGGGCCGCCCGCACCGGGGCCGTGGTCCTGGGCGCGCTGCGCGCCGCGCACTCCCCGGCGCCGCGCAACCGCGGTCCGAGGTCCGACGGCGTCCCGCTCGGCGCCGGGGCCGTCGCCGGCCTCCGGCCCGCCCCGCCGCGAAATGAAAGGATCGGGTGCAACCCTTCCACACAACGCCCTGATCAGCGGGTTTGTTGCCAGCGATCACTGGCAATGTGTGAGCACTCGGTGAATCCCGATTACCGACGGGTACACAAAGCCGTCGCGGCGTCATACCCTGCGGCTCATGACGGACGCGCAGGCCCCGGAAATCACCGGCACCAACCCCCTCGCCCCCAGCCCGGCGGGCGCCCGCACCGCTGCGGACGTGGTCACCCCCGAGCTGGTCGCCCAGCTCACCAAGGGCGTGGCCGGTTCCGGCCGCACCGCCAACCACACGCCGTTCACCGGCGAGAAGCTCGCCGACCTGCCCGAGTCGACGCCCGAGGACGTGGCCGGCGCCTTCGAGCGGGCCCGCGCCGCGCAGGCCGTGTGGGAGCGCACACCGGTACGGCAGCGCGCCGCGGTCCTGCTCCGCTTCCACGACCTGGTCCTGGAGCGGCAGGCCGAGGTCCTCGACCTCATCCAGCTGGAGACCGGCAAGGCCCGCCTGCACGCCCACGAGGAGGTCCAGGCCGTCGCCGTCGCCGCCCGGCACTACGGCCGCAAGGCCCCCGCGTACCTGCGTCCCAAGCGGCACACCGGCGCCGTACCGACCCTCACCAAGGTCACCGAACTGCGCCACCCGCGCGGCGTCGTCGGCCAGATCGCCCCCTGGAACTACCCGCTGGAGCTGTCCGTCGGCGACGCGCTCCCCGCCTTCGTCGCGGGCAACGCGGTCGTCATGAAACCCGACACCGAGACCTGCCTGACCGCCCTGTGGGCCCGCGACCTGCTCATCGAGGCCGGCCTGCCCGCCGAGGTCTTCCAGGTCGTCCTCGGCGAGGGCCCGGTCGTCGGCCCCGAGGTCGTCAAGCGCGCCGACTACGTCTCCTTCACCGGCTCCACCCGCACCGGCCGCGAGGTCGCCCAGGGCGCCGCCGCCCGCCTGGTCGGCGTCTCCCTCGAACTCGGCGGCAAGAACGCCATGCTGGTCCTGGAGGACGCCGACATCGAGAAGGCCGCGGCGGGTGCCGTACGGGCCTGCTTCTCCTCGGCCGGCCAGCTCTGCATCTCCATCGAGCGGCTCTACGTCCACGAATCGGTCGCCGACGCCTTCCTGGACCGCTTCGCCGCCCACACCAAGGCGATGCGGCTCGGTACCTCCCTCTCCTACGGCGCCGACATGGGCTCGCTGGTGGGGGAGCGGCAGCTCCAGACCGTGCAGGCGCACGTGGCGGACGCCGTCGAGCGGGGCGCGAAGCTCGTCGCGGGCGGGGTCGCTCGCCCGGACATCGGCCCGTACTTCTACGAGCCGACCATCCTCGACGGCGTCGTGGCCCCCATGACCGTGTGCACCGAGGAGACCTTCGGCCCGGTCGTCTCCGTCTACCGCTTCAAGACCGAGGACGAGGCGGTCGAGCAGGCCAACTCGACGCCGTACGGCCTGAACTCCTCGGTCTGGACGAAGGACGCCCGGCGCGGCCACGAGGTCGCCGCCCGGATGCGCACCGGCACCGTCAACATCAACGAGGGGTACGCCCCCGCCTACGGCAGCGCCCAGGCCCCGATGGGCGGCATGAAGGACTCCGGCCTCGGCCGCCGGCACGGCTCCGAGGGCATCCTCAAGTACACCGAGGCCCAGACGGTCGCCCACCAGCGGCTGCTGCCGATGGCCCCGTCGCTCGGCATGGACGACGAGAAGTACGCGGCGTTCATGAGCCGAAGCCTGCGGCTGATGAAGGCGTTCCGCTTCCGCTGATCCACCCGAGCAACCCCCACCACCGCCCGTTCTCAACGAGGAGAGCACGTGTCGCAGGAGAACTCTGTCCAGACCCGGGACGAGAACGGGTACGACTACGACGTCCTCGTCGTGGGTTCCGGCTTCGGCGGCTCCGTCTCCGCCCTCCGCCTGACGGAGAAGGGGTACCGGGTCGGCGTCCTGGAAGCGGGCCGCCGCTTCA
Organism: Streptomyces sp. NPDC058796; assembly: GCF_042745235.1. Classification (NCBI taxonomy): domain Bacteria; kingdom Bacillati; phylum Actinomycetota; class Actinomycetes; order Kitasatosporales; family Streptomycetaceae; genus Streptomyces; species Streptomyces sp. NPDC058796. The sequence continues at coordinate 340,001 of NZ_JBHYOP010000002.1, forward strand.
CCCGTCAGTCGCTGCCGAAGAACTCCTGGGACCTCAAGAACTACCTCTGGGCCCCCAGGCTCGGCATGTTCGGCATCCAGCGCATCCACCTGCTCGGGAATGTCATGGTCCTGGCAGGTGCGGGCGTCGGCGGCGGCTCCCTCAACTACGCCAACACCCTCTACGTACCGCCGAAGCCCTTCTTCGACGACCCCCAGTGGCGGGACATCACCGACTGGCAGGACGAGCTGACGCCGTACTACGACCAGGCCAAGCGCATGCTCGGGGTCCGCCTCAACCCGACCATGACCCCCTCGGACGTGCACCTGAAGGCCGCCGCCCAGCGGATGGGGGTCGGCGACACCTTCCACATGGCGCCGGTCGGCGTCTTCTTCGGCGACGGCGAGGACGCCGACGGAACGGCGAAGGCGAAGCCGGGCGAGGAGATACCCGACCCGTACTTCGGCGGCGCCGGCCCCGACCGCAAGGCGTGCAACGAGTGCGGCGAGTGCATGACCGGCTGCCGGCACGGCGCGAAGAACACCCTCAACGAGAACTACCTGTACCTCGCCGAGAAGGCGGGCGCGGTCGTGCACCCCATGACGTCGGTCGTGTCGGTCACCGAGGACTCGCGCGGCGGCTTCGCCGTGGCCACGCTCCCCACCGACCGGAAGAAGAAAGGCGCGGGCCGCACCTTCACCGCCCGCCGCGTCGTCATGGCCGCCGGCACCTACGGCACCCAGACCCTGCTGCACCGCATGAAGGCGAACGGCCAGCTCCCGCACCTGTCCGACAAGCTGGGTGAGCTGACCCGCACCAACTCCGAGGCCCTGGTCGGCGCCCAGACCGACGACCGGCGCTACCGCAAGGCGACCGGCGAACCGCGCGCCGACTTCACGCGTGGCGTCGCCATCACGTCCTCGATCCACCCGGACGCCAACACCCACATCGAGCCGGTCCGTTACGGCAAGGGCTCCAACTCGATGGGCGGCCTGTCCATCCTCCAGGTCCCCTACGCCGGTCACACCGCCTCCGGCGCCTCCCGCGTCCTGGGCTTCCTGGGACACGCGGCCAAGCACCCTCTTCTGGTCCTGCGTTCGCTCTCCAACCGCAAGTGGTCGGAGCGCACCATCATCGGCCTGGTGATGCAGTCCCTGGACAACTCCCTGACCACGCACCTGAAACCGACGGGCGTCGGCAAGGGCCTGCTCACCGCCCGCCAGGGCCACGGCTCGCCCAACCCCAAGCAGATCAAGGCCGCCACCGAGGGCGCCGCCGCGCTCGCCGCCGAGATCAACGGCTTCGCCGGCTCCAACGTCGGCGAACTGATGGGCACCCCGCTCACCGCCCACTTCCTGGGCGGCTGCCCCATCGGCGCCTCCCGCGAGACCGGCGTCATAGATCCGTACCACCGCCTCTACGGCCACCCCGGCATCTCCGTCGTCGACGGCGCCGCGGTCTCCGCGAACCTGGGCGTCAACCCGTCCCTGACCATCACGGCGCAGGCGGAGCGGGCGATGTCGTACTGGCCCAACAAGGGCGAGGAGGACCCGCGTCCGGCGCAGGGCACCGAGTACCGGCGCCTGACGCCCGTCGAGCCCAAGTCCCCGGCGGTCCCGGCCGAGGCCTTCGGCGCGCTGCGGCTGCCGTTCCTCGGGATGCCGGCGGTGCCGCCCAAGAAGTAGCGGGCGATGCACACGCAGAAGGACCTGCGCCCCCCTCCGAGCGCAGGTCCTTCTCGTTCCGTGGAGCCGTGCCGTTGGCTACGCCTCGACACCGGCCCTGCGGCGGCGGACGGCGAACACCGCACCGGCACCCGCGACGACGGCGAGCCCGCCGACGAGGCCGATCATCGGCAGTGCCGAGCTGGAGCCGGTCTCGGCGAGGCTGCCGGTCGGCAGCTCGGAGACGTTGCCCTGCGGCTTCTTCACCGAGATCTTGCCGCCCTTGTCACCCTTGTCGCCGGGCTTGGCGGTACCCGGGTCGGGGTTGCCGGAACCGGCCGAGAGGATCTCGAATTCGTACTGGCTCCAGCCCGCGGCGACGCACTCCTGGCCGTCGACGTTGTCCAGGTAGGCGCCGAAGGCGAAGGAGTACGCGTCACCGGCCGGGGCGTTGGCGTCGACGCTGACCCGCATGTCGACGGTCTGGCTGGCCTTGGCCTTCATCTTCTCCATGTAGAAGAAGTAGTCGCCGGCCCAGTACTCGTCGCCGATGCGCTCCCAGGCCCCGGACTCGGGGTTCTTGAACTCCAGGTCGACGTACGGGCTCAGGAACTTCGACTCGTCCTCGAACTCGTAGTTCTCCACCTCGGCGTAGAAGGCGACCTCACTGACATCGGTCTTCGACTCGTTGGTGACGACGAGCTGGAACGGGTGGTAGCCGTCGCCGGCCACGATCTTGCCGGGCAGTCCCTTGAGGTCCGCGGACACCTTGGCGTCGGCGTAGTCCCCGTCGATCTCCTCGCAGACCGGCGCGTCGGGCAGCTCCGGCTCCGTCGGTCCGTCGGTCGGCGCCGAGACCGACGGCGACGGCGCGGGGCTGGTCGTCCCCGAGCCGGGGGTGCTCTCCTCGGCGGACGGGGTGCTCTGCTTCTCCGAGGGCGTGCTCTCCCCTTCGGACGACGTGCTCTGCGCGTCGGAGGGAGTGCTCTTACCGTCGGAGGGGGAAGTCTGGTCGTCCGTGGCCGTGGCTGTCGCAGTGGCCGTGGCCGTCTCGGACGAGGAACCAGTCGACGGGGAGGGGCTCCCCGTCGCGAAGGCGCCCGGTGCCGACAGCAGTGCCAGCGGGGCGATGACGGACGTCGCGGCCATGGTCACGATGGCGCGGCGAAGCTTCATGAAGACCTCGTGAAGTCAGGCGTACCGCACTCCGGCGGTACGGGGCTCTGAGGAGGCCTCCGCGTGTGGGCGCGGTGGACCCTTCTGCCGATCTACTCGATCGGTTCGGCTTGTTTGATCAGCGAAGCCTGTGAATGGTTGCCCGCGTATTCACGGAATCTTTATGTGTCGTGCGTCACGTACATGTGCTGCACGCATGCGAAGGGCCCCGCAGGGCGTGGCCGCGGGGCCCTTCCTCAGCCAGCACCGGCGTCAGGGCTGCGCCGGTGCCTCGGAGCGGCGCTGGGGGGCGCGCCGCAGGTCCGTCGAGCATGCGGTTGTGAGGGGGAGGGGCGTCCCGGGCCCGGGGCATTTCCCGTCGGCCGGCCCCGGGCGTCCCCGGAGCCGGCCGTTCTCATGGGTGACCGGGCTGCTGTCCCCTGCCGTCCGGTCACTTCCTGGAGCGAGGTCCCACGACGTACGGCACGATCCGTACGTCTCATCGCTCCAGCGAGCCACGCGTGGTTCTTTCGGGCCCGCCCCTGGCTGGCACGGACACCGGGACCAACGAAGCGTCCCGTGCGGCGGTCACGCGCCGTACGGGTGAGAAGTGGCCCGAACTCAGATGCGACGCTCGGCGACGCCCGGCCGCGACGCTCAGACACGCCCCCGGCACAGCTCCAGCAGCGTCATCGCAAGCGACGTACCCGGCTTGCCCAGCGCCTCGCTGTAGTGGCCGAGGACCTCCATCTCGCGGGAGAGATTCACGCGCCGGCCACCGGAGGTGATCCGTGCCTGCTGGATGACGGCGGACACGGCCATCCGTTCCTGGATCAGACCGATGATCCGGTCGTCGAGCGCGTCGATGCGCTCCCGGGCGCCGGTGATCACGTCGGCGGCCTCTGCGGTGCGGGCGCCGGTCTTGTCTGCGGTGGTGACGGTCACGTCGGGGCTCCTCGCCGGGAAGGGGGTGGTGGCGGTGCCCCGGGGCGGCGGGACCCGGAAACGACAGGCGCCCCGGGCCTTGTCGGCCCGGGGCGCCTGGGAAGTAGTCGCTCGTCAGTTGCTCAAGCAGCACGACCATGGCAGCCGGTGGGCCGGTTGCCATAGATAAAGCTGAACACCTGGTACTCGCGCATGGCGCCAGTATGCCCTGCGAACGGTCCGTGGCCAACCCGGTTCGCATGGTGACCCGGAGGCGATCCGCATGGTGAGACGTGCCACCGGGGCGGCGCCGGGCACCGCGGCCGGGACGGGGCGGCCGTCCGCCTCGGTAGAATCGGGAGCACAAGACCCCCGCCCGACCGCCGGAAGGCACCCCGTGTCATCAGCGACTCCCGCTGCCGCCGCCCCCGACACCGTCCTGGTCGTCGACTTCGGCGCGCAGTACGCCCAGCTCATCGCCCGCCGTGTCCGCGAGGCGCGGGTCTACAGCGAGATCGTGCCGAGCTCCATGCCGGTCGAGGAGATGCTCGCCAAGAACCCGGCGGCCATCATCCTCTCCGGCGGCCCCTCGTCGGTGTACGAGCCGGGCGCCCCCACCCTCGACCGCGCCCTCTTCGACGCGGGCGTCCCCGTCTTCGGCATGTGCTACGGCTTCCAGCTGATGGCGCAGACCCTCGGCGGCACCGTCGACAACTCCGGCGCCCGCGAGTACGGCCGCACCGACCTGACGGTCTCCAAGCCCTCCTCCACCCTCTTCGAGGGCACCCCCGCCGAGCAGGCCGTGTGGATGTCCCACGGCGACGCCTGCTCCGCCGCCCCCGAGGGCTTCACCGTCACCGGTTCCACCGACGTCGTCCCGGTCGCCGCCTTCGAGAACGACGAGAAGAAGCTCTACGGCGTCCAGTACCACCCCGAGGTGATGCACTCCACGCACGGACAGCAGGTGCTGGAGCACTTCCTGTACCGCGGCGCGGGCCTCGCCCCCGACTGGACCACGGGCAGCGTGATCGAGGAGCAGGTCGCGGCCATCCGCGAGCAGGTCGGCGACAAGCGCGCCATCTGCGGCCTGTCCGGCGGTGTGGACTCCGCCGTCGCCGCCGCCCTCGTCCAGAAGGCCATCGGCTCCCAGCTCACCTGCGTCTACGTCGACCACGGCCTGATGCGCAAGGGCGAGACCGAGCAGGTAGAGAAGGACTTCGTCGCCGCGACCGGCGTGCAGCTGAAGGTCGTGGACGCCAGCGAGCGGTTCCTGAAGGCGCTGGCCGGGGTCTCCGACCCCGAGGAGAAGCGGAAGATCATCGGCCGCGAGTTCATCCGGGTCTTCGAGCAGGCCCAGGCCGAGATCATCGCCGACCAGGGTCCGGCCGTGGAGTTCCTGGTCCAGGGCACCCTCTACCCGGACGTCGTCGAGTCCGGGGGCGGCACCGGCACCGCCAACATCAAGTCCCACCACAACGTCGGCGGGCTCCCCGAGGACCTCGAGTTCAAGCTCATCGAGCCGCTGCGCAAGCTGTTCAAGGACGAGGTCCGGATGGTGGGCCAGGAGCTGGGCCTGCCGGAGGAGATCGTCCAGCGCCAGCCCTTCCCGGGTCCGGGTCTCGGCATCCGCATCGTCGGCGAGGTAACCAAGGAGCGGCTCGACCTGCTCCGTGAAGCCGACGCCATCGCCCGCGAGGAGCTGACGGCGGCCGGCCTCGACCGCGACATCTGGCAGTGCCCCGTGGTGCTGCTCGCCGACGTGCGCTCCGTCGGCGTCCAGGGCGACGGCCGCACCTACGGTCACCCGATCGTGCTGCGGCCCGTCTCGTCCGAGGACGCGATGACCGCCGACTGGTCGCGGCTGCCGTACGACGTGCTCTCCAAGATCTCGACGCGCATCACCAACGAGGTCAAGGACGTCAACCGCGTCGTCCTCGACGTGACCTCGAAGCCGCCGGGCACCATCGAGTGGGAGTGACCCGAGCGGCCCCTATGCGCGCCTGACGGTGCGCAGGGGCCGGCCGGGCTGCCAGACCTGGACGACGAGGAACGCGTCGTCCTCCACGGAGGTCCGCACGACCTCCGTCAGCTCGGTACGGAAGAGGTGGAACGGCTCCGGCGGTTCCACCTCTTTCACGTACCGGGCCCGCGTCGCGGCGTCCTCGACCTCGACCGCCCGTCCGCCGATCCGGACGTCCCCGCCGCCCATCCCGGTCCCGTCCCCCGGGTTCGCCTGCAAGGCGAACCGCGGGTCACGGCGCAGGTCGAGCGCCTTCACCGAGCCCGGCATCATGCCGAGCCACAGCTCACCGCCCAGGAAGCGCACCTCCAGTCCGGTGGTGCGCGGCGAGCCGTCCCTGCGCAGGGTGGCGAGGACGTGGTGGGTGTACGCGCCGAAGCGCGCCTCGACGGTGGCGGCGAGCGCGGGTTCGGCGGTGGCGAAATGCGACCAGTTCACGGTGGGGCCGGGGGCGGCGGCCGGTGCGGTGCTGACAGACATAGGGCGAGTGTGGACCCGAAAGGCGACACCTCGTGTCCGGTATCGCGCCGGGTCCGCTGTCTGCCCGCCGTCGAACCGTCGTCTGCCCGCCGTCGTTCCGCCGTCTGTCCGTGGTCGGGTCCGTGGTCGGGTCCGTTGTCGGTCGGCCGCCGGTCGGCTCGGCCGCCGGTGGGCTCGGCCGGGTCAACACGCGGGGCCGCATGTCACCCGCGCTGGGCAGTGCGGGCCGGGCCGGCGCGCGCGCAGGGGGCTGCGTACGGCACAATTCGCTTTCGTCCCACGGGACTTAGGGTGCCCGCCGCGGTCGGCGCGGTGGCCGCCCGGGCCGGTGTCGTGCGGACGGCGCGCGCATGTCGTGCGGGTGTCGTTGCTGGGTTCCACCGCGGTTTTCGCGGGGGTTGTCGCAGGGGTCGGGGAAGGCGGGCGTCGGGCGTGGCGGTGCAGGAGGCGAGACGCGGGAGCGACTCGGGCAAGGGCGCGTACGAGGCGGCGCACGGGGGCGGCTGCACCTGCGGGGACTGCCCGCACGGCGCCCGCGAGGGGCATCGCCGGGCGGTCGCGGCGTTCCTGTCGCGGCGGGACGAGTTCGCGGCCGGGCAAGGGCTGCCGGCCGCGGTGGCCCACTCGGCCTCCGCCTCCCGGCAGTGGGTCTCGGAGGAGCTGACCCAGTCCGCGGAACAAGTCGCCGAACGCGGTCGCGCCGAGGGTGAGGCATGGCTCGCGGGCCTCGGGCGTCGCACGGCGGCCGTCGTGTGGGCCGCGGTCGTGCTGCTGCTCCTCGTACAGGCGCTCACCGCCGTCGGCGGCGGCTGGACGGCCGCGCGGACCGCGGGGCTCTCGGCGGCGCTGGTCGTGGCGGGGGCGCTGACGGCGGCGTCGTGGTTCCACCGGGCGCGGGGCGGGGCGCTGGCCCCGGTGATCGGTGAGGACAACCGCCTCTCCACGTCCCGCGCCGTGGCGGCGGCCTGGGTGCTGTTCGTCGCCTACGCCGTGCTCGTCCTGGCCGGACAGCTGGCCCTCGCCTCGGGACACGATCGACGCGACGAGCTGGTCTCCGGGCTCGAACTGGCCCGCGGCGCCGGTGCCGTGACGGTGCTCGCGGTGGTGTGCGGGATCGCCGTCCTCGTACGCCGGGTGGTCGGACTGCGGGTCCTGGGCCAGCGGCTGCAGAAGGTACGGGCGGACCGGCCGCGCGCCTGTGACCTCCTGACGGACGACGCCGGACGCGGCACCTTCGCCGACATCCAGTACGTCGTGATCAGCACGGTCGCCCTCGTCTTCGCGGCGGTACGGCTGGCCCGGCGCCCGGACCAGCTGCCCGACCTGCCGTGGGGCCTGGCCGTCATGGTGCTGGTGTCGGCCGCGACCTACGTGGCCGGCAAGTACGCGGAGGGCGGGCGTCCGGTGATCCTCTCCGTCGTGCGGGCCCGGGAGGCGGGCGACCTGGACGCGCCGATCCGCACGGGCGACGACATCGAGATCCGCGGTGCCGGTTTCGTACCGCCGGGCGCCCAGCGCGCCGACCGCCTCTCCCGCATGGTCGTCCGCATCGGCGCGGTCAACGTCCACGTACCCCTGGTCCCGGTCACCGGCGGCTTCAGCAACCCGACGGACGACCTGCTGACGGTCCCCGTCCCGGCGGACGTCGAACCGGGCCGGGTGGACGTCCAGGTCGTCACGAGCGCGGGGGCGGAGACCAACCGGTACGCCATCGACGTGACGGACTGACCGGCGCGGGCGCGGGGCGGGGCGGGGCGTGGGCGGCGGCAGGGGCCGGGGCCGGCCCCGGGAGGGCAGGGAAGGGGCCTACCGGTACCCGCCCGTCCTTCGGTGTCGTCGGGAGTGCAACGCCGCGTCCAGTGACAGCAGCGGGGCGCCCGCCAGTACGAGGGGGATCCAGGCCATGAGGTAGGCCAGATCGTTGCCGTAGTAGTAGGGGTCGGAGGCCCAGCTGACGGTCAGCCAGAGGCTGAGCGAGATCAGGGCGCCGCCGAGCGCGGCGAGCCGGGTCAGCAGCCCGAGCAGCGTGCCGACGCCGACGGCCAGCTCGCCCAGGGCGATGGCGTAACCGAACCCGGAAGGGCTCTTGAGGGCCAGGTCGACCAGGCCCGGGATGGCCGAGGAGTCGCGGACCGTCCGCATCATGTCGCCGACGGAGCCGGCACCGGAGTCCTTCATGAAGGCACTGTCGGTGAGCTTGTCGAGACCGGCGTAGATGAAGGTGACGCCCAGGAAGATCCGCAGAGGCAGGAGGGCGTAGCGGGCGGCCTGGTCCCGCCAGCCTCCGCCGCCGTCCGGATGTGAGGTGTACGCATCCGTCCGCATACCGTGAGTCATCACTGCCAGCCGCCTCTCGCCCACGCGTGCCGAGACCCCCTCATCAGTCCATACGTACGACGCCGAGGCGCCGCTCAATCCTCCTCCGGCCGGTTTCTTCCTGTCGGTTTCGACAGACTGCCGTGCCGGTGAGCTGCCGGTGCCGGTGCCGGTCGGGGTGGCAGGACGGTGGTCGTCAGCCGGGCAGGTCCGCCCGCGGCCCGTCCTCCTTCGCCCGGAGTCTTCCGCGGCGCCGGTGCACGGACCGGGCCAGGACGCCGACCGCGCCCGCTGTGCAGAGGCCGCCCACGACGAGGGGGATCACGACGAACCACGGTGTCTCCCAGAGCCCGCCCGCATCGCCCGCGTAGACGACGCCCGCCAGAGTCAGGAAGAAGCCCGCGACCAGCCGTCCGGGCTGGAACCTATGACGCAGCACGGGTCACCTCCGCCTGTCCGACGCCGACCTGGAGGTCGAGGTCGAGCGTGCCGGCGTTCTTGCCACCCGCCGTGGGAGGCAGGGTGACCTCCTTGTGCTTGCCCGGTGCCACGTCCACGTCCTTCTTGTCGTCGCCGGGCAACTGGATGTCGCCCACGCCCACCTCGACGCTCAGCCGCACGGTCACCTCCGGCGGCACCACGACCTGTATTCGGCCCATCCCCACGTCGGCCCGGGTGGTCACCGTCTGTCCCTCGGCCAGATCCAGCCGGGACAGGTCCAGGGTGCCGGTGCCGGCCCCGATGTCGTACTGCTCGCGCACGCCGGCCACGGTCGTGGGCTCCCAAGTCCTTCGGACCCAGTCGGTGCCGACGTCCTTGGGCAGGGTGGCCGAGCCGGCCAGCAGACCGGCCGTGATGATCGCGAGGAAGACGGACCCCGCCCCCGTGCGCCCCAGGAAGGCGCTGACCGCGATGCCGACGCCGAAGACGGCGAGCGCGCAGGCCAGGCCGGTCTGCAGGCTGGTGCCGAGCGGCTGCTCGTCCCACGTCAGACGGGTGCCGAGGAAACCGGCGAGCAGTGCGAGGAGGAAGATCCAGCCGCCGATGCCACGTGGACCCCGTGGCTGCGGGGTGCGAGGGCGCCGGTCGCCCACGGGGGCGCGGTCGCCCGGGACACCGCGGCCGATGTTGACGGCCGCCGCGATGTCACGGTCCTCGGAGTCCGGCGGGCCCCACAGATATCCGGTCCCGCCGACGTGGCTGCCGTCCTTGACTATGGGATCGCGCCACCAGGAGGGCCAGGTGTACATGACCGGCGGTGCCTGAGCCTCGGGCGGGGCGTCGGCGACGGCCTGGGTGGCCAGGGGGTCGGGGTCGGGAGTGCGCCGGTGCCGGGACCAGTAGCCGGCGCCCGAGAGGACGAGGGACAGCACCACGGCGAAGGTCAGCACTCCGCCGTTGTTCAGCATCGTCAGGAAGACCCCGCAGCCGACCAGGGCGAACAGCACGGCCGCCAGGGCCTGGCCGTCGACGCGGCCGGTCAGCAGCTTGCGCAGCTCGTTCTCCTCCTCGTCGTCGTACGGGACGAAGAGCCAGGCGAAGCCGTAGAAGATGAGGCCGATGCCGCCGGTCGCGGAGAGCACCGCGAGGGTGATCCGGAAGATCACCGGGTCCATGTCGCACTGACGCCCGAGGCCGGCGCACACGCCGCCGAACGTCTTGTGCCGCCGGTCGCGCCGGAACCGGTGGGGCGGCCCGGGGGCGTCGCTGTCGGCTCCGGCACCCGTGGCATCCGCGGCGGGCGCGGCGTCCTGCGGCCCGGCGCCCAGCGGTGGGCGTGGGCCGGGGCCGGGTCCCGGACCCGTCGCGGCGTGCTCGTGATCTGTCATGGGTCCATGGTGACGGGCGCGGCGTCGTGACGGCAGTCGGTTCGACCCTGGTCGGACCCTGATATCGGCCCTGAGCCGGCGCCGGGGGAGCGTTCGAAGGGCCCGCGGTCCGAAGATCAGGGGAGTCTCGGGGACCGACCCTGATGCTTCGGCTCCCGGGGCCGTGTGACCATCAGTGTCATGCCGGAAGCCGCAGCAGCGCCACTCGTCGAACCGCGGCCGCCGCGCAAGCTCTACCGCAGCAGCGACGGACGCTGGCTCGGCGGGGTGGCGCGGGGGCTCGCCGGACATCTCGGGCTGCCCGTCATCTGGGTGCGGTTCGCTTTCGTCGGCCTCTTCATGGCCGACGGGCTCGGCGCGCTGCTGTACGCGGCCTTCTGGTTCTTCGTGCCGCTGGGCGTCGGCGGCGTCGACTCCCAGAGGCCGCCGTCCCTCGTCACCGCGGAGACCGCGCCGGACGGCCGGCGCAGACTCGTCGCCCGCAAGCCGGACAAGGGCCAGATCGTCGCCCTGCTCCTCATGGTCGTCGTGGCCCTGGTCTTCGTGGGCAATGTCGACCTCGGCGGCGGAGCGAAGGCCTACCTCTGGCCGACCGTGCTCGTCGGTGCCGGTGTCGCCCTCGTCTGGCGCCAGGCGGACAACGCCCGCCGGGCCCGCTGGGCCGAGGTCGGACGCCACCGGCGGACCGTCACCCTGCTGCGCTCCGTGGCCGGCGTCCTGCTGGTGACGGCGGGCGTCACCGGCATCTTCGTCCTCCAGGGGTCCGCCGCCCACCTCGGCTCCGTGCTCCAGGCCGCGCTCGCCGTCCTCGTCGGCATAACGCTCCTCGCCGGCCCCTACCTGGTGCGCATGACCCAGGACCTCTCCGAGGAGCGGCTGATGCGCATCCGCGCGCAGGAGCGGGCCGAGGTCGCCGCCCACGTCCACGACTCGGTGCTGCACACCCTGACCCTGATCCAGCGCAACGCGGACAACGCGGGGGAGGTGCGCCGCCTGGCCCGTGCCCAGGAGCGGGACCTGCGCGCCTGGCTCTACAAACCGGAGGGCAACGGCAAGGACGAGGACGACGAGCCCACCACCCTCGCCGAGGCCGTCAAGCGCAACGCGGCCGAGGTCGAGGACAAGCACGGCGTCCCCATCGAGGTGGTGGTCGTCGGCGACTGCCCGCTCGACGAGAGGATCGGGGCACAGATGCAGGCCGGACGCGAGGCCATGGTGAACGCCGCCAAGTACGGTGGCGAGGGCGGCGCCGTTCAGGTCTACGCCGAGGTCGAGGGCAGGACGGTCTTCGTGTCCGTCCGGGACCGCGGTCCCGGCTTCGACCTCGACTCGATACCCGCCGACCGGATGGGTGTCAGAGAATCGATCATCGGCCGCATGGAGCGCAACGGCGGCACGGCGCGGTTGCGCGCGGTGCCGGACGGCGGCACGGAGGTCGAGCTGGAGATGGAGAGGGCGGAGAAGACGTCATGAGCGACCCGACCGAGGCGAACGGAACGGCGGGAGCGGGCGAGGCGGCCGAGCCCGCACAGCCGGCGAACGCGGGCGCGGGGGAGCGTCACGTGCGTGTGGTGCTCGTCGACGACCACCGTATGTTCCGCACCGGCGTCCAGGCCGAGATCGGTCAGACCGCGCAGACCGGTGTGGAGGTCGTCGGTGAGGCAGCCGACGTCGACCAGGCCGTCACCGTGATCACCGCCACCCGGCCCGAAGTGGTGCTCCTCGACGTCCACCTCCCCGGTGGCGGCGGTGTCGAAGTACTGCGCCGCTGCACCCCCTTGATGAGCGACACCGAGCGGCCCGTCCGCTTCCTCGCCCTCTCCGTCTCGGACGCGGCGGAGGACGTCATCGGCGTGATCCGCGGTGGCGCCCGGGGCTATGTGACCAAGACGATCACCGGCACGGACCTGGTCGACTCCATCTTCCGCGTGCAGGAGGGCGACGCCGTCTTCTCCCCGCGTCTGGCCGGGTTCGTTCTCGACGCGTTCGCGTCCACCGACGCCCCGCCGGTCGACGAGGACCTCGACCGCCTCACCCAGCGCGAGCGCGAGGTGCTGCGCCTGATCGCCCGCGGCTACGCGTACAAGGAGATCGCCAAGCAGCTGTACATCTCGGTGAAGACGGTCGAGTCCCACGTCTCGGCGGTGCTGCGCAAGCTCCAGCTGTCCAACCGGCACGAGCTGACGCGGTGGGCGACGGCGCGGCGGCTGGTCTGACTCGCCCCACCGCCGTCCAGGCATCACGCCACCCGCGCGGCGCCCGCGAACGGCATCTGGTCCACGGGTGCCACGCGCACCGGCGCCGACGGGTTCGGGGCGTGGATCATCTTGCCGCCGCCGACGTAGATGCCGACGTGGCTGATGCCGGAGTAGAAGAAGACCAGGTCGCCGGGGAGCAGTTCGGAGCGGGCGACGCGGCGGCCGGCGTCGATCTGGGCGTAGGTCGTGCGGGGCAGGGAGACGCCCGCGGCGCGGTAGGCGGCCTGGGTGAGCCCCGAGCAGTCGAAGGCGTCGGGGCCGGTCGCGCCCCAGACGTAAGGGCTGCCCAGCTTCTGGTAGGCGTAGGCGACGGCCGCCGCCGCGCGGGAATTCGGTGCCTGGGCCGAGGCGGAGAGGCCGTCCCGGGGGCCGGGCGAGGAGCGGGAGGCACGGTCACCGGTGCCGTCGCCGAGGCGGGCGCGTTCCTCGTCGGTCAGCCGGGACAGCAGGCGTCGGGCCGCCGCCAGCTTGCCGGTGATCGTCTCGCGGTGACGTTTCAGCTCCTCCCGGCGTGACGTGAGCGACGCGGCCTCGACGCGTGCGGCGCCACGCAGTTGCTGGATCTCCCGCAGTTCCTTGCGCGCCCGGCCCACGGCGGCCTGCTGCCGGCTGCCCGCCCGCTCGGCGAAGGCGGCGCCGGCGAGGTACCGGTCGGGGTCGGCGGAGAGCACGAGTCGCAGCGCCGGGTCGAGGCCCCCGCTCCGGTACTGGGCCGCCGCGACCGAGCCGAGGTCCTCGCGCGCCGAATTCAGCCGGTCCTCCTTGCGGGCCACCTCGTCCCGCAGTTCCTCGAGGCGCTGCTCGGCGGCGTCCGCCTTCTCCTTCGCGCCGTTGTACTTCTCGGTGGCGACCTCCGCCTCCTGGTAGAGCTTGTCCACCTCGGTCTTGACCTGAGCCGGTGTCGGCTCGGGGTCGGCGTGGCCGGTGCCGCCGCCCAGGCCGGTCGCGGTGGCGGCACCGGCCAGGGTGACGGTGGCCGCCGTACGGACTCTCCCGCCGCCCGTCATGCGCTGTCGCGGCCTGCGGTGCCTTCCCACCTGCGATCCACGTCCTTCCCTACGACTCGGCTCGGCCGGGTTGCCTGGGGGAGGACGCTAGGCGTGACGGTAACGGTCCGGTGACGGGTTGTGCGGAACTGGCGGTACCGGCCCGTCGGGCGACCGTAAGTGACCGCCGTCCTGTTCTGCGGCCGTCGCCTTCACGCTGGGTGATGACCGATGTGCCGCATCGGGGGCAGGAGGGGAGGGCGAGGTGTTATGGGACGCATATGGAGGCTCCAGCCCGGCGCACGGCACCGGGTCCGGACGGCCCGGTGTCGGAGCGTGTCCGGCTCCCTGATTAGGCTCCGGCCTCATGGACGTACTCATCCACATTTTCGTCGGTCTGCACATCATCGGCATCGCGTCTCTCCTGGGCGGCTTCCTGACCCAGATGAAGGCCATGGGCCAGGGCACGGCCCGTTTCGTTCCCGCGATGCTGCACGGCGCGCTGACGATGCTGGTCACCGGCGTCGTCCTGATCGGCCTCAACCAGGCCGACGACCAGTCCGTCGACAACATCAAGATGGGCGTGAAGCTCGCCCTGCTGATCGTGATCCTCGGGTTGGTCTACGTGAAGCGAGACGACGAGAAGGTGGAGAAGCCGCTGTTCGGCCTGGTGGGCCTGCTGACCGTGGCGAACATCTTCATCGCCGTGCTGTGGACCTGACGGCCGCCTGGTCCGCGCCCGCCGGCCGCAGCCCGGCCCGGGCCTGGAAGACCGCCCCCGCCGCGACCGCCAGCCACGCGGCGACCGCGGCCCACAGCAGCGCCTGACCGGGCGCGTCCAGCCACGGCACGTCGACGGCGGCGGCGACGGAGAGCGTCGCCGCCGCCGTCATGCCGAGCGGGAAGACGGTCGACCAGCGGCGCACGTCGTAGCGGAGCCGCGGCCACGCGATCTCGGCGGCGAGCAGGACGGCGTACCAGGCCAGGTCCAGAAAGAGCAGGAAGACGGTCACGTCGTGCAGCACGGCCTGGTCGTCCGCGTTCCACAGGTACATGCCCGTCCCGGCCGCGGCGAGCAGCTTGGCGCCGGCCAGTGCCGAGATGGCGAGCGCGCCGCCCGCCACCCAGTGGTCCCCGGAGCCCCGGGCCACCTGCCGGAGATCGAAGCGGAACAGCGCGATCAGGTAGAGCACGATGCCCAGCCAGAACGGCACCAGGGACGCGTGCGCGAGCCACGGCGTCGTCGTCGCCGCGGCGAGCGTGGCGCCGAGCACGGCGAGACCCTCCGTGGCCACGCAGCCCAGGAACACCGCCCCGGGCATCCGGCGCCCCCAGTGCTGTACGACCAGGAAGAGCAGTCCCGGCCACAGCAGTGCCGCCAGCGCCAGCAGCGCCGCCGCCAGGGGCGTCCAGCCGAGCAGCGAGAAGCGGGTGCCGAGCACGGTCGTGGCGGCGACGGCGGTGAGCGCACCCGGCGTCCCCGCCCGTGTCACCCACTGCGCACGCTCGACCAGCAGCAGGTAGACGAAGTTCGCCGCGAGGGTCAGCCAGGCGGCACAGGCCAGGACCAGGGCAATCCGGGACAGGATCTCGTGGCCGGTGAGGTGCAGGCCGACCGACAGGATGCCGGTCGCCATCACCGCGGCACCGGCCGCCGGCGGGCGCTGCGCCCACCAGGCGCGCAGAGGGTAGGGGGAGGCAGGGGAGGCGGGAGAGGCGCCGGACGACATGCCCCCGATGCTAGAGAGCCTCGCGGGTCAGGCCGGTCGCACCACGCTGTGGATCGACCCCTCGCCGTCGTAGTAGACCGACTCCTCGCGGACGTACGCACCCGGCTTCGGGGCGTGGATCATCATGCCGTTGCCGATGTAGAGGCCGACGTGGCTGAGGTCGTCGTAGAAGAAGACCAGGTCACCGGGTTGTGCCTGGGAGACGGGGACGGTCGTGCCGGCGTCCACCTGGTCGTAGGTGGTGCGCGGCAGGGTCACGCCCGCGGCCTTCCAGGCGGCCTGGGTCAGGCCCGAGCAGTCGTAGGAGCCGGGGCCGGTGGCGCCCCAGACGTACGGCTTGCCGATCTGGGCGCGGGCGAAGGCGAGTGCCTTCTCCGCCTTGGTGCCGTAGGAGGCGTCCGGTGCGGAGGGCTCGGTCGTGCCGGTGCCTGAGGAGGTGCCGCCGGACCCGCTCTCCTGCGCCTCCGCCTGTTCCCGTGCCCGCTGCTGCCGCTCCCGTTCCTCCGCCTGCTGCTTCGCGAGTTCGGCGGCCTTGCGGGCGGCCTCCTCCTGCTTCTTCTTCTCGATCGCCGCGAGCCGGGCCTTCTCCTCGGCGGTCAGCTCCGACAGCAGTTCGCGGGCGGTGGCGAGCTTCTTCTGGACGGTGGCCTTCGCCGTCTTCAGGTCGTTCTGCGAATCGGTGAGCGTCTTGAGGCTCTCGGTGGCCTCACGGCGCTTCTTCATCGTCTCGGACTGCTGCGTGACGTAGTCGTCGACCGCGTCCTTCTGGCGGCCGGTGAGCCGGCTCATCAGCTGGTTCTGGTCGAAGTAGTCCTGCGGCGAGTCCGCGAGCAGGAACGTCGCGGTCTGCGGGACCGCGGCGCCCGTACGGTACTGGGCGGAGGCGAAGGACCCCAGCTCCTCGCGTGCCTCGTTGAGCTTCTGGGTGCGCTGGGCGACGTCGTCGAGGAGGTCGTCGACGCGCTTGCGCTGCTTGGCGGTCTTCTCCTTGGCCGCGTTGTACTTCTCGGTCGCCGAACCCGCCTGACGGTAGAGGTCGTCGACCTTCTTCTCGACCTCTTCGAGGCTCGGTCTGCCGTCGTCCGACGGCGTGGCGTTGGCCGACTGGGACAGCAGGGCCACGGAGGTGAGGGCCGCCGTGGCGAGGGCGGGGGTCCGTATGCCTGCGACGCGCGTACCCGTGGGGCGCGGCTTGCGGTGCGACGCCAAGGAGGCGACTCCTTCCAAAGATCCGCCTACCGGGTTAGCTGTCGGGTTCGGGCGGAGTGGTTCCGGAAGGGTTGCCCTACGGCGTGCGCCCCGGCGAGGGCGGTGTGCGCCGATTCACCCCAAGGTTCTCGGTTGGGTCCCCGGCTCCGGGCGCCGTGCGGGCACGCCGGACTCGGCGGAGGCCGCGCGGCCCGGCGAGGTTCGCCGGAGGGGGTCGTGCGGCCTGCCCGCACCGTAGCCAACTCGTGTGGCGGCTGTGAAGGTTGGTGGGTGATATGCCCGATACATTTTCGTGACCTTCGGTGGGAGGATCACTCCAGGTGTGCCGTTCGGTCGCGGGGCGTGTCCGGTGCGGGGGCCACGGCCATTTTCCGGGGCGGGAACCGGTTGTCGGTGGGGCGCCCTAGACTCGGAGAGCGATGAGCAGCCTCTTTGACGACAGCTTCCTGGCGAGCCTCCAGACCCCCCGCGGTCACGAGGAAGAACCTCCGCCGCCGCCCGAGGACGATCACGGACCGGAGCCGGTCCCGCACGATCTGTTCGGCGGGAAGTTCGACGTGCCTCCGGACCGGGACCAGCACTACCGGGACGGCGCCCCCCGCCCCGCCCTGGACCCGGCCGCGCTCCTGGAGGGGCTGAACGAGAACCAGCGCGCCGCCGTCGTCCACTCCGGTTCCCCGCTGCTCATCGTGGCCGGTGCAGGCTCCGGCAAGACGCGCGTGCTCACCCATCGCATCGCCCACCTGCTGGCCGACCGCGGCGTCCACCCCGGCCAGATCCTCGCGATCACCTTCACCAACAAGGCCGCCGGTGAGATGAAGGAGCGCGTCGAGCAGCTCGTCGGCCCGCGGGCGAACGCGATGTGGGTGATGACGTTCCACAGCGCCTGCGTCCGCATTCTGCGCCGCGAGTCGAAGCGGCTCGGCTTCACGTCGTCCTTCTCGATCTACGACGCCGCCGACTCCAAGCGTCTGATGGCCCTGGTCTGCCGCGACCTCGACCTGGACCCCAAGCGCTTCCCGCCCAAGTCCTTCAGCGCCAAGATCTCGAACCTGAAGAACGAGCTGATCGACGAGGAGGACTTCGCCGCCCAGGCCGCCGACGGCTTCGAGAAGACGCTCGCGCAGGCCTACGCCATGTACCAGTCGCGGCTGCGCGAGGCCAACGCCCTCGACTTCGACGACCTGATCATGACGACGGTCAACCTGCTGCGCGCCTTCCCGGACGTCGCCGAGCACTACCGCCGCCGCTTCCGGCACGTCCTGGTCGACGAGTACCAGGACACCAACCACGCCCAGTACGCCCTGGTGCGCGAGCTGGTCGGTACGCCTGCCGAACACCCCGTCGACGTGCCGCCCGAGGCCGAGGTCCCGCCCGCCGAGCTCTGCGTGGTGGGCGACGCCGACCAGTCGATCTACGCTTTCCGCGGCGCCACCATCCGCAACATCCTCCAGTTCGAGGAGGACTACCCGGACGCGACCACGATCCTCCTGGAGCAGAACTACCGCTCCACCCAGACCATCCTCAGCGCCGCCAACGCGGTCATCGAGCGCAACGAGTCCCGCCGCCCCAAGAACCTCTGGACCAACCAGGGCGCCGGCTCGCAGATCACCGGGTACGTCGCCGACACCGAGCACGACGAGGCCCAGTTCGTCGCCGACGAGATAGACCGCCTCACGGACGCGGGCGAGGCCAAGGCCGGCGACGTCGCCGTCTTCTACCGCACCAACGCGCAGTCCCGCGTCTTCGAAGAGGTCTTCATCCGCGTCGGCCTGCCCTACAAGGTCGTCGGCGGCGTCCGCTTCTACGAGCGCAAGGAGGTCCGGGACGTCCTGGCCTACCTGCGGGTGCTGGCCAACCCGGAGGACTCGGTGCCGCTGCGCCGCATCCTCAACGTCCCCAAGCGCGGCATCGGCGACCGCGCCGAGGCGATGATCGACGCCCTCGCCCAGCGCGAGAAGATCAGCTTCCCGCAGGCGCTCAGGCGCGTCGACGAGGCGTACGGCATGGCCGCGCGCTCCGCGAACGCCGTCAAGCGGTTCAACACCCTCATGGAGGATCTCCGCACCGTCGTCGAGTCCGGCGCCGGACCGGCGACCGTGCTGGAGGCGGTCCTCGAGCGCACCGGCTACCTCGCCGAGCTGCAGGCCTCCACGGACCCGCAGGACGAGACCCGCATCGAGAACCTCCAGGAACTCGCGGCGGTCGCCCTGGAGTTCGAGCAGGAGCAGGGAGAGGGCGAGGAGACCGGCACCCTGGCGGACTTCCTGGAGAAGGTCGCCCTCGTCGCTGACTCCGACCAGATCCCCGACGAGGAGGACGGCGACGGCGTCGTCACCCTGATGACCCTGCACACCGCGAAGGGCCTGGAGTTCCCGGTCGTCTTCCTCACCGGCATGGAGGACGGCGTCTTCCCGCACATGCGCGCCCTCGGGCAGGCCAAGGAGCTGGAGGAGGAGCGACGCCTGGCGTACGTCGGCATCACCCGCGCCCGTGAGCGGCTGTACCTGACCCGGTCCACGCTGCGCAGCGCCTGGGGCCAGCCGTCGTACAACCCGCCCTCGCGCTTCCTGGAGGAGATTCCCACCCTCCACCTGGAGTGGAAGCGGACCGGGGCGAACGGTCCGGCGTCCTCCGCGCCGGTCTCCGCGGTGGCCGCCTCTCTGTCGTCGTCCCGCTCCCGCTCGTCGGCGTCGGGCGCCTCCGGCTTCGCCACGCGCCGGTCCGCCGCGGCCGACCAGCCGACGGTGTCGCTGGCCGTGGGCGACCGGGTCACGCACGACCAGTTCGGGCTCGGCACCGTGGTCGGAGTCAAGGGCACGGGCAGCAACGCAGAGGCGACGATCGACTTCGGGGACACCAAGCCGAAGCGGCTGCTGCTGCGGTACGCGCCGGTGGAGAAGCTCTGAGGAGCCTGGTGCGGGGAAAGGGTCCGGGCCGGAGGGCTCGGACCCGCCCGGCGTGCTGAGACGTTACTCCGCTACGTCGGGTTGAGGCCGTGGCTGCGCAGCCAGGAAAGCGGGTCGATGGCCGAACCACCCGAGGGACGCACCTCGAAATGCAGGTGCGGACCGGTCGAGTTGCCCGAGTTGCCGGAGAAGGCGATGGCGTCGCCGGCCTTCACCGTCGTACCGGAGGGCACCTGGTAGCTGGAGAGGTGGCAGTACCAGGTCTCCGTGCCGTCCTTCGCGGTCACGATCATCATGTTGCCGTAAGCGGAGTTGTACTGCGTGCGGACCGTGCCGTCGGTCGCGGCCATCACCGTCGTGCCGTACGACACGGGGAAGTCGATGCCGCTGTGGACGGACATCCAGTTGATGCCGGCCTGGCCGTAGTACGCGCTGAGACCGTGTTGTTCGACGGGGAGTGCGAACTTCGGGCGCAGCCGCTCCTTGCGGGCCGCCTCCTCCGCCGCCCGCCTCTTCTCGGCGGCCTGCTGCGCCTTGAGGTCGATGCGTTCCTGGGTCCGGCTGGCCCGGTCGGCGAAGTCGTCGGCACCGGCGGCGAGGCTGGTGAGCTGGGTGTCCAGCTTGTTGTTGGCGGCCGACGGCTTGACCGGGGCCGCCTTCCCCTCACCCGTGTCCGCGTCCGCCGCGGACGCAGCGGCCTCCGTGCCCTCGTCGCCGCTGAGGCCGCCGACGGAGGCTGCCGCGATGCCCGCGACGCTCATCACGCAGGCCGAGGGTACGGCGATGGTCATCAGTGCCGAGCGCTTGGCGGGCTGGCGGCGGCGGGAACGGGCGCCGCTGCGGGAGCCGGCGCGTGGGGCCGGGATGGGGGCGGCCGGGGTGACGACCTCCTCCTGTTCCTCCAGGAGGGCGGTGACGGTGGGGAGTTCGCCGGTGGCGGCCAACTCGTCGTCGGGTGAGTCGGGGTTCGAGCCGGTCGAGCCGGCCTCATGGGAGGCCGGTGCGGCGTCGGGCGCGGCGTTCTCCGGCGCCTCGGGCGTCTCCGGGGCGGTGCCGGCCGAGTTCCACTGCGTGGCGTCGTAGGCGCCGGTGTCGAACGCGCCGGCGTTGAAGGTGCCGGTCGTGAACGAGCCGGTCTCGAAGGTGCCCGTCTCGAAGGTGCCCGTCTCGAAGGCCTGCGTGCCCCAGTCCCACTGTTGGGTCCGGTCGGCGGGGCTGCCGGACTGGTCCGGCTGGTTCCAGGCGCCCGTGTCCCACTGCCCGGTGGCCTCGGCGTTCGCCGCCTGTGGCTGTACGGAGGCGGGCTGCTGGTACTCGGCCGCCCAGGCGGTGGTGTCGTAGGCGCCGGTGTCGTAGACGGCGTGGTGCTGTGCCGCGTAGGCGTCGTAGCCGGGCGTCTGCCCGCTGCCGGTGGACCACTGGGTGGCGTCGTACGAACCGGTGGTGTCGTAGGTGCCGGTGCCCTGGCCCGGGAGACTGCCGAAGAGAGGGTCCGTGGCGAAGGTCGCCGTGGTGGTGGCGCCGGTGGGAAAACCAGTGGTGCCGTAGTCGCCGTACGTGGTGAGGTCGCCGTACTGGGCCTCCCTTGTGCCGTACGACGCGTACTGCGCCGGATCGGCGTCGGAAGCCGAGGCCGGGGTGGTCATGGTCCCCGACGGGTGACGGTCGTTCACCAACTTCTCTTTCGCCTCGACAACAGGGGCTGCCAGAGCAGTGCGGCGACTGTACCCGGCGGTATACGGGCACGACAATCTTCGTCAGGTTTCGCGCGCGCAGGAAACGGGCAATCGGCCGTGTTTTGGGGGACGGCGGGCACGAGTTTGGCTTTGTGTTCGGGGCTTGTTCGAATCTGATCGGGTGGTGGCCGCGCGGTTCCGTGCCTCCGGCCGGCTGCGGCAGGTCTCAGGCGACCGTCAGGCCGCCGGTGCCTTCGCCCGTACCCGTGCCCGCCTGCGGCGCGACGGCGTCGAGCGCCTCACGGATGCCGGTGGCCACGGCGGGATGAACGGGCAGAGCCAGGTGCCCGATGCCGCTCACCCGTACGTTCTGTACAGACAGATCGGGGTGGTCCAGGCAGGCCGTCTCGAGTGGGTCCATCACGCGGTCCAGGTCGCTCCAGAAGCTGACGAACCGCGTGCGGCAACCGGGTGACGGCCGGGTCAGCTCCTCGATCACCGCGGAACCGGGGCGCATCTGGCGCACGATCGGGTGCGCGTTCGCCAGGGGGACCACGCGGGTGCCGGTGTGCGGGGTGCCGAGGGTGACGAGCGTCCGGACGCGGAGGTCGCCGCCGAGGCGCTGCACGTAGTACCGCGCGATCAGCCCGCCGAGGCTGTGCCCGACGACGTCGACCCGCTCACTGCCCGACCGTTCGCAGATCTCCTCGATGTGCCGTCCGAGCAGTTCGGCCGCGGTGCGGATGTCGCAGGTCAGAGGCGAGTAGTTGAGTGATTCGATCTGGTGCCTGCCGTGCTGGGCCAGGCTGCGGCGCAGCAGGAGGAAAACCGACCGGTTGTCGATGAAGCCGTGCAGCAGGACGACCGGGGGGCTGGTGGGGGCGGGAAGCCGAGGAGTAGGGGGTGAGGTCTCGGGCCCGTGGGGGTCCGGCGACGGGAGGGCACAGGCGGAGCGGCGCTCCTGGATGATCCCCGAGGGGTAGAGCAGAAGATGCCCGGCGAGGATCGCGACCTCCAGGGCGCTGGCCTTCAGGAGGGTCATGGAGAGCCCGGTCAGCCGACCCGGGAGGCTCGTCAGACTCGTCAGCCCTGGTAGTCCCGGGAGACCGGGCAGGCCCGGCAGGCCCGGCAGGAGACGCTGGCAGAGCGGGAGAAGGGGCAGTGCTGCCGTGGTGACCTTCATGGGCCGACCTCCTGTCGGCACGCGCGGGGACGCCTCTGTCCCCCGTGTGCCCTCGTGGAGAGTCGTGACACCAGTGATCGGTGCTGTTTGCGAGGTATGCCTGAATGGGTGTGCGCAAGTGACATCCGGTGCTCGGGTGCTCAGTGAGCCCTGTGGTGTCGGGTGTTACGGCGACGAGGCCGGCTGCTGCCCGGTCCTGCCCTCGCTGCGGCTCTCCGTACGCGTGATGCCGCCGCGTCCCGTGAGCGGTGCGCGGCGAACGTGTCCCACCGTGTGATTTCCCCCTCTGTATCCACCGCGAAACTGCCGGTTGCGGGATGCTGGCGATAACGTTCGTTCACTTCCCCGGACGACGTGGTGCGGGGTGTCCGCGCCGACGAGATGTGCGGTACTTGTCGGTACGGATGGATGTAGTCGCTTCATGGAGGCAGTGATGGGTGTGGCAGCCGGTCCGATCCGCGTGGTGGTGGCCAAGCCGGGGCTCGACGGCCACGATCGCGGGGCGAAGGTGATCGCGCGGGCGCTGCGCGACGCCGGTATGGAGGTCATCTACACCGGGCTCCACCAGACGCCCGAACAGATCGTGGACACCGCGATCCAGGAGGACGCCGACGCCATCGGGCTGTCCATCCTCTCCGGCGCCCACAACACGCTCTTCGCCGCCGTGATCGAGCTGCTCAAGGAGCGGGACGCGGCGGACATCCTGGTCTTCGGCGGCGGGATCATCCCGGAGGCGGACATCGCCCCGCTGAAGGAGAAGGGCGTCGCGGAGATCTTCACTCCCGGCGCGACGACGGCGTCGATCGTGGACT
Organism: Streptomyces sp. NPDC058796; assembly: GCF_042745235.1. NCBI lineage: Bacteria > Bacillati > Actinomycetota > Actinomycetes > Kitasatosporales > Streptomycetaceae > Streptomyces > Streptomyces sp. NPDC058796. The sequence continues at coordinate 363,131 of NZ_JBHYOP010000002.1, forward strand.
GGGTACGGACGAACGTGCGGGAGCCGGCGGGGGCGTAGCCGCGCAGCCGGCGGTGCGGGCCGACGGGCGCCCGACCGTTGGTCCGGCCGTGCGGTGCGGTGGTGCGGTCCGCGTGTGTGGGCCGCGCAAGCGTGCCGATGCCGGCGGCTGGGCCGCCGAGTTCGGCCGCCGGAGTGCCAGGGCGGGTGATCGCCTGGGCGGCGGGCCGCGCGGTGGCCGGTCCGGCGTTCGACGTCGCGCGTCTCCACCCGCCCCGTCCGCTACTCCGCGCCCAGCTCCTCGGCCATCACCGCACGCAACCGCAGGGTCGTCACGAGCCGTTGGAACGCCTCCGCCCAGTAACCACCGGCTCCCGGCGACGCGTCGTCCGGTTCGTCGGGTATCGCCAGCAGGCCGTCGAGGCGGCCCGCCTCCGAGGGATCGAGGCAGCGTTCGGCCAGACCCATGACACCGCTGAAGCTCCAGGGGTAGCTCCCGGCGTCCCGGGCGATGTTGAGCGCGTCGACCACCGCACGTCCGAGCGGCGGGGCCCACGGCACCGCGCACATTCCGAGCAGCTGGAACGCCTCCGACAGGCCGTGCGTCACGATGAACCCGGCGACCCACTCGGCCCGTTCGCCGGCCTGCAGGGTGCCGAGGAGTTTGGCCCGCTCGGCCAGTGACACCGCGCCCGGCCCCCCGGCCTCGGGCGCCGTGGGCGCGCCCAGCAGCGCCCTCGCCCAAGCGCCGTTCCGCTGCCGTACCGCGGCACGGCACCACGCCGCCTGCAGATCGCTCCGCCAGTCGTCCGCCACCGGCAGGGCGACGATCTCCTCGGGCGTACGCCCGCCGAGCCGGGCCGGCCACGTCCCGAGCGGCGCCGCCTCCACCAACTGACCGAACCACCAGGACCGTTCCCCCCGCCCCGACGGCGGCTTGGCAATGACACCGTCCCGCTCCATGGCCGCGTCGCACTCGTGCGGAGCCTCGACTGCGATCGCCGGTGGGTCCAGGGAACGGTCGAGGGACACGCACGTCGCCGCGCGCGCCGCCATGCGCGCGGCGAGCGCCGACTCGGGCAGCGCCGACAGCAGCTCCGCCGCCGTCGCCCGCACGTTGCGGCTGCGGTCGGCCAGCGCCTGCTCGAGGAACGGCTCGTCCGCCGGTTCCAGCCCCGTCCGCAGCGAGTCGAGGAACATCAGCCGGTCCTCGGCCCGCTCCGTCGCCCACGTCGAGGTCAGCAGAGCTCGGGCCGCCGCCGGGTCGCGGGCGCGCAGGGACGCCAGCAGGGCCACTCGCTCGGCGAAGAGGCCCTCCTCCCACAGTCGGCGTATCCGTCCCGCGGCCTCCGGGCCGGGCAGCGCGGCGCCGCTTCCCGGCGTCGCCCGCAGGGCGAACCGCCAGTCCGGGTTCAGCCGGGCCAGCCACAGGGCGCGGGGCCCCGCGAACGCCAGCGCCGCCGGACGCAGGTCCGTGCGCCCCCGTGCCGCGTCCAGCAGGGCCGGGACCGACTGGGGCGGTGCCGCGAACCCCCGGGCGTTCGCCGCTGCCAGCCACTGGGGGAGCAGTTCCATCAGGTCGGGCGCGGTGCCTCGGCGGCCGCCGCCCGCCGTGCCCGACCGGTCGGTGAGCAGCATCGTGAGCCGGTGGGCCGCGGCGGGCGGCAGAGGCGGGCGGGGGTCCCGCGGAGCCGGTTCCGGACGCCGGGCCGCGGGGACCGGGCACAGTCCGGCACGCCTTCGGACGGTCTCGGCGGCCGCCGCGTCCAGCAGCGCCGCCGGCGCACGCGCCCCGGGCTCGCAGCCCGGGGGAGTGCGCCGATTGGTACCGAGCAGCGCTGCGGTGACCAGGTCCTCCCAGAGGCTGGGTGCGGGTGCGGGTGCGGGTGCGGGTGCGGGCCTCGTGGCGGTCTCGGGCGCGGAGGCGGGTGCTTGCGCGGGTGTGTCCGCGTCCGCGGTCGCGGGCGTCCTGGTCATGCGGTTCCCTTCCGGTTCCGTGTCGTGGGGCGGGTCGGCGGGGGCGGGTGCGTGTGCGGGTCAGCACAGCGGCACTGCCCGGCCCGGCCCGTCCGGCCAGGCGGTCAGGGGCGTGAAACCCCGGTGGCCGCACTCGCCGAACACCTTCACGGGCGCGCCACCGGACAGGGCGACGAGGCGCCACAGCCCTGTACGGTTGCCGACGGTTGGGGTGAGCGGCAGCGCCGTGTCCTCGGCGGCGTCCGCCAGCTGCCAGAAGTCGCCGTCCGGCACCGGAACGACACGTTCCAGGGTCACCGGCACCGACTCCAGCCACGGATCGTCACGGAGGGCCCTGCCGTAGTGGGCCACCGCCTGGGAGGTCGTGACGCCTTTCGGACGCATCTCCGCGGGTACGGGCGGCGCGAGCTGTTCACCCAGGGCCGCCCGCTGCCGGCCGGCGCCCGGATACGCCGACAGCTCCGCGTCCAGGCTCAGTCCGACGGGCAGTGTCAGCTCCGGGGCCCGGCCCGCGGCGCCGTAGGAGAGGAGCAGCGCGGCACGGTCCGTCTCCGTGCCGTACAGCCAGACGCGACGGGTCGTCAGCCGGGCGTCGGCGGTGTCGTACTGAGCGAGGACCAGCCAGTGGTCCCGCACCGGCGGGCCGTCAGCCGTCGACGGTAGACCGACGCGCGTGCGGACCGTCGCCGCGAGGTCCTCGGGCAGCCGATCGCGCCGCAGCCAGCCCTGGTCGAGGAGGTGGAGCAGGGCGCACTCCTCCAGCAGCCGGACCGGCCAGCCGGGACCGGACGACGGTATCGACCCCAGTTCACGCACGCGCGAGGCGAGCCCCGGGGCCTGGGCGTCGACCATGCGGGCCGCCGTCTCCTCCCACAGCCCGTACCCCGCCCGTTCCGCCTCGGCCAGGCCACCGCGCAGCACGTCCGCCAGGCGTTGCTCCAACTCCGTCGCGCCCGCGGTGACCCGCTCCGCCCGCTGTGCGGCGCGCCGCCGCGCCGCCGCCGGATCACCGGGCCGAGTGGCGGACCCCGGCGCTCCCGCGGCCGTCCTCTCCGGTGCGCGCGTGCGTCGCCCGGAAACCCACTGCTCCGCCCAGCCCGGCGGCTCGCCCGCCGGGACCGCACCGTCACCGCCCGCCCAGAGCAGCAACAGCCCGAGCGCGTGCTTGCACGGGACCTTGTTGCTCGGGCAACCGCACGTGTAAGCGGGCCCGGACACGTCCGCGACGTCGACGACCGTCCGATACGGCTGGCTGCCGCTGCCCTGGCACAGTCCCCACACCGCCCCCTCCTCGGAGCTGCCCACCTCCGACCACGGGCCGGCCGTGGCGAGTTCGCCGCCCGCCCTGCGTGATGCCGCGTCAGGTGCCAGTGCCAGCACCTGGTCCGCGGTCCAGCGCGCCCCCTGCTGAGTCATGCCATCGAAGGTAGATCCCGCCACTGACAATCGGCGCCGAGCGGGTATTTCCGCAGGTCACAGCGATTGTCAGTGGCGTAGTGCACCGTGGATGGCAGATCGAACCGGCCGAGCTGGAGGGGGAATCAGCCATGCCTGTGTCCGTAGCGCCGACGTCCGCGGCACCGACGTCCGTCGACCCGAGCCGGGACGGCGACGCACCGGGAGCGGAGGTCCTGCGTCCGCACGCCGAGCACGAGTTCGCGGCCGAACTCGACGCCCTGGCGGCGCAGGACGACCGCCCACGCCCGCCCCGTTGGAAGCTGTCACCGTGGGCGGTCGCCATCTACCTGCTCGGCGGCACCCTGCCCGACGGCACGGAGATCTCGCCGAAGTACGTCGGCCCGCGCCGCGTCGTCGAGGTGGCCGTCAGCACGCTCGCCACCGACCGAGCCCTGCTCCTGCTAGGCGTGCCCGGCACGGCGAAGACCTGGCTGTCCGAGCACCTCGCCGCGGCCGTGAGCGGTGACTCGACCCTGCTGGTGCAGGGCACGGCAGGCACTCCCGAGGAGGCCATCCGCTACGGCTGGAACTACGCGCGGCTCCTCGCCCACGGCCCCAGCCGCGACGCCCTCGTGCCCAGCCCCGTCATGCGCGCCATGGCGGAGGGCATGACCGCCCGGGTGGAGGAACTGACCCGCATCCCGGCCGACGTCCAGGACACGCTGATCACGATCCTGTCGGAGAAGAACCTGCCGATACCGGAGCTGGGCCAGGAGGTGCAGGCGGTCCGCGGATTCAACCTGATCGCCACCGCCAACGACCGCGACCGCGGGGTCAACGACCTGTCCAGCGCCCTGCGCCGGCGTTTCAACACCGTGGTGCTGCCGCTGCCCGAGACCGCGGAGGCCGAGGTCGAGATCGTCTCGCGCCGTGTCGACCAGATCGGCCGCTCCCTCGACCTGCCGACGGCGCCGGACGGAGCCGACGAGATCCGCCGCGTCGTCACCGTCTTCCGCGAGCTGCGCGACGGTCTGACGGGCGACGGGCGGACGAAGGTGAAGTCACCCAGCGGCACGTTGTCCACGGCGGAAGCCATCTCCGTCGTCACCAACGGCCTGGCACTGGCAGCCCACTTCGGTGACGGGGTGCTCCGGCCCGGTGACGTCGCCGCGGGCATCCTGGGCGCCGTCGTCCGTGACCCGGCCGCCGACCGTGTCGTCTGGCAGGAGTACCTGGAGACGGTCGTCCGGGAGCGCGACGGGTGGAAGGACTTCTACCGGGCGTGCCGGGAGGTGAGCGCGTGAGCGGCGTGCGGACGTGGGCGCCGCCGCGGACGGGCACTCCGGCGCCCGGCGCCACGGCGGACGACGAGGACTCGTCCTGGTCCCGCAGGCGAGGGGGACGGCGTGGCGGGCGCTGAGAGCACCAGGAGCGGCCGGCCGGGCGGGAACGGGGGCGGCGACGCCCGGACAGACGGGGCCGACGGGGGCGCGAGGGCCGGCAGCGGGCCGCTGCTGCTGGGCGTACGCCATCACGGGCCGGGGTCGGCACGGGCGGTCCGGGCGGCGCTGGACGCGGCCCGGCCGGGGATCGTGCTGATCGAAGGGCCGCCCGAGGCCGACGCCCTGATCCCACTGGCCGCGGACGAGGGCATGCGTCCCCCGGTCGCGCTCCTCGCCCACGCCGTGGACGAACCCGGGCACTCGGCGTTCTGGCCGCTGGCCGAGTTCTCCCCGGAGTGGGTGGCCGTCCGCTGGGCCCTGGAGCACGACGTACCGGCCCGCTTCATCGACCTGCCGGCAGCGCACACGCTGGCGTGGCGGGCATCCGGGGGCGAGGGGGAGGAGTCCCGAGGGGGTGAGGGGAACGAGCCCGGTGCTGCCTCCCCCGGCCTCCGGGGTGATCCGCTCGCCGTGCTCGCCGAGGCCGCGGGCTACGACGATCCCGAGGTCTGGTGGGAGGACGCCGTCGAACACCGGGACACGGGCGGCGGGGACGTGCTCGCACCGTTCACGGCGCTCGAGGAGGCCATGGCGGTGCTGCGGGAGACCGAGGAGGGCGGCGGGCACGGCCGGGAGCCGGTGCGGGAGGCGTACATGCGGCTCCAGGTGCGGGCGGCGCAGCGCGAGTTCGCCCAGGGCGCCGCCGTGGTCTGCGGGGCCTGGCACGTGCCCGCGCTCCGGCGCAAGGTCACGGTCGGCGCCGACCGGGCGCTGCTGAAGGGGCTGCCCAGGACCAAGGTGGACATGACCTGGGTGCCCTGGACCCACCGCAGGCTGTCCCGGGCCAGTGGGTACGGGGCCGGTATCGAGTCGCCGGGCTGGTACGGGCACTTGTTCAACGCGCCGGACCGGCCCGTGGAGCGGTGGCTGACCAAGGTGGCCGGGCTGCTGCGGGCGGAGGACCGGCTCGTCTCCTCGGCGCACGTCATCGAGGCGGTGCGGTTGGCCGAGACCCTCGCCGTGCTGCGCGGCCGACCGCTGCCCGGGCTGAGCGAGACGACGGAGGCCGTACGGGCGGTGATGTGCGAGGGCTCGGACGTGCCGCTGGCGCTGGTGCACGACCGGCTGGTCGTCGGTGACGTGCTGGGCGAGGTGCCCGCCGGCGCGCCCGCGGTGCCGCTGCAGCGTGACCTGGCCCGGCTGCAGCGGCGGCTGCGTCTGAAGCCGGAGGCCTCGGGGCGGGAGCTGGAGCTCGACCTGCGCAAGGAGACCGACGCGGGGCGCAGCCGCCTGCTGCACCGGCTGCGGCTGCTCGGCATCGGCTGGGGGGAGCCGGCCTCCTCGCGGGGCAGCACGGGTACGTTCCGGGAGACGTGGCGGCTGCGGTGGGAGCCGGAGTTGTCGGTGCGGGTCGCCGAGGCCGGGGTGTGGGGCACCACCGTGTTGGCCGCCGCGACCGCCAAGGCGGAGGCGGACGCCGTCACCGCGCAGACCCTCGCCGAGGTCACCGCGGTCACCGAACGCTGCCTGCTGGCCGAACTGCCGGACGCGCTGGGCCCGGTGATGCGGATACTCGCCGACCGCGCGGCGCTCGACACGGACGTCGGCCACCTCGCCCAGGCCCTGCCGGCCCTCGTCCGTTCACTGCGCTACGGCGATGTCCGCGGCACCGGCACCGGCGCGTTGGCCGAGGTCGCCGCGGGCCTCGCCGAGCGGATCTTCGTGGGGCTGCCACCGGCCTGCGCCGCGCTGGACGCCGACGCGGCGCAGGAGATGTGCCGGCATGTGGACGCCGTGCACGGCGCGGTGGGACTGCTCGGCGACGCCGCGGCGCCCGGCCACGGCGCCCTGCGAGTCCGCTGGCGGGCCGTGCTGCACACCCTGTCCGGCCGGGACACCGTGCCCGGTGTCGTCCGGGGGCGTGTCGTCCGGCTCCTGCTGGACGACGGCGAGCTCGCGCCGGAGGGAGCGGCGCGGCTCATGGGCCTGGCGCTGTCCCCGGGGACGCGCCCGGCGGACGCCGCGGCGTGGATCGAGGGCTTCTTCGGCGGCGGCTCGGGCGGCGGCATGCTGCTCCTCCACGACGAGCGGCTGCTCGCACTGGTCGACGGGTGGCTGACCGGCGTACCGGCGGAGGCGTTCACGGACGTACTGCCGCTGTTGCGGCGCACCTTCTCGGCCTACGAGCCGGGAGTCCGCCGCGGCATCGGCGAACTGGTCCGGCGTGGCCCGGAAGGGCGGGGGAGGGCGACGGCGTCTGACGTCGGCGCCCCCGGTTTCGCCATCGGCCTCGACGCCGGGCGTGCCGACGCCGTGCTGCCGGTGGTCCGGTTGCTGCTCGGCATCGAGGGAGTGGATGAGGTTGGCGGAGCGGGCGAGGCGGACCCGGTGGGCGACGCCCGTCCGTCGGGCCCGGCGGACCGAGCCGTGCCGACGGACCCGGCCCGCCCGGCAGGCCTGGCGGGTCGGACGGGCCCAGCGAATCGGGCGGATCCGTCCAGCCGGGCGGACTCAGCGGATCGTGCGGGCTCAGTGAATCGGGCGGAATCGGCGCATCAGGCCGGCCCGAGCGCCGTCCCCGTGGGCGGTGCCCTCAACGTGCCAGTGGAGGTGGACGCGTGACGACCGAGCCGGTGGACGCCGAGGCGGCGCAGGAACGGGTGCGGCGTTGGCGGCTCGTGCTGGGTGGTGACCAGGCCGACGGCACCGGTCACCCGCTCTCCGGACCGGACGCCGCGATGGACGCGGCGCTCACCGCGCTCTACGGGAAGAGGGCGGAGCCACGGACGGGACGGGACCGTTCCGGGGGGCTGGGGGCCTCCGCCCCGGCCGTGGCTCGCTGGCTGGGGGACATACGGACCTACTTCCCGTCCTCCGTCGTCCAGGTCATGCAGCGGGACGCCATCGACCGGCTCGGCCTCGCCACACTCCTGCTGGAACCGGAGATGCTCGAGGCCGTGGAGGCCGACGTGCACCTCGTCGGCACCCTGCTGTCCCTCAACAAGGCGATGCCGGAGAGGGCGAAGGAGACGGCACGTGCCGTCGTCCGCAGGGTCGTCGAGGATCTGGAGAAGCGACTCGCCGGCCGTACCCGGACCGCCCTCACCGGCGCCCTCGACCGCAGTGCGCGCGTCAGCCGGCCCCGCCACCACGACATCGACTGGAACCGCACGATCGCGGCCAACCTCAAGCACTACCTCCCCGAGCACCGGACGGTTGTGCCGGAGCGGCTCGTCGGCCACGGACGCGCGTCCCGCTCCGTGAAGAAGGAGGTCATCCTCTGCGTCGACCAGTCGGGGTCGATGGCGGCGTCCGTCGTGTACGCCTCCGTGTTCGGGGCGGTGCTCGCGTCCATGCGGTCGATCAGCACGCGGCTCGTGGTCTTCGACACGGCGGTGGCCGACCTCACCGAGCAGCTCGACGACCCGGTCGACGTGCTGTTCGGCACCCAGCTCGGCGGCGGCACGGACATCAACCGTGCGCTGGCCTACTGCCAGTCGCGGATCAGCCGGCCCGCGGAGACGGTGGTCGTGCTGATCAGCGACCTGCACGAGGGAGGCATACGGAACGAGATGCTCAAGCGGGTCGCCGCGATGAAGGCCGCCGGCGTGCGGTTCGTGACGCTGCTGGCGCTGTCGGACGAGGGGGCGCCCGCGTACGACAGGGAGCACGCGGCGGCACTCGCCGAGCTGGGCGCACCGGCCTTCGCCTGCACGCCCGACCTCTTCCCGGAGGTGATGGCCGCGGCCATCGAGCAGCGGACGCTGCCGATACCGGATGCCGGGTGACGATTTGTCGACCCGGGTGGCCCGATTCCTTCCGTCAAAACGGACATGACTGACCATCGGTGCGGCCAGGCTTGCGTGACCCACGGAGTCACGTGCGAGGATCGCGCGTCGTATCGACAGGTCGTGTGAATACGACGTGTGAACCGTTCCGCCGCACGGGAGGAATCTCCCCCTCTTGATCTGGTCAGCAGTTCTGCCCGAGGCCGCCTGGCGCGTGATGCGCACGGCGGGCGGGCGGCGTGCGCCGCACGTGATGCTGCTGGTGGGCGGGTTGTTCGTGCTGGGGGTGCTCTGCGGAGAGCGGGCACAGGCCGCCGAGGGTGTTCCGTCGCCGAAGGACGTCACCGGTCAGGTCGTCGACGCCTCCCCGCAGCGCCCGAGCGAGGAGCCGGCCGCCCGGGGACCCGCCGTCCCGCGGGGACTTCGGAGCGGTCAGGACTCTCCGATCGCCGCCCGGGCACACAAGGTGGCCGTACCCGACCTCGGTCTTCGTCATGCGACCGAGGATGTCGTCCGGCTGAAGGACCGGCCCGTGAAGGACCGGCCCGTGAAGGACCGGCCCGTGAAGGACCGGGTCGTGGAGGACCGGGTCGTGCGGCCGGTCGTCGACGTGGCGGAGGCGGTGGCGGACGGGCTCGGTTCGGCCGCGCGGGCGGAGGTTCCTCCGTTGGAGGTGCTGACCACCGCGCCCGGCTTGAACCCGCCCGGCCTGACTGACCCGCCCGGTCCGGGTGGCCTGCCCGAGCTGTCCGGCCTGCCCGGTCGGGTGGTCCCCGTCGACCCGCTCCCGCAGACCTTGCCGTCGGTCACGGAACCGGCCGCATCCGACGCGTCCGACGCCGTGGCCGACTCCGTGGCCTCGGCAGCCGCCTCCGGCGCCCGGCCCACCGAAGGGGCCGCGCGCTCGGCGTCCGCCGCCTACGGTCCGCAGCCCGTCACGCCCACTGCCTGGTCCGCGGCGCGCGACACCACCGACCGCGCGGTGTCGCCGTCCCCGGCGACCACCCCGAGCCCCGCCCCCGCCCGCCAGTCGCCCACCGGTGATCCGGACGGCGCCCTGGGCGCTGCCGGTGCCGACCATGGCACGCCCCGCCACGGTGACGCGCACGCGGTCACCCCGCATCACGGGATCCCGTTCCGACTCGTGCCCGGCGCCCTCGTGCGCGCCGACGCCGCCGAGACACGGGACCGGTACCGGGACATTCCGGTCTCTCCCGCCTAGCGGCGGAACCCTCCCCCGCCGCAGACCCGCCGCGCGGGGGCGGAGAGGTCTGCCCGCCGCCCGGACGCCGCCGGCCGCTCTCCCAAGCCGCTCGCCCCGGTCCGCCCTCGGCGGCCGACCGCAGTGGCGCGACGCCGGCAGGCACCCGGAATTCGGAAACGTCCCCAAACTCAGCTCTTCGAAGGACCTGACGTACCCATGAACAAGAACATCCGCCGCTCCATCGTCATCACCGCAGGCGTCACCGGCGCCTGGGCACTGGGTTCCGCCGTCGCCAGTGCCGACGAACTGCCCGCCGCCTCCGTGTCCGTCCCCGACGTCGCGACGGACACCGCGACCGGCGCCGTCACCGACGCCCCCTCCGCGTCGGACACCCTCACCTCCGCGGCGGACACCGTCCCGGCCCCCGAGGCCGCCTCCGTCACGACCTCCGTGACGACCCCCGTGGCGGACGCGGACGGGGCCACCGCCGACGTCGACTACCTCTTCGGCCCCCTCTCCGCCTTCGCGCCGGAACTCGACCAGGCACAGCACGCCGCCCGGGAGACGGCCGGCACGGTCACCCCGCCGGTCGCCGAGCGGGCGGTGAGCGGCGCCGTGCCGATCGCCGAGGGGATCGTCGGCGACGTGCGGCCGTACGCCACCGGGCTGGCCGGTGAGGTCACCGGCGACACCAGGGACGCCGTCCTGCCGCCGGTCGCGAACACCGCCGTGGACGGGGCCGTGCCCGTCGCCGGGCAGGCCGTGAGGGACACCGGCGACCTGGCCGACGGCGTCCTGGGCGACGTACGCCCGTTCGCGGACGGTGTCGCCGGGGCCGTGCCGCCCCTGGCGCAGGGCGTGACCGGGCACGCCGGTGCGTTCGCCGAGGGCGTCGACGGTGCTGTGCGCCCGGTCGTCGACACCGTGACCGACGCGGTGCGGCCGGTCGTCGGGGGCGTCGGTGAGAGCGCCACGGCGCTGGCGTACGGAGTCGCCGGCGAGGCGGTCCCCTTCGCGCACGACGTCGCAGGGCAGGCCGCCCCCTTCACGCGGGACCTCACCGGCACCGTCCGGGACACGCCGCTGGCGGGCAACGCCGTCACCGGCGCGGAGAACGTCGTCAAGTCGGTCACCCCGGAATACGCCCAGGACCTCCAGGGCGCCGCCTACGGCGCGCTCGGCAACCCCTACGGGGTCTGACGCCGCCCCTGCCCCGGAGAAGGCCTGAAATTCGTCCACCGGGACATCGGACGGACGTCAGGTGACCAACGGGCTTCGCGGAGCGCGCGGCCCGGACGGTCCGGCCGAAAGCCGTCGGCCTCCGTCCGGCCGTAGCTGCGCGGACCGGGCGGCCGGTCCCCATTGGGGTGGGGACCGGCCGCCCGCACTCCGGAGGGCCGCACTCCCGCGGCCGTCCGGGGCGTTCCACGGGCCTCACCGGGTCAACCCCAACCCGGTGAGGCCCTTATCTGCGTTTTCCGCCCTCACACCAGGCACCGCGTGCCAGTGAGCGCGGCATCATGTGACAGGCATCACCGCTCAGGTGTGACCCACGATTTAGAGACCCCCTGCAAGCGGCGATAACCTGCGAGACGGACATGCCGCGCGCTCGGACACCGTGTGCGCCTCCCTTGTGACTCACAGCGGACGTCACGTTGCCCTTCGCGGCACGCCCACGCATCCAACGAACCGCGAGATCACTGATAGGGACGGAAGCGCGTGGACCTGTTCGAGTACCAGGCGAGGGACCTCTTCGCCAAGCACGATGTACCGGTGCTGGCCGGTGAAGTCATCGACACGCCTGAGGCGGCGCGCGAGATCACCGAGCGTCTGGGCGGCAAGTCCGTCGTCAAGGCCCAGGTGAAGGTCGGTGGCCGCGGCAAGGCCGGTGGCGTGAAGCTGGCCGCCTCGGCGGACGAGGCCGTCGCCCGCGCGACGGACATCCTCGGGATGGACATCAAGGGCCACACGGTCCACAAGGTGATGATCGCCGAGACCGCCCCCGAGATCGTCGAGGAGTACTACGTCTCCTTCCTCCTCGACCGTGCCAACCGCACCTTCCTCTCCATCGCCTCCGTCGAGGGCGGCGTGGAGATCGAGGAGGTGGCGGCCACCCGTCCGGAGGCCGTCGCCAAGACCCCGATCGACGCGATCGACGGCGTGACGCCCGAGAAGGCGCGCGAGATCGTCGAGGCCGCGAAGTTCCCGGCCGAGGTCGCCGACAAGGTCGCCGACATCCTGGTCAAGCTGTGGGACACCTTCATCAAGGAGGACGCCCTCCTGGTCGAGGTCAACCCGCTGGCCAAGGTCGCCTCCGGCGACGTCATCGCCCTCGACGGCAAGGTGTCGCTGGACGACAACGCCGAGTTCCGTCACCCCGACTTCGAGGCCCTCCACGACAAGGCCGCGGCCAACCCGCTCGAGGCCGCCGCCAAGGAGAAGAACCTCAACTACGTCAAGCTCGACGGCGAGGTCGGCATCATCGGCAACGGCGCGGGTCTCGTCATGAGCACCCTGGACGTCGTCGCGTACGCCGGTGAGAAGCACGGCAACGTCAAGCCCGCCAACTTCCTGGACATCGGTGGCGGTGCCTCCGCCCAGGTCATGGCGAACGGCCTGGAGATCATCCTCGGCGACCCGGACGTCCGCTCCGTGTTCGTCAACGTCTTCGGCGGCATCACCGCCTGCGACGAGGTCGCCAACGGCATCGTCCAGGCGCTGAAGCTCCTCGAGGACCGCGGCGAGAAGGTCGAGAAGCCGCTCGTCGTCCGCCTCGACGGCAACAACGCCGAGCTGGGCCGCAAGATCCTCACCGACGCCAACCACCCGCTGGTCCAGCGCGTCGACACCATGGACGGCGCGGCCGACAAGGCCGCCGAGCTGGCCCACGCCGCCAAGTAAGCACTCAGGACGAGGACACCAACACACCATGGCTATCTGGCTCAACAAGGACAGCAAGGTCATCGTCCAGGGCATGACCGGCGCCACCGGCATGAAGCACACCAAGCTCATGCTCGGCGACGGCACCAGCGTCGTGGGCGGCGTGAACCCGCGCAAGGCGGGTCAGTCCGTGGACTTCGACGGCAACGAGGTACCGGTCTTCGGCACCGTCAAGGAGGCCATCGAGAAGACCGGCGCCAACGTCTCCGTCATCTTCGTGCCGGAGAAGTTCACCAAGGACGCCGTCGTCGAGGCCATCGACGCCGAGATCCCGCTGGCCGTCGTGATCACCGAGGGCATCGCCGTGCACGACTCGGCCGCCTTCTGGGCCTACGCGGGCAAGAAGGGCAACAAGACCCGCATCATCGGCCCGAACTGCCCCGGCATCATCACCCCGGGCCAGTCCAACGTCGGCATCATCCCGGGCGACATCACGAAGCCGGGCCGCATCGGCCTGGTCTCGAAGTCCGGCACGCTGACGTACCAGATGATGTACGAGCTGCGTGACATCGGCTTCTCGACCGCCGTCGGCATCGGTGGCGACCCGATCATCGGCACCACCCACATCGACGCGCTCGCCGCGTTCGAGGCCGACCCCGAGACCGACCTGATCGTCATGATCGGCGAGATCGGCGGCGACGCCGAGGAGCGCGCGGCCGACTTCATCAAGGCCAACGTGACCAAGCCGGTCGTCGGCTACGTCGCCGGCTTCACCGCGCCCGAGGGCAAGACCATGGGCCACGCCGGCGCCATCGTCTCCGGTTCGTCCGGCACCGCCCAGGCGAAGAAGGAGGCCCTGGAGGCCGCCGGCGTCAAGGTCGGCAAGACGCCGACCGAGACGGCGAAGCTCGCCCGGGAGATCCTGGCCGGCTGAGCGCCTTCCGCGCCGCGGCGCGCAGCGCACCACACCGAGTGGGCCCGTCCTCGTCAGAGGGCGGGCCCACTCGGTGTACGGCGGTGTGTCCCGAGGCGGCGCGTCGTCGGAGTGGGACCGGTGTCGTTCGATCCGTCACTCGATCCGGGGCGTCAGCCGTTCCGGGCCGTCCTGCAACTGGTCCCGCAGCTTCTGGCGCAGCTCCAGCTGCTCGTCCGACAGAGGTCCCGGCGCGACCCTGGGCGGCACCCCGCGCACCGTCTGCCCGGGGGACACGGGCGGTTCGTAGTGCGTGGGCGCGGTACGCAGGGTCAGGGCCGTGGTCCCGATGAGGGCGACCGTGAAGGCGATCGCGGCCCGGGTCAGGAAACGCGCCCGGCGTTCGCTGCCCGTGCGCACCGCCGTCGGTCCGGCCGCCCGCAGCCGTTCGGCCGACGCCAGCTCGGCCAGCCGCCGGTGCAGCACCTGCGGGTCGGCCAGCTCGGGCAGCCGGCCGGCGAGGGCCTCGCGGGCGCGCATCAGCCGGCTGGCGGCCGCCGGGGTGCTCGCCTCCGTCTCCGCCGCGGTCTCGGGCAGGCCCAGACCCACACCGTCGTACAGCAGGAGCGTGCGGCGGTGCGGCGGGGGGAGCCTGAGCAGGGTGTTCAGCAGAGTCCGGTCGCCGGGGTCGGCGGGGGGCGGCTCCGGGTGCCGGTGGCGCAGCCGGAACCGCTGCCAGGGCGAGAGCGCGTACTCGTACGCCGCCGCCCGCACCCAGCCCACCGGGTCGCGGTCGCGGGCCACCTCGGGCCAGTGCTCCCAGGCGACCTGGAAGGCCCGCTCTACCGACTCGCGCGCCAGTTCGCGACGGCCGGTCAGCAGATAGGTCTGCCGCACCAGGGAGGGGGCGCTGAATTCGTACAGTGCGTCGAAGGCCTGAGCGGGGGTCAGCTCGTCCGGGCCGGGGCGTGCTGTCCCGGGCATCGGCTCCGAGTGGGATTCCGTTTCCGCGCTGCGGTCCGGCCGTTCCCCCGGATCTTGCTCGTCCAGCGGCTTCGCGGGGAGTACGAGGCTGTCGACGGCTCCCTGGGCAGGCCCCTGGGCGGCGTCCTCGACGGTACCCGGCTTCCCGGGTCCCACGGCCACGACGACGGGCACCGGTGACTGTTCCGTTTCGGGCTCCGGTCGCGCTCGCGGCCCTTCCGGCTGAGGCTCCGGCTCCGGCGTGAGCGTCGGCTTCGCCCGCCGTGCCGCCGCCTCCTCGGCCAGTGTGCTCAGCAGCTTCGCGTACGCCTCCCGTTTGCGGCCGCGTGGAGTGGTGCGGCCGGACTCCCACGCACGGACCGTCTCGCGGGTGACCCCCACCCGCGCCGCGAGCTGAGCCTGTGTCAGCGCGGCCGACTCGCGCAGGCGCCTGCGTGCCTTGGGGGGAGGGAGCGGGGTTGCGGGGCTCCGTGTCACAGGACGCCCCTTCGTACGAAAAAGTACATAAACATATATTGAGCGACACAGCGGTGCTTCGCCTGTTACGCCGGGAAAGCGCGTGTCGTTGGGAGCATGGCGGACGTGATGCAGACGACCGCCCGCCCAGCCCCGCTGTCCCTGCTGCGCACCCGGTGGCGCGACCGGTCGCCCGGTCTGTCCGACGGCCTCCTCGGCGGCGCGGTCGCGGCCGGGCTGGGACTGGCGTCGTGCGCGGTGCTGGTGACGGTGCTTTGGATCAGTTCGCCCTACCCCGACAACGGGCCCGGCGGCACCCTGCACGTCGCCGCGGCGCTGTGGGTGCTCGCGCACGGGGCCGAACTGGTCCGTGCCGACACGCTCTCGGGAACTCCCGCGCCCGTCGGTGTCACCCCGTTGCTGCTGCTCCTGCTGCCGGTGTGGCTGCTGCATCGCGCGGCCAGGGACGCCACCGACCCCGGGGACGGGGTGGGGGTGGCAGTGGGAGCGGGCGCGAAGGCAGGGGCCGGAGGCCTGGGGGCGGGCGGGCGCCTGCGGGACGCCGGACCACCGCCCGTCTCCGCGCGCAATGCCTGGGCGGGGGTCGTGCTCGGCTACCTCGCCGTCGCCACGCCCGTCGTGCTGTACTCGGCCGACGCCGCCCTGCGGCCGTCCTTGTGGTGGGCGGCGACGTGCCTGCCCCTGGTCACCATGGGCGCGGCGGGCGCGGGAGTGTGGACGGCGTTCGGCCGCCCGGGCGGCCCGGTGGGCCGCGCCCTGCGGGTGCTGCCCCGGAACCTGCGGGAGCTGATGGTGGAGCCGGACGCGCGCCTGGGTGCCGCCACGCGCGCCGCGGGCGCCGGTGCGGCGGTGCTCGTCGGGGGCGGGGCGCTGCTGCTCGCCGTGTCGCTGGTGTGGCACGGGGGCGCCGCGCAGGAGGCGTTCCTGCGGCTGACGGAGGGGTGGTCGGGCCGTTTCGCCGTGCTGCTGCTCTGTCTGACCCTGGTACCGAACGCGGCGGTGTGGGCGGCGGCGTACGCCCTCGGTCCGGGGTTCGTGCTCGGCACCGGTCATGTCGTGGGCCCGCTCTCCTCCGCGCCGGCACCGCTGCTGCCGCCGTTCCCGCTGCTGGCGGCGGTACCGGACGCGGGGCCGGGTACGCCGCTGCACTGGGCGGCCGGGACGGTGCCGTTGGCGGCGGGGGCGGTGGTGGGGTGGTTCACGGCGCGGGCGGCCACGGCGGGTGTGGGCCGGGAGGCGGCGCCGGGGACCGCCGCGGTGTGGTCGTGGCGGCGGACCGTCGGCGCCGCCCTTCTGGCCGCCGTGCTGTGCGCGGTGCTCGTCGCCCTGCTGGCCGCGTTGGCGGGCGGTCCGCTCGGGAGCGCCGCGCTTGCCCGGTTCGGGCCGGTGTGGTGGCAGGTCGGGGGCGCGGCGCTCGGGTGGATCGCGGTGGTCGCGGTGCCGGTGGCGGTGGTGGCGCGGGGGGCGCGGGTGTGGCGGGGGCGGGGGGCCGCGGCGGGAGCCGTGGCGGAGGCTGCGGTGGAGGCGCCGGGAGCGGGAGCGGGAGCGGAGGGGGGCGATGGTGGTGGGCGTCGGTGGGGGTGGGTGCGGTTGCCGTTCCGGGGGCGGCGTGGGGAGGGCGGGGGAGCGGGGGAGGAGCCGGCCGACGAGGGCGCGGTGCCGTTCGGGCTGTACGACGGGGGAGGAGCTGGTGCGCCCTACGACCTGCTGCCGGCCGACTCTCCTGGGGAGCCGCCGCGGGCACCGTGAGGGGCGGGGCCGGGCTCGAGCGGGTGCCCGGGAGGGGTGCGGTCGCCCCCGCCGCCCCTGCCCCTCGGCGTGCGTGGGGGCTGCCGCCCACTGACATCCGCCGTCGGCCTGTACGGCCTCGTCCTCACACGCCGGACGGGCTGAAGTGGCCGCGCCCGGCTTCCCGGACCGTGAGCGCCGGACGGAGCGGGGGTTGCCGCCCCCGCCGTCTCAGTCCTCCGTGCCCAGCAGATCCCGCAGCTGTTCCGGCAGGTGGCGGTCGCACGCCTGTTTCGCCTCGTTGGTGAGGGCGTCGTTGCGGCAGGTGTAGTAGTCGTTGTAGACCAGCTGGGCGCCGAAGGACGCGGCGACCAGGAGGACGGCCAGGGAGGCCGTGACCAGGCCGCTGATCGCCGCGGTGCGCTGCGGTCGGCCGGTCTGGTCGGCGGGCCGGGCCGGGGTGTCCGGGTCGGAGGCGGCGCGGGGCTTGGCGCGCAGGGAGCTGATACCCCAGTAGAGGGCGAGCGCGCCGAGCAGCAGGGCCACGTACGGCCAGGTGAAAAGGGCGAAGAACAGGGCCCACATGCCGCTCAGCAGGGCGTAGCGGGCACGCCGCTGGACCGGGTCCGTCGGGTCCCAGCGCGGACCGGGACCGCCGCCCGGGCCCTCGGGGCCGGAACCGGAGCCGCCGGGTCGCTCGCCGAAGTTGCCGGAGGAGCGGCCGGGCTGCCGGTCGCTCCACTGGCCACCCCACGGGGAACGCCCGCCGCCACCCCGCGAACCGGAAGAACCCTGGGAGTCGTCGTCGCCCGACGGGTGCCGTGGCTGCCAGGGGCGGTCCGGCGTGCCCTCCGGGGGCGGTGCGAACGGGTTGTCCCTGTCGGTGTCCTTGTCGGCGGCGCCGTCCGAGGGGGTGTCGGGCGGTGAGGAGGGACGCTCCCGCAGCAACACGGTGCTGCGCTCCCCTGGCTGTGCCGACTGCTGGGGGAGCGTGAGCAGTCGCAGGCTGCGGTCCGGCATCAAGTGAGCGTCTTCCCCTTGGCGATCTTGACGGTAAGGAACGGGCGAACTGGTCGGCCCGACCTGTGAACGCGTGACGCGCGGGCCGCGTTCCCGGTCCGGCTCCACGCAGACGCTACCTTCCGGCCACGCCCCCGTCCCGAGGGGGCCGCCCGGTGTGCCGGTATCGTTGCTGACGGTCGGCCGCTTCGTAGACTTCCCCGTATCCCGGGGCGCGAAGCATTCGTACGACCACACAAACGGATGAACGTACAAAACGTACGGCCGTGAAGACCCGCTCCCCCGAGAAAGGCCCCCACCGTGGCCGCCAAGCCCGTGGCCCAGCGAGCCAAGCGCCTAGTGGTGCTGGTCTCCGGATCCGGCACCAACCTGCAGGCGCTCCTCGACGAGATCGCCGCCACCGGCGTCGAGGCCTACGGCGCCGAGGTCGTCGCCGTCGGCGCGGACCGCGACGGCATCGAGGGGCTCGCGCGAGCCGAGCGCGCCGGCCTGCCGACCTTCGTCACCAGGGTCAAGGACCACGGGACCCGTGAGGAGTGGGACGCGGCGCTCGCCGAGGCCGTCGCCGCCCACGAGCCGGACCTGGTGGTCTCGGCCGGGTTCATGAAGATCGTGGGGAAGGAGTTCCTGGCGCGGTTCGGCGGACGGTTCGTCAACACCCACCCCGCGCTCCTCCCCAGTTTCCCGGGAGCCCACGGTGTGCGGGACGCGCTCGCGTACGGCGCCAGGGTCACCGGCTGCACCGTCCACTTCGTCGACGACGGCGTCGACACCGGGCCGATCATCGCGCAGGGCGTGGTGGAGGTCCGGGACGAGGACGACGAGAGCGCTCTGCACGAGCGCATCAAGGAAGTCGAGCGAAGGCTGCTCGTCGATGTCGTGGGGCGGCTCGCCCGCAACGGCTATCGCATTGAGGGACGAAAGGTAGTTATCCAGTGACCGCCACCGCCACCGCCGGGAGCAACAAGCGGGCCATCCGTCGCGCGCTCGTCAGCGTCTACGACAAGACCGGGCTGGAGGAGCTGGCGCGCGGGCTGCACGAGGCCGGCGTCGAGCTCGTCTCCACCGGCTCCACCGCCGGACGGATCTCCGCGGCCGGCGTGCCCGTCACCAAGGTCGAGGAGCTGACCGGCTTCCCCGAGTGCCTGGACGGCCGGGTCAAGACCCTGCACCCCAAGGTGCACGCCGGTATCCTCGCCGACCTGCGTCTGGAGAGCCACCGGCAGCAGCTCGACGAGCTGGGCGTGGCGCCGTTCGACCTGGTCGTGGTCAACCTCTACCCGTTCCGCGAGACCGTCGCCTCGGGTGCCACCCCCGACGAGTGCGTCGAGCAGATCGACATCGGCGGCCCCTCCATGGTCCGCGCCGCCGCCAAGAACCACCCCTCCGTCGCGGTCGTCACCAGCCCCGCCCGGTACGCCGACGTGCTGTCCGCGGTGAAGGACGGCGGATTCGACCTCGCCGCCCGCAAGCGGCTGGCCGCCGAGGCCTTCCAGCACACCGCCGCGTACGACGTGGCCGTCGCCTCCTGGTTCGCCTCCGAGTACGCCCCGGTCGACGAGTCGCGGTTCCCGGACTTCCTGGGCGCCACGTACGAGCGCGCCCGCACCCTGCGCTACGGCGAGAACCCGCACCAGCCCGCCGCGCTCTACACCGCCCCCGAGGGCGGCGGCCTCGCCCAGGCCGAGCAGCTGCACGGCAAGGAGATGTCGTACAACAACTACACGGACACGGACGCCGCCCGCCGTGCCGCGTACGACCACGACGAGCCCTGCGTCGCGATCATCAAGCACGCCAACCCGTGCGGCATCGCCGTCGGCGCGGACGTCGCCGAGGCGCACCGCAAGGCGCACGCCTGCGACCCGCTGTCCGCGTTCGGCGGCGTGATCGCCGTCAACCGCCCGGTCTCCAAGGAGATGGCCGAGCAGGTCGCCGAGATCTTCACCGAGGTCATCGTCGCCCCCGACTTCGAGGACGGCGCCCTCGAAGCCCTCACCAAGAAGAAGAACATCCGCGTGCTGCGCGCCCCCGAAGCCCCCGCCGCCCCGGTCGAGGTCAAGCCCATCGACGGCGGCGCCCTCCTCCAGGTCACCGACCGCCTCCAGGCCGAGGGCGACGACCCGGCCACCTGGACCCTCGCGACCGGCGAGGCGCTGTCCGAGGCGGAGCTGGCCGAGCTGTCCTTCGCCTGGAAGGCGTGCCGGGCCGTCAAGTCGAACGCGATCCTCCTCGCCAAGGACGGCGCGTCCGTCGGCGTCGGCATGGGCCAGGTCAACCGCGTCGACTCCGCGAAGCTCGCGGTGGAGCGGGCGGGCGCCGAGCGCGCGCGGGGCGCGTACGCCGCCTCCGACGCGTTCTTCCCCTTCCCGGACGGCCTGGAGATCCTCACCGCGGCCGGCGTGAAGGCCGTGGTCCAGCCGGGCGGCTCGGTCCGTGACGAGCTGGTCGTCGAGGCCGCGAAGAAGGCCGGCGTGACGATGTACTTCACGGGGACGCGGCACTTCTTCCACTGACGCGTACGCCGGTGTCCCGTGCCGGCCGGCCGGCACGGGACACCGGAGAGACCGGTCTCTCCTCAGTAGTGGTCCACGGTCTTGCTGCGGTGGTAGACGCGTGTCCCCGTCGCGAAGACGTGCACCCCGTCGCCCTGCATCACCTTGTGCAGGTGGTAGGCGCCGCCGTCGTGGTTCTTGGAGCTGTCTCCTCGGTGGAACTCGACGAAGCCGAAGGGCCCTCCGCTGCGGTATCGCAATGTCGAGCCGTACCACCGGAGCCGGTCGTCGGCCTTGCTCCACGTGGCATTGCCGACCATGCCGTCGTCGTCGAGGCCGTGGCGCTGCTGCCACTTGATGGTGGCGGCCCTGGTCCGCGAACCGAAGTACCCGTCGATCTCATGGAAGTCGAGCAGGTGCTCCGAGGCCAGGATGCTCTGCCAGAGCATGACGATGTCGGTGTTCGAGGATTCACCGCAGCCGTCGCAGAGGGAGTTGCCGAGTTCGTTGAAGTGGTCGCCGAAGTCGTCGGTGAGCGAGCCGGCACCGTCCACGTAGGAGGTGCTGTAGGCCCCGGAGTTCCCCGCGTACGCCGCCTGCGCGGGGCTGACGGTCAGCATCGTCGACAGCCCCGCGGCGAGTGCCCCGAGACCGAGCTTCCAGCGAGTCCTGCGCATGAGTACGTCCTCCTGGCATCGAGGGACCGGGTGTGCGGATTCAGAGGGTGGTCAGGGAGCGGAACTGGATCCGCGAGCCGCGCATCGACTCGACGCCGTCGTACTGGTAGACCTCGTCGAGTTTGTAGGCCCCGCTGTCCTTGTCCTTCGACGTGCTGCCGCGGTGGAAGACCACCGCGCCGGTGTTGTACTTACCGGTGTAGGTCACATCGACATTGGAAAGCCACCGGAGCCGGTCGTCGGCCTTGCTCCAGGTTCTGTCGCCGACCATTCCGTCCGCGCCGAGGCCGTAGCGCTGCTGCCACTTGATGGTGGCGTTCCTCGTCGCGGGGCCGAACTGCCCGTCGATGTCGCCGAGACCGAGCAGATCCTCGGCCACGAGAATGCTCTGCCAGAGGACGACGACGTCGGTGTTCGAGGATTCCCCGCAGCCGTAGCAGAGAGAATTCCCCAGTTCGTCGAAGTGGTCGCCGAAGTCGTCGGTGAGTGAGCCGGCGCCGTCCACGAACGAGGTGCTGTACGCACCGGAGTTCTGTGAGTAGGCGGCATGCGCGGGGCTGACGGCGAGGACCGTGGCCATCACCGGGGCCAGCGCGGCGAGGCCGATCTTCCATCGCTTCTTCAACACAGCGTCCTTTCCGCAGAGGTCGTGTACTCAATGTGGCCGATCCGCGGGCGCAGGAGTACCTGCAAAGTTCGAGGGCGCGGCCGCTCGCACCGCCGGCGGGTCCGTGGGAACCTCGCACCACACGGGTGCGACGAGCCGAGTCCGCGAGTCGGGGTCGGTGACCTCCGCCCGTACGCAGTCGTCCCGGCCGGCGGCCAGCCGGACGGTCACCGGTGTGCCCTCGCCGACGTGTGCGATCACGTTGGCGAGCAACTCGGTGATGCAGAGCTGGGCTTCCCGCCTTCCGTCCCCGTACGCACTGTGACGAATCACTCGCAGAGTGGTACGGGTCGGCGTATCGTGAAAGACCGCCTCCTCGTAAGGACACTGACGCTTCGGTGAGCGTCCCTTGCTTCTACGGCTTGACGTTGGAGCAGTTGGCTGACGGAAGTGCTCCGTGCAGTGGCGCACGAGCGGCTACAGCAACGGGACCGGCGGTGAATGCGTCCAAGTAGCCGACACCATCCCCGGCACCACCCCCGTCCGCGACTCCAAGAACCCGGCAGGCCCCGTCCTCCTCTTCGCGGACGGGGCCTGGGCCCTGTTCGTCGGTGGGCTCAGCCTCGGGCAGCCCAGGGCGCGGTGATGACACCGGACCCGGCGCCCAGCCGGTCGGACCACTCCTGGAACTTCGGAGCGACGCGCAGCATGTCTTCGCTGTCCGGCCCGACCGCCAGGTAGTAGAGGGACTCGTCCACGGAGTCGTCGTCGCCGCCCCAGCGGACCGTACCCGCGCAGTCCCCGACGATCTCCCGGATGGTCCGGACCTGCTGCGGGAAGTAGCTGCCCTGCGCTCTTGCCCCGGGGACGATCCGCAGAGCCGTGCCCGACGACAGGTTCGAGGCGGGGCTGGTCAACGGCGTACGGCCTATTTCGCTCCAGCCCCGTACCTCGTCGGCGCGGAGCTCCCGAACCTCGTAGTGGAAGCGGCGCGCTATGTGGAGCAGGAGGAGTTCCGGCAGCCCGATCCTCACGTCGACGCGGATACCCGCTCCGGAGACGGAGCGGGACCAGACCGTCGAGACGTGGTTGGTCTGGGTCTGGATCTCCCAGCCGTTCTGCGACAGCGGGATCTTCGCCGGCCGGAGACCGGACGTCGGTCCGGTGCGGTCGGCTGCCGTGGCGGTGCCGGTCGGAAGGAGATACGCGGCCGTGGCCGCGGTGCCGACGGCCAGGACGGTACGCCGGTTGGGGTGTCCGCTCATGTCGAAGCCCTTCAGCTCGTCCGGCTGATCAGATTGAACCGCTCCAGGACCCGGTACAGGCCGATCAGTTCACGGCCGTACTTCTGGGCCCCCTCGCCCGTGCCGTTGTAGCGGGCGAGGATCTTTTCGGTGTCGCTGTCGCTCGTGTCGAGGCCGGGGCGCGGGACGTGCGTCTGGTACGCGTTGTAGATGGTGAGGTAGGCCGCGGTGGTGATGTTGTACGTCGGTTCGTCGTGCAGGCGCTCCCACACGGACGCCTTGTCGTCGTCGGTGAGACGGTCGCCGTTGATGATGCCGTTGTCGATGCAGTAGTTGCGGGCCGCAATGGCCACCCAGGCGAAGATCTGCCCCCAGCCGGTGCTGCAGTCGCTCAGGTTCCCGTCTTTGACCGCCTCGTCGGCTGCCTTGTCCAGGACGTTCCACTTGCGCAGCTCCCACAGGACGGGCGCCTGCACCAGGGCCTTGCGCAGGCGCAGGAGCCTGGCGAGGTCGGTGAACAGCCAGTCCATGCTGATGACGTCGTCGAAGGAGTCGGTGGTGGAGTTGCCGCCGATGGTCGCCCAGTCGCGGTCGGTCCAGCCGTCGCCGCCCGTCTCGGGAACCCCGATCGACTCCAGGTATCTCTGGACCTCCTGGAGGGCGGGGCCGCGGAGGGCGGGGTCGAAGCCGGTGTCGAGACCGGTGGTGTCCAGGGCCGGGTCGAAGGAACTCTGCCCCCGGTCGCGGCCGGAGACGATGTCCACGTCCAGCTCGATCCTGCCCTCACCGGAGCCGACCCACTTGGTGACGATCTGATCGAACGCCCAGTTGCGAGGGAGGGGATGTCCGATGTTCCCGGAGAACCCGGCCGACATGTCGGACACGAAGCTCGTGACGGCGTACCCATGGTCGGCGACACGCTGACACACGTTGCGAGCGCCGTAGATCCCCACGTTGTAGGCGGAGTTCTCGCCGACCGTCCGGTGCACGGCCTTGAAGTGGGGGATGATGTGGCGGCTGACCTCCCAGTCGACGGCGTCGTAGTCGACGGCGAAGTAGATGGTGGTGCCGTTCTTGAACCCGTAGCGTTTCGCCAGGTTGATCGCCGAGAACGCGGCTCGCACGCCCGCGTCGGCGGAGAAGTCGTCCGCGGATCGGTTCCACGTCTGGTAGATCGGGAAGCAGCGCAGGCCGTTGGCGGCGATGGTGTCCAACTCGCCGGGCTGGATCTGCTTCTCCGGCAGAGAGCTCCCGCCGGGGGTGAGATAGCGGCCGACGATCTCGATGCCCTCGGACTTGAGGGTCGCGGCCCGAGCGTCCGTGATCTTCGTGACGCCGTCGCAGCCGGCTCCCTTGCGGTACTGGTCACCGTAGGAGACCAGCAGTGACGCCCAGGTGGAGGCATCCGCCCTGCCGGTTTCGTCGAGTGCCACGAACCGCTGGAAGGCGCGGACGGCGCTCGCCATGCTGGGGCTGAAGGTCGCGGTGAACGTGGTGGAGCGCTTGGCGAAGCAGAGCGCCGCGGAGAAGAGGCGGACCCAGTCTCCCGTGTCGCCGACGGCCAGTTCGTGTCTCTCCAGCGAGGCCAGTGTCTTCGTACCGAACCACCCGGTGGCGATGTCGTCGCTCATGCCCACGTCGTACTGGACGGCGTAGATCATGGCCGTGGCGACGTTGCGGGAGTAGTGGCCGTCGCACGGCATGACGAAGAAGTCGCGGCGCTCGACGTAGCGGCCATTGAGCCACCGCTGGATGTCACGGACCGTGTCCGACCCGTTGTTCACCACCACGTAGGCGTCCATGGTCAGCAGGGCCTTGAAGACCTTGGGCACGAGATTCGACCCGGGATAGGCGGAGGCGACGCCCATTCGCTGCATCATGAGGGTGACCGCGTCGGCGGTGCGTTCGTCGTAGATCCCGTTGATCCCGCTTCCGTCGTAGCCCTTGGCGTAGAGCGCGGACTGGATGATCATGGTGACGTTGGCGGGGGTGTCGCGGAAGCCGATGCTCGGCCAGGTCGCCTGCAGGTTGGACAGGGTCTTCGGACCGAAGGCGTTCGACAGGTCGGTGATACCGAGTTCGTACTGCAGGGCGCGGGTCAGTGCATACATCAGCTGCCAGCCGGTCTTGCCGTCCTCCTCGACCTCCATGCCGATCTTGGCTTCGCCGTAGACGCTGTTCACGAATCTCTGGGCGCTGCGGACCATCTCGTCTGCCACGTGACGTCCCTTTCCGGATGGGTAGGGGGTCCACCGTGGCGGGGATCCGAGTGCAGGGGTACCTCCAAAGTTGCAGGGCGGACGTTCAGCGGTGCCGGGTGCGCAGCGCCCGCCAAGTCGCCGGTCCGACCATCCCGTCCGCGTCCAGCCCCGCCCGCTTCTGGAAGATGACGACCGCGCTCTGGGTCTTCGGGCCGAAGTCGCCGTCCACCTCGCCGACCTCCGTGATCCCGTGGAGGTGGCGGAGCAGGCACTGCAACTCCCTGACCTGGCTGCCGCCGTCGCCGCGCTTGATGGTGAAGTCCCAGGTGCCGCTGTGGCCCGCCATGTAGCCGCGGCCGTCGGAGCTCTCGTACACCACGGGCTTCTCGCAGGTGGGCGGCGCCGCGGCGGCTGGGGCCGATTCCCACGGGGTCGTGTAGGCGAGGCTCGCCACGCCCACGATGGCCGCAGCGGTCGCCGCCGCCAGGACGGGGCGGCGCCACCGCCGGGGGCGGAGCCTCGGGAGCCGGGCGGACCGGGAGGCGCCCGCGGCCTCCTCGACCCTGCGCAGCAGCGATGCGGTGTCGGTGGTGCGCTCCGCGTGGCTGGGGGCCAGGCAGTCCCGCAGGATGTCCCGCCAGGCGTCCGGAAGGCCGGGGGACAGGCGCAGTTCCTCGTGTCCCCGGGCGTAGCGCATCGCCGCGTCGGAGCGGGCCTCCGAGGTGCCGCCGGGCAGCGGGAACTCGCCGGTCAGCACCACGTGGGCGAGGACGCCGAAGGCCCAGACGTCGGCGGAGGGGCGGACCCGCGTGCCGCGCTCGTCGACCTCGGGCCACAGCAGTTCGGGCGGGGTGTAGTCCGGGGTGGCGAAGGCCGGGGCATAGGCGTGGGTGCCCTCCAGCTCCGCGGCCATGTTGAAGTCGGCGAGGCGGGCCGAACCGTCCGCCATCAGCAGAACATTGGCCGGTTTCAGGTCTCCGTGCACCCAGCCCGCGTGGTGGAGCTGGTGCAGTCCCTCGCAGATCTGCGCCAGCAGGGCGGGCCCGGACTCCGGGGTCGGTGTCCGGGCCAGTACGGCGTCCAGGGAGCCCTCGGCCAGCTCCAGGACGAGGACGGTCGCGCCGTCCAGCTCCGGGTGGTCCGGGTCGTCGACCGTCAGCGTGTCGTACATTCGGATCAGCCGGGGCGAGCTCAGTCGCCGCAGCAGTTGCACCTCGCGTTCGGCCAGGTCGCGCAGGTGGTGCAGTTGGCGCGGGGTACGGGTGCCGGTGGACAGGAACTTCAGCGCCGCCCGCCGTGGTGACCCGCCGCCGTCGGAGGCGCGGCCCGGCCCGGCGGACGCATCACGGACCGCTTCGTAGACCGTGGCGAACGCCCCGGACGCGAGTGGCTCACGCACCTCCCACGGGCCGATCCGGTACCCCTTCGGCACTGGGACCGCGTACGGCCGCCCGGTCACTGTGCCGCTCCGCTCGGGGCCGGGGCGAGTACGACGAGATCGTCCTCGCGTACCAGGTCGAAGCGGAGGGCGAGCGCGGCCAGGGATTCCTTCTTGCCGTGTGTGCGCCTGCCCGGCTCGGCCGTTTCCGGGCCGGGTCTCAGCCGCAGCTTGACGGCGAGGTAGTCGATGTTCCAGTAGACGGCGGAGCGGCTGACCTTGGGCCAGCTCGGGCGCAGCCGTTCCACTATCTCCTCGACGGCGGGCAGCGGGGCGCGGGGCTCACCGCGCAGGCGCCGCTCGCACAGCGCGGCCAGCACCGCGAAGTACCGCTTGGTGCGGTCCAGCGCGAACGCCGGTACGGTCCCCGTCCCCTCCAGCCCCCCGCGCTCGACGCTGCGGAAGGCGTGCCGCGGTGCCCAGACGTCGAAGGTGAGCAGGTCACCCGCGGCGGGCAGGGTCACCCGTGCCAGCTCGAACGGTACGGGCGCCTCCACGCGGCCCGGAGCGACCTTGATGTGCTCGCCGGCGCCCTCCGGGTTCTCCACCACGTAGGTCTGGTCCTCGCTGAGATTGCTCAGCAGCCAGAACGTCCGGTGCGCCGAGATCTCCCCGGCGACCCGGGGCACCCCCACGTGGGCGATGGTGAGCCCGCCGCCGGATCCGGCCCTGCCGAACTCGACGCGCTCACCCGCGCTGATCCTCAACTGGTCGGCCACACTGCCGCAAGACGGCGGCACGATGATGACGCTGTACATGGAGTCGTCCCCCTCCCCCGATTCCCCTCGGGGTCAACCTTCCCCAGTCCAACAAGGGGGAGCGTACGGGAGGCGAGTGAGGGCATCCTAGGGATTCGGACGGCTCGGCGGGTCGGTGGAGCGCGGAGCCGAAGCGGCCCCCGGTCCCCTCCGCGGAAGGGACCGGGGGCCGTCGTCCTGCCGGCTCCGGTGGGGCGGATCAGCAGGGGCGCAGCGACCAGATCGGGTCCCAGGTCGCCGTGCCCGCCTGGTAGGCCGTCGACGTCCAGCGGACGCTGCCGTCCTTGTTGAAGAACTTGGCGACCGTGCCCGGCGTCTGGTTGTTGGTGAACGGGCCGTCGCCGGTCCAGTTGGTGAGGTTCCAGGTCTGGCACTTGTAGAAGTCGAACTTGGTGCCCTTGACGATCATGCACAGGTGGCCGTACCCGCAGGCCAGGTCCTGGGCACCCTTGGTCCGGGGCGCCTCGGTGACGGTCAGGCCCTCGTACTTCACCGCGTCGGCGGTCACGTGCAGGGGCTTCGGGCTGTCGGCCAGCACCTGGTCGGCCGCCTGCTGCAGAGCGGTCACCCGGGTGCCGCCCGGGGCGTCGCCGGCGGCGGCCGCCACCGTCGAGCCGGCGACCAGGGCCGAGGTCGCGACGAGCAGCGCGGCGGGCTTGAAGATGTTCACTGTTGTTCCCCCATGAACGTCGGTCGGTGTCCTACCGCCGAAGCGGTGTGCTCACACCGTGCCCGCGGGCCCTGCCGGGCGGTACCTCGCAACTCTCAGGGTCACGTCCTCCCCGGCGGCGTGTACTCCTTGAGGTGGTGAGCGACGCGGCCGGCGTAGTCGCGGTACTTCGGGGGAACCCCGCCCGCGTCGTTCACCTTGTCGTACGACGTCCGGTACGCCACGGCGATCAGCACCCGGCGGTCGCCCGGCAGGCCGGCGTCGAGGCGCGGGGTGATCCAGCACAGGTAGCGGCCCATCGCCGGGATGGACTCGGCGGGCGGGAACGGGGGTTCGGGGACGGTCTCGCCGGGAGTGCCGTCCTCGTTCATCCACCAGCGCAGCACCTTCGGCGTCCAGCGGGCGATGCCGTACTCGTCCCTGGCGGGGTCGGAGAGGTCCGGGTCGAAGTCGCTCTCCACCTTCAGCATGGCGGCGATCAGCGGTGGACTGACCTCCTCGCGATCGCAATCGTGGGCCGTCTCGACGATGAGCAGACGGTAGGCCGCCGGCACGCCCCTGTCGGTGCGCAGTTCACCGGCGCCGTAGGAGGCGGCGGAGACGTTGGACGCGCTGCCGCCGGCACCCGGGGCGCCCTGGCCGGGGCCGCCGTCGCCGTCGCCGAGGAGGGTGATGCCATAACCCAGCGCGGCGACGGCCGCGGTGGCGGCCGCCGCCGTGAGGACCGCCCGCCGGGGGCGTGTCCGGCGCGGCAGGAAGGAGCGGACGGTGCCGGTGACGGTGCCGGTTCCGGCGGCCGCCGCCACCCGCCGTGACAGGGCGTCCGTGCCGATGCGCTCGGCGTGCGTCCGGGTCAGGCAGGCGCGCACGACCTCCCGCCACGCCTCGGGCAGCTCGGGCGACAGACGCAGCTCCTCCGTGCCGCGCGCGTAGGCGGCCGCGGCGTCGCGGCGGGCGGTCGGGGTGCCGCCGGGCAAGGGGAAGGAGCCGGTGAGCACGAGGTGGGCGAGGACGCCGAAGGCCCACACGTCGGCGGAGGGGCGGATGCGCCGGCCGCGTTCGCCGATCTCCGACCAGAGCAACTCCGGCGGGGTGTAGTCCGGGGTGGAGAAGGCGGGCGTGTAGGCGTGGGTGCCCTCCAGTTCGGCGGCCATGTTGAAGTCGGCCAGACGGACCGAACCGTCCTTCATCAGCAGCACGTTGGCCGGTTTCAGGTCCCCGTGCACCCACCCGGCACCGTGCAGCTGGGCCAGGCCCTCGCAGATCCCTGCGACCAGCGCGGCCCCGCCGGCCGGGCGGGGCGCGGCGGACAGCAGCGCGGACAGGGAGCCCTCCGCCTTCTCCAGTACGAGGACGGTGGCGCCGTCGAGCCCGGGGCGGGCCGGGTCGTCGACGACGAGGGTCTCGTACATCCGCACCAGCCGGGGCCGCCGCAGCCTGCGGTGCAGCTCGACCTCGCGCTCCACCAGGTCCCGCAGGTGCGTCAGCTGGCGGGGTGTGCCCGTGCCGGTGGGCAGGAACTTCAGGGCGGCCGTCGGGGGCAGCCCGGGCCCGTCGTCGCCGACCCGGCAGGCCTCGTACACGCTGCCGAAGGCACCCGTCGCGATCGGCGCCCGCACCTCCCAGCCGCCGACCCGGTAGCCCTTCGGCACCGGGACGGCGTACGCCTCGGTCACCGGGGCACCCGGCGCGGCGGCGCGGCCAGGACCACGAGGTCGTCCTCCCGGACCAGGTCGAAGCGGAGCGCCATGGCCACCAGGGACTCCTTCTTGCCGTTGAGCCGCGCGCCCGCCTCCGCCGTCTCCGGGCCCGGCTTCAGCCGCAGCTTCACCGCCAGGTAGTCGATGTTCCACTGCACGGACGTGCGCGAGGCGGCCGGCCAGAGCGGCCGCAGCCGCTCGACGACCTGCTCGACGGTCGGCAGCGGCGCGTGCGGCGCCCCGCGCAGCCGCGGCTCGCACAGGGCGGCCAGCACGGCGAAGTAGCGCTTGGTGCGGTCGACGGAGAAGGCGGGGGCGGTCGGTTCGCCGTCGGTGCCGTCCGCGGCGCGCAGGTAGTCGTGGCGCGGCGCCCAGACCTCCAGTGGCAGCAGGTCGCCGGCCGCGGGCAGCACGATCCGCGAGAACTCGAAGGGCACGGGCGCGTCCAGCCGGCCCGGCGCGACCTTGATGTGCTCGCCGGCGCCCTCCGGGTTCTCCACCACGTAGGTCTGGTGGGCGGAGAGGTTGGTCAGGGCCCAGAAGGTGCCGTGGGCGGTGATCTCACCGGCTCTGCGGGACACTCCGTCGTGCCCGATCAGCAGTCCGCCCTCGGGCACGGACCGCCCGAAGGCGAGCCGTTCGCCGGGTGCGAGCCGGTACTGGGTGCGGGTGGGTTCGTCCTCCGTGGTCGGCGGAGGTACCACGATGATGCTGTACAAGGTGCGTCTCCCCGTGCCTGACGGCTACCCACGTCAGACTATGGCGACGCACCGGGGCCGTGTCTCCCCTCGTACGGGTGAGACACGGCCCCGTGGCGTGATTGGCGCGAAAGCGCTCCGCGGTGCGTCAGTAGCGCGGGCGCTTGAACCAGGCGGCGCCGTTGGAGTTGCCCGCGAACACGGCGATGAGGATGCCGAGCACCAGGTGGATGATGCCGAAGACGAGGAACGGGTAGATGGCGAGGACCGCGGTGAGGATGCCGAACACCAGGGCGGTGATGCGCAGGCCGTTGCCGCCCGCCTTGAACTTCACCGCCAGAACGGCCGCCCAGACACCCCACGCCAGCGCGAGGACCGCGAAGCCCCACAGCGCGCCGGTCGGGTAGTCGGCCAGTTCCTCGAAGGCGGGGTCGTCCTTGGCCTGGTCGACCGCGACGGCCGAGAAGGCGAACAGAATCGTGCCGATCACCTGGAGGCCGACGATCACCCACAGCATGACCCGGGCGGCGCTGACGGTGCCCGGCATGGTGGTGGGGGCGCCGCCGCCGTACGGCTGCTGCACGGGCGGTGCCGAGGGGTAGCCGTAGCCGGGCTGCTGCCCCTGGGGGTAGCCGTAGCCGGGCTGGCCCTGGGGCGGCTGCTGGTTGCCGGGGCCCGGCTGCTGGCCCTGCGGCGGACCGTAGGGGTTGTTCGGGTCGCCGAAACTCATGCGGTACTTCCTCCGTAGCTGTCACGTGCGGGGACGACGCGCGGCTCGGCTCGGAGGAGGTACTTCGTGGCGGTTCGTCCCCCCGGTACGGCCCCGCGGCACTGTGCTACTGCCCCATCGTTCTTGACCTATCTCTTACTTGTCCAGTCCGGCCCCAAGGTGT
Organism: Streptomyces sp. NPDC058796; assembly: GCF_042745235.1. Lineage (NCBI taxonomy): Bacteria > Bacillati > Actinomycetota > Actinomycetes > Kitasatosporales > Streptomycetaceae > Streptomyces > Streptomyces sp. NPDC058796. The sequence goes on from NZ_JBHYOP010000002.1 coordinate 394,298, forward strand.
TGTGCAAGTGCAACAACGCCGGTCACGTGCGCGTACGGGCGGACGCGTCCCGTGGCGTCCGCAGGACGCCCGGATTGGAACCCGGGGGCGGTCATCCGCGAGGATGGGGGCATGACCGCCCAGATTCTCGATGGCAAGGCCACCGCAGCCGCGATCAAGTCCGAACTGACCGCCCGCGTGGCGGCGCTGAAGGAGAGGGGCGTCACGCCCGGCCTCGGCACCGTCCTGGTCGGCGACGACCCCGGCAGCCAGAAGTACGTCGCCGGCAAGCACCGCGACTGCGCCCAGGTGGGCATCGCGTCCATCCAGCGCGAGCTGCCGGCCACGGCGACGCAGGAGGAGATCGAAGCGGTCGTCCGCGAGCTGAACGACGACCCGGCCTGCACCGGCTACATCGTCCAGCTGCCGCTGCCCAAGGGCATCGACGAGAACCGCATCCTGGAACTGATGGACCCGGACAAGGACGCGGACGGCCTGCACCCGATGAACCTGGGCCGTCTCGTCCTGAACGAGCCCGCCCCGCTGCCCTGCACCCCCAACGGCATCCTCACCCTGCTCCGCCGTTACGGCGTGGAGATCAAGGGCGCCGAGGTCGTGGTCGTCGGCCGTGGCGTCACCATCGGCCGGCCGATGCCGCTGCTGCTGACCCGGCGCAGCGAGAACGCCACGGTGACCCAGTGCCACACCGGCACCCGGGACCTGTCCGCCCACCTCAAGCGCGCGGACATCGTCGTGGCCGCCGCCGGCTCCCCGCACCTGGTCCGCCCCGAGGACGTCAAGCCGGGTGCCGCCGTGCTCGACGTCGGCGTCTCGCGCAACGCGGAGGGCAAGATCGTGGGCGACGTCCACCCCGGCGTGGCCGAGGTCGCCGCCTGGATCTCCCCGAACCCCGGCGGCGTCGGCCCCATGACCCGGGCCCAGCTGCTCGTGAACGTGGTGGAGGCGGCGGAGCGCAGTGCCGGCTGAGGACACCGGTGCGGGACGCCCGGGGAGCGCGGAGAGCCTGGAGCCCCGCCAGACCCCCGGTGCCCGCGAGACCCCAGCGCCCGACCGCCCCTCCGACTCCGCCGGCGAGATCACCGTCCGCGACCCCGTCAGCGCGCCTGACGCGGAGGGCAGGCCGCGCCGGACCACCCGGCGTTTCCCGCTCTTCACCCGCGACACCGCGCGCCCCGAGGGCGGCGGCCGGGCCGCGGCCGGTGACGCGCCGGCGCCCGCCCGGCAGTGGCCCGTGCTCACCGTGGTGCTGCTGGTCGGCCTGGGGCTCCTGCTGACGGCGCTGGACGTGTTCCGCTGGGGGACGTTCCTGGTCGGCGCCGCGCTCCTGGTCGGCGCCGCGCTCCGCTGGACGCTGCCCGACGTCGGCATGCTCGCCGTGCGCTCGCGCTTCACGGACGTCGCCACCTACGGCGTCCTGGGCCTCTCCATCGCCTTGCTGGCGCTGATGGTCCAGCCGAACCCGGTGCTGAAGCTCCCGTTCCTCCAGGACATCCTGCACTTCACCGTGAGCTAGTGAGCCGGCTGTGGACCGGTACGGCGGCGGCCCGTCCTCACCCCCGTGGAAGGACGGGCCACCGCCGGGACCAACCCTCCTGCACGGCGAAGGCCCTGTTCAACGCCTGTCAGGGCGCTGTGGCACGGAAGTGACCGTTCCGCTACTCCGCTACGCGCTCCGCCGCATGGGCGGTGAAAAACGGGGTTCGGTGCCGGGCACGGGAACGCCGGTGGGACACTGGACCACAACCGTTGGGCGTGCGACGGTGCATGCTCGCGGCCTCTGTGCTCCTGTGCGCCCCCACCCCGGGAACTGAGATCCTGACCGGGCGCATCCCTGTGGGTAGCCAGAACGGGAACTCCGCGCGGGACGCCGCGCGAGAGGACCAAGCGGGGGAACGAACAGCACGTCACCGGGGGGAAGAGGGGGGAAGCAATGCCTCGTTGGAAGGCCTTGCCGGAGGAACTCGATCCGCAGATCAAGGAGTTCACGAGCCAGCTGCGGCGGCTCGTGGACCGCAACGACCTGAGTATCGCGTCGGTGGCCGACGCCACCGGCTACAGCAAGACGTCCTGGGAGCGGTACCTGAACGGCCGGCTGCTGGCGCCGAAGGGCGCCATCGTGGCCCTGGCCGAGGTGACGGGCACCAATCCGATGCACCTCACCACCATGTGGGAGCTGGCCGAGCGCGCCTGGAGCCGCTCGGAGATGCGTCACGACATGACCATGGAGGCCATCCGGATCTCCCAGGCGCGCGCCGCGCTCGGCGAGCTGGGCACGCCCGCCGCCAAGTCGGGCAGCGCCGGCCGGAGCGGCCGGGGCAGCCGCACCGGCCGCCACGCCGGCGGCGCGACGGTCACGCCCGGTGTCGCCGGACCGGCCGGCGTGGCGCCCACGCTGCCGCCGTCGGTCCCCGCGCAGCCGACCGCCGCCGACAGCCCCGACTCGGCCCTCGGCACGGCCTGGGGCGGGGCCGCACCGGACGCGCCCTCCGTCCCGTCCTCCGGCGGGGCGGCCGACGGCAATTCGTGGGGCCTCGCCGGTTACCGGGGCCCGGCACCGGCCGGCGACCGTACGGCGGGGCTCGGTACGCGGGCCGGCCGCGGGGACGCCGCGGGTCCCGCGACGCCACCGGCACAGGCGGCCGTCACCCCGAGCGGCCACGGCCGCACGGACGTGCGCGGGGAGCCGCCGCGCGGCGGCTCCCGTGCCCGGGGCGGCTCCTCCGGCGGCGGCAAGCGGGTGACCACGTTCGTCGCGGGTGTCGTCGGCGTGCTCGTGGTGATCGCGGGTGCCTTCTACGTCATGAACGAGGACGGGGGCAAGGAGAACGAGGGCGCCAAGCCGTCCCCGTCCCCCACCGTGACCACCGACGCCGCCCTGCCGCCGGGCGTGAAGTGCAGCGGTGACGCCTGTACCGGCAAGGACCCGGAGATCATGGGGTGCGGCGGCGACCTGGTGACCACCGCCGCGACCGCCACGGTCGGCACGGCCTCCGTCGAGGTCCGCTACAGCAAGACCTGCGGTGCCGCGTGGGCCCGCGTCACGCAGGCCACGCAGGGCGCCGAGGTCGAGGTGAGCGCGGACGGGGCGAACCGGCAGACGGGCGCGGTCACCGGAGCCACCGACACCGTCGCGTACACCCCGATGGTGGCGGTGAAGTCCGCGGCCGACGCCAAGGCGTGCGTGACGCTGGCCGCGGGCCAGAAGGGCTGCACGGAGTGACCGGGGACGGGCCGCACGCGCCGTCCCCGGGACCGTCCTGAAGAAAGTCCCCCCGCGCCAGGCATGGCCCGCCCGGGGGCGGGCACGCGAGAAGTACCCCCACGGGAGTCCGGCAACGGTATCCCCGAACGGCGGTCGCCTTCGTCCCCCCTCTCCCGGACAGGCGGCCGCCTCTTCATGCCCGCGCATCCCCCGCGACGGGCGTGGCGTGCTCCGACGGTGGCCCTGTGGGCCGGGCCACACCGACCCGGAGGTGCCGGGCACCGCGGGCGCGATAGCCTGACCGCTGGATCGATCTCTTGATACCAAGAGATCGATCAAACGCCCGGGGCCGGGACGCCCCACCGCCAGCTGTCATACGGAGAACGCCATGACTCGCACTCCCGTGAACGTCACCGTCACCGGCGCGGCCGGCCAGATCGGTTACGCCCTGCTCTTCCGCATCGCCTCCGGCCAGCTGCTCGGCGCGGACGTGCCGGTCAAGCTGCGCCTCCTGGAGATCACCCCGGCGCTCAACGCCGCCGCGGGCACCGCGATGGAGCTGGACGACTGCGCGTTCCCGCTCCTGCAGGGCATCGAGATCACCGACGACCCGAACGTGGCCTTCGACGGCGCCAACGTCGCCCTCCTCGTCGGCGCCCGCCCCCGCACCAAGGGCATGGAGCGCGGCGACCTCCTGGAGGCCAACGGCGGTATCTTCAAGCCGCAGGGCAAGGCCATCAACGACCACGCCGCGGACGACATCAAGGTCCTCGTCGTCGGCAACCCGGCCAACACCAACGCCCTGATCGCCCAGGCCGCCGCCCCGGACGTGCCGGCCGAGCGCTTCACCGCGATGACCCGCCTCGACCACAACCGCGCGCTGACCCAGCTCGCGAAGAAGACGGGCTCGTCGGTCACCGACATCAAGCGCCTGACCATCTGGGGCAACCACTCCGCCACCCAGTACCCGGACATCTTCAACGCCACGATCGCCGGCAAGAACGCCGCCGAGACCGTGAACGACGAGAAGTGGCTGGCCGAGGACTTCATCCCGACCGTCGCCAAGCGCGGCGCCGCCATCATCGAGGCCCGCGGCGCCTCGTCGGCCGCCTCCGCCGCCAACGCCGCCATCGACCACGTCCACACCTGGGTCAACGGCACCGCCGACGGCGACTGGGCCTCCATGGGCATCCCGTCGGACGGCTCCTACGGCGTCCCGGAGGGCCTGATCTCCTCCTTCCCGGTCACCTGCAAGGACGGCAAGTACGAGATCGTCCAGGGCCTGGAGATCAACGACTTCTCCCGGGCCCGCATCGACGCCTCCGTCAAGGAGCTGTCGGAGGAGCGCGAGGCGGTCCGCGCCCTCGGCCTCATCTGAGCCACCCGCGTTCCGGGCCGCCCGCGGCCCGCAGGCCCCGCACGGGCCCCGTTCCGGTTTCGACCGGGACGGGGCCCGTTTCCGTGCCGTTCGACCCTTTTGCAAGTGATGCGCCGCACTTTCGGACACCGATTCGGCATGCATACCGAGCCGTGGGGCAGGGGCTCACGGTCCCCGGGAGTGACACGCGTGTGACACAGGGGGGTTGATCAGGAACGGAAGGCATTTCCCACCATGGCGAACCGAACGGAAACCCAGGCGGAGCGGGGTCACCGCACCATTCACGCGGGCGGCGAGTGGCTGGCGGCGTCCTCCGGCGCCACCCGCGACATCCTCGACCCGGCGGACGCCCAGCCCTTCGCCGTGGTCGCCGAGGGCGACGAGAAGGACACCGACCTCGCGGTGGCCGCCGCCCGGCGCGCCTTCGACGCGGGCGAGTGGCCGCACACCCCGGTCGCCGAACGCGCCGCCCTGCTGCGCCGCGTCGCCGACCTCCTCGTGCGCGACCGCGAACCGCTCGGCCTGCTGGAGAGCCGCGACGCGGGCAAGACCGTCGAGGAGGGCCGGGTCGACATCGACTGCGTCGCCGACGCCTTCCGCTACTTCGCCGACCTCGTCGCCGGCGAGGCGCCCGGCCGGGTCGTCGACGCGGGCTCGCCCGACATCCACAGCGTCGTCGTGCACGAGCCGGTCGGCGTCTGCGCGATGATCACCCCCTGGAACTACCCCCTTCTCCAGGCCAGCTGGAAGATCGCCCCCGCGCTCGCCGCCGGCAACACCTTCGTGATCAAGCCCAGCGAGATCACGCCCATGACCACCGTCGCCCTGGTCGACCTGCTGACCGAGGCCGGCCTCCCCACCGGCGTCGCCAACATCGTCACCGGCCCCGGCCACACCGTCGGCGCCCGGCTCGCCGAACACCCCGACGTCGACCTGGTCTCCTTCACCGGCGGCCTGGTCAGCGGAACCAAGGTCGCCCAGGCCGCCGCCGTCTCCGTCAAGAAGGTCGCCCTCGAACTCGGCGGCAAGAACCCCAACGTCGTCTTCGCCGACGCCTGCGAGACCGACGAGGGCTTCGACACCGCCGTCGACCAGGCGCTCAACGCCGCCTTCATCCACAGCGGGCAGGTCTGCTCCGCCGGCGGCCGCCTCATCGTCGAGGAGTCGGTCCGCGAGCGCTTCGTCGCCGAACTCGCCCGCCGTGCCGTGAAGATCCGCCTCGGCCGCGGCACCGAGGACGGCGTCGAGTGCGGCCCGCTCGTCTCCGAGCAGCAGCGCGCCAAGACCGAGGACTACGTCGCCTCCGCCCTCGCCGAGGGCGCGGTGCTGCGCTGCGGCGGCAAGCGCCCCGAGCCGTCCCCCGAGCGCCCGGAGGCCGGCTACTTCTACGAGCCGACCGTCCTCGACCAGTGCCACCGCGAGATGCGGGTCGTACGCGAGGAGGTCTTCGGGCCGGTCCTCACCGTCGAGACCTTCCGCACCGAGGACGAGGCCGTCGCCCTCGCCAACGACACCGAGTACGGCCTCGCGGGCGCCGTCTGGACCGCCGACGCGGGCCGCGCCCGCCGGGTCGCCGGCCGGCTGCGCCACGGCACCGTCTGGATCAACGACTTCCACCCCTACCTGCCGCAGGCGGAGTGGGGCGGCTTCGGCAAGAGCGGCGTCGGCCGGGAACTGGGCCCCGCGGGCCTTGCCGAGTACCGCGAGAGCAAGCACGTTTACCAGAACCTCGCCCCGAAGCCCGTCCGCTGGTTCACCGGCTGACGCCGCACACCGCACCTCCCGCACCCGCCACACCCCCGCACCATCCGCTCGCCCCACTGGAGTACCCCCATGTCCGAGACCACTCACGAATACGACTACGTCGTCATCGGCGGCGGCACGGCAGGCTCCGTCATCGCCTCCCGCCTCACCGAGAACCCGGACGTCACCGTCGCCGTCATCGAGGGCGGCCCGAGCGACGTCGGCCGCGACGACGTGCTGACCCTGCGCCGCTGGATGGGCCTGCTCGGCGGCGAGCTGGACTACGACTACCCCACCACCGAGCAGCCGCGCGGCAATTCGCACATCCGGCACAGCCGCGCCCGTGTGCTCGGCGGCTGCTCCTCGCACAACACCCTCATCGCCTTCAAGCCGCTGCCGTCCGACTGGGACGAGTGGGAGGCCGCCGGCGCCAAGGGCTGGGGCGCGGTCCCGATGGAGGCGTACTTCGCCCGGCTGAAGAACAACATTGTCCCGGTCGACGAGAAGGACCGGAACGCCATCGCCCGCGACTTCGTCGACTCCGCGCAGAAGACGCTTCAGGTCCCCCGGATCGAGGGCTTCAACAAGAAGCCGTTCAACGACGGCGTCGGCTTCTTCGACCTCGCCTACCACCCCGAGAACAACAAGCGTTCGTCGGCGTCGGTGGCGTACCTCCACCCGGTGATGGACGAGCGCGCCAACCTCACGATCATGCTGGAGACCTGGGCGTACAGGCTCCAGCTCGACGGCACCCGCGCCGAAGGCGTCCACGTCCGCACCAAGGACGGCGAGGAGATCCTCGTCAGGGCGCGCAACGAGGTCGTGCTCAGCGCCGGCGCCGTCGACTCCCCGCGCCTGCTGCTGCACTCGGGCATCGGCCCGAAGGACCAGCTGGAGGCCCTCGGCATACCCGTGGCGCTCGACCTGCCCGGCGTCGGCGAGAACCTGCTCGACCACCCCGAGTCGGTGATCGTGTGGGAGACCAACGGCCCCATTCCGGAGAACTCCGCGATGGACTCCGACGCAGGTCTGTTCGTGCGCCGCGACCCCGAACACGCGGGCCCCGACCTGATGTTCCACTTCTACCAGATCCCGTTCACGGACAATCCGGAGCGACTGGGCTACGAGCGCCCCGAGTTCGGCGTCTCCATGACCCCGAACATCCCCAAGCCGAAGTCCCGCGGCCGTCTCTACCTCACCAGCGCCGACCCGTCCGTGAAGCCCGCCCTGGACTTCCGCTACTTCACCGACGAGGACGACTACGACGGCCGCACCCTCGTTGACGGCATCCGCATCGCCCGCGAGATCGCCAAGTCCGAGCCGCTGGCGGGCTGGCTGAAGCGCGAGGTCTGCCCCGGCCCGGACGTCACCGGTGACGAGGAGCTGAGCGAGTACGCCCGCAAGGTCGCCCACACCGTCTACCACCCGGCGGGCACCTGCAAGATGGGAGCCGCCACCGACGAGAGGGCCGTCGTCGACCCCGAGCTGCGCGTCCGCGGCCTGACGGGCCTGCGCATCGCCGACGCCTCCGTCTTCCCGACGATGCCCGCCGTGAACCCGATGATCGGCGTCCTCATGGTCGGGGAACGCGCCGTCGAGCTGATCGGCGGTGACGCCCGATGAGCACGACCGCCAACGACACCGGCACCGTGGCCGAGCGTCCCCCGGTCTTCTCCGTGGACGGCCTGTGGAAGGTCTTCGGCCCGAAGGCCGCCAAGATCCCCGCCGACCCCGAACTGGCCGCCCTGGGCCCGGCCGAGCTGCGCTCACGCACCGGCTGCACCGCCGCCGTCGCGGACGTCTCCTTCGACGTGCGCAAGGGTGAGGTGTTCGTCGTCATGGGGCTGTCCGGCTCCGGCAAGTCCACCCTCGTACGCTGCCTGACCCGGCTCATCGAGCCGACGGCCGGGTCCATCGCCATCGACGGCGAGGACGTCCGCGCGATGGACAAGTCCCGGCTGCGCGAACTGCGCCGCCACCGTGCCGCGATGGTCTTCCAGCACTTCGGCCTGCTCCCGCACCGCACGGTCCTCGACAACGTCGCCTACGGCCTGGAGGTCCAGGGCATGGGCCGCGCCGAGCGCCGCGAGCGGGCCGCCGCCGTCGTCGCCAAGGTCGGCCTGGAGGGTCTGGAGCACCGCCGCCCCGGCCAGCTCTCCGGCGGCCAGCGCCAGCGCGTCGGCCTCGCCCGCGCCCTCGCCGTCGACCCCGAGGTGCTGCTCTTCGACGAGCCGTTCAGCGCGCTCGACCCTCTGATCCGCCGGGACATGCAGGAGGAGGTGGTCCGGCTGCACCGCGAGGAGGGCCGCACGATGGTCTTCATCACCCACGACCTCCAGGAAGCCCTCAAGCTCGGCGACCGCATCGCCCTGATGCGGGACGGCCGCGTGGTGCAGCTCGGCACCCCCGAGGAGATCGTCGGCTCGCCCGCCGACGACTACGTCCGCGAGTTCGTCCGCGACGTCCCGCGCGAACAGGTCCTGACGGTCCGCACGGCGATGCGCCCCGCGACCTCGTCCGACGAGGCGGGCACCGGCCCGGCGATCCGGCCCGAGGCCACGGTGTCGGAGGCCATCGAGGCGGTGGCGCGGGCCGGCTCGCCCGCCCGCGTCATGGACGAGGGCCGCTGCCTGGGCGTGGTGGACGCGGGCGACCTGCTCGGCGTCGTCGCCGGCACGGCCGTACCCGGCGCACGTCCCGAGGGGGCGGCCGTCGTCCCGGGGGAGGCGGAGCTGCCCAGGGAGGCGGTCTGATGGCGACGATCACCGCGGCGCCCGCCGAGGCCGCCCCGCCGGGCGTCCTCACCCGCCCCGCCGTCCGCAAGCTCCTCACCCTCGCGATCGCCGCCGCGGTCCTCGTACCCCTCGCCGTCACCCAGTGGGGCGGCACCAGCTGGCCCGCCGCCCTCACCGTCGACGTCTCCGAACCGTTCGGCAAGGCCAGCGACTGGATCATCGACAACCGCGACAGCCACCCGCTGTTCCTCTACTTCTTCGGTCACGTCAGCAACGTCGTCGTCATCGCCGTACGCGCCGTCTACCTCGCCCTCCTCGCCGTCGGCTGGGCCGGGGTCACCGCGATCGGCGCCCTGGTCGCATGGCGCGTGGCCGGCGTGAAGCTGGCCGCCGGCACCGCGGCCGCGTTCCTGGCCTGCGGCCTGCTCGGCATGTGGGTGCCGACCATGCAGACCCTCGCGCTCATGGTCGTGGCCGTCCTCGCGTCGGTCGTCGTGGGCGCCGTGCTGGGCCTGGCCGCCGGCCTGTCCGACCGCATGGACCGCGTCCTGCGCCCGGTGCTCGACACCATGCAGGTGCTGCCCGCCTTCGCCTATCTCCTCCCCGTCGTCCTGGTCTTCGGCATCGGCGTCCCCGCCGCCGTCCTGGCCACGGTCGTCTACGCCGCCCCGCCGATGGCCCGGCTCACCTCGCTCGGCCTGCGCGGTGCCGACAAGGAGGTGCTGGAGGCCGTCGAGTCCCTCGGCACCACCGCCCGCCAGCGGCTGCTGACCGCCCGCGTCCCGCTGGCCCGCAAGGAACTCCTCCTCGGCGTCAACCAGACGATCATGATGGCGCTCTCCATGGCCGTCATCGCCTCCGTCATCGGCGCCGGCGGCCTCGGCGACCGCGTCTACCAGGCCCTCGCTTCGGTCGACGTCGGCGCGGCCCTCGCGGCCGGCATCCCGATCGTGCTGCTCGCCGTCGTCCTGGACCGCGTGACCGGCGCGGCGGGAGAGCGGCTCGGGGAGCCCGGGAAGCCCCCGCTGACGTGGTTGTACGCCCTGGCCGCCGCCGCGGCGGTCGCGGCCGCCGGACGTCTCGCCGGGTTCCTGGAGTGGCCCGACGGGTGGGAGCTGAACATCGCCGAGCCCGTCAACCGGGCCGTCGACTGGATGACCGCCCACCTGTACTCCGGCGTCCCCGTCGTCGGCGGCACCGCCGACTGGGCCGCGCACTTCACCAACTGGGTCCTCAACCCGCTGCGGGACGGCCTCCAGTGGCTGCCCTGGTGGTCGGTGCTCCTGATCGTCGCCGCACTGGCCTGGCTGATCGGCACCTGGCGCACCGCGCTCACCGCGGTCCTCGCGATGGCGGCGATCGGCGTGCTCGGCGTTTGGAACCCGTCCCTGGACACGCTCTCGCAGGTCCTCGCGGCCGTCGCCGTCACCCTGGTCATCGGTTTCGCGACCGGCGTGGCCGCCGCCCGCAGCGACCGCGTCGAGCGCGCGCTGCGGCCCGTCCTGGACGTCTTCCAGACGATGCCGCAGTTCGTGTACCTGATCCCGGTCGTCGCCCTCTTCGGCGTCGGCCGCGCGCCCGCCGTGGCCGCCGCGGTCGTCTACGCCCTCCCGGCCGTCGTCCGCATCACCGCCCAGGGCCTGCGCCAGGTGGACCCGGCCGCCATGGAGTCGGCCCGCTCGCTCGGCGCCACCAGCGGCCAGCAGCTCCGCCAGGTCCAGCTCCCGCTGGCCCGCCCGGCCCCGCTGCTCGCCGTCAACCAGGGCGTCGTCCTGGTCCTCGCCGTCGTCATCATCGGCGGCCTGGTCGGTGGCGGCGCCCTCGGCTACCAGGTCGTCTTCGGCCTCGCGCAGGGCGACCTGGCGACCGGCCTGGTGGCCGGCGCGGCGATCGTCTGCCTGGGCCTGATGCTCGACCGGGTCACCCAGCCCACCGAGCGCCGTACGAGGAAGGGAGCCTGAGATGCGACTGCGCACGACCTCCGCGATCGCCGGTGTGGCCGCGCTGACGCTGCTCACCGGCTGCGGCGCCGCCGACATGACCAAGCAGGCGTCCCCGTTCGCGAACGCCCAGGGCGCCAAGACGGTCACCCTGTCCGTGCAGTCCTGGGTCGGCGCCCAGGCCAACGTGGCCGTCGCCCAGTACCTGCTGGAGCACGAGCTGGGCTACCGCGTCGACACCGTCCAGGTCGACGAGGTCCCCGCCTGGGACGCGCTCAGCCAGGGCCGGGTCGACGCCATCCTGGAGGACTGGGGCCACCCCGAGCAGGAGCAGCGCTACGTCGAGGACAAGAAGACCATCGCCCCCGGCGGCGACCTCGGCGTCACCGGCCACATCGGCTGGTTCGTCCCGACGTACTTCGCGAAGAAGCACCCGGACGTCACCGACTGGAAGAACCTGAACAAGTACGCCGACCTGCTGCGCACCGCGGAGAGCGGCGACAAGGGCCAGCTGATGGACGGTTCCCCGTCCTACGTCACCAACGACAAGGCCCTGGTCGAGAACCTGAACCTGGACTACGAGGTCGTCTTCGCCGGCTCCGAGGCCGCCCAGATCACCCAGATCCAGCAGTTCGCCAAGGAGAAGAAGCCCTTCCTGACCTACTGGTACACCCCCCAGTGGCTGTTCGAGAAGGTCCCGATGACCGAGGTGAAGCTGCCGCCGTACAAGGAGGGCTGCGACGCCGACCCCGCGAAGGTCGCCTGCGCCTACCCGGTCACCGAGCTGCAGAAGTACCTCAACGCCGACTTCGCGGAGAACGGCGGCGAGGCGGCGGAGTTCCTCAAGAACTTCACGTGGACGACCGAGGACCAGAACCAGGTCTCCCTGATGATCGCCGAGCAGAAGATGCGCCCGGAGGAGGCCGCGAAGAAGTGGGTGGACAGCCACGAGTCCATCTGGAAGAAGTGGCTGCCCTGACCCTCACCGCACCAGTTCCGCCGCGATCTCCCGCAGCGCGCCCTGCGCGCGCCGCTGGAGGCCCGGCCCGAACGTGATCCGGGTGGCCCCGAGCCCGCCGAGTTCCGCGGGCGAGGGGCCCTGACCGGGCTGCGCGTGCACGTTCACCGGCCCCTGGATGCCGGAGCGCAGCAGCGGCAGTACGCCGACGGGGGCGCCGATCGGATAGACGCAGTCGGCGCCCGCGGCGACGTACAGCGCGGCCCGCTCGATCGCCGCGCCCGGGTCGTCGACGCCCCTGATGAAGGTGTCGATCCGGGCGTTGACGAACAGCCGGTCCCCGGCCGCCGCCCGCACCTCGGCCAGCCACTCCGCGTGCTCCCGAGGATCCTTGAGCACCCCGCCCGCGGAGTCCTCCAGGTTGCAGCCCACGGCGCCCGCCTCCAGCAGCCGCTCCACCAGCTCCTTCGGCGCCAGCCCGTACCCGTCCTCGACGTCCGCCGACACGGGCACGTCCACCGCCCGCGCGATCCGCGCGACCGCCGCGAACATCTCGTCGGCCGGGGTCGCCCCGTCCTCGTACCCGAGGGACGCCGCCACGCCCGCGCTGGGCGTGGCGAGCGCCGGGAACCCGGCGTCCGCGAAGACCCGCGCGCTCGCCGCGTCCCAGGGGCCGGGCAGGACGAGGGGATCGCCCGGGACCCGGCCGTGGTGCAGGGCCCGGAAACGGTCCGCGCCACGAGCCGTACGGCCCGTCATCCGTGCTGCCCCGGCGTGTAGTGGCCCGGCGTCAGCCGGCACGTCACACCGAAGCGGTTCCAGGCGTTGATCACCGTGATCGCGGCGATCAGGTGGGCCAGCTCGCTCTCGTCGAAGAGCTTGGCGGCCCTCCCGTACACGTCGTCCGGGACGAAGCCGTCCGTCAGCACGGTCACCGCCTCCGTCAGCTCGATCGCCGCGATCTCCTTCTCCGTGTAGAAGTGCCGCGACTCCTGCCAGGCGGAGAGCTGCACGATCCGCTCCACGCTCTCGCCGGCCGCGAGAGCGTCCTTGGTGTGCATGTCCAGGCAGAAGGCGCAGTGGTTGAGCTGCGAGGCACGGATCTTGACCAGTTCCTTCAGCTTCGGGTCCAGACCCCGGCCCGCCGCCTTCTCCAGTCCCAGCATCGCCTTCCAGACCTCGGGCGCGTGCTTGGCCCACTCCAGCCGGGCGGGCTCCTCGGGGGCGAAGGGGCCGGCGGCGGTGTTCTCGTTCGTCGTCGTCATGCCATCGAGACTAGGGGCGAGGCAGCCCACGGGTATGGTCCATTCCCATGGCGAAACCATGGGCCACTTTCGGCGTGGACCTGCACCTCGACCGGTCCGGTCCCGGACTGCGCCGGGGCCTCACCGACGCCCTGCGCGAAGCCGTCCGCGGCGGCCGGCTGGCCCCCGGCACCCGGCTGCCCTCCTCCCGCTCCCTCGCCGCCGACCTGGGCGTGGCCCGCAACACCGTCGCCGAGGTCTACGCCGACCTCGTCGCCGAGGGCTGGCTCGCCGCCCGCCAGGGCTCCGGCACCCGCGTAGCCGACCGCACCCCCGCCACCCCCGACCACCGCCCCGCCCCGCACCGACGGGAACCGGCCCGCCCCGCCTACGACCTGATCCCCGGTACCCCCGAACTCGCCTCGTTCCCCCGCACCCAGTGGCTGCGCGCCGCCCGCCGCGCCCTGACCGCCGCCCCCGACCGCGCCCTCGGCTACGGCGACCCGCGCGGCCACGCCGCACTGCGCACCGCGCTCGCCGGCTACCTCTCCCGCGCCCGCGGCGTGCACGCCGACCCCGACCGCATCGTCGTCTGCGCCGGCTTCCTCGGCGGCCTCGGCGTCCTCGCCGACCTGCTGCGCCACCGGGGCACCCGCTCCGTGGCGGTCGAGTCCTACGGCCTGCCCCACCACCGCGGCCTGCTCACCCGCGCGGGCCTCGCCACACCCCCGCTGCCCTTCGACGACCGCGGCACCCGTCCCCCCGACGACGACCCGGCCACCGCCGGGGCCGTCCTTCTCACCCCCTCCCACCAGTTCCCGGTGGGCCTGCCCCTGCTCCCCGAGCGCCGCATCGCCCTGATCGACCGCGCCCGCCGCACCGGCGGACTGGTCCTGGAGGACGACTACGACGGCGAGTTCCGCTACGACCGCCAGCCCGTCGGCGCCCTCCAGGGCCTCGACCCCGACCGCGTCGTCTACCTCGGCACCGCCAGCAAGTCCCTCGCCCCCGCCCTGCGCCTGGGCTGGCTGGTGCTGCCGCCCTCGCTCGTCGAGGACGCCATGGCCGCCATGACGGGCCGCACCCCCGGCGTCCTGGACCAGCTGACCCTCGCGGAGTTCCTGGCCTCCGGCGACTACGACCGCCACGTCCGCGCCGCCCGCCTGCGCTACCGGCGCCGCCGCGACGCCCTGGTCGCCGCGCTGGCCGAACGCGCCCCCGACGTCCACGTCACCGGTATCGCCGCCGGCCTGCACGCGGTGCTCCGGCTGCCGCCCGGCACCGAGCAGCAGGCCGTCCGCTCCGCCGCCTGGCACGGGCTCGCCGTCCACGGCCTGTCCGCCTTCCGCCACCCCGAGGCGGACGTCGCCCCGCTCGACGCCCTCGTCGTCGGCTACGGCACCCCGCCGGACCACGCCTGGGCCGGGGCCCTGGACGCGCTGTGCCGGGCGCTGCCGTAAAGTCCCCCGGCGACGGCCGTACACTCGATCGGTCCAACTGTCGTACTGGAAGCGGACAACGGGGGAGAGACGGACATGGCGGAGACCCGGCGACGGCTGCGGTCGAGCACCGTGGTGCTCGGCGGCATGGGAGTGCTCGCCGCGGCCCTGAGCGCGTGCGGATCGGACCCCGACCGGCGCTGCGTGGACCGCGACAGCTACGACTACATCAACGGCTACAAGGTCGTGGCCGACAAGAACTGCAAGTCCGGCTCCACCGGCGGTTCGTACGGCAAGGGCGGCAAGAAGAAGGGCGCCAAGGGCGTCGACGACGCCGACTGGTACTACGACGCCGACGTCAGCAACGGCTGGGCCGACTACGGCACCTTCAGCCGCGACGAGGCCGTCGACCGAGGCGGCTTCGGCTGCTCCGGCTCCGGCAGCGGCGGCGGCTGAGCCCGGACCATGGAGCGCCGCACCACCGAGCCCCGCCCCGGCTGGCAGCAGACCGTCGAGGAACAGGGCTGCATCTACCCCCTGACCCGCTACCCCGACGGCACCCTGCGCCCCTACTGGGACGAGAGCGCGTACTACGTCTTCTCCCTGCCGGAGGTCGAGGCGCTGGAGGAGGCCGTCGAGGAACTGCACCGCATGTGCCTGGCGGCGGCCGAGCACATCGTCACCGCCCGCCGCTTCGCCGACCTCGGCATCACCGACCCGCGCGTGGTCCGGGCGGTCACCGAGGCCTGGCACCGGCGCGCCGAACTCCCCTCCGTCTACGCCCGCTTCGACCTGCGCTACGACGGCACGGGAGCCGCCAAGCTCCTGGAGTACAACGCGGACACCCCGACCTCCCTGGTGGAGGCCGCCTCCCCGCAGTGGTTCTGGATGGAGGAGCGCTTCCCCGGCGCCGACCAGTGGAACAGCCTCCACGAGCGCCTGATCGACGCCTGGAAGAAGCAGGCCGCCCTCCTCCCGCCCGGCTCCCCGCTGTACTTCGCGAACTCCGAGGCCGACGAGCTGGGCGAGGACCTGATGACGGTCGCCTACCTCAAGGAGACCGCCGAGCAGGCCGGGCTGGCCACCGAGTGGATCTCCATGGAGGAGATCGGCTGGGACCGTCTCTCCGGCCGCTTCGTCGACACCCGGCTGCGCTTCATCCGCAGCGTCTTCAAGCTCTACCCCTGGGAGTGGCTCACCACCGACCGCTTCGCCGACCACGTCCTGGACACCCTCGACAACGGCGGCGGCTCCGGCACCACCCTGTGGATCGAGCCCGCCTGGAAGATGCTGCTGAGCAACAAGGCCCTGCTCGCGATCCTCTGGGAGCTGTACCCGGACCACCCCAACCTCCTCCCCGCCTACCTCGACGGCCCCCGCGACCTCGCCCACACCACCGGCTACGTCGCCAAGCCCCTCCTGGGCCGCGAGGGCGCCGGCGTCACGATCCACCGCCCCGGCACCGAGGCCCACGGGCGCACCGAACCCTGCTGCTACCAGGAACTGGCGCCCCTGCCCGACTTCGACGGCAACCGGGTCGTCCTCGGCGCCTGGGTCGTGGAGAACGAGTCGGCGGGCCTCGGCATCAGGGAGTCGTCGGGCCTGGTGACGGACGAGTACGCCCGCTTCCTGCCGCACGTCATCCTCTGACGGCCCTCGCTCGCATGGTGGACGCCGCGGCCCGGCACTCCGTGGTGCCCGGTAGGCTGCCCGTGGGCCGTGACTGGCGCGCTGGGATGGGACCGACCATCGGGGAGCGGCTCGACCGACGAGTGCCGTGCGCCTGGGCCGACCCGAACGCCGACCACACCGTCCGGAGGTCCTCATGCCCGCAGAGCTCACCCCCGAGTCCACCGCCTACCGCGCCGCGCTCGACGTCATCCGCTCCGTCGAGCCCCGCGTCGCCGACGCGATCGGCCAGGAGGTCGCCGACCAGCGCGAGATGCTCAAGCTGATCGCCTCCGAGAACTACGCCTCCCCGGCCACGCTGCTGGCCATGGGCAACTGGTTCAGCGACAAGTACGCCGAGGGCACCGTCGGCCGCCGCTTCTACGCCGGCTGCCGCAACGTCGACACCGTCGAGTCCCTGGCCGCCGAGCACGCCCGCGAGCTCTTCGGCGCCCGCCACGCCTACGTCCAGCCCCACTCCGGCATCGACGCCAACCTGGTCGCCTTCTGGGCCGTCCTCGCCGACCGCGTCGAGGCCCCCTTCCTGGAGAAGACCGGTGCCCGCCAGATCAACGAGCTGACCGACGCCGACTGGGCCGAGCTGCGCCAGGCCTTCGGCAACCAGCGGATGCTCGGCATGTCCCTGGACGCCGGCGGCCACCTCACCCACGGCTTCCGCCCGAACATCTCCGGCAAGATGTTCGACCAGCGCTCCTACGGCACCGACCCGGCCACCGGCCTCATCGACTACGAGGCCCTGCGCGCCCAGGCCCGCGAGTTCAAGCCGCTGATCATCGTCGCCGGCTACTCCGCGTACCCGCGGCTGGTGAACTTCAGGATCATGCGGGAGATCGCCGACGAGGTCGGCGCCACCCTCATGGTCGACATGGCGCACTTCGCGGGCCTCGTCGCGGGCAAGGTCCTCACCGGCGACTTCGACCCGGTCCCGCACGCCCAGATCGTGACGACCACCACCCACAAGTCCCTGCGCGGCCCGCGCGGCGGCATGGTGCTGTGCGACGACTCCCTCAAGGACCAGGTCGACCGGGGCTGCCCGATGGTCCTCGGCGGCCCGCTCCCGCACGTCATGGCCGCCAAGGCCGTCGCCCTCGCCGAGGCCCGGCAGCCCGCCTTCCAGGACTACGCCCGGCGCATCGTCGACAACGCCCGCGCGCTGGCCGAGGGCCTGATGAAGCGCGGCGCCACCCTGGTCACCGGCGGCACCGACAACCACCTCAACCTGATCGACGTGGCGTCCTCCTACGGCCTCACCGGCCGCCAGGCCGAGGCCGCACTCCTCGACTCCGGCATCGTCACCAACCGCAACGCCATCCCCGCCGACCCGAACGGCGCCTGGTACACCTCCGGCATCCGCGTCGGCACCCCGGCGCTCACCACGCGCGGCCTGGGCATGGCGGAGATGGACGAGGTGGCGGGCCTGATCGACCGCGTCCTGACCGCCACGGCGCCGGGCACCACGAAGTCGGGCGCCCCGTCGAAGGCCTCCCACGTCCTCGACGCGAAGATCGCGGACGAGATCTCCCGCCGGGCGACGGACCTGGTGGCGGGCTTCCCGCTGTACCCGGAGATCGATCTCGGCTGACCGCCGCCGACCGGGGGACGAGCCGCCGGTGGAACCTGAGAGAATGTCGGGCATGGCGAATGACCGACCCCGCGTGCTCTCCGGTATCCAGCCCACCGCCGGCTCGTTCCACCTCGGCAACTACCTCGGCGCAGTGCGCCAGTGGGTGGCGCTCCAGGAGACGCACGACGCCTTCTACATGGTCGTCGACCTGCACGCGATCACGGTCCCGCAGGACCCGAAGGAGCTGCGCGCCAACACCCGCCTGGCCGTCGCCCAGCTGCTGGCCGCCGGGCTGGAGCCGGACCGCTGCACGCTCTTCGTCCAGAGCCACGTCCCCGAGCACGCGCAGCTCGCCTGGGTCATGAACTGCCTCACCGGCTTCGGCGAGGCGTCCCGCATGACCCAGTTCAAGGACAAGTCCGCCAAGCAGGGCGCCGACCGCGCCTCCGTCGGCCTGTTCACGTACCCGGTACTCCAGGTCGCGGACATCCTGCTCTACCAGGCCAACGAGGTCCCCGTCGGCGAGGACCAGCGCCAGCACATCGAGCTGACCCGCGACCTGGCCGAGCGCTTCAACGGCCGCTTCGGCGACACCTTCACCGTCCCCTCCGCGTACATCCTCAAGGAGACGGCGAAGATCTACGACCTCCAGGACCCCACGGTCAAGATGAGCAAGTCGGCGTCCACGCCGAAGGGCCTCATCAACCTCCTGGACGAGCCGAAGGCCACCGCGAAGAAGGTCAAGAGCGCGGTCACCGACACCGACACCGTGATCCGCTTCGACCGGGAGAACAAGCCGGGCGTCAGCAACCTCCTCTCCATCTACTCGGTGCTCACCGGAGCCGACATCACCGAGCTGGAGGAGAAGTACGCGGGCAAGGGCTACGGCGCCCTCAAGACGGACGTGGCGGAGGTCATGGTCGAGTTCGTGACCCCCTTCCGGGACCGCACCCAGCAGTACCTGGACGACCCGGAGACCCTGGACGCGATCCTCGCCAAGGGCGCGGAGAAGGCCCGGGCCGTCGCCGCGGAGACCCTCTCCCGGGCGTACGACAGGGTGGGCTTCCTCCCCGCCAAGCACTGAGCGCGGCGCCGCGCCGCGGTGCTGCTCACGGCACCCGCCGCCCCGCCCGTGCGCCCCGGCACGCCGCCGTAGCGCTGCACATCACTCCGGTTGCGCCTGCCCCGGGCACGGTCGTGGCCGTACAGTCGATAACCGGGTGTCCGACACAGCGACATCACCGAGTGACACGGAACGACAGGAGACGACGTGGGGACCGTAACGATCGGCGTGTCGATCGCGGTCCCGGAGCCACACGGCAGCAAGCTCCAACAGCTGCGCGCGGGCTTCGGCGACGCCGCGGCGCACGGCATCCCCACGCACGTCACCCTGCTGCCGCCGACCGAGGTCGACGGCGGCGCGCTGCCCGCGATCGAGGCGCACCTGGCGGAGGTGGCGGCGCGCGGCCGCCCCTTCCCGATGCGCCTGTCCGGCACCGGCACCTTCCGCCCGCTCTCGCCGGTGGTCTACGTCCAGGTGGTCGAGGGCGGCGCCGCCTGCTCCTGGCTGCAGAAGCGGATCCGCGACGCCTCCGGCCCGGTCCCCCGCGAACTGCAGTTCCCGTACCACCCGCACGTCACCGTGGCGCACGGCATCGACGAGGCGGCGATGGACCGCGCCTACGAGGAGCTGGCCGACTACAAGGCACAGTGGCCCTGCACCGGCTTCGCGCTGTACGAGCAGGGCGCCGACGGGGTGTGGCGCAAGCTGCGGGAGTTCCCGTTCGGCAGCGCCACCGTGCCCCCGCAGACGGGCCGCGTCGAACGCGACTCCCTGCCCACCCGCTAGGGCCGGCCCGCTACACCGGCAGCCGCCGGAACACCCCCCGCGGCAGGTGCCGCAGCGCCGACATCACCACGCGCAGCGCGCCCGGCACCCACACCGTCTCCGAGCGCCGCCGCAGCCCCAGCTCGATGGCCGTGGCGACCGCCTCCGGCGTTGTGGCGAGCGGTGCCTCCTCCAGGCCCTCGGTCATCCGCGACCGCACGAAGCCGGGGCGTACGACCATGACGTGCACGCCGGTGCCGTGCAGCGCGTCGCCGAGGCCCTGCGCGAAGGCGTCCAGGCCGGCCTTGCTGGAGCCGTAGATGAAGTTGGCGCGGCGGGCCCGCTCGCCGGCCACGGAGGAGAGCACCACCAGCGAGCCGTGGCCCTGGGCCTGGAGCGCGCGGGCGCTGATCAGACCCGCCGAGACCGCGCCGGTGTAGTTGGTCTGCGCCACCCGCACCGCGTTCAGCGGTTCCCGCTCGTCGTGCGCCTGGTCGCCCAGGACGCCGAAGGCGAGCAGCACCATGTCGATGTCGCCCTCGGCGAAGACCTTGCCGAGCGCCGCCTCGTGGGACTCGGGGTCGAGCGCGTCGAAGGCGACGGTGCGGACCTCGGCGCCGAGGTCGCGCAGCTGCTCCGCCGACCGGTCCAGGGCGGGGGAGGGGCGGCCGGCCAGCCACACGGTGCGGGTGCGGCGGGCGACGAGGCGGCGCGCGGTGGCGAGCGCGATCTCGGACGTACCGCCGAGGACGAGGAGGGACTGGGGGATGCCGAAGGCGTCCTTCACGGCTGCTCCTGAAGATTGCTCAGAGGTCTCGGAGGTCTCAGAGGGCGAGGCGGCGGGAGAGGTCGGACACGAACACTCCGCGCGGGTCCAGCTCCGCGCGCAGCGCGCGGAAGTCGCCGAGGCGGGGGTACATCGCGTCGAGCAGTTCGGGGCGCAGCCGGGAGTCCTTGGCGAGGTAGACCCGGCCGCCGGCCCGCGCGACCTCCTCGTCGAGGCCGTCGAGGAAGGCGCCGAGTCCCGGCAGGCCCGCCGGGACGTCCAGGGCGAGGGTCCAGCCGGGGACGGGGAAGGAGAGCCAGCCCGGGTCGGCCTCCCCGAAGCGTTTGAGAACGGCCAGGAAGGACGGGCAGCGGTGCTCGGAGATGCGCCGCACGATCCGGCGCAGGTCGTCCGCCCGGTCGTGGCCGACGACGAACTGGTACTGCACGAAGCCGCCGCGGCCGTAGACCCGGTTCCAGTGCGGGACGCCGTCCAGGGGGTGGAAGAAGGTGGAGATCCGCTGGAGCCGGCCCCGGCTCATCCGGGGCGCCTTGCGGTACCAGAGTTCGTTGAACAGGCCCACCGTCGTCCGGCTCAGCAGGCCGTCCGGGACCAGGTCGGGGGCGGCCGGGAGGCGGGAGGTGCGGAAGGCCAGCGGGTCGCGCCGCGCCCGCGAGCGCGCGGGGAGGGCGTCCAGCGGGGCGTGGTCGCCGCGGGTGAGGACCGCCCGCCCGGTCCGCGCGCCGCGCGCCAGCAGGTCGATCCAGGCGACCGAGTAGCGGTAGCGGTGGTCGGTGGCCGTCAGACGGGCCATCAGGTCGTCGAGGTCGGTGGCGCGCTCGGTGTCGACCGACATCAGCGCCGTCTCGACCGGCTGGAGCCGCACGGTGGCGGTGAGGATCACACCGGTCAGGCCCATGCCCCCGGCGGTCGCGTCGAACAGCGGCGTGCCCCGGTCCACGGTGCGGACCCGCCCGTCGGCGGTGAGCAGCTCGAACGACAGCACGTGCCGGGAGAACGAACCCGACACGTGGTGGTTCTTGCCGTGGATGTCGGCGCCGATCGCCCCGCCGACCGTCACGTAGCGGGTGCCGGGCGTCACCGGCACGAACCAGCCGAGCGGCAGCAGCACCTCCATCAGCCGGTGCAGGGAGACACCCGCGTCGCAGAGCACCGTGCCGCCGTCGGCGTCGATGGCGTGGACGCGGTCCAGACCGGTCATGTCGAGCACCGCGCCGCCCGCGTTCTGCGCCGCGTCCCCGTACGCCCGCCCCAGCCCCCGCGCGATGCCGCCGCGGGCCCCGCACTCCCGGACGGCGTCGGCGGCCTCCTGATAGGTGCGGGGGCGGATCAGCCGGGCTGTGGTGGGCGCGGTGCGGCCCCAGCCGGTGACGGGACCCCATGTCGTACCGGGGTCTCCTTCGGCGGCGGGAACGGTGTCGGCGGACATGCCGGTGACCGTATCGCCCTTATTAAGGCGATTGGTCCATGGACATCCGCTCCATCCCCGAAACGGGTGATTAATGGTATGTCGCTCCATCATGCCGGACTTCCGCGCCGCGGGGCGTGAACAGTGAGTCCACATGGACGACCTCGACATGGACCACCGGATCGTGACGGCGCTCAGAGCCTGCGGCACGGACCCGCGCGTGGCCGGTGCCGCGCGTGCCCTGTCCTGGGCCGGGGAGCACGGAGCGCTGTGGCTCGCGGCGGGCCTGGCCTCAGCCGCCGCGGACGGCCCGCGGCGCCGGGCCTGGCTGCGCGGCACCGCCCTCACCGCGGGCGCGCACGTCGTCAGCATGGGCGTGAAACGGGTCGTGCGCCGTCCGCGCCCCGCGCACGTCGTGCCCCTGGTGCGCACCGCCGGCCGGCACTCCTTCCCCAGCTCCCACGCCACCTCCGCAGCCGCGGCCGCCGTCGCCTTCGGCGCGCTCGGCGTGCACGCGGTGTGGCCGCTCGCCGCCGCGGTGTGCGTCTCCCGGCTGGTCGTCGGCGTCCACTATCCCTCCGACGTCGCCGCGGGCGCGGCCCTGGGCGCGCTCACGGCCCGGCTCGGCGCCGACTGGATGCGCGGAGGCCGGCCGTGACCGACACGACCGTCCTGCGGCAACGCGCTCCGGAGCAGCGGCCCGACGCCGCGTCGCCCCGCCGCAAGGGAGTCCTGGCAGGACTGGTCAGGACCGCCCGCCCCCGCCAGTGGGTCAAAAACGTCCTGGTCGTCGCCGCCCCGGCCGCCGCCGGCGAACTGTTCGCCCCGAACGTCCTGGGCCGGCTCGCCCTGGTCTTCGTCCTGTTCACCGCCTGCGCCGCCGCCGTCTACCTCGTCAACGACGCCCGCGACGCCGATGCCGACCGCGCCCACCCGGTCAAGCGCCACCGCCCCGTGGCCGCCGGACAGGTCCCGGTGCCCGTCGCGTACGCCGTCGGGGGCGCCCTGGGCGTCCTCGCGCCCCTCGCCGCCGCCTGGCTGTGCCCGCCCGCCGTCGCCGCCCTGCTCACCGCCTACCTCGCCATGCAACTGGCGTACTGCATCAGCCTCAAGCACGTCCTGGTCGTCGACCTCGCCGTCGTCACCACCGGTTTCCTGATGCGGGCGATGGTCGGCGGACTCGCGCTCGGCATCCCGCTGTCGCGCTGGTTCCTCATCACGACCGGCTTCGGCGCGCTGTTCATGGTCTCCGCCAAGCGCTACAGCGAAGCCGTCCAGATGGCCGGGAAGGCGGGCGCCACGCGCGCCCTGCTCACCGAGTACACCACCGGCTACCTCCGCTTCGTCTGGCAGCTCGCGGCCGGTGTCGCCGTCCTCGGCTACTGCCTGTGGGCCATGGAGGAGGGCGGCGTCCCGCACACCAGCGTGCTGCCGTGGCGGCAGCTGTCCATGGTCGCCTTCATCCTCGCCGTCCTGCGCTACGCCGTCTTCGCCGACCGCGGCACCGCGGGCGAACCCGAGGACGTCGTCCTGCGCGACCGGGCGCTCGCGCTGATCGGCGTGGTGTGGGTGGCGATGTACGCCCTGGCGGTGGCCAATTGGTAGACGGCACCACCAAGGGGGCCCGGCGGCGCGAACTGATCGGCTTCGCCGCCGCCGGCCTCCTCGCCTACGCCGTCGACCTCGCCCTTTTCACGCTCCTGCGCGGCCCGGCAGGCCTCGACCCGCTCACCGCCAAGACCCTCTCCTTCGTCGCCGGCTGCTCCGTCGCCTACGCGGGCAACGCGCTGGGCACCTACCGCCACACCCGCCCCCGGGGCCTGCGCCCGTACGCCGTCTTCTTCGCGGTGAACGCCGCCGGAGCCGCCGTGCAGCTGCTGTGCCTGGTCGTCAGCCACTACGGCCTCGGCCTCACCTCACAGCGCGCCGACACGGTATCCGGCGCCGGAATCGGCATGGTCCTGGCCACCATCCTGCGTTTCTGGGGCACAAGAACACTGGTCTTCCGCACCGGGGACGGAACCGGTGGCACGACGGGATCATGGACCGGGACGAGCGGGGGCAGGGTCGGATCATGGACTGGCTGAAGAAGCTCCCCGTGGTGGGGCCGTGGCTGGCACGGCTGATGACCACGCACGCGTGGCGCTCCTACGAACGACTCGACCGGGTGAAGTGGACGCGGCTGGCCGCCGCCATGACCTTCACCAGCTTCGTCGCGCTCTTCCCGCTGCTCAGTCTCGCCGCCGCCGTCGCCGCCGCCACGCTCAGCAAGGAGCAGCAGGACAAGCTCCAGGACAAGATCTCCGAGCAGGTCCCCGGCATCTCCGACCAGCTGAACATCCAGGGCCTGATCGACAACGCCGGCACCGTCGGCCTCATCGCCGGCGCCCTGCTGCTGTTCACCGGTATCGGGTGGGTCGACGCCACCCGGGGCTGTCTGCGCGCCGTCTGGGAGCTGCCGGACGAGGAGGAGAACCCCGTCCTGCACCGGGCCAAGGACGCCGGCGTCCTCGTCGGCCTCGGCGGCGCCCTCCTGGTCACCGTCGCCATCTCCACCGTCGCCTCGGCGCTGGTGGGCTGGATCGTCCGCCAGCTGGGCCTGGACGGCGGCTTCGGCAGCGTCCTGCTCTACGTCGCCGCGTTCGCCGTCGCCGTACTCGCCGACTTCCTCCTGCTGCTGTACGTCCTGACCCTGCTGCCCGGCGTACAGCCCGCGCGCCGCCGGCTGGTGGTGGCGGCGCTGATCGGCGCGATCGGCTTCGAGCTGCTGAAGCTGCTGCTGAGCGGCTACATGCAGGGCGTCGCCGCGAAGAGCATGTACGGCGCCTTCGGCGTCCCCGTCGCCCTGCTGCTGTGGATCAACTTCACCTCGAAGCTGGTGCTGTTCTGCGCCGCTTGGACGGCGACGGGCAGCAAGGAGCAGGAACTCGGGGACCAGGACGGCGCGGAGCAGGAGAGCGGGGAGCGGGGCGTCACGGGCGCGTCCGGCGACGGACCAGGTCCGGCAGCGGCCACCTCCGGTTGATCAGCCACGCCCCGCCCGCGAGCAGCACGAGCACCCCGGCGGTGATGCCGGCCGCGACTCCGACGCCGCCGGAACCCTCCCCGGCCGGCGCTCCCGCCACCGGCTGCGTGCCCGCCGCGGCCTTCCCGGTGCCCCCGGCCTGCCCGGAGGACGACGCGTCCGGCTGGGGGCTCGCCTGCGCGGCGCTCCTCGGCGGGACCAGCTCACCCACCGGCCTCACCTTGCCGACCGCCTCGAAGCCCCAGTCGAAGAGGCGGGCGGTCTCCTTGTAGACCTCGTTGTGCTCGTCCTTCTCCGGGTTCATCACGGTGACGAGCAACACCTTGCCGCCCTGCTCGGCGACGCCCGTGAAGGTGTAACCCGCGTTGGTGGTGTAGCCGTTCTTCACGCCCGCGATGCCCGGGTAGACCTCCACGTCGGAGTCGCCGGCCAGCAGGCGGTTGGTGTTCTGGATCTCGAAGGACTCGCGGGACGTCTTGCCCTTCTTGTCCTTCTTCGTCTCGCCGGGGAACTTGGTGCGGACCGTCGAGGCGTACTCGCGGAAGTCCTTCTTCTGGAGCCCGGAACGGGCGAACAGCGTCAGGTCGTACGCGGAGGAGACCTGCCCCGGCGCGTCGTAGCCGTCCGGGGTGACCACGGTCGTGTCGAGGGCCTGGAGCTCCTCGGCGTGCGCGTTCATCTCCTCGACCGTCTTCTCCACGCCGCCGTTCATCGCGGACAGCACGTGCACGGCGTCGTTGCCGGAGCGCAGGAAGACCCCGAGCCACAGGTCGTGGACGGTGTAGGTCTCTTCCTCCTTCACCCCGACCATGCTGGAACCCGCCCCGATGCCCGCCAGGTCGGAGGGGGCGACCTTGTGCCGGGTGGTCTTCGGCCACTTCGGCAGCAGCGTGTCGGCGAAGAGCATCTTCAGCGTGCTCGCGGGGGCCAGCCGCCAGTGCGCGTTGTGCGCGGCGAGCACGTCGCCGGACTCGGCGTCGGCCACGATCCACGACCGGGCGGTGAGGTCCTTCGGCAGCACGGGCGCCCCGCCCGCCAGGTCGACCTGCGTCCCGGGCTTCCCGAGCCGCGCGCCGCCCACGCTCGACATCGACGCGGGCGGAGTGGCGGAGGGGCTCGCCGACGGGCTCGCCGAGGGGCTGGGGGCGGCGAGCGCGGCGGGGGAGAGGAGACCCAGCGCGGTCAGGGCGGCGGCGGTGACCGTCAGGGAGCGCCTGACGGTCTTCGTGGGTGCGGGCACGAGCGAGAACGTACCTCCCGCGAGTGAGGCTTTCCCACCCCGCTCCCCACCCCGCGCACGGTTCCGGACACGCGGCGGCGATACTGAAGGCATGAAGCTCAGCCGCCCCGTCTCCTGGTTCCTGCTCGCTTTCGGGGTGTGGAGCTGGATCATCTGGATCACTTTCGTCAAAAATCTGATCAAGGACAGCAGCGGGCTCGCGTTCGAGGACGGCGACCCGACGGCGTACTTCTGGGTGCACCTGCTGCTCGCGGTCGTCTCCTTCGTATTGGGGACGGTCGTGGGGGTCATCGGGTTGCGCGGGGTGCGCGCACTGCGCCGAACGTCATAGGCGTCGCGGACGCCGCAACTGAGGGGAATCGACGGCATGGTGGTCGTCTTCGCGCTCGTCGCGCTGGCCGTGGTGGGCGTCATCGTGACGGCCAACTGGTACGTGTGGCGGCGCCTGTTCCGCGACACGACCCGCGGTCCCGGCCCTGTGCGCCGCATCGGCGCGGCGGTGATCGCCGGGGGCTGGGTGCTGGCGGTCGGCGCGCTGGTCGCCGAGCGCGCGGGCGCCCCCTTCTGGCTCCAGCGCGTCCTGGCCTGGCCGGGTTTCCTGTGGCTGGCACTGTCGGTCTACCTGCTGCTCGCCGTACTGGCGGGCGAGGTCGTACGGCCGCTGCTGCGGCGGTTCCTGGAGCGCCGGGCGGCCCGGCGGCGGCAGGCGGAGCCGGAGCAGCGCAAGGCCCCGGCCGCGGACACCAAGCGCATACCGGCCGGGACGGTCCCGCCCAAGACCACCGAGGCCCCGGACACCGGCACCGGCACCCCAGGCGCCCCGGACACCGGCACCCCGGACGCCAACGCCCGTCCCGGCGCCCCCGGCACCCCGCCCGAGAGCCCCCTCGCCCTCCCCTCCCGCCGCCTCTTCGTCTCCCGCGTCGTGGCGGGTGCCGCCGCCGCGGCGGCCGTCGGGACGGTCGGCTACGGCACGTACGGCGTGCTGAACGGCCCGAGCGTGAAGCGGGTCACGGTGCCGCTGGCCAAGCTCCCGCGCGCGGCGCACGGCTTCCGCATCGCCGTGGTCAGCGACATCCACCTCGGCCCGGTACTCGGCCGGGGCTTCGCGCAGAAGGTCGTCGACACCATCAACGCCACGCAGCCCGACCTCATCGCCGTCGTCGGCGACCTGGTCGACGGCAGCGTGAAGGACCTCGGCCCGGCGGCGGCCCCGCTGGCCCGGCTCAGGGCCCGGCACGGCGCGTACTTCGTCACCGGCAACCACGAGTACTTCTCCGGCGCCGAGCAGTGGGTCGCCGAGGTGCGCCGCCTCGGCCTGATCCCGCTGGAGAACGTGCGCACCGAGCTGCCCCACTTCGACCTGGCCGGGGTCAACGACGTGGCAGGCGAGGACGAGGGGCAGGGCCCCGACTACGCCAAGGCGCTCGGCGACCGGGACCGTGCCCGGGCCTGCGTGCTCCTCGCCCACCAGCCGGTGATGATCCACGACGCCGTCGACCACGGCGTCGACCTCCAGCTCTCCGGCCACACCCACGGCGGCCAGCTCTGGCCCGGCAGCCTCGTCGCGGGCGCCGCCAACCCGACCCTGGCGGGCCTGGAACGCTACGGCGACACCCAGCTGTACGTCAGCCGCGGAGCGGGCGCCTGGGGGCCGCCCACGCGGGTCGGGGCCGAGTCGGACGTCACGGTGATCGAGCTGGCGTCCCGTCAGGCCTGAGGAGCGGAACCCCGCGCCGGCTTCTTCGCGGGATCCGGCAGCGCCTTCGTCATCCCCGGCAGGAAGTCCGTGAACAGCTCGTGCACCTCGCGCACCAACGGGCGCAGCACCCGGAAACGGGCCAGCACGACACCCCGCGCGGTGAGCCGGGCGCCGCGCTCGGCGAGCCGGTAGCTGCGCTCGCGGCCCTCCGTGCGGTCGAAGATCCAGTACAGCACCAGGCCCATCTGCGAGAGCCACATCAGCTCGGGCAGGATGTCCCGCAGGTCCTCGGGCACCTTGGTCTTCGTCCCGGCGAGCACCGCGCGGTGGATGCTGATGGCCTCCGCGCGGGCGTGCTCCGACTCCGGCGAGAAGGGGCTGAGCGGGCTGTCCGGGTCGGCGGCGTTCTTGAAGAACTGCACCGCGAACTCGTGGTAGGGCGTGGCGATGTCCAGCCAGACCTTCAGCACGCCCGCCAGCCGCGCCTCCAGGTCGCTCTCGCGGGCCAGCACCTCCCGGACCGCCGCCTGGTGCTCGGCGGCGATCCGGTCGTAGAAGCCCTGGATCAGGTGCTCCTTGCCGGCGAAGTAGTAGTACGCGTTGCCGACGGAGACCCCGGCCTCCTGGGCGATGGCCCGCATCGTCGTCCGGTCGTAGCCGCGTTCCTGGAACAGCCGCATGGCCGTCTCCAGGATCAGCGCGCGGGTCTGCTCGGACTTGCTGAGGTGGGCGCCGTCGTCGGGGCCGTCGTTCTTCGCGGGCACGGCACCGAGCCTAACGAGTCCCGCAGGAGCCGTCGGCACAGCCGGGTCCCGCGTAACGCCAGCCGACGGCCGGCTCGTAGACCCAGCCGTCGGTCCGGCGGTGACCGCCGTCTCTCCGCCGCTGCTGCCCGCCCCGCCACTTGGCGGCGGTGAGCACGGCTCCCCGGGCGAGCACCGCCCCGGTGGGCGTGCTGAGCCGGTGGGCGAGCCTGCGGTACCCGCGCAGCGCCCACAGGACGACGACCCAGGCGGCGGCGCCCCGGTAGACCTGGCCCGCGTCGCCGACGGCGGTGACCTCCTCGAAGGTGGCCGCGTGGTCGAGGCCGGGGAAGCGCCGTCGCGCCTCGTCCGACCCGGCCGGGACCAGGTCCAGCGGCACCAGCCGCGGCTGCCGCAGCAGCCAGTCCCGCACGTGGGTGCACAGCGAGCACTCGGCGTCGTAGAGGACGGTGAGCCGGCGCACGGGGGCGCCGGCCGTCCCGGGGGCGTGGGCCATCGGCTCAGGCCCCGGCCGTCGGAGCGGTCCAGCCCTGCGGCGGGACCGGCGGCACCTGCTCCCGCTCCATCATCCCGCGCCGCCGGATCTTGTTGAGCACGTAGACGTTGCCCAGGTGCATCACGCCGAGCACCAGCAGTACGACGCCCAGCTTGGTCGACAGGGCCTCGAAGATGCCGCGGGTGTCGGCGATGGTGTCGTCGTCGCTCAGGTAGAGGGCGACGAAGCCGAGGTTCACCAGGTAGAAGCCCACCACCAGGAGGTGGTTGACGGCGTCGGCGAGCTTCTCGTTGCCGTGCAGCACGTCGGCGAGGAAGATCCGGCCGTTGCGGCTGAGCGTGCGGGCCACCCAGACGGTCAGACCGATGCTGACGACCAGGTAGATGACGTAGGCGATGACGGTGCGGTCCATGCCCCACCCCTTCTTGAACGCGTTCAAAACGCTGACAGGGGTGACTGTAGACCTCCTTTTGAACGCGTTCAACTCGGTGGGGGAGTGGCCCGCGTCACGGTCGCCGGCCCAGCTCCGGCCGCTTGCTGTAGTCGGTGAGGCCGATGACGTTCCCCCACGGGTCGGCGAACTCGACGGTCCAGCCGGTGGCGACGGGGAACGGCTCGTCGAGCGGCGGCACCCCGGCGTCGCGCAGTTCGCGGGCCGCCCTGCGGGCGTCCGTCACCTCCAGCCACACCCGTGCGGAGGGCCACATCGGCGGCTGGCGCCCGAACTCCTCCTCGTGGCGCAGCAGGAGGCCCGGCGTCTCGACCCCCGCCTTCAGCAGGGCGATCCCGGCCTCGTCGAGCCGGTAGGCGACCGGAAAGCCGGCCCGCTCGTAGAAGTCGACGGCCACGCCGAGGTCCCCGACGGGCAGCAGCACGTTGTCGAACCCGAGCAGTTCGTACGACTCATGATCTGACATGACGTCACATTAGGTGTACGCGCAGTGAAGAGGGTGCAACCGGTGACGCGGCGGCGCCGGGGTCACTCGTCGGGCGGACCGGTGCTCCCGGGCCCCGACTTCTCTTTGTTCGTACAGTCCTGCAATATGACCGGCAGTTTTCCGCAACGTCCAGGAGTGACACCACTGTGAGCGAGCAGCCGCAGCAGCCGAACCAGCCGCCCGGTTACGGCTATCCGAACCAGGCCTCCGGCCCGACCGGCCAGGCCGGCCCCTACGGCTACCCGCAAGGTGGCCCCCAGCAGCCCTCCGGCGGCTACCAGCAGCCCCCGGGCGGCTACCAGTCCCCCTACCAGCAGGCGCCCGGCTACTACGCCGCAGACCCCAACGCGCCCTACGGCTACGACCCCTACGGGCGTCCGGTCTCCGACAAGTCGAAGATCGTCGCCGGCGTGCTCCAGCTCTTCCTCGGCAGCTTCGGCATCGGCCGGTTCTACGTCGGCAACGTGGGCATGGGCATAGCCCAGCTCCTCACCTGCGGCGGACTCGGCTTCTGGGCGCTGATCGACGGCATCATGTTCCTGGTAAGCAACGACCGTACGGACGCCCAGGGGCGGATCCTGCGTGGCTGACGCGGCCCGTTCCGCCCCGTCCGAGGGGCGGCGCCCGTCCTGGCATCCCGCGGCGGCGCCCCTCGCGGTGCTCGTCGCGGGTGCCGCGGGCGCCGGGTACCTGTGGTTCACCGACCCGCACGAGTCCGGCCACCTGCTGCCCCAGTGCCCGTTCCGGTACGTCACCGGGCTGCTGTGCCCGGCCTGCGGCGGCACCCGCATGACGTACGACCTGATGCACGGTCACTTCGCGGCGGCCTGGCTGGACAACCGCGCCCTGCTGCTCGCCGCGCCGTTCGCGCTGGCGCTGTGGGGCCGCTGGACGGTGGAGGGCCTGCGCGGGCGCTTCTACCGGCCCCGGATCGCCCCGTGGGTCCAGGCGCTGATCCTGCTGACGGCGGTGGCGTGGACGGTGGCGCGCAACCTCGTCTGAGGCGGCGCCGGGGCGCGGCGCCGCACGGCGGTCGTATGATCACGGAATGGGAACGTTCGATCGAATCCACTCCCGCGTGCCCCACCAGTCTCTCTAAGCTCTCCTCGCACAGGGGGGACGTCCACGGCGCTGCGTGGACCGCCGTGCAATTCCTCGCGCGATCAGCGGTGTTCCTTCCTGAGTCCCCGGGCGGCCGTCCGTCCAGGCCCGTTCCCACTTCTCCCCAGGAGCACCACCATGACCGTCCCCCCGAACCCCGCCGCGCCCTACGGCTACGACCCGCAGGGCCGCCCGTACTCCGACAAGTCGAAGATCGTCGCCGGCCTGCTCCAGATATTCCTGGGCGGCCTGGGCATCGGCCGGTTCTACGTGGGCTCCGTCGGCGTCGGCGTCGCCCAGCTCCTCACCTGCGGCGGCCTGGGCTTCTGGGCCCTGATCGACGGCATCCTCTTCCTCACCAGCAAGGACCGCACCGACAAGGAAGGCCGGGTGCTGCGCGGCTGACGCCTCGTACGGCCCCGTAGAACGGCCGAGGGCCCCGATCGTCTCGATCGGGGCCCTCGGCCGTGTGCTCGGCGCGTGCGGGTCAGAAGCGGCGCGTGATCAGCGCCCGCTTCACCTCCGCGATCGCCTTGGTGACCTCGATGCCGCGCGGGCAGGCGTCCGTGCAGTTGAAGGTCGTGCGGCAGCGCCAGACGCCGTCGCGGTCGTTGAGGATCTCCAGCCGCTGTTCACCGGCCTCGTCACGCGAGTCGAAGATGAAGCGGTGGGCGTTCACGATCGCGGCCGGGCCGAAGTACTGCCCGTCGTTCCAGAACACCGGGCACGAGGATGTGCACGCGGCGCACAGGATGCACTTGGTCGTGTCGTCGAAGCGCTCGCGGTCCTCGGCGGACTGCAGGCGCTCGCGCGTCGGCTCGTTGGTGTCCTTCGTGATCAGGAAGGGCATCACGTCCCGGTACGCCTGGAAGAACGGCTCCATGTCGACCACGAGGTCCTTGAGCACCGTCAGGCCCTTGATGGGCTCGACCGTGATCGGCTTCTCGGGGCTGATGTCCTTGATCAGCGTCTTGCAGGCGAGGCGGTTCTTGCCGTTGATCCGCATGGCGTCCGAGCCGCAGATGCCGTGGGCGCAGGAACGGCGGAAGGTCAGGCTTCCGTCCAGGTCCCACTTGATCTTGTGCAGCGCGTCGAGGACACGCTCCTTCGGGTCGATCTCCAGCTGGAAGTCTTCCCAGGCAGCCTCCGCCGAGACCTCCGGGTTGAAGCGCCGGACGCGGAAGGTGACCGTGATGTACGGGGAGTCGGCGAAGCCGGGCTCGGGGGCCTTGTCGCTCTTCTCCATGACAGGGGTAGCCATCAGTACTTACGCTCCATCGGCTGGTAGCGGGTCTGGACGACCGGCTTGTAGTCGAGCCGGATGGACTCGGCGCCGTCGTCGCCCACCTCGCGGTACGCCATGGTGTGGCGCATGAAGTTGACGTCGTCGCGGTTGGGGAAGTCCTCGCGGTAGTGACCGCCGCGCGACTCCTTGCGGGCGAGCGCGGACACCGCCATGACCTCGGCCAGGTCGAGCAGGTTGCCCAGCTCGACGGCCTCCAGCAGGTCGGTGTTGAAGCGCCGGCCCTTGTCCTGGATCGCCACGTTCTTGTAGCGGGCGCGCAGCTCGCCGATCTTCTCCACGGCCGTCTTGATCGTCTGCTCGGTGCGGAACACCATGACGTTGGCGTCCATGGTCTCCTGCAGCTCGCGGCGGAGCGTCGCCACCCGCTCGGTGCCGGTGGAGGAGCGCAGCCGCTCGATCTGCTCGACGACCAGGGACTCCGGGTTCTCCGGCAGCTCGACGAAGTCCGCCTTCTGCGCGTACTCCGCGGCCGCGATGCCGGCCCGCTTGCCGAAGACGTTGATGTCCAGCAGCGAGTTGGTGCCCAGGCGGTTGGCGCCGTGCACGGACACGCAGGCCACCTCGCCGGCCGCGTACAGGCCCGGCACGACGGTGGTGTTGTCCGCCAGGACCTCGCCCTCGACGTTGGTCGGGATGCCGCCCATGGCGTAGTGCGCGGTGGGCTGGATCGGGATCGGGTCCGTGTAGGGCTCGATCCCGAGGTAGGTCCGCGCGAACTCCGTGATGTCGGGCAGCTTGGCGTCCAGCTGCTCCGGCGGGAGGTGGGTGAGGTCCAGGTAGACGTGGTCGCCCTCGGGACCGCAGCCGCGGCCCTCGCGGATCTCCGTGTAGATGGACCGGGAGACGACGTCACGGGACGCGAGGTCCTTCATGACCGGCGCGTACTTCTCCATGAAGCGCTCGCCGTCCTTGTTGCGGAGGATGCCGCCCTCACCGCGGGCGCCCTCCGTCAGCAGGATGCCCATGCGCCAGATGCCGGTCGGGTGGAACTGGAAGAACTCCATGTCCTCCAGCGGCAGCCCGCGCCGGTACACGGCCGCCTGGCCGTCACCGGTCAGCGTGTGCGCGTTGGAGGTCACCTTGAAGAACTTGCCGGTGCCGCCGGAGGCGTAGATCACGGACTTCGCCTGGAAGACGTGGATCTCGCCGGTCGCCAGCTCGTAGGCCACCACACCGGCGGACTTCTTGACGCCGTCGACCTCGGTGATCAGCTGGTCCAGGACGTAGAACTCGTTGAAGAACTCCACGCCCTCCTTGACGCAGTTCTGGTACAGCGTCTGGAGGATCATGTGACCGGTGCGGTCGGCCGCGTAGCAGGACCGGCGGACCGGCGCCTCGCCGTGGTTGCGGCTGTGACCGCCGAAGCGGCGCTGGTCGATGGTGCCGTTCGGGGTCCGGTTGAACGGCAGGCCCATCTTCTCCAGGTCGAGGACCGAGTCGATGGCCTCCTTCGCCAGGATCTCGGCGGCGTCCTGGTCGACCAGGTAGTCACCGCCCTTGACCGTGTCGAAGGTGTGCCACTCCCAGTTGTCCTCCTCCACGTTGGCGAGCGCGGCGGCCATGCCGCCCTGCGCGGCGCCCGTGTGGGAGCGGGTGGGGTAGAGCTTCGTCAGCACGGCGGTGCGGCTGCGCTTCGTCGACTCGATGGCCGCGCGCATGCCGGCGCCACCGGCGCCGACGATGACGGTGTCGTACTTGTGTACCTTCATGATTTTCGCAGCCCCGTGCCTAGCGGATGTTCGGGTCGAAGGTGAAGATCACCAGCGTGCCCAGCAGGATGGTGAACACCGTGGCGGTGTAGAGCAGGCCCTTGAGCCACAGGCGGGTGTTCGGGCGCTCCGCGTAGTCGTTGATGACCGTGCGCAGGCCGTTCGCGCCGTGCAGCATCGCGAGCCACAGCATCAGCAGGTCCCAGACCTGCCAGAACGGCGAGGCCCAGCGGCCGGCCACGAAGGCGAAGCCGATCTTGGAGACGCCGCCGTCCAGCACCAGCTGGATGAGCAGGTGGCCGATGACCAGGACGACCAGCACGACGCCGGACAGGCGCATGAAGAGCCAGGCGGCCATCTCGAAGTTGCCGCGCGTGGACTTCGGGGACTTCTTGGTCCGCTTGCGGGGCGGCTCGATCAGCGGCGCCGGGTTGTCTACGGAGTAGACGGAGGCGCCGGCGCCCTCGACGGGGCCGATGCCGGAGGCGGTGG
The DNA here is from genome assembly GCF_042745235.1 of Streptomyces sp. NPDC058796. Taxonomy (NCBI): domain Bacteria; kingdom Bacillati; phylum Actinomycetota; class Actinomycetes; order Kitasatosporales; family Streptomycetaceae; genus Streptomyces; species Streptomyces sp. NPDC058796. Next base: position 428,986 of record NZ_JBHYOP010000002.1, read on the forward strand.
TTTCAGTGGTCGACATGTGCGTCAGCTCCCGAAGAGTTCACGAGCGGCGTGGCCGAGGACGGGGTAGATCGCCCCGAGCATCAGCACGACCCACAGGCCGACAACGGTCCAGAGCATCTGCTTCTGGTAGCGGGCGCCCTTGATCCAGAAGTCGACGGCGATGACACGCAGGCCGTTGAGCGCGTGGAACAGGATGGCGGCCACCAGGCCGTACTCCAGAAGCGCGACGATCGGCGTCTTGTAGGTGGCCACGACGGTGTCGTAGGCCTCGGGGGACACACGGACGAGAGCGGTGTCCAGCACGTGGACGAACAGGAAGAAGAAAATGAGGACGCCGGTGACTCGGTGAGCCACCCAGGACCACATTCCTTCCCGGCCGCGGTACAGCGTTCCAGCCGGCACGGAAGTTTCCTCCGGGAGCGGGGATTGGGGCCGCGCCGGCTTTCCTTGTCGGTCGGGCCCGGCCGGGTACGGTCCACCGGCCCCCAGCATCGTAGCGACGGTTGCCTGCGGCGCTTACGGGGGGCCCGCCTGTGTGATCAAAGTTGCACTCAAAGGAGCAGTGGGGTGAGTGCGGGGCGGCTCAGAGGGTGGGGCTTTGGGCGGTTTGCCGGGTGCGTGACGTGGGTGGCTGGTCGCGCCCGCGCGGCGGAGCCGCTGATGTCATGGTCCCGCGCTCCTGGAGGACGTCGGTCAGTCTGCCTCTCGCCAGGCGCCGGAGTTCGTCCGCCGCCACCTGGCGCTCCTCGTCGGGATCGTTCGCCAATCGTGACCGGATGTCTGCGAGGGCGTGGTCCAGGGCCTCGTTCGCGGGCATGCCGTCCAGACAGATGACGAACGCGTGTCCGAAACGGCTCTCGTAGGCCGCGGTCGCCGCGTTCAGGGCCGTGTGGGCCGCCGCGTAGGTGTCCTCCGGGAGGGGCGGGAGGCTTTCCGCGGCCAGGGCCTCCGTCAGGTCGTCCGGGGAGAGGTCGTACGCCGCCTCGTCCGCGGCCGCCAGGAGGGACGGGAGGTCGGGGTAGGGGCGGTGGGAGACGAGGCGGTGGGCCCAGTGGTGGCTGTTCAGGCAGGTCAGGAGGGTGCGGGCGGCCTCGTCGGCGGGCGCCGTGTTGAAGTGCTCCAGCGAAGAGGGTGCTACCGGTGTGGCGCGGGTTTGCGCCTGTACCGGTATGGCCACTCGGCCGGGGAAGTCGGGGAGACGGTGCGCAGGCAGCGTGGGTCCTCGTGGGCGTCACGTGTGTGTCGGCAGGGGATTGTGCGAAGGAAGTGGCGTCACGTTATCGAGTGACGGCATGGCGTGTCCGACCGATGCCCGAATTTCACCTGAACGGGAGAGTTTCAGAACATGTGGTGGACGCATGGTGGAGCTCGCGGCCCTAGGTTGGCGCTGTGAGCCAGCACGGACGCCGGATACCGGCGCACAAGGTGAGGCAGCGGGCCGTGATCGCCGGCACGGTGGTCGCCGCCCTCGGCGTGGGAGTCGGCCTGTGGGCCACCGAAGGGGACGGCGGGCCGGGAGCGCCGGCCGCCCGCACCTCCGAGGAGGCCGCGGCTCCCAGCCCCAGCCGCTCGTACCCGCTCTCCGAGGAGCCGCGCACGATACCGGCGGTGCGTGAGCACTCCCCGGCCCGCGGCCCCGGGTGGCAGCCGGAGAAGGACCACCGCGTGGTCGTCGCCGACCCCTCCCTCGCCGACGAGGGGCGGCTCGTCGCGGACGAGCTGGGCATGGCGTACGCGGGGGAGAAGGACGACGAGCGCGCCGGGGACCTGCTGCTGGACGTCGAGCAGGACGAGGACGCCGGCCCGGAGTCGTACACCATGACCGTGCGCGACGGCCGGGTCACCGTCACGGGGCCGGCCGAGGCGGGCGTCTACTACGGCACGCGGACCCTGAAGCAGGCCGTGGACGGCGGCGGCACCGCGCCGGAGGGCGAGGTGAAGGACGAGCCGGCCAAGGAGCGGCGCGGGTTCATGCTCGACATCGCCCGCAAGCACTACGACGCCGACTGGATCAAGGACCGGATACGCGAGCTCGGCGACCTGAAGTTCAACGAGCTGGGCCTGCACTTCTCCGACGACCAGGCCTTCCGCATCGAGTCCGACTCGCACCCCGAGATCGTCTCCGACGACCACCTGACCAAGGCCGAGGTCAAGGAGATCATCGATCTCGCCGCCTCCCGGCACATCACCGTGGTCCCCGAGATCGACTCGCCCGGACACCTCGGCGCCGTGATCGCCGCCCACCCCGACCTCCAGCTGCGCAACGCGCAGGGCACGCCCACGCGCGGCGCGATCGACATCTCGAAGCCGGAGGCCGCCGAGATCGTCGACGACCTGCTGAACGAGTACGCCGACCTCTTCCCCGGCTCGCGGTGGCACCTGGGCGCCGACGAGTACCAGGCGCTCGTCGTGCCCGACCCCGAGGCGTCCTACCCGGACCTGGCCGCCGCCGCCCGCGAGGCGTACGGTCCCGGCGGCACCGTCGCCGACCTCACCACCGGCTGGCTCAACGCCCGCGCCAAGACGGTAATGGCCCACGACCGCACCCCGCGCGCCTGGAACGACGGCTTCTTCAAGGACACGTCCGTCGAGCCGCTGAAGGAGATCCAGGTCGCCTACTGGACCGGCAAGGAGATCGGCGCCCGGCAGCCCGCCGAGTACCTGAGCGCGGGCCGGAAGGTCATCAACTACAACGACGAGTTCCTCTACTACGTCCTCGGCGAGCCGCTGACCTTCGTCTACCCGACCGGCGAGCGCATCTACGAGCAGTGGACCCCGCGCGTGATCCGGGGCACGAAGGCGGTCGACGCCAAGTACGACGACCAGATACTCGGCGGCAGCTTCGCGGTCTGGGGGGACATCCCGAACGCCCAGACGCAGGCGCAGGTCGCCGAGGGCATCCGGCTGCCGCTGGCGGCGACGGTCCAGAAGCTGTGGGACCCGGAGAAGCCGGAGCTGTCCTGGGCCGACTTCAAGGCGCTGGCGAACCGGCTCGACTGACCGCCCGGTCCGTCGCCGGCCCGCCCGACCGCCCGGCCGGCCGGCCGGCACGAGATTGTCCGATACGGCTGCGAACTTCCGTACGGCTGTGGTGGTCTTTTGACGAGCCGAACGGACACGCCGGGGGGAGCCGGGACATGGGCTACTGGGGGTATTTCGTCGTGGGCCGCGCCGAGCGGCCGCTCGCGGAACTGGACGCGCTGTCCGGCGCCGCGGACATGACCCTGCGCCGGTCCGCGCCGGACGGCTGGCAGTTGTGGGAGTTCCCGGGCGGCGACGGCGACGTCGGGAACATGAACGATCTCGCCGGGCAGACCGGCGCGCCCGCGCTGTTCGGGTACGTCATGGACAGCGACTGCGTGGTCGTGGAGGCGGCGGCGCCCGAGAGCGGGGCGTGGACGACCTGCCTGGCGCGGTCGGCGATGGCCGGGTACCTCGGCGCGGAGAAGGACGGGCTCACCCTCGAGGACTACTTCCTCGAGCCCCGCGACGCCGCCGAGCGTGCCGTCGCCTGGGCGGCCGAGGCCGGGCGCACCGCGAGTGCCGGGGAGCTGACGGAGGTGCTGGCGGCCGATCCGGGCGCCGGTCCCGAGGGCGCGGCCGCTGGTGATGCCGCCGGTGACCCGGTGGCCGAAAATCTCTTCTTCCGGTTCCTCGACCGGTTGGGCGTGGTGCCGCTGTGACACTCCCGGGCCGTCGCACGCAGTAAGGGGAAGTGCGGGCTCCGTGGTCGTGAGCGGGGCGGAACGGCAGAAACAGGGAGGCACCGGATGAGCCTGGTGGAACTGATCGCGCGGGCCGACGCACGCGGACTCGCCGGAAGCGGACTGGCTTGTTTGGATCGCTGTCTGCCCCTGCTGGACGGCGGCGACGAGATGCTGCGGCCCCTGTGGGCGACCCTCGCCGACGACGCGCGTGCCGGGGCCGGCTGGGCAACGGAACTGGAGCGGGTGCGCGACGTGCTCGCCGGGCCCGGCGCGAGCGGCGAGGACGAGTCCGTGCTGCTGGCCCGCCGGATGCTGGCCGCGGCGCCGGCCGAGTGCTCGGTGGCCGCACTGCGGACGTGGGCCGACGCCTGTTCCGTCGCCTCGCTCCGCATCCACCGGCTCCTCGACCCCGCGACGGGCGCCGCCCTCGGGGACGACGTGCGCCATGAGAGCGGCGTGGGGTCGCAGTCCCCGCTCGTCGCCGCCGAGCTGCGCCGCCAGGTCACCGTCCTGGACGCGCTCGCCGGCCACGGCCCGGCCGGGCTGCGCCGCGCCCTGGAGATCTCCACGGAGGGCCGCCGGGTACTGCGGGCGGTGGTCTCCCGCCGGGCTCGCGGCCGCGGCTGACCACAGTTCCGCCACCGGCGCGGCCGGCGTACCGCGGGCGGGCTCGCCTGTGACCGTCGTGCGGGGGACGCGCGACGGTGGTGCGGTGGTCGTGGGGGAGGTGGGGTGGTCCTGCGCCGGTTGCGGGGCGGGCGGCGTACGCGTGTGACGAAACACCGGCCGGCGGCGCTCTAGCCCATGTGACGACAGCCCGTGAGACGACTGTGACCAGCGGACCGACGACCCGGCAGCAGACCCGGCCGCCGGCCGCCGCCAAGCCGGTGCGGTGGGCGGCCGACGCGGTGGCCGCGCTGCGCGAGGGCGCCCGGCTGCGCCTGGACCACTCGGCGCAGAGCCTGTGGCGCGTCGACCGCGTCATCGACGGAATCCGGCGCGAGGGAACGCCGTACGCCGCCGTGGAGCCCGTGCTGCGCGGACTCGGCGCCTACGCCGGTGAGGTGATCGTGCGTGAGGCGGGCGGCGAGTGGTGGGCGACCGGCGGCGACCACTGGGTCCGCACCCCCGACGGCCGCCTGTGGGATCCGATCGACGAGGCCCGCCGCTGCTTCGCCGGTGACGGTTCGCTGCGGCTGCTGTGCCGGGACGCGGCGGCGGACGGCTGAGCCGCCGCCTGTGACACTTCCGTGCACGCCGACGCTGATGACCGTGGGGGCGGGCTCAGCCGAGCGCGCGGAGACTCGGTACGGACTAGGACGGTTCTTGGGCCAGCGAGGGGAACCCCGTCGCGTACAGACGTACGACGGGGAACTGGGCGCGGCCGTCGCGCGGGCCCAGGACGGTGACGAGGCGGCCTTCGCGGTCGCCTACCGGCTCGTGCAGCCGGGCCTGCTGGGCTACCTGCGCGGGCTGGTCGGGGACGACGCCGAGGACGTCGCGTCGGACGCGTGGCTGGAGATAGCCCGCGACCTGCGCCGCTTCCGGGGTGACGGGGCCGGCTTCCGGGGCTGGACGGCGACGATCGCCCGGCACCGGGCACTGGACCACCTGCGCCGCCAGAAGGTACGGCCCCGGCCGGCCGCGCTGGAACAGGGCGTCCTGGAGCTGCCCGGGCCGCATTCGACGCACGACCAGGCGCTGGAGACGCTGTCCACGGAGGCCGCCCTCGCCCTGATCTCGGGGTTGCCCCGCGACCAGGCCGAGGCCGTGCTGCTGCGGGTCGTCGTCGGCCTCGACGGGCCGGCCGCCGCGCGGGTCCTCGGCAAGCGGCCGGGCGCGGTGCGCACGGCGACGTACCGGGGGCTGAAGCGGCTGGCGCGGCAACTGGGCGCCGACGGTGTGACGGATGACGCGCCCAGGACGCTGGGGGAGTCGACATGACGGGCACGGGCGGCACCGGCCCGGCGGACCGAGCGGGAACGGAGGCGGACGTGGGCGCGCACCACGGCACCCCGCGGACGGAGGCCCTGCTCGCCGCCGCCCTGTGGCGGGATCACGTCGACGCCGAGGGCGAACGGCGGGCCGTGGCCGCCTTCCGCGCCGCCCGCGGCACGGAGGCGGGCCGGGCGGCCCGCACCCGCCGGCGGGACGACTGGCGTCCGCGCGAGCCGCGGCGCGCCGGACGCCCGCTGAAGACCGGCCTGTCGGTGCTGCTGGCGAGCCTCACCCTGGGCGGCGTGGCCTACGCGGCGATCGGCGCGGGCGGCTCCGCGGGCGACAGCGCCCGGCCGGACGGCCCGCGCCCGTCCGCCACCACGACGACCGGGAACGGCGGGGGCCGCGGCGAGGGCACGGGCGGCGTGGACGGCACCGAGGTCCGGCCGGTCCCGGCATCGCCTTCCGCGGGCACTGCGCCGGACGCCTCCAGCCGGCCCGGTCGTCCGGCTTCCGCTCGGGGGAGCGAGGCGGCCTGCCGTGCCCTCGAGCGGCTGGACGGCCGCGGCAAGGCGCTGGAGGCCGCGGTCTGGGAACGGCTCGTCGCGGCGGCGGGCGGCGAGGAGGAGGTCGCCGACCACTGCGCCGAGGTGCGTGCCGCGGATGCCCGGGGGAATGTGGCGGACGGGCGCGTTCCGTCGGCCGTCCCGGTCACTCCGGGACCGTCGGGGGGACCCGCGAACGGGGTGGGCGGCTCGGACGCCGGTGACGACGGTGCGGGCGCGGCCCGTGGGAGCGGACAGGACGGCGGGAGCGGCCAGGAGGGCGGGAACGGCCAGGACGCGGGCAACGGCGCGGCGGGCGGTTCCGCCGCCGACAGGGCGGACCCGGCTCCCGGGACGGGCCGGTAGCCCTCGGCCGGGTCGGGGCGCCGGGGACGACCGGGGCCGCCACCCCCCACAGGAGAGGCCCCGGCCGCCGCGCGGCACGGGCCGCGCGGCGGCCCGTACTCCCTACAGCGCCGCGGCTGCGTTTTCTGTCACACCCCACCGCGTCACGGCTTAGTTGCATCTTGTACGGCAATGCGATGGGGACATGGACGAGCGGTGGTTTCAAGACGTAACGTGCCATTCGCGCCGATGCAGCGGGGGGCTCGCTCCCGCGACGGGGTCGGGGTCGGGGGAGACCACCGCGGCCATCCATTGAGGAACCACGACGGCGAGGACCACGTCCGCGAGAGCGGCGCCGGTTTAGGCGCAGAAAGGCCTTCTCGGTGCTGGGGGACGACGCGGAGCTGACCGCCGCGGTACGGGCGGCGCAGGACGGGGACGAGACCGCGTTCCGGACCGTGTACCGCGCCGTGCATCCGCGACTGCTGGGATACGTGCGGACGCTGGTGGGCGATCCGGACGCGGAGGACGTGGCCTCCGAGGCCTGGCTGCAGATCGCCCGTGACCTGGAGCGGTTCGACGGCGACGCCGACCGGTTCCGCGGCTGGGCCGCCCGTATCGCCCGCAACCGGGCGCTGGACCACATCCGCATGCGTGGACGCCGGCCCGCGATCGGCGGCGACGAGACCGAGCTGACCGGCAAGCCCGCCGAGTCCGACACCGCGGGCGAGGCCCTGGAAGCCCTGGCCACCGACAGCGCCTTCTCCCTCATCGCCCGGCTGCCCCAGGACCAGGCCGAGGCGGTGGTCCTGCGCGTCGTGGTGGGCCTCGACGCGAAGAGCGCCGCCGAGACACTGGGCAAGCGGCCCGGTGCAGTCCGTACGGCGGCGCACCGCGGCCTGAAACGCCTGGCCGAACTCCTCGGCGCCGATCCGGAATCGGGCGGCGGGCTCGACGCCCTGCCGCCCCAGCGAGAACCGCACCGCCGTGCGGTGACGTCCGCGAGTGTGACGCATACGCGTGCGCGGACGCAGAAGGACATGTGATGGCCGACGAGCAGGACAGGTGGCTGGACCGCGAAACGGCGGAGATCTTGCTGCGCGGAAGGTCACTGGAGGCTGTCGACCCCGCGGCCCGCGACCGGGCCGCACGGCTCGCCGAGGCCCTGGGCGCGCTCACCGCCCCATCCGTGCCGACCAGCGAGGAACTCCCCGGCGAGGCCGCCGCGCTGGCCGCCTTCCGCAAGGTGCGCGCCGAGCGGGCCGACGAGGCGGCGGGGGCGCAGGCCGGGCGCGGACGCGGCGCCGCGGCTCCGCCCGCCGACGCCGGGCTGGTCCGCATCGGCCCGCGCGGCGAAGGCACCCGGCGCCGCGGGCGGTTCCGTCCGCTGCGCCTCGGGCTGGCCGCCGCACTGACCGTCGGCATGGTCGGCGGGGTCGCGGTGGCGGCCGGAACCGGAGTCCTGCCGCAGCCGTTCGGCGATGCCGGACCGGACCCCGCCGCCACCGTCTCGGCGGCCGCGTCCCCCGACCGCCCGCTCACCTCGCCCTCGCCGCTGGACGGCGTACGGGGCGGTTCGGTGCCGGGCGGTCCCACGACCGGCGGACCCGACCGCGACGAGCGGGCGGACGGCGCGGACGAGGACGGCGACACCGGCTCCGGGGACCGGGGGACCGGCGGCTCGGGCGGAGGACGGCAGGCCCTCGCCGCTTCCTGCCGCGATGTGCGGGCCGGCCGGCAACTCGACGAAGCCCGCAGGCGCGCCTTGAAGGAGGCCGCCGGAAGCTCCTCGAAGATCGACAAGTACTGCCGGAACCTCCTTGCCGGTTCCGGCACCGCCGCCCGGGACCGCGACACGGGACGGGAAGCCGGAGGCAACGGAGAGGCGGGCGAGGCGGCGCGGGAACGCGAGCCGCACAAGGACGCGGGCGGCAAGGGCGACAACGAAGGCCGGGACAAGGGCGGCAAGGGCGGCCACGGCGGCGGCAAGGACGGCGAAGGGGCCGGCGGCGGCAAGGGCGGTGGAAAAGGCGGCGGCAAGGGCGGCAAGGGCGATGACGACGACGGCGGCCACATAGCCCCGCCCGCCGGGCACCACCGTCCGCAGGCCCTCCCGGCCCTCCCGCGCCTCCCCCGGCAGGGCCCCACGCATCTGCCCCACCACTGGCCCACCATCCGCGACACCCTGCCTGACCTGCGCGTTTCCTAGACAGACAGATTTTTCTAGCAAGGGTGTGACACTTTCGGGCGCCAGGGCGCAGTAATAAGTGAGCCGACTGGTCATCGGCTTTCGCACCGAGCCGGGGTTCCCCCCGTACCTACGGCTCGTGCACCTCGGCGCGGGCGGGACACGTTCCCCCGGTCCCGCCCGCGCCCATTCCGTTCCTCCGCGCCTCACCGGTACACGACGACCTTGTCGCCGTCGCGCACCCGCGCGTACAGATCCGCGACGGCGGCCTCGTCCCGCACGTTGACGCAGCCGTGCGAGGCGCCCGCGTAGCCGTGGACGGCGAAGTCGTACGAGTAGTGCACGGCCTGGCCGCCGCTGAAGAACATCGCGTACGGCATGGGGGAGTCGTAGAGCGTCGACACGTGGTGGCGTGACTTCCAGTAGACGTGGAACACGCCCTCGCGGGTCGGCGTGTACTGCGAGCCGAACCGCACCGGCATCGTCGACACGGTCCGCCCGTCGACCATCCAGCGCAGCGTCCGGCTCGTCTTGCTCACGCACAGCACCCGGCCGGTCAGGCAGCGCGGGTCGGGCGGGTCGGCCGGCTGCCCGCCCATCAGGTACAGCTCCCACTTGCCCGGCTCGCGCGTCATGTCCAGCAGCCGCTGCCAGGTGACGGTGTCCGTCCTGCCGGTCCTCGGCAGCCCGCGCTTGCCCTGGAAGCCGCTCACCGCCCGCTCGGTCAGGTCGTCGTACCTCCCGGTCGGGCCGTCGACCAGCCACTCGACCTGGCGCAGCCGGGCCTGGAGTTCGCGCACGTCGCGGCCGCTGTCACCGGGCCGCCACAGCACCGGGGCCACGGTCCGGGCGGGCGGCGCGCTCGACGGCAGGTCACCGGCCCGTTCACGCTTCGGCACGTCCGCCCCTTTCGCGTCCTGCGGTGTCTCCCGCTTCCCCGATCCCCCCGGCGGCGCGCTGGTGACGTCTATGCGCACCGGCGCGTGCCCCTTGCCGCCCGGGCCCGTGCCCTGCACGGTGCAGCCGCCGACCGCCAGCACGGCCCCCAGCGCGACGGCGAGCGCCCTCCCGGTCCCGCCCACGCTCCCCATGCCCGTCATACGCACCACGACCCCCCGCCGTCTCACCGCCCCGCACGGACGTCCCCTGAGATGTTCCCCGCGGATGACGCGCCGCGAACGGCGCGGCATCGTTGTGACCGGGACCTCGGCGAAGCTGTGAGCAAGGTCCCAGCGTGCGCCCCTCCACGGGTGGTGCGTGCGCCGATACAGTCCGTCGAGGAGTCGGCCTGTACTGGCGAGTAACTGACGAGTGGTTCGAACAGTTCGAGCATGTGCTCAGCGGGAGGCAACACACCATGGCGCGCGAGTCGGAGTCCGGAGTGCCCATCGAGCCGGTCTACGGGCCCGATGCCCTGTCGGGCTGGGACGCGGCGGAGAAGCTGGGTGAGCCGGGGAAGTACCCGTTCACGCGGGGTGTGTACCCGTCGATGTACACCGGCCGGCCCTGGACGATGCGCCAGTACGCCGGTTTCGGTACCGCGACGGAGTCCAACGCCCGCTACAAGCAGCTGATCGCCAACGGGACGATGGGTCTGTCGGTCGCTTTCGACCTGCCCACCCAGATGGGCCACGACTCGGACGCGCCGATCGCGAGCGGCGAGGTCGGCAAGGTGGGTGTGGCGATCGACTCGATCGACGACATGCGGGTGCTGTTCGGCGGGATCCCGCTGGACCAGGTCTCGACGTCGATGACGATCAACGCGCCGGCCGCGCTGCTGCTCCTGCTGTATCAGCTCGTCGCCGAGGAGCAGGGTGTGAGCGCCGGCCGGCTCACCGGCACGATCCAGAACGACGTGCTGAAGGAGTACATCGCGCGGGGGACGTACATCTTCCCGCCGAAGCCGTCGCTGCGCCTGATCGCGGACATCTTCAAGTACTGCAGGGCCGAGATCCCGAAGTGGAACACCATCTCGATCTCCGGCTACCACATGGCCGAGGCGGGTGCCTCGCCCGCGCAGGAGATCGCGTTCACCCTCGCGGACGGTATCGAGTACGTGCGCACGGCGGTCGCGGCCGGTATGGACGTGGACGACTTCGCGCCGCGTCTGTCGTTCTTCTTCGTGGCCCGTACGACGATCCTGGAGGAGGTCGCCAAGTTCCGGGCGGCCCGCCGGATCTGGGCGCGGGTGATGCGTGAGGAGTTCGGTGCGCGGAACCCGAAGTCGCTGATGCTGCGCTTCCACACGCAGACGGCGGGCGTGCAGCTGACGGCGCAGCAGCCCGAGGTGAACCTGGTCCGCGTCGCGGTGCAGGGTCTGGGCGCGGTGCTGGGCGGTACGCAGTCGCTGCACACGAACTCCTTCGACGAGGCGATCGCGCTGCCCACCGACAAGTCGGCCCGGCTCGCGCTGCGCACGCAGCAGGTCCTGGCCTACGAGACGGACGTGACGGCGACCGTCGATCCCTTCGCCGGTTCCTACGTCGTGGAGAAGATGACCGACGACGTCGAGGCGGCGGCGCTGGAGCTGATGGGCAAGGTCGAGGACCTGGGCGGCGCGGTCAACGCCATCGAGCACGGCTTCCAGAAGAGCGAGATCGAGCGTTCCGCCTACCGCATCGCCCAGGAGACCGACTCCGGCGAGCGGGTCGTGGTCGGTGTCAACCGCTTCCAGCTCGACGAGGAGGAACCGTACGAGCCGCTGCGCGTCGACCCGGCCATCGAGGCCCAGCAGGCCCAACGCCTGGCAAGGCTGCGCGCGGAACGCGACCAGCAGGCGGTGGACACGGCACTGGCCGCCCTGAAGAAGGCGGCCGAGGGCGAGGACAACGTCCTCTACCCGATGAAGGACGCCCTGCGCGCACGGGCAACAGTGGGCGAAGTCTGCAACGCTTTGCGGGACGTCTGGGGGACTTATGTGCCTTCGGATGCCTTCTGACGCCGAACGTCAGGTTCCCGGTCGGGCTCGTGGGGCGACGGCTGAGCCGGGCGGGACCCGGTCCGGACGTCAGCCGCCGAGCCCGAACCGGCCCAGGTAACCGCCGAGGCCGGCCGGCGTGTCCCCGGCCCACCCCACATACCCGTCCGGCCGCACCAGGAACACCCCCGCCCCGTACGCCCCGTGCGCCGTCCCGCGCACCACCGGCACCGCCGGCCCCACCGCACCGTCGGGCAGGCCGGTGCCCAGCGCCAGCAGCGTCCAGTGCGGCCCCCGGAAGGCGTCGAAGAGCCGTACGCCGTCCACCGTGCCGTCCGGCGCCCGGTCCCCGGCCCGCACCGCGCCCTCCACGACCGCCGCCCGGGTGTCCACGGTCAGGGACGAGTCCCGGTACCCCAGCCCGAGCTGCCGCGTCGCCCCGCCGCGCCGCATCTCGCCGCGGTGGACGCCGGTCGACAGGTCGAGCATCTGCGCGGCGATCGGGCGCCGTTCCTCCTCGTAGCTGTCCAGGAGCCCGGCCGGAGCCCCGCCCGTCAGCACCGAGCCCAGCTTCCAGCCCAGGTTGCAGGCGTCCTGGACGCCGGTGTTCAGGCCCTGCCCACCCGCCGGTGAGTGCACGTGCGCGGCGTCCCCGGCGAGGAAGACCCGGCCCGCCCGGAAACGGTCGGCGAGGGCCGCGCGCGGCCGGAAGCCGGAGGCCCAGCGCACCTCGGTCACGTCCTCGGGGGCGAGGTGCGAGCGGTCCGCGACGACCTTGCGGACACCGTCCGCGGTGAGGTCGACGGCCGCGCCCTCCGGGAACCGCGCGATCACCTGGAAGTCCTCGGTGCCGGCCAGCGGGCAGACGGCGAGGAAGTGCGGGCCGCCGTCGGCGGGCGGGAAGACGTGCCAGTGGTCGCGGTCCAGCCCGTCGATCCGGACGTCGGCCACCAGCATCGGGCTCGGGTCCACGGTCTCGCCGGTCATGCCGATGCCCAGGGCCCGGCGCACCGCCGACCGGCCGCCGTCGGCGGCGACCAGGTAGCGGGCGCGGACCGCCGTGCCGGAGGCGAGGTGCGCGGTGACGCCGGCCGCGTCCTGCTCGACGCCGGTGACCTCACGGCCGAAGGCGACCGCGCCGCCCAGCTCCTCCAGCCGGTCCCGCAGGATCTTCTGCGTGCGCCACTGCGGCACCATCCACGGCTCGTCGTAGGGCGAGTCCTCGCTCGCCTCGGCCGGGTGGAACATCTGGTGCTCGCGGACCCGCTGCCCGTTCTGCCAGATCATGCCGACCGGGTAGGTCCCGCCCGCCGCGTGGATCGCGTCCAGGACGCCGAGGTCGTCGAAGACCTCCATCGTCCGGGGCTGCATGCCCTTGCCGCGCGAGCCGGGGAACAGTCCCGCCCCGCGCTCCACGACGAGCGCGTCCACCCCGCGCCGGGCCAGGTCGACACCGAGGGCGAGACCGGTGGGGCCCGCGCCGACGACCAGGACGTCCGTGTCCGTCACCGTTTCCATGGCAGTCTCCTTAACGGTGTTAAGTGCTGGGTGGCTCCGAGAGTGGACTTAACGCCGTTAAGCTGTCAAGCGTGGGTACGGAACGACGCGCTCCCCTCGACCGCCGGCGGGTCGCGGACACGGCGCTGAAACTGCTGAACGAGGTCGGTCTGGACGGGCTGACCCTGCGCGCCATCGCCAGGGAGCTGGACGTCAAGGCACCCGCCCTGTACTGGCACTTCGAGGACAAGCAGGCCCTGCTCGACGAGATGGCCACCGAGATGTACCGGCGGATGGTCGCCGGCACCGCACTCGACCCGGCCGACACCTGGCGGGAGCGGCTGCTCAAGGCCAACCGGGGCCTGCGCGCCGCGCTGCTCGGCTACCGCGACGGCGCCAAGGTGTTCAGCGGCTCACGCTTCACCGGCCTGGTGCACGCCGAGCAGATGGAGGACAACCTCCGCCTGTTCACCGCCGCCGGCCTCACCCTCGCCCAGGCGGTGCGGGCGACCACGACGGCGTACTTGTTCACCCTCGGCTTCGTCACCGAGGAACAGGGCGTGCATCCGCTGCCCGGGGAGCGCAGGGAAGGCTACGACCTGGACGAACGCGCCCGCCTGATGGCCGGCTACCCCTTGACGGCTCAGGCGGGCGCGGAGATCTTCACCGACTACGACCGGCACTTCGAGGAAGGGCTGGCACTGGTGATCGCGGGGATCGGGGCGTCCTACGGCCTCGACTGACCCGTACCGCCCGTGTTCCGGGCCGTGGCGCCCGCCCTGGCCCGCTGCGCCGACCGGTACCGGCGCACCGCGCGGGTGACGACCGGCGGCAGCACGTCCAGGGCGAGCCGGCGGGCACGCTCGCGCGGGGTCCGCTGCCGGGGCGGGCGCGCCTGCGCGGGCCGGGCCTGCGCTCGCTGCGCCGGCGTCGGCGCCGGGGCCGCCGGTGCGGGCGCGGGTGCCGGGTGCCGCGAGGACGGCAGCGACGGCGGCTGCATCCGCTTTCCCTTGGCGCGGGTCCGGACCAGCCGGTGGCCCGCGGCCTGCTCCACGGTCACCGCGATGTCGTCCCGGTCGCGCAGGGCGGCCAGCAGTTCCTCCTGGACCGGTTCCGGGTCGCCCCAGGTGCCGTACAGCTTCTGGCTGCTCAGGCAGACGGGACGCAGCCCACGGTTGAGCACCGCCTCCCACGCGGCGACGGCGACGCCCGGGGTGTGCTCGCTGCGGAAGTCGTCGAGGACGACGATGCCGTCGGGCAGCAGCAGGTCCCGGGCCGCGCCGATGTCCCCGTGCACGTGCTCGTACAGGTGCGAGGCGTCGATGTGGGCGAAGCGGCAGGTGCCGGGCGCGACTTCGTCGGTGATCGTGGAGCTGACGTCCTGGACGATCGTCGGCAGGGAGTCGTGGAAGGAGAGGTAGTTCCGCTCGAAGGCCTGCCGGGTGAGCGTGGAGTACGACTTCGCCGCCTCCGCCCGGTTGGCCGCGTCCGGCGGCTCGGTCCCGAACAGGTCGCAGACCGTCAGGGTCTCGCCGTCCCGCAGATGGTGCCCCAGCAGGATCGCGCTCTTGCCCATGTAGGCGCCCAGTTCGAGCAGGTCGCCCTCGGTGCCCCGCTGCTCCTGACGCTCCAGGAACCAGGAGAACAGAACCTGGTCGAGCGGCCAGAACCAGCCGGGTACGTCGTTCAGGTCGCCGGGGTACTTGTGCGTCTCTTGCGCAGTGGCCATGCAGGGAGGATGCCTTCTCCGAGAGCGAAATGGAGTGGGCACGCGCGATCCGGTGGAAGGAAAATCGCACGAATCGCTCAACGCGTCCGGGCTGGCACTGTCCGTATCGCGCAGGCGGGCCGGGGCTCAGGACGCCCGCAGGAAGGCGGAGTGAGCCGCCTTGCCCAGAAAGGTGAAGCGCGTGCCGCCCTTCAGGTGCTCGTCGAGGGCCTCCTTGATACCCGGCCAGGCGGGGTCGCCGAAGTCGTCCAGGACGACCACCGCGCCGGGTGCGGCGATCTCCTCGGCCCACTCGAGGTCCCGGCCAACGCCCTTGGCCGAGTGGTCGCCGTCGACGACGATCACGCCGTACGCGCGGTCGGAGACCGCCGCCCGGGTCTCGGGGTCCTCCGAGTAGCCGCGGCGGACGCGGGCCGCCGCGCCCGCCGGACCGGCGAGGGCGAGGTTGGTGCGCACGGCCTGCTCGTCGACGGGGGTGCCCGTCGGGTCGGGGCGCGGGTTGGTGCCCGGCTGGAGCTGTACGCCGGCGAAGGGGTCGACGATGGTCAGGCTCGGGCTGCGGCCGGCGCGCTCCATCATCCGGACGAGGCCGGCGGAGAACATGCCGTACAGCGTGCCTATCTCCAGGACCTCGTCGTTCGGCGGGTCGAGGAGCGGGATCGTGCCGAGTTTGCCGCAGATGTTCATGGTGCCGCCCGCGACCCGGCCCACGCCCAGCGACTCCAGCGCCACGAGCAGCCGGTAGGCGGTGGCCACGTTGCGGACCGCCGCGTCACGGTCGCCGGCCAGGGCGGCCACCTCGGCGTGCAGGCGCTTCAGCGGGCCGTCGGCCACCACGCGGCTCAGGCCTCGCCCGGGGGAGCCGAGCAGCAGTTCGTTGCTGAGCCGGTGCGCGGAGGCCTCCCGGACCGCCGAGCGGACCTGTTGCTCGACGCGCCGGTCGATGCGCTGGTCGACGAGGTCGGCGACGGGGCGCAGCAGACGCCGGGAGACCGGATTGCGGAGCAGGGGGCGGCTGTTCATGGGCAACGACCTCAATCCGTCACGGAGGTGAACGTGTGGGTACGCGGAACGCCAGTGGGGTGGACGGGGCCAGACTAGGGAGGTCGGCGTCCGGAAACGGAGCCGTCGAACATGCCGCCGGTCGAACTTCTGCCGAACGCCGCATGACGGAACGGTGGCGGCACCCCCGGTTCACCGGAACGTCACGCGCGCGTGGCCGATGTTCACGCGGGACGGCTTCCGGCCGTGCGCGGCGCCCTCATAGCCTGCACCGATGTGCGCCGCGCGGGCGCCCGGCAGCGGGAGCGCGCGGCGCGGACCTCCGTCCCCCCGGCCCCGCCGCAGACCGGCGGGCCCGCGCGTCCAATCCGGGAGTGACCACCCATCGCCGCCGAGCCCCTGACCGCCACCGAGTCCCCGCGCACCCCCGCCCCCGCCTCCGTCACGGCGGGGACACCGGCCCCGCGCCCCCGGGGCGGGCACCGGTACGACATCGACCTCGTCCGGGTCCTGGCCTCGGTCGGGGTCATCGTCTGCCACGCCGCGGGCGAACTGATGAAGGCCGTGGACCGCACCCCGGCCGAGGGCGGGCCCGTCTACTGGACCGCGCTCGCCGGGGACGCGCTGAGCCGGTGCGCCGTGCCGCTGTTCTTCGCGATCGCCGGCTGGGTCGTGCTGAGCGGCGCGCCGCCGCGGGACGGCGGGCAGATCCGCAAGCGGCTGACCCGGATCGTCGTCCCGATGGCCGTGTGGACCGCCGCCTACCTCGCCTGGGACCGGGTGCGCGACACCAACACCGACCCCACCCGCGACCTCGCGTGGGACGCGCTGTTCGGCTCGGTGCGGCCCGCCTTCCACCTCTGGTACCTGTACGCGTACGTCCCGGTGATCCTGCTGCTGTCGGTGGCCGTCCTCGTCCGGGCCGGCAAGCGGCCGTGGGGCGCGGGGGCCGCCCTGCTCGCCCTGGCGCTGGCCCCGACCCTCCTCGGCGACCTCGGCCGCCTCCTCGACGTCCGTCTCCCGCCCTTCGCCTGGCAGTTCGGCGTCTACCAGATCGTCTACGCGGTCGTCGGCGCCGTCCTGCTGTCGCTGCCGGGCTCCGCCGTCGCGGGCCGTCGCAGGCGCGTGCTGTGGCTGGCCGGCGGGCTGTGCGCGTGGGCGGCGGTGGCGGTGTACGAGCACCGGGTGCACTTCCCGAGCCCGTACGCCTCGCTGGTGGTGGCGCTGCTGGCGGGGACGCTGCTGATGGCCCTCAACCGGATCAGGGTGCCCGAACGGTTCCGCCCGCTGCTGGGCAGGCTCGCCGGGGCCTCCTTCGGCGCCTACCTGGTGCACCTGCTGTTCCTGGAGGCCGTCGCCCCGCGCCTGGTCTCGGCGGAAGCCGGGTGGCCGGCGGCCGTGGCCGGGCTCGCCGGGCTCACGGCGGTCACGGTCGTGCTGTCGTTCGCCGCCGCCCTGTTGTGGACGCGGCTGCGGCTGGGCCGCTGGCTGGGCTGAGCCGGACGGGGCGCGGCCCCGCGCCCCGTCCCGGTCCTACCGGGTCACTTCTTCCCGGCGCCGCGCCGCACCGCCCTGCGCACCACGCGCCGGGCCCGCCGCACCTGGAGCTTCGCGCGCAGCTGCGGGCGGCTGCCGGGCAGCCCGAGCTCGGTCAGCCGCAGCTCGGGGAAGTAGTGGCCGGGGGTGGCCGCCAGGTTGGCCCGCAGCCAGGTCTCCGTCGGCTCGCGCAGTTCCGCGTACGTCTTGGGCTGCATGCAGAAGCCGATCGCCCGCATCAGCGGGGAGAGCGTCCCGGGGGCCGTGCCGACGAGGGCCGGGGTCTGCCCGCGCTCCAGGTCGGGCACGAGGTGGTCGACGACGGCCAGCGGCACCCGGTTGCTGTTCGGGTAGGGCGTGAGCCGCTCCATCACCAGCGCGGTCCCCACCCGGGCGACGGGCACGCCGTAGTACACCGAGGCGGTCACCATCGCCGTCGAGAAACAGCCGACGACGAGTTCGGGCGCGCAGTGGTCGTACAGCGTCTCCGCGAGCAGGGGCGCGTCCAGGACGGTGAGCCGCACGCCCGCGTCCGCCGCCGCCTTGCTCAGCGCCGCGGTGTAACCGGCGGGGGCGGTCGGGTGGGGCTTGAAGACCACGGACCGGTGCCCGGCGCGCGCGGCACCGGTCAGCATGCGGACGTGGAGGTCCTCTTCCTCCTCCGCGCTCAGGATGTTGATCGCCGCCAGGTACTGGCCGAGCAGGACGGCCGTCGGCTTCTCCCGCACCACGGACGGCAGGCGGGGGTCGTCGGCCGCGTCCCGGGAGATCTCGTCGAGCACCGCGCGGAAGGCGTCGTCGGGGACGATCTCCGGCTCGACCCCGAACTCGGAGAGCAGCAAGGGCCTCAGACCGGGTATCAGGTCGAGATGGAGCAGCCGCCGGATGCGGCGGGCGAGGGTCAGGGGCAGCTTCTCGCGGGTCGGTCCGTAGCTCATCAGGCCGTCGGCGTAGACGTGCAGGGCCGCCTCGGAGAAGATCGCCGCCAGCGCGCGGGCCGGGTTGACCTGGATGGACTCGACGGCGAGCTCGATCAGGTCCCGCTCGCCGATGCCCCAGGCGAGCCGGAAGGCCTTCTGCCACAGCACCGTGTCGTTGCCGCGCGGGCCCCAGGCGCTGGGGTGGTGCGGCCGGATCGCCTCGTTCCAGCTGACGACGGAGTCGAACCGGCCGGATATTCGCTCGTACCCGTGCATCTCGTCGAGACGCAGCGCGGTCTCGGGTATGGCGGCGTTGTTGGAGACCAGCAGGACGCGGTGGACCCCGTCGCGCGGTCCGAACAGGCCCGCGTCGAGCGCCGCGGCGAGGGTGGCCGCCCCGTACAGGGTGGAGACCTGGAAGATCTGGGTCTTGTGAGGCATGGGTCAGGCAGCCTTCCGCCCGTCACGCAGGCGGCCGAGCAACCTGCTCCGAGTCTTGTCGATGGTGCGCAGGGTCTCCTCCAGCACGTGCTGGGGCATGCGGTGCAGCGCGTCCCGCGCCTCCCGCCGCAGCCGGTGGGCCGCCGAACTCTCGTACTCGCTCACCTTGCCGAGGTGGAAGGCGATCATCGCGCAGTACGTCCGTACGGCCTTCGGGAGGAAGCGCTCGGCCTCCGGGTCCGCCAGCAGGTCCTTCAGCAGCATGTCGTAGGCCGGGATGAAGTCGAGCTGGCGGGCGTCCTTGATCTGGGTGAGGGAGGTGGCCACGCCCCGGCGGTAGAAGACCCCGTGCAGACCGACGGACGCGTACGACGTCGCCTTCAGGTGCAGGCGCCAGATCCACAACCGGTCCTCTGCCGTGCGCAGTTCGGTCGCGAAGCGCATCCCGCCGTCGTCGAAGAGGTGCCGGCGGTAGATCCCCGCCCAGACGAAGGGATAGTCGACCATCGTCTCCATGTGGGGCGGCGCTATGCCGTCGCGCGGGTCCATCACCGTGTTGCGCGCCGGGGCCGGGGGCCGTCGGATCACCCGCTCGGTCCCGGTGGCCTGCACGTGGTCGGTGCGCGCGAAGTCGCAGCCCAGCTCCTCCACACAGGACACCAGGTCGGCGAGGTACCCCGGCCCGTACCAGTCGTCCCCGTCGAGGAACGTGACGAAGTCGCCCCGGGCCGCGTCGATCCCGCTGTTGCGGGCCTGGGCGATGCCCATGTTCCGCTCGTGCCGGATCACCCTGGCGTCGGCGCGTCCCTCCGCCCAGCGGTCGACCGCCCATGACGTGGCGTCCGTGGAGCAGTCGTCGACGAGCAGGAACTCGAAGTCCGGGTCCGCGTTGTTGGCGAGACTTCGCAGAGTGCTCTCGGCGAATGCCTCCACATTGTGCATGGGGACGACGACGGACAGTTTCGGCACGCGGGCCTCTCACGCTCGAAGGTCGGGGATTGGAACAGGCTAACTACGCGCCCGGAGCCGGCGGTGACGCACGAGTCGCGGGGAGGCGAAATCCATTCGCAGCGGAAATGAATTCTTGGTGTCCCTTGTCGAATTCGTGAGTCGCGCCGGGCTCCCGGTGTTCTGCGCTCACCCTCCGATCGACCGCCGCAGGGACCGCGCCCGCCGTACCACCTTGCGCGCGGCGGCGTTGTGCGGCAGGAAGCCCAGGCGCGCCGGGATGCCGCCCGGCAGACCCAGCGAGGTCAGCCTCCGCTTCTTGAAGTACCGCCAGGTCCGGGCGTCCAGGTGCTCGCGCAGGTACTCCTCGGCCGCCGGCCGCAGCTCCGGCAGCACCTTCGGCTGCATCGCGAACCCGACGGCCCGCACCAGCGCGGCGAGGGCGTCCACGTCCATGCCCGGCCGGCCGTCGGCCACGGCCGCCGCGTCGGCCAGGTCGGGGAGCAGCGCGTCCACGACGGTCGCGGGCACGCGGTTGCTGTTCTCGTACGGCGTCAGCCGGTCCAGCAGCGTCTCGGTGCCGGCCCGGGCGACCGGCAGCCCGTACAGCGCGGACGCGGTGAGCAGTGCCGTGGAGAAGCAGCCGGCCACCAGCGCGGGGCGCATCCGCTGGAACAGCACCTCCGCGAGCACCGGCGTGTCCACCACCGTGAGGTCGACACCGAGCCGGGCGGCCTCCCCCTCCAGGGTGCGGGTGAAGCGGGCCGGGGCCGTGGGGTGCGGCTTGAACACCACGCGGGTGTGCCCGAGGGCGGCGACGCCCGTCAGCATCCGCACGTGCAGGTCTTCCTCCTCCTCGGGGGAGAGGATGCCCAGCGCCGACAGGTACTGGCCGAGCAGGACGGCGGGCTCCTCGACGTCGGGCAGCCCGGCGCCGGTGCCCGCCACCTGCGCCAGCACCTTCGTGAACGCCGCGGCCGGCACCACCTCCCGCGCCACGCCGAACTCCGAGAGCAGCAGCGGCGTCAGCCCCGGCACCAGGTCGAGGTGGAGCAGCCGCTCCACGCGCGTGCCGACCAGCGGGGCGAGCTTGGTGCGGGTGGGCCCGTAGCTCATCAGGCCGTCCGCGTAGACGGTCAGCGGCGCGTCGGTGAAGATCTGCGCCACGCCGAGCGCCGGGTGCACCTGGATCGACTCCACGGCCAGCGCCACGTCGTCGTCGCCCAGCGACCAGGCCCGCCGCAGGTGCCGCTCCCACAGGGGCACGTCGCCGGAGCGCGGCGACCAGTCGGAGGGGTGGAAGGGGAAGACGGCCTCGTTCCACGACACCACGTCGTCGAACCGGCCCCGCAGCTGCTCGAAGCCCGGCATCGCGTCCACGGCCGGCGTCGTCTCGGGCGTCGCCGCGTTGTTCGAGACCAGCAGGATCCGCCGGTCGGCCGCGTCGAAGCAGCCGGAGTCCAGGGCCGCGGCGAGCGTGGCCGTGCCGTACAGCGTCGAGGCCAGGAAGATCTGCGTGGTCACGCCGCCGCCTCCGCTTCCCGCCGGGCCGCCCCCGCACGGCGCCGCAGCCGCCGCAGCCGCGTGGCGCGCTCGGCGTCCATCGAGTCCAGCACCTCGTCGAGCGCCTGCTGCGGCATCCGTCCGAGCGCCGCCGCGCTCATCACCTTCAGTTTCCGGGCCACGGCGGGCTCGAACCTTTCGATCGCACCGAGATGGTGGGAGATGATCGCGCAGTACGTGCGTACCGCCTTCGGCACCAGCCGCCCGGCGTCCGGGTCGCCGGCGGCCCCGGCGAGCACCTCGTCGAAGGCGGGGATGAAGTCGAGCTGACGGACGTCACCGATCTGGGTGAGCGAGGACGCCACCCCGCGCCGGTAGAAGACGCCGAGCAGTCCGGTCACGGCGAAGGACTCCGCCTCCCGGTGCAGCTTCCAGATCCACGGCCGGTCCTCGGCCGTGCGCAGCCCGTCGGTGAAGTGCAGCAGACCGCGCTCGGCCAGCCTGCGGTGGTAGACGCCCGCCCACGCGTAGGCGTAGTCGACGGAGGTGGTCCGGTGCGCGGGCAGGATCGCGTCGCGGGGCCGCAGCGCCGTGTTGCGGCGGCCGTGCGGCACCCGGTGCAGGGTGCGGGACCGTCCCGTGCACTGCACGTGGTCGGTGCGTACGAAGTCGACGTCCAGCCGTTCGATCGCGTCCACCAGCCGGGCGCAGTGGCCCGGCGCCAGCCAGTCGTCGCCGTCCAGGAAGGTGAGGTACTCGCCGCGCGCCCGGTCGATGCCGGTGTTGCGGGCGGTGGCCAGGCCGCCGTTCCGCTCGTGTATGACCAGCACCGCCCCCGGCAGCTCCCGCTCGGCGCGGGCCAGGAGGTCCACGGTCCCGTCGGTGGAGCAGTCGTCGACGAGAATGAACTCGAAGTCGTCCCGCGCGTTGGCGAGCAGACTCCGCAGGGTGTCTGGTGCGTATTGCCGCACGTTGTAGAACGGCACGATGACGGAGAGCTTGGGCACGTCACCGACGTTATGCGGCGGCCCGGCATTCAGCTTTACTCGCACCTTGATATGAGGTGAACGCGGCGTGGCGAAGCAGTGAAGCGAACATTTTTCCGGGCGCCGGGCAGGCCGATTCCCCGTTCGGCGATGTGCTGTTCACCATTTGTTGGATTCCGGTTGGGCGGTTCCTAGAAATGGATTCCTAGCGTCTACGGCGTGCCAGCAAGTACGACGAAGGCCCTGCGAGTCGCCGTCCTGGCGGACTCCGACACCCGGTGGAAATGGGGCGCGCTCACCGCGAGCCGCATCAGCCCCGAATCCCCCGAGGACACGGACATCCGCCTCGACGGCTACCTCCTGCGCGGCCGAGCCACCCCGACCCCCCGCCAGCTGACGGAAGTCGGCGTCACCGCGGACTCGCTCCGCGAGGTGACCGCCGTCGAGTTCCTGCGCGCCATGGGCGACGCGACCGGCGAGGACTCCTACGACGTCCTCGTCCTCGCCCTGGTCGGCGGCGGCGTCCAGGCGATGCTGCACGGCCTGGGACGGGTCTGGCAGGACCGCGCCGAGCGGCCCGTGGTCGTCACCGGTTACGTCGGCGTCGTCTACGAGAAGCTCGCCGACGGCCTGCTGCTGCGCCACGGTGCCGACGTCGTCCTCGCCAACTCCCGCCAGGACGCGGACCGTTTCCGGGCCGTGTACGAGGGGGTCGGCGCCGACGCCTCCGCGGTGACCGAGGTCGCCCTGCCCTTCCTCGGCGGAGCCGCCTACGCGGGGGAGCCCGGGGCCGGTGAACGTCCCTACACGGTCGTCTTCGCCGCCCAGCCCTCCGTGCCGGACAACCGCAGGGACCGTACGTACCTCCTCGAACGGCTGATCCGGCACGCCCGCCGGCACCCCGGGCGGGAAGTCGTGCTCAAGCTGCGCTCCAAGCCCGGCGAGCACACCACGCACATCGAGGAACTGCCGTACCAGAAGCTGGTGCAGCGGGCCGACCCACCGCCCAACTTCCGCCTGATGTACGGCCACATGGGCGAGGTCCTGGACCGCACCGACCTCCTGGTCACCATCAGCTCCACGGCGGCCCTGGAGTCCCTGCACCGCCGCATCCCCACGGTCGTCCTGACCGACCTCGGTGTGCGCGAGGCGCTCGGCAACCACCACTTCGTCGGCTCCGGCTGCCTCGCCTCCTGGGACCAGCTCGACGAGGGCCACCGCCCGGTGCCCGACGCGGAGTGGGTCGCCCGGCAGGGCGTGGCGGCCGACGGCGGCGCCTACGAGACCGCCTTCGACCGGGCCAGGGAGCGCATCGCCGCCCTGCGCGGCCGCCCCGGCGGCCTGCCCCCGCTCGCCCCGTACTACACGACCGCCACCGCCCCCGGTTACCTCCCCGGCATCCTCGCCCGCCACCACCTCGCCCCCGACGGCACCCCGCTGCCGGGCGCCCCCGCCGCCGACAAGGCCCCCGGCCCGGTCCGCCAGGTCGTACGCCGCGCCGCCCGCGGCGCCTACCGCCACGGCGTCCAGCGCGTCGCCCCGGTGATCCGCCGGATGGGGGAGCTGTGACCGGGCCGACGACCGGGACCGCCGGGGTTCCGCGGTCTTCCTCGGTCCTGCGGTCCACATCGATACCGCAGCCCCTTGCTGGACCTGCTGGGCCTGCTGGGCTCGCAACGCCGGGGGCTTCTCCGAACCCGCGACCCCGCGCGGCCGTACCGACGGCCCCCTCCACCCCCGTGTCCCTCCCGCAAGGAGCAGACCCCATGTCCAACCCGGAAGCGGGACGAGGCGCTTCGATGCGCCGAGTGCTCGCGGTGATTCCCGCGCGCGGCGGCTCCAAGGGCGTGCCCGCGAAGAACCTCGCCCCGGTCGGCGGCGTGCCCCTGGTGGCCCGCGCCGTCCGCGAGTGCCGGGCCACCCGTCTCGTGACGGACGTCGTGGTCTCCACCGACGACCAGACCATCGCCGCCGCGGCCCGCCAGGCCGGCGCCGAGGTCGTGCTGCGGCCCGCCGCCATCGCCGGGGACACCGCCACTTCCGAGGCCGCCGTACTGCACGCCATGGACGCCCACGAGGCCCTGCACGGCGCCGCCGTCGACGTGGTGCTGCTCGTGCAGTGCACCAGCCCCTTCATCGTCCGCGAGGACATCGACGGGGTGGCCGGCGCGGTCGCCGAGAAGGGCGCCGACACCGCGGTGACCGTCGCGCCGTTCCACGGCTTCGTCTGGCGCGACGGCGACGGCGAGGAAGGTCCGGAGGAGGGCGGCTACGGCGTCAACCACGACAAGACCTACCGCCCCCGCCGCCAGGACCGCCCCCAGGACCTGCTGGAGACCGGCGCCGCCTACGCCATGGCCGCCCCCGGCTTCCGCGAGCACCGGCACCGCTTCTTCGGCCGCACCGAACTGGTCCGCACCGACCCCGCCCGGGTCCTGGAGATCGACGACCCGCACGACCTGGCCCGCGCCCGCGCGCTGGCGCCCCTCTTCGACGCCGCGCGGCCCGGCGCCCTCGCTGTGGAGCCTCCCACCCGCCTCCCCGCAGCCGCCGACATCGACGCGGTGGTCCTCGACTTCGACGGCACCCAGACCGACGACCGGGTGCTGATCGACTCCGACGGACGGGAGTTCGTCTCCGTGCACCGCGGCGACGGACTCGGCATCGCCGCCCTGCGCCGCAGCGGCCTGACGATGCTCATCCTGTCCACGGAACAGAACCCGGTCGTCGCCGCCCGCGCACGCAAGCTCAAGCTCCCCGTGCTGCACGGCATCGACCGCAAGGACCTCGCCCTCAAGCAGTGGTGCGAGGAACAGGGCATCGCGCCCGAACGCGTGCTCTACGTCGGCAACGACGTCAACGACCTCCCGTGCTTCTCCCTCGTCGGCTGGCCCGTGGCGGTCGCCAGTGCCCACGACGCCGTACGCGGCGCGGCCCGCGCGGTCACCACCGTCCCCGGCGGTGACGGCGCCATCCGGGAGATCGCGAGCTGGATCCTCGGCCCCTCACTCGACGTACCCGACTTCCCCGACGTACCCGACTCCCTCGAATCCCCCACGATCACCCAGTCCAAGTAAGGAAATCCCCGCCATGAGCACCAACTCCCGCATCCGCACCTTCGGTACGCGCGAGGCCGGCCCCGGCCGCCCCGTCTACATCACCGGCGAGATCGGCATCAACCACAACGGCGACCTCGAGAACGCCTTCAAGCTGATCGACGTGGCCGCCGAGGCCGGCTGCGACGCCGTCAAGTTCCAGAAGCGCACCCCGGAGATCTGCACCCCGCGCGACCAGTGGGACATCGAGCGCGACACCCCGTGGGGCCGGATGACGTACATCGACTACCGCCACCGCGTCGAGTTCGGCGAGGACGAGTACCGCCAGATCGACGACTACTGCAAGACCAAGAACATCGACTGGTTCGCCTCCCCGTGGGACACCGAGG
The DNA here is from genome assembly GCF_042745235.1 of Streptomyces sp. NPDC058796. Classification (NCBI taxonomy): domain Bacteria; kingdom Bacillati; phylum Actinomycetota; class Actinomycetes; order Kitasatosporales; family Streptomycetaceae; genus Streptomyces; species Streptomyces sp. NPDC058796. The sequence goes on from NZ_JBHYOP010000002.1 coordinate 454,633, forward strand.
CCGTCGCCTTCCTGGAGAAGTTCGACGTCCCCGCCCACAAGGTCGCCTCCGCCTCCCTCACCGACGACGAACTGCTGCGCGCCCTGCGCGCGACGGGCCGCACGGTCATCCTCTCGACCGGCATGTCCACCCCGAAGCAGATCCGCCACGCGGTCGAGGTCCTCGGCTCCGACAACATCCTCATGTGCCACGCCACGTCGACGTACCCGGCGCAGGCCGAGGAGCTGAACCTCCGCGTCATCAACACCCTCCAGCAGGAGTACCCGAACGTCCCGATCGGCTACTCCGGTCACGAGACCGGCCTGCAGACCACCCTCGCCGCCGTCGCCCTCGGTGCCACCTTCGTCGAGCGCCACATCACCCTCGACCGCGCCATGTGGGGCTCCGACCAGGCCGCCTCCGTCGAGCCGCAGGGCCTGACCCGCCTGGTCCGCGACATCCGCACCATCGAGGCCTCCCTCGGCGACGGCGTGAAGAAGGTCTACGACTCCGAGCTCGGCCCGATGAAGAAGCTGCGCCGCGTCCCCGGCGTCGTCGCCGAGGCGGAGATCGCCGACGCCGCGGGCGAGCCGGTCACCGTCTGACCGCCCGGCCCGACACCCCACCACGCCCTCACCACGGGACGGTCCCACACCGATGAGCCCCCGCGCCGGGAACGCCGGCCCCCGCACTCTCGCCTTCGTCGAGAGCCCGGTACAACTGCTGAACGTGCTGGAGTGGGCGCACACCCGCGCACCCGGCGCGGAGCTCACCCTCGTGGTCCTGTCCCCGGTCGATCCGATGACCCGGGGCCAGCTGCGCCGCATGGCGGAACTGGCCCGGCAGGAAGGGCACGAGATCCGCTGGGAGGAGGCCCGCGGCGGCGCCACGGCCCCCTTCCGCACGGTGGGCGGCCTGGCCGGCGCGCTGCGCCGGGCCGACCGGATCGTCATGGGCGACCCGTTCTCCCGCTACGTACAACTGCTCCTGACCATCACGCGCGCCCACGACCTCGTCGTGGTCGACGACGGCACGGCCACCATGGAGTTCGTCACCCAGCTGGCGCACGGCGAGCGCCTGGTCCGCTGGCACCGCAAGGGCAGCCGGCCCGGCCCCCGCGACCTCCTCTTCGCCCCCGTGTCACGCTCCGCCCGCCACCGCCTGACCCCGACCCCCGACCGCCAGGTCTCCGTCTTCTCCTCCATGCCGATCGAGGACATCCCCGACGGCGTCACCGTCACCGCCAACGACTTCGCCTGGACCCGCGCCCGCTTCGGCCCGCCCCGCATCACCAAGGGTGCCGACATGGTCGGCACGTCGCTGGTGGAGACCGGTGTCGTGGACGCCGACCGCTACCTGGACGCCGTACGCGCCCTGGCGAGGACCCACGGCGCGGCCCGCTACTTCGCCCACCGCCGCGAGGGCACGGAGAAGCTCCACCGGCTGGCCGTGGAGACCGGCCTGGAGATCGTCCGCCCCGACCTCCCCCTGGAGCTGATCGCCCGCCGCGGCCCGATCGGCCGCACCATCCTCAGCTTCCCCTCCACGGTCGTCCACACCCTGCCCCTCGCCCTGGCCGGCACCGAGGCCCGCGTCGCCGTCTGCGACATCGACCCCGCCTGGCTCACCGAGTCGGCCTCCCCCCGGGCCCGCGGCTTCCTGAACGGCGTGACCGGCTCGGCCCGGGGCGCGCACCGGCTGTCGGCGGTGGTGGGGTAGTTCCGGGTGTCGGCGGCGGACGGGGCGGATGAGTAGCCGCGCTCATGCCGTCGTCCGGCCGCCGGCCGGAGGCTGGTTCCATGAACGTGACACGGAACGTCGAACCCCGCGACCTCGCCGACTGGCCGGTGTGTCGATTCCTCGCCCTGTTCTTCTGGAGCTGCTGGGACCCCTCGCCGGAGCCGCCACCCTGACGGTGTTCCTCTGCCTCGACCGCTCCCGTACATGACCTCCGACGCCGACAGCCGGGGCTCGGGGGAGCGTGGAGGGGGCCCGGCGTGGTAACCGTGAGGGAGAGGACTGATCCCTCATGATCGGCTCGGTCGGAAAGGCGGCCGAGCTTACCCAGGCAAGATGATGGCTATGCGTAGGGCGGCCCAGTTTTCTTCCCCTGAGGGGCTGAATTTTTGTTGATCGTGGGTCCACCGGTCGCTCGGGCGCCCTACGCTGCAAAGGGTGAACGTGTTGATGTCCCCAGAGACCGAGGCCGACACTCCCGGTGAATCCGTGCTGCCCGGCACTTTGCCGGACGTGCTCCGTGCGGAGCTCGTCGCCTTCCGCCGCGACCTGCACATGCACCCCGAGCTGGGCAACCAGGAGTTCCGCACCACCGCGGCGATCAAGGAACGGCTGGAGCGGGCCGGCCTCAAGCCGCGGGTGCTCCCCGTCGGGACCGGGCTCGTCTGCGACATCGGCACCAACACCGACTCGGGGCGGTGGACCGGCGGCCCCCGCATGCTCGCCCTGCGGGCCGACATCGACGCCCTGCCCATCCCGGACACCAAGAGCGAGTGCGAATACCGCTCGCGCGTCCCCGACCGAGCCCACGCCTGCGGACACGACGTGCACACCACCGTCGTCCTCGGCACCGGGCTCGTCCTCGCCGCCCTGCACGAGCGCGGTCTGCTGCCCCGGCCCGTGCGGCTGGTCTTCCAGCCGGCCGAGGAGGTGCTGCCCGGCGGCGCCGCCGACGCCATCGAGGGCGGCGCGCTCGACGGGGTGCGCCGCATCCTGGCCGTGCACTGCGACCCCCGGGTGGACGCCGGCCGGATCGGTCTCAGGGTCGGCCCCATCACCTCCGCCTGCGACCGGCTGGAGGTCTCCCTCGACGGCCCCGGCGGACACACCGCCCGCCCGCACCTCACCACCGACCTGGTCACCGCGGCCGCCCGCGTCGTCACCGACGTACCGCCACTCGTCGCCCGGCGCGTGGACAGCCGCAGCGGCCTCGCCCTGACCTGGGGACGGATGGAGTCCGGCCACGCGCCGAACGTCATCCCGCAGCACGCCGAACTCGCCGGGACCGTCCGCTGCCTCGACCTCGACGCCTGGCGGCAGGCCCCCGACCTGGTGGTCGGCGCCATCGACGAGATCGCCAACCTCTACCGTGCCAAGTCCGAGATCACCTACGTCCGCGGCGTGCCCCCGGTCGTCAACGAGGTCACCAGCACCGAACTGCTCCAGGCCGCCATGGTCGCGCGGCGCGGTACGGACTCCGTCGAGTCCACGGAGCAGAGCCTCGGCGGCGAGGACTTCTCCTGGTACCTGGAGCACGTGCCCGGCGCCATGGCCCGCCTCGGCGTCCGCCCGCCCGGCGAGCGCGTGATCCGCGACCTCCACCAGGGCGACTTCGACGTGGACGAGGCGGCCATCACCGTCGGCGTGGAGATGTTCACCGCGGCGGCGCTGATCGACGCCGTGCAGTGAACCCCCGGGGCCCGGCACCCGCCCCCCGAGGTTGCGGCCCCGGCGGGCCGGGGGCAGCCTGATGCACAAGCGCACGAGGCCGCGCCGCACGCTCCTGGCACGCGCGAAGCACACCCCTGGCACCCCGCGGCACGAATGGATAACGGCGCCGCGCAACCCCGTTCCCAGGAGTTTCTACGCGCGTTAATCTGCGCCGAACCGAGCACCCGCTGCGGGGCTTTGGAGAATGGGGAACTTCAGATGCGTCGGACATCGAGACTGACCCGCGCCGCGGTGGGGGTCGCGTCGCTCGCACTCGCCGCCACGGCCTGCGGCGGCACCAGCAGCGAAAGCAACAGCGGTGACGAGGGAGGCAAGGACGACAAGGGCCTCGCCATCGCCTACGACATCGGCGGCGAGGGCGACCAGTCCTTCAACGACGCCGCCCACGCGGGCCTGGAGAGGGCGGAGAAGGAGTTCGGCTACAAGACGGCCGCCGTCGAGCCCACCGAGGGCGAGACCGACGCCGACAAGGAGCAGCGGCTCTCCTCGCTGGCGAAGCAGGGCTACAACCCCGTCATCGGCGTCGGCTTCGCCTACGCCCCGGCGATGAAGACGGTCGCCGAGAAGTACCCGGACACCACCTTCGGCATCGTGGACTCGGTGGTCGAGGCCAAGAACGTCGCCTCCCTCGTCTTCGCCGAGAACGAGGCCTCCTACCTCGCGGGCGTCGCCGCGGCCAAGGCCACCAAGACGAACGTCGTCGGGTTCGTCGGCGGCGTGGACGTCCCGCTGATCCACAAGTTCGAGGCCGGTTACGAGCAGGGCGTCAAGGACACCGACCCCAAGGTCGAGGTCGTCTCGCAGTACCTGACGCAGACCGCGGAGGAGGGTGGCTTCTCCAGCCCCGACAAGGGCCGCGCCGCCGCCGAGGGCCAGATCGAGAAGAAGGCCGACGTCGTCTACCAGGCCGCCGGCCTCTCCGGGCAGGGCGTGATCGAGGCCGCCGCGAAGGCGAAGGTCTGGGCGATCGGCGTCGACTCCGACCAGTACGAGCAGGAAGCCCTCGCGGCGTACAAGGACTACATCCTGACCTCCGCGCTCAAGGACATCGACGGCGCGGTGTACGCGCTGGCGAAGTCGGTCGAGGACGGCAAGCCGCTGACCGGCGTCCAGACCTTCGACCTGAAGTCGGACGGTGTGGGCCTGTCCGACGCCAACCCGAAGTACGCCGAGGTCCCGGGCCTGACGGACGCCGTGGCGAAGGCCAAGGAAGGCATCATCTCCGGCTCCATCAAGGTGAGGACGGAGTAGCCCCGCGCGGCAGCGCACAGCAGCACGCCGAAGCGGGCGGGCGTCCCCCGGCGCCCGCCCGCTTCGGCGTGCCGCGACCGGTCGTCCCGCCCGCCCCGGCGTCACTCTCCGCCGTCCCCCGTTTGCGTCCGGCAAGCCCCGCACGCCCGCCCGGACCCCCTTGCTCACGGGCGGATAACAAGAAGGACAGAAGGGGTTTTCAGGCAGGTCTACGCGCGTTAATCTGCGGCGAAGCCAGCGCCGTACCCGAACCGTCCCCGGCGCTTGTACGACAGGAGCACCAGACATGCGCCGGATTTCCCGGATCACGGTCGCAGGCGCAGCGACCGCCTCCCTGGCCCTCGCCCTGACCGCCTGCGGCGGCACCTCGACTTCCTCCGGGTCGTCGGAGTCCAAGGGCGACAAGGGTCTCGCCATCGCCTACGACGTCGGCGGTGAGGGCGACCAGTCCTTCAACGACGCCGCTCACGCCGGCCTGCTGCAGGCGGAGAAGGAGTTCGGCTACAAGACGGCCGCCATCGAGCCCACCGACGGCGAGACCAACGCCGACAAGGAGCAGCGCCTGGTCTCCCTGGCCAAGCAGGGCTACAACCCGGTCGTCGGCGTCGGCTACGCGTACGCCGCCGCGCTGAAGAGCGCCGCCGAGAAGTACCCGGACACCACCTTCGGCATCGTGGACGACGCCACGATCGAGGCCGACAACGTGGCCGACCTGGTCTTCAACGAGGAGCAGGCCTCCTACCTCGCCGGTGTCGCCGCCGCCAAGAGCACCAAGACCAACACGGTCGGCTTCGTGGGCGGTGTGGACATCCCGCTGATCCACAAGTTCCAGGCCGGCTACGAGCAGGGCGTCAAGGACACCAACCCCAAGGTCAAGGTCATCTCGCAGTACCTGACGCAGACCGCGGAGGAGGGCGGCTTCTCCAGCCCCGACAAGGGCAAGACCGCCGCCGAGGGCCAGATCGAGAAGAAGGCCGACGTCGTGTTCGCGGCGGCCGGTCTCTCCGGCCAGGGCGTGATCGAGGCCGCCGCCGCCAACAAGGTGTGGGCGATCGGCGTCGACTCCGACCAGTACAAGCAGGACGCCCTCGCGAAGTACAAGGACTGGATCCTGACTTCGGCCACCAAGGACGTCGCCAAGGCGGTCTACAACCTCGCGAAGTCGGTCGAGGACGGCAAGCCCGAGACCGGTATCGTTCGGGGCGATCTGAAGTCCGGCGAGGTCGGCCTCTCGAACTCCAACCCGAAGTTCGCGGACAACGCCGAACTCCAGGAAGCCATCAAGACGGCCAAGGAGAAGATCGTCAGCGGCGAGATCAAGGTCAAGAGCAGCTGATCACCAGCAGTACCTCGAACAGCGTGTAACCGCGGTGGTCGCACCGCTCGACGGGGTACGGGGAGGCCGCCCCCCGGGTCCCTCCCCGTACCCCGTCGTGTCGATGTGCCGCCGCCGCTTTTAGATGCCGTAGGGGCGCTACGCGCGTAGACGGCCCCCGTCCCCAGGAGAGTGCGCCATCAACGCGTCCAGCAGCCCTCCGGCCAAAGCGGCGGTCAACGAATCGGTGACCGCCGTCGAGCTCGCCGGGATCACCAAGCGGTTCCCCGGTGTCGTGGCCAACCACGACATCCACCTCACCGTCCGCAAGGGCACCGTCCACGCCCTCGTCGGCGAGAACGGCGCCGGCAAGTCGACCCTGATGAAGATCCTCTACGGCATGCAGAAGCCGGACGAGGGCACCATCACGGTCGACGGCGAGCAGGTGAGCTTCTCCTCGCCCGCCGACGCCATCGTCCGCGGCATCGGCATGGTCCACCAGCACTTCATGCTCGCCGACAACCTCACGGTCCTCGAGAACGTGGTCCTCGGCAGCGAGAGGCTGTACGGCATCGGCGCCAAGGCCCGCCGCAAGATCAAGGAGATCTCCGAGCGCTACGGCCTCGGCGTGGAGCCCGACCGCCTGGTCGAGGAGCTCGGCGTCGCCGCCCGCCAGCGCGTGGAGATCCTCAAGGTCCTCTACCGCGGCGCCCGCACGCTGATCCTCGACGAGCCCACCGCCGTCCTCGTGCCCCAGGAGGTCGACGCGCTCTTCGACAACCTGCGCGAGCTGAAGGCCGAGGGCCTGTCGGTCATCTTCATCTCCCACAAGCTGGGCGAGGTCCTCTCCGTCGCCGACGACATCACCGTCATCCGGCGCGGCACGACGGTCGGCACCGCCGTCCCGTCCGAGACCACCCCGCGCCAGCTCGCCGAGCTGATGGTCGGCAGCGAGCTGCCCACCCCCGAGACCGCCGAGTCCACGGTCACCGACCGCGAGGTCCTCGCCGTCGACAAGCTGCGCCTGGCGGCCCCCGGCGGCAAGGCCCTCCTCGACGACATCACCTTCACCATCCACGCCGGTGAGGTGCTGGGCATCGCCGGCGTGGAGGGCAACGGCCAGACCGAGCTGGTGGACGCCCTCATCGGCCTGCGACACGCCGACTCCGGCACCATCCGCTTCCTCGACGAGGACATCACGGCGCTGCCCACCCGGGGGCGCCGCGAACAGGGCGTCGGCTACATCCCCGAGGACCGACACCGCCACGGCCTGCTCCTGGAGGCCCCCCTCTGGGAGAACCGCATCCTCGGCCACGTCACCGAGAAGCCCAACAGCAAGGGCGTCTGGCTCGACCTCAAGGGCGCCCAGGACGACACCCGCCGCATCGTCGAGACGTACGACGTCCGCACCCCCGGCATCGACGTCACCGCCGCCTCCCTGTCCGGCGGCAACCAGCAGAAGCTGATCGTCGGCCGCGAGATGAGCCACAAGCCGCGCTTCCTCATCGCCGCCCACCCCACCCGCGGTGTGGACGTCGGCGCGCAGGCCGCCATCTGGGACCACATCCGCGAGGCCCGCCGCGAGGGCCTGGCCGTCCTGCTGATCTCCGCCGACCTGGACGAGCTGATCGGCCTGTCCGACACCCTCCGGGTGATCTACGACGGCAGGCTGGTCGCCGACGCCGACCCGGCCACCATCACCCCCGAGGAGCTGGGCTCGGCGATGACCGGCGCCGCCTCCGGACACCTCGAACACGAAGAGACCCCGACCGACGCCGGTCAGGGCGCGGAAGACGAGGCCCGCTGATGAAGAAGTTCGACAAGGAGCGCGTGCTCCTCGCGGTGGCCGGCCCGGTCATCGCGCTCGCCGTGGCCTTCGTGCTCAGCGCGATCGTCCTGATCGCCTCGGGCAAGAACCCGGTCGAACCGTTCGCCCTGATGTTCGAGCAGGCCGGATTCTCCGACATCCAGGTCCTGATCATCAACCAGGCGTCGATGTACTACATCGCGGCCCTCGCGGTGGCCATCGGCTTCCGGATGAACCTGTTCAACATCGGCGTCGACGGCCAGTACCAGCTCGCCGCCATGATGGCCGCGATCGTCGGCGCCCACGCCAACCTCCCGGCCTTCCTCCAGATCCCGCTGCTCCTGCTGACCGCCGTCCTCACCGGCGCCTTCTGGTCCGGCATCGCCGGCGTCCTCAAGGTGACCCGGGGCGTCAGCGAGGTGGTCGCGACGATCATGCTGAACGCCATCGCCACCTCGGTCATCGGCTACCTCTGGCTGCCCGACGTCTTCGGCGTCAAGATCGGCAACAACAACACCACCGGCGAGATGCACGAGTCCGGCTGGATCCCCGGCATCGACATGGGCGCGGCCGGCGAGATCTACGGCCTGGTGATCCTCGCCGTCCTCCTCGGCATCGGCTACTGGGTCGTCCTCAACCGCACCCGCTTCGGCTTCGACCTGCGCGCCTCCGGCGCCTCCGAGTCCGCCGCCGCGGCCAGCGGCGTCAACCCCAGGCGCATGGTGCTCACCGCGATGCTGCTCTCCGGCGGTCTGGCCGGCCTCGCGGGCCTGCCGATCCTCCTCGGCGACACCCACACCTACAGCCTCAACTTCCCCACCGGCATCGGCTTCCTCGGCATCGGCATCGCCCTGCTCGGCCGCAACAGCCCCGTCGGCATCGCCTTCGCCGCCCTGCTGTGGGCCTGGCTCGACAAGGCCAGCCCCGAGCTGGACTTCCACGGCTACGACAAGGAGATCGCGGTCATCATGCAGGGCCTGATCGTGCTCTCGGTCGTCGTCTCCTACGAGGCCGTCCGCGAGTGGGGCCTGCGCCGCCAGCAGCGCCGCGTCGGCGCGGAGCTGGCCGCCGGCCACGTCCTCGGCGCCACCGACAACACCAAGAAGGAGGTGGCTGGCCGATGACCACCGCAACCGACCTCAACCAGCCCACGCTGGAGCACGGGGCCCCGGCCGGCCGCCGGATCTCGCTGCCCGTCCTGCTGCTGATCATCGCCGGTGCCCTGGCACTGACCTCCATCGTCCGCCTGATCACCGGCGCCAACGGCATCACCAACGTCAGCCAGATGTCCACCGCGCTCCAGCTCGCGGTGCCGATCGGCCTGGCCGGTCTCGGCGGCCTGTGGGCCGAACGCGCGGGCGTCATCAACATCGGCCTCGAGGGCATGCTGATCCTCGGCACCTGGTTCGGTGCCTGGGCCGGCTTCCAGTGGGGCCCGTGGACCGGCGTCCTGATGGGCATCGTCGGCGGCGCGCTCGGCGGCCTCCTGCACGCCATCGTGACGATCACCTTCAACGTCAACCACATCGTCTCCGGCGTGGCCATCAACATCCTCGCCCTCGGCGCCACCCGCTACCTCGCCCCGCTCGCCTTCGAGGGCCACCAGGGCGGCTCCGCCAAGCAGTCCCCGCCGGTCGACTCGCTGGGCCACTTCTCGGTGCCAGGGCTCTCCGACGGCCTGGAGAGCCTCAACGACCAGCACTGGTTCTTCGTCTCGGACATCGCCGGCCTGCTCGGCGGCCTGGTCACCGACGTCTCCTGGCTCACCCTGATCGCCGTCGCCCTGATCCCGGCCAGCTGGTACATCCTGTGGCGCACCCCGTTCGGCCTCCGCCTGCGCTCCTGCGGCGAGAACCCGGTCGCCGCCGAGTCCCTCGGCGTCAATGTCTACAAGTACAAGTACCTCGCCGTGATCATCTCCGGTGGTCTGGCCGGCCTCGGCGGCGTCTTCCTCTCCATCGTCGCCAACCCCTTCTACCTGGAGGGCCAGACCAGCGGCCGCGGCTACATCGGCCTGGCGGCGATGATCTTCGGCAACTGGATGCCTGGCGGCCTCGCCATCGGCGCCGGCCTCTTCGGCTACACCGACAGCCTCAACCTGCGCGGCGGCTCCGCCAACGTCCACGCCCTGCTGCTGCTCGGCGCGCTGCTGCTGGTCGCCGGCGCCATCTGGCTCGCGGTCCGCAAGAAGTACGTCAAGGCCGCGATCACCGTGGTGATCGGCGCCCTGGTCTTCGCCTGGTACGCCACCACCGACGACGTCCCCAACCAGGTCGTCTCCGCCACGCCGTACGTCATCACCCTCGTCGTCCTCGCCCTCTCCGCCCAGCGGCTGCGGATGCCGAAGGCGAACGGCATGCAGTACCGGAAGGGACAGGGCAAATGACCGACGTCGACTGGGGCGCGCTGCGCACGGCGGCCCGCGAGGCGATGGACCGCGCCTACGCCCCCTACTCCGGGTACGCCGTCGGCGCCGCGGCCCTGGTCGACGACGGCCGCACCGTCACCGGCTGCAACGTCGAGAACGCCAGCTACGGCATCGGCCTGTGCGCCGAGTGCGGTCTCGTCTCCCAGCTCCAGCTCACCGGCGGCGGCCGGCTGACGCACTTCGTCTGCGTCGACGGCCACGGCGAGATCCTCGTCCCGTGCGGCCGCTGCCGGCAGCTGCTGTACGAGTTCGGCGGCCCGGAGATGCTGCTGGAGACCCCGGCGGGGATCGTCCCCCTCTCGGAGATGCTCCCGCAGGCCTTCGGCCCCGACCACCTCACCACGTAAGGAAGCGAGCCTCCATGGCCATGGACGTCATCTCCGTCATCCGCACCAAGCGGGACCGCGGCGAACTCAGTGCCGAGCAGATCGACTGGGTCATCGACGCCTACACGCGCGGCGAGGTGGCCGACGAGCAGATGTCCTCGCTCGCGATGGCGATCCTGCTCAACGGCATGAACCGCGGCGAGATCGCCCGCTGGACGGCCGCGATGATCGCCTCCGGCGAGCGCATGGACTTCTCCTCCCTGTCCCGCCCGACCGCCGACAAGCACTCCACGGGCGGCGTCGGCGACAAGATCACCCTGCCGCTCGCCCCGCTGGTCGCGGCCTGCGGCGCGGCCGTCCCGCAGCTCTCCGGCCGGGGCCTCGGCCACACCGGCGGCACCCTGGACAAGCTGGAGTCCATCCCCGGCTGGCGCGCCCTGCTCTCCAACGAGGAGATGATGGACGTCCTCGACGGAGTGGGCGCGGTGATCTGCGCGGCCGGTGACGGCCTCGCCCCCGCCGACAAGAAGCTGTACGCCCTCCGGGACGTCACGGGCACGGTCGAGGCGATCCCGCTGATCGCCTCCTCCATCATGTCCAAGAAGATCGCCGAGGGCACCGGCTCCCTGGTCCTTGACGTGAAGGTGGGCAGCGGCGCCTTCATGAAGACCGTCGAGGACGCGCGCGAGCTGGCCTCCACGATGGTCGGCCTCGGCACCGACCACGGCGTGAAGACGGTCGCGCTCCTCACGGACATGGCGACCCCCCTCGGCCTCACCGCGGGCAACGCCCTGGAGGTCCGCGAGTCGGTCGAGGTCCTGGCGGGCGGCGGCCCGGCGGACGTGGTCGAGCTGACGTTGGCCCTGGCCCGCGAAATGCTGGACGCGGCGGGGCTGCCGGACGCCGATCCGGCGAAGGCCCTCGCCGACGGCTCCGCGATGGACGTCTGGCGCCGCATGATCGCGGCCCAGGGCGGCGACCCGGACGCCCCGCTGCCCACGGCGAAGGAACAGCACGTGGTGAAGGCGGGTGCCTCCGGCGTCCTGACCCGCCTCGACGCCTACGGCATCGGCGTCGCCGCCTGGCGCCTGGGCGCCGGCCGCGCCCGCAAGGAGGACCCGGTGCAGGCCGCCGCGGGCGTCGAACTCCACGCCAAGCCCGGCGACACGGTCACCGAGGGCCAGCCCCTCCTGACCCTCCACACCGACACCCCGGACCGCTTCGAGTACGCGCTCGCGGCGGTGGAGGGTTCCTACGACGTGGCTCCGGCGGGCACGGACTTCACGGCGACGCCGGTGGTGCGGGAACGTATCGCCTGACCAGGGGTTTCCTCGATCGGGTGAACGGGACCGGCGGATGTCCGCCGGTCCCGTTCGGCATGTTGACTGACGGGATGCGGGAATTCGAGGGCGACTGCATCCTGGCCGACAACGCGTGGGACGAGATCGTCTGGGTCCGGCGTCAGACGGAGGCGCCGAAAGGGTGCAAGGCGGAGATCGTCGAAGGGCTCATCACGGTCACGCCCCTCTCATCCGTCGCGCACAACGGCGTCGCCGAACGCGTGCAACGACGCCTCTACGACGTCATCCCGGAAGACGGGGGCATCTACCAGCGGCTCCCGCTCGCCGCGCCCGGTCGACTCGGTCTCTTCGAGCCGGACCTGGCTGTGGTGCCGGAGGCGTTGCTGCGCGAGGGAGACGAGCACCTGATCCCCGCGTCCGAGGCCGAACTCGTCGTGGAGATCGTCTCCTATCGGGTTCTGTACGCAGGGAAAGTCGGCGATCCCGTCGTGCTGCCGGCGCCCTTCCAAAGCGCGCTGGCCACCAGCGAGTTTCCTGGACGCTGACTCACCCCAGAACCGCCGCCACCCCCACCAGCACCGGCACCGAAACCACCGTCGACACGAGAATCGCGTCCCGCGCCAGCCGCTCGCCCACCCCGTACGTCGACGCGTACGTGTACAGGTTCTGTGCCGCCGGAAGCGCCGACGTCACCACCACGTCGAGCAGTTGGGCGCCCCGCAGCCCGAACACTCCGGACGCCAGCGCCCAGGCCACCGTCGGCTGCCCCACCGTCTTCAGCGCCACCGCCAGCAGCACCGGCCGCCGTTCCACGCCACGCAGCGGCACAGTGGAGCCGCACAGGCCGATGCCGAAGGCCAGCAGGACCGCCGGGACCGACATGTTGCCGATCAAGGTCACCGGATCCATCACCGCGTCCGGCACGCGGACACCACTCGCGGCTACCGCGACTCCCGCGAGCGAGCCCAGCGCTATCGGATTGCGCAGCGGCGTCAGCAGCACCCGCCACAACGGGCCCGTCCCGCCCCCTCTCGACAGGTCCAGGATCGTCACCGCCACCGGTGTCACCAGCACCAGCTGGAACAGCAGCACCGGCGCCACCAGCGAGGCGTCGCCCAGGACGTACACGGCGATCGGGATGCCGAGGTTGCCGGAGTTGACGTAGCCGGAGCAGAGCGCGCCGATCGTCGTCCGGCCCCCGCCCCAGCGCCGCGCGACGCCCACGGCGACGAAGACCCCGGCCACCACCACCGTCGACAGCGCCGTGACCAGCAGCCGGCTGGAGAAGATCACCGACAGGTCGGCCGTCGCGAGGGTCGTGAACAGCAGGGCGGGGGAAGCCACGTGGAAGGCGAGCTTCGTCAGGACCTCGCGTCCCTGGGGGCCGAGGTGGCCCCGCAGGCCGAGCACATAGCCGACGGCGATGACGACCGCGATCACGGCGAAGCCGGTCAGTACCCCTTGCACGGCACCTCCCCGCCGCGCGGACGGGCCTGGGACGGCAGGGCACGGGGCGGAGATACGTGGGGCATGCAGCAAACCCTCCGGCGGAGGCTGTGCGCACGTCAATGTGATCTCTGCCGGCGGCCACCGATGAGTTCCCGGCCCGCCCGGGGTCTACCGCACGTGGACGCCGTGACACCCGCCGTACTCGTGCTGCCGGGGCCTGTCTCCCGAGGGGAGACACCCCGGCTCTGCGACGAGGTGCGCGCGCTGATGGAAAGCACCCGGGCCGGGGTGGTCGTCTGCGACGTGGGCGGGCTGGGACCCCCGGGGCTCGCCGTCGTCGATCTGCTGGCCCGCCTGGAACTCGCCGCCCGGCGGGCCGGGGGCCGGATCCGGCTGCGCGACCCGGATCCCGCGCTACACGCCCTCCTCGACCTCGTCGGCCTCCGCTTCGAGACGGAGCGGCAGGTCGAACAGCGGGAACCACCGCTTGGTGTCGAGGAAGCAGTGGAACCCGGTGATGCGGCCGTCTGAGATCTCCAGCACCTGGACCGCCCACGGCGCGTAGCCGCCCGCCTCCGGGTCCGGCTTGTAGTGCGCGAACGCGGGCAGCCCGTTGGCGTTGACCGGCAGCAGCCGCGAGTTCGCGCACGCGGCGCCGAGGGTGGTCATGAAGCCGGTGATGTCCGCCGAGCCGGACAGCCACAGGTCGAACGGCGGCATCGTCATGATGGCGTCCTCGTGCAGCAGCGCTGTCAGCGCCGTCATGTCGTAGCCCTCGAAGGCCGCGACATAGCGCTCCAGGAGCTTCTGCTGCTCCTCGTCCAGCGGGTCCGAGACCGCCGCCCCCTCGCCGTGCTCCGCCCGCTCGGCGAGGGTGGCGCGGGCCCGCTGCAGGGCGCTGTTGACCGACGCGACCGACGTGCCGAGCAGCTCGGCGACCTCACTCGCCTTCCACGCCAGCACCTCGCGCAGGATCAGCACCGCCCGCTGCTTGGGCGGCAGCTGCTGGAGCGCGGCCATGAAGGCCAGCCGCACCGATTCCTTGGCGACCGCGGCCTCGGCCGGGTCGGCGGTCGTGGGCAGTACGCGGGCGTCCGGCATCGGCTCCAGCCAGGTGTTGTCCGGGCGGGGGGAGAGGGCGGCCTGCGCGAGGGGCGTGGAGTCGGTCAGGTCCATCGGGCGGGCCCGCTTGTTGCCCGCGGTCAGCATGTCCAGGCAGACGTTGGTCGCGATGCGGTAGAGCCAGGAGCGGAGGCTGGAGCGGCCCTCGAACTTGTCGTAGCTCCGCCAGGCGCGGACCAGGGTGTCCTGGACCGCGTCCTCGGCCTCGAAGGAGGAGCCGAGCATCCGGTAGCAGTACCCCGTCAGCTCGACCCGGTGCTTCTCCAGCGCGGCATCCAGTTCCGTCGTCACGGTGCCGTTGGTCATCGTCCACCCACCCCTGTGGCCTTCCCGTCGTGCGCGTCTTCGCGCCTCGCACTTCGGAAGCTACCGCAGGGGACTGACAATGGCCTGTGCAGTCAGGAAAACCGCAGGTGGACGAGGTGTGCCTGACGGCGTGCCCGGAGCGCTCAGGCCCGCGCCGGCACGCCCCCGCCCGTGCGCCGTGCCGCCAGCGACCCGGCCACCGTGATCGCCACGACGCCCAGCACCGCCAGCAGCCCGACGCCGACCGTTCCGGCCCAGCCACTGGAGTGGAAGGCCATCGCGCCGACCGTGCTGCCCGCGCTGGAGCCGATGTAGTAGGCGGACTGGTACAGCGCCGAGGCCTGCGCGCGGCCGTGCGTGGCCGTCCGGCTCACCGCCGAGGAGGCCACCGCGTGCCCGGCGAAGAAGCCCGCCGTGATCAGCACCAGGCCCAGCAGGACCAGCGGGAGGGAGGGGGCGAGGGAGAGCAGCAGGCCCGCCGCCGTCGTGCCGCCGCCCAGGTACAGCGCCCCGCGCCGGCCGAGGCGGCCCACCAGGCGGCCCGCCGTGGACGCCGAGACCGTGCCCACCAGGTACACCAGGAAGATCGACCCGATGAGGCCCTGCGGCAGTGAGAACGGCGCCTCCGCCAGGCGGTAGCCGATCACCGTGTAGACGCCGCCGAACACCGTCATGAACAGCGCGCCGATCGCGTACAGGCGGCGCAGCAGCGGGTCGGCGAGGTGGTCGCGGACCGTGCGGGCCAGCACCCGCGGGCGCAGCGAGCCGGCGGTGAAGTGCCTGGGCGCCGGCAGCAGCATCCGGAAGGCCACGGCGCACGCCACGGCCACCACGCCGATCACGCCGACGGCGACCCGCCAGCCCCACTCCTGGGCGACCCAGCCGGTGATGACCCGGCCGCTCATCCCGCCGACGCTGTTGCCCGCCACGAACAGGCCGATCGCCGTGACCAGCGCCCGGGGGGTGACCTCCTCCGCCAGGTACGCGGTCGCCGAGGCGGGCAGCCCCGCCAGCGCCGCACCCTGCACCGCCCGCAGCGCGACCAGCGCCGGCAGCGACGGGGCGAAGGGGACCAGCAGCCCGACGGTCACCGCGACCGCCAGGGACGCCGTCATGACCGTACGCCGTCCGAACCGCTCCGACAGCGCGCTCATCGGCAGGACGAACACCGCCAGGCCACCGGTCGCCGCCGCCACCGTCCAGCTCGCGTCGCCCGCCGTGACACCCATGTCGCCGGAGATCAGCGGCAGCAGCGCCTGGGTGGAGTAGAGCAGCGCGAAGGTCGCGACGCCCGCGAGGAAGAGGGCGAGGCTCATCCGGCGGTAGCCGGGGCCGCCGGGGGCCATGCGCGATGCGTGGACGTCGGGTGCGGAGACGGAAGCGGAGGCGCCCACGGTGGTGGACGCCCCGGTATCGGCGGGAGTCATACCGGGACCGTACGGAGGCCGCGACTCATCCGTCCAATGCATGGAATGGTCATAATCGTTCCCATGGTGCATCAGCAAAGCTCACAGGCGCGCCTGTCACCTTCCGGTGACACAGAAGACATCGTCGCGCTGCTCGCGCCCCGCCTGGCGCACTTCGCCGGCGTGGCACGTACCGAGCACGTCACCCGCGCCGCGCAGGAGATGAACGTCCCCCAGTCGACGCTCTCCCGGGCCCTCGTCCGGCTCGAAGCGGACCTGGGCGTCGACCTGTTCGTCCGCCGCGGGCGCACCCTCGCGCTGACCGTCGCCGGGCGCACCTTCCTCGGCTCGGTCGAGCGCGCCCTCGCCGAGGTCGAGCGGGCCGCCGAGGAGGTCCGCGCGGACGCCGACCCGGCCACCGGCAAGGTCGCCTTCGGGTTCCTGCACACCATGGGCGCCGAGACCGTCCCCGGTCTGCTGCACGCCTTCCGCGCCGACCACCCCCGGGTCCGCTTCAGCCTCGTCCAGAACTACGGCGAGGCGATGCTGGAACGCCTGCGCGCCGGGGAACTCGACCTGTGCCTGACCTCCCCGGTGCCGGACGCCCCCGACCTGGTCGCCCGCCGCCTGGACGAGCAGAAGCTGCGCCTGGTGGTCCCCGCCGACCACCCGCTGGCCGGCCGCCGGCGCATCCGCCTCGCCGAGGCCGCCGACGAGAACTTCGTGACCCTGGAGCCCGGCTACGGCCTGCGCCGCATCACCGACGCCCTGTGCAAGGAGGCGGGTTTCCGGCCCCGGGTCGCCTTCGAGGGGGAGGAGGCGGAGACCCTGCGGGGCCTGGTCGCCGCCGGCCTCGGCGTCGCGCTCCTGCCGCCGCCCGCGGTGCCCCGGCCCGGCGTGGTGGAACTGACGGTCACTGCGCCGCGCGCGGCCCGGGAGATCGGCGTGGCCTGGCTGGCGGGGCGCACGGACACGCCCCCGGTGGCGGCGTTCAAGAAGTTCCTGCTGTCGAGGAGGGGCCACCTCCTCCCGGACTGACCGCGGCGTACGGCTATCGCCGCAACGACTTCCCGAACCCCACCGCCAACGGCATCCGCAGTCCCAGCGGCGGGGGAGCGGCCAGCGCGTCCTCCAGTGGGCGGGAGAAGGACTGCCCGAAGAGCGCGCCCAGCACGAAGTCCTCCGCCAGCGCGGCCACTTCCTCCCGGTAGTGGCGCAAGCCGTGGCCGTCGGAGTGGACTTCGAACCGGCACACGGCGCGGTTGGCCTTCTTTGCCCGGGAGGCCAGCCGGAACGACAGCTCGGGGTCGCTGCGTTCGTCGTTGGTGCCGTGCACGATCAGCACCTGCCGCCCGGTGAGCTGCTTCACCGGCTCGGGGGACGCGGCCATGTCCTCGTCGGGCAGCCAAGGGGCGATCGCCAGCACGGAGTTGACGGCCTCGTGCCCGGCCGCCCGCAGCGCGGCCCGCCCGCCCATGCCGAGGCCGGCCAGGCAGACGGGCACGTCGCCGTAGCGCCGCACGGCCTCGCCGGCGGCCCACTCGGCGTCGCGGGCCAGGTGGGCCTCCGCACCGTTCCAGCCCCGGTAGCGGTAGTGCACGACATGCGTGGCCAGGCCCTCGTCCCGCCCCGCGCGCGCGAGCCGGCGCCCGAGCGTGCGCACGGAGGCCGCCGCCAGCAGCGGAGACGGTTTGCGGCTGGACACCTCGTCCCCGGCGGGGAGCAGCAGCACCACCCCGCTCACCGCCGTCCCCTCCGGACCGAGCGTTCGCCCCAGCCGGGCCCGACGGGCCGGCGTCGCTTGCTGTGCCATGGCAGAACATTCTCAGAAGACCGGGTGTACGCCACCCGTCATCGCAGTCACCGTTACATATCGACCGATCCGTAAAGCCCGCCCTCGTCGCCGCGTTCGACCGGGTCCGGGCGTTCGCCCGGTGCTCTACGCGCGTAGGAGTTAGAGTGCGGAAATGACGAGCCAGAGCACCGCGAAGACCAGCGCGAGGACACCGACGCCGGACCACATCCGCCGGGCGCCGAAGGTTCTGCTGCACGATCACCTCGACGGCGGGCTGCGCCCCGGCACGGTCGTCGAACTCGCCCACGCCACGGGCTACTCGAACCTCCCGGAGACCGACGCCGACCGGCTCGGCACCTGGTTCCGCCAGGCGGCGGACTCCGGTTCGCTGGAGCGTTACCTGGAGACCTTCTCCCACACCGTGGGCGTCATGCAGACCCGCGACGCCCTGGTCCGGGTCGCCGCCGAGTGCGCCGAGGACCTCGCCGAGGACGGCGTCGTCTACGCCGAGGTGCGCTACGCCCCCGAGCAGCACCTGGAGGGCGGTCTCAGCCTCGAAGAGGTCGTCGAGGCCGTCAACGAGGGCTTCCGGGAGGGCGAGCGGCGGGCCCGGGAGGGCGGCCACCGCATCCGCGTCGGCGCCCTGCTCACCGCCATGCGGCACGCCGCCCGCGCCCTGGAGATCGCCGAGCTCGCCAACCGCTACCGCGACCTCGGCGTCGTCGGCTTCGACATCGCGGGCGCCGAGGCCGGCTACCCGCCCACCCGGCACCTGGACGCCTTCGAGTACCTCAAGCGGGAGAACAACCACTTCACCATTCACGCGGGTGAGGCCTTCGGCCTGCCGTCCATCTGGCAGGCCCTCCAGTGGTGCGGCGCCGACCGGCTCGGGCACGGCGTGCGCATCATCGACGACATCCAGGTCCACGAGGACGGCACGGTCAAGCTCGGCCGGCTCGCCTCGTACGTACGGGACAAGCGCATCCCCCTGGAGCTGTGCCCCAGTTCCAACCTCCAGACCGGCGCGGCGGACTCGTACGCCGAGCATCCGATCGGCCTGCTGCGACGGCTGCACTTCCGTGCCACGGTGAACACGGACAACCGGCTGATGTCCCACACCAGCATGAGCCGCGAATTCGAGCACCTTGTCGACGCGTTCGGTTACACGCTCGACGACATGCAGTGGTTCTCCGTCAATGCGATGAAATCAGCGTTCATTCCTTTCGATGAACGACTGGCCATGATCAATGACGTCATCAAACCCGGATATGCGGAGCTGAAGTCCGAATGGCTGTTCCAGCAGACTGCTTCCACCAGGGCGTTTGTCGAGGGCGAGGGCTGATCGACGGGGGACGGTAATACGGAAATGCGGACGGGCTTTCACAATCCGTCCGCATTTCGATGTTTGCCGCGGGGGGTGATGCGTGTTTACGGTCAAGGACCGCTCACATCCCCGTCATCCCATTCGAGGACGCATTTCATGAAGCAGTCTGCTGCCAAGACCCTCGGCGTCGCCGCCCTCGGTGCCGCCTTCGCCGCCGCCGGCGCGGGTGCGGCCACCGCGGCCCCCGCACTCCCGGACACCGCCCAGACGGTGGACTCCGTCGCCCGGACGCTCCCGGCGGAGACCGTCTCCCAGGTGGTGCCCGGCGCCGGCAACATCGTGGAGCAGGGCCGCCAGGTCTCCGCCACGGGTCTGACCGCCGCGCAGCCGGTCGTCGAGCAGGTCGTCGAGCAGCAGCTCTCCGAGGGTCCGACCAAGCCGGTCGCCGGGCTCCTCGGCGGTCTGCCTGCCAAGGGCCTGCCCACCCAGGGCCTGCCGGTCAACGGCCTTCCGATCGGCGGCTGACCCACAGCTCCAGACGCGCCGGAAGGGGCGCACCCGGTGTTCCCGGGTGCGCCCCTTCGGTGTACCAGAGGGGAGGTACGTCAGTCGGGCGCCGTCACTTTCGACGCGGGCCGGTCACCAGGCCGTCCGCGCGGCCTTCTCTTCGGACGGCAGCAGGATCCACAGCGCCAGGTAGAGCAGGAACTGCGGGCCGGGCAGCAGGCAGGAGGCCACGAAGATCACCCGCATCGTGGTGGTGGAGGTGCCGAAGCGCCGGGCCAGCGCGGCGCACACTCCGCCGATCATGCGGCCGTGGGTGGGGCGGGCGAGGCGGGACATCGCGGCTCCTTCGTCAGCGTGTGGCGGGGTCTGCCTGTCGGCTTCCCCTTCATCTGCCCTCCACGCTACGGAGACGAACGGAACAAAGCGTCGCTCTACGGGGCGATACCGACCCTGGGAATCGTCGGGGTCCGTCCCTGAGCGGGCTCCTCCTGGGGGAGGTCCTCCCGCGGCGCCCGCTCGGACCAGCGACGGATCCGGGCGCGGCCCGCGGGTACGACGGCGAGGTGTACGAGGGCCACGCCCGCCGTGTTCAGCAGCAGCGAGTCGACGTCGACGACCTGGCCGGGCACCCCGGTCTGCAGCAGCTCGATGCCCAGTGACAGCAGCGCCGCCGCGGCCGTGGTGCGCAGCAGCGAGCCCAGCGGAGAGACGCCCAGCCGGCCGCCCGCCACCGGCAGCAGCACGCCCAGCGGCGCCAGCAGTGCCAGCGACCCGCCGATGGCCCGGGCGGCCGCGGGCCAGCCCAGCTCCAGATCGGCGCGGATCCCTTCGAAGGGGTGCAGGTTCGGCGGCAGCACCCAGGGCACGTCCAGCGGCCGCAGCGTGTACCAGGCGACGAACGCGAGATGTGCGACCAGGAGGACACTTCCTGTCACACGGATGCGGAGCGCGGCGCTGCCGCCGAGGAACCCATGACGCTGCACGCCCCCCTAGACGCGGCCGCCGCCGCGCGCGGTTCCGGCCCCTCCCACGCAAGGGTGAGGCTTGCGCCACACGGCCCACGTCGCACGGTCCTTGCGTTCGGTGCCGCACGGTCCTCGCGGGCGGTGTCGGCCGGTCCCGTGGTCCCGGGGTCGGTGTCGGCTGCTCCCGCGGTTCAGGTCGTACGGTCCCTGCTGGGCCGTGCCGTGCAGGGCAGTCAGGCGGCTCGCGCGGCCCGGTGCACGCCTCCGCTGCCCTGGGGGGCAGCAGCCTCCCCAGCCCCGGTCACGGGCACCGCGCTCCACAAGGCGGCCCCGCGTCTCACGGGACACCGCCGGCCTCCACGGAACGGCCCGGCGCCCCCGCAGCCCCTCCGGCCCGTCAGCCGCCGGTGACCTCGGTGGACGGGGGCTCGTTGCTGCCCGGCCGGGCGCGGACCTCGTCCGTGCAGGAGTAGCGGCGGGCGGGCGCGTCGGAGGGGCCGGCCAGGATCACGGAGCCGTCGCCCTCGGCCGCCGCCGAGTCGGAGAAGGTGCACACCACCTGGGCGAGCGCGTACGGGGTGAGGTCGTCGGGGGCGGTGCCCAGGCGCAGCGTGTCCTCGGGGTCTCCCGGCCGTGGGCCGCTCACGGTGATCCCGTCGCGCACGTCCGTCGTGTACCCCGCCTGCTTCTCCGCGGCCGACGGCGACTGAGCCAGCTCGTCGAGCAGCCCCTGGGCAACCCGCGCCCGCCGTCCGGAGTCCGCCGCGGCCTCCGGAACGCGTACCGTCCGGTCCACGGCCACCAGAGACGAGCCGCACAGCAGGAACACCCGCACCGGCATCCCGGGCGCGGCCTGCTCCGCCGCGTCCGGACCGGCGAGCGAGCAACGCGCCCGCGAGGGCGCCGGACCGAAGTCCGTGGGCACCTCGGTGGCGCGGATGCCGCACCCGGTGAGCAGCAGGGCCGGCACGGCCCACAGAACCGCCCCGCGCAGTGCCGGCCGACGGCGTACGGTCATCAGACCTGTCCCTTCGGGTCCTCGCCCTTGCTCTCGTCCTCCGGGGAGCTGTCGTCACCGTCCGCCGGCGGCGACGGGTCCTGCGGCAGCCGCAGCACGAACACCGCACCCCCCTCGGGATGGTTCTCGGCGCTGATCTCACCGCCGTGGATGTGCGCGTTCTCCAGGGCGATGGACAGGCCGAGCCCGCTGCCCTCGGAGCGGGGCCGGGACGCGCTCGCCTTGTAGAAGCGGTCGAAGACGTGCGGCAGGACGTCCTCGGGGATGCCGGGCCCGTGGTCCCGTACCCGGATGACGATCTCGTCGTCCGCCCGCGCCACCGACACCCTCACCGGCGACCCGCCGTGCTTGAGCGCGTTGCCGATCAGGTTGGCCAGGATGACGTCCAGCCGGCGCGGGTCGAGCCGCGCGTGGATGCCGCGCTCGGCGTCCAGGTCGACGGCGTCCAGCCAGGCGCGGGCGTCGACGCAGGCGGTGATCTGGTCGGCCACGTCGACGTCGTCGAGGACCAGCCGGGCGGTGCCCGCGTCGAAGCGGGTGACCTCCATCAGGTTCTCCACGAGGTCGTTCAGCCGCCGCGTCTCGCTGACCACCAGCCGTACGGCGGGCTCGACCATCGGGTCGAAACTCCCGCCCTCGCCCTCACCCTCGTACTCCAGCTCCTCCTCCAGCACTTCCGTCACCGCGGTGAGCGCCGTCAGCGGGGTGCGCAGCTCATGACTCATGTCCGCCACGAAGCGCCGCGACGCCTGCTCCCGGCCGGCCATGTCCGCGACCCGCTTCTCCAGGTTCTCGGCGGCACTGTTGAACGTCCGGGACAGATCGGCCAGTTCGTCGGTGCCGGAGACCCGCAGCCGGGTGTCCAGCTTGCCCTCGCCGAGCCGCCGCGCCGCGACCCCCAGCCGGTGCACCGGCTTGAGCACGGTCGTCGCCAGCGCCTGGGCGAGCAGCGCGGAGCCGAGCAGCGCGAGCCCGGTGGCGATCCCCAGCGACCAGGCCAGCGAGTTCAGGTCCTTGGCCTCCGGCTCCAGCGACTTGAGCATGTAGCCCGTCGGCCCGCCGCCGATCACCTTCGTGCCGGCCACGAGGTACGGGGTGTCGTCCTCGGTGGTCCGCTGCCAGTACAGGTGGTACGGGTGCTTGTTGGCCGAGGTGAGCTTCTGCTCCTTGTTCACCGCGGTGCGCAGCGACTCGGGCACGTCGGCCAGCGAGAAGCCGCCCAGCCCGCCGGAACTGCCGTACACGGTCTTCCCGTCGGAGTTCTCGGCGACCAGCAGCACGCTGAACCGCTGACTGCTGTTCGCCATCTGCTCCGCCGTGTGCTGCAACTCGTCCTGCGAGGGGTGCTCCGGCAGCGCGCCCGCGCGGTTCTGCATCTCCTGCTCGAAGCCCCGCAGCACGGCGTCCTGGGCACGGGTCAGCACCGCCTCCCGGTTCAGCCAGTAGGCGATGCCGGACGCGGAGACGGCCGCGGTGAGCGCGACCAGACCGAAGACGAGGACGAGCCTGAGACGCAGACTGGTGAAGCGCAGCCCGGACCAGACTCCCTTGCGAGCCGCGGCCCAGCCGCGTGAACCCCCCTGGTGTTCCTGTGTCACTGAGGCGGATCCAGCCGGTAGCCGACACCCCGCACGGTACGGATCAGGGTCGGGGACGACGGCACGTCCTCGACCTTGGCGCGCAGCCGCTGCACGCAGGCGTCCACCAGCCGGGAGTCGCCGAGGTAGTCGTGCTCCCACACCAGCCGCAGCAACTGCTGGCGGGACAGCGCCTGTCCGGGCCGCCGGCTCAGTTCGAGCAGGAGCCGCAGCTCGGTCGGCGTGAGCTGGAGGTCCTCCCCGTTCTTCGTCACGGTCATCGCGGAACGGTCGATGACCAGGCTGCCGAAGCTCGCCGAGTCGCTGGACTCCCGCTCCCCGCGCCGCAGCACGGCCCGGATACGGGCGTCCAGCACCCGGCCCTGGACCGGTTTGACCACGTAGTCATCGGCGCCCGACTCGAGACCGACGACCACGTCGATGTCGTCGTTGCGCGCGGTCAGCAGGATGATCGGCAGCTGGTCGGTGCGCCGGATGCGCCGGCACACCTCGAACCCGTCGATGCCGGGCAGCATCACGTCCAGCACGATCAGGTCCGGCCGCTGCTCGCGCAACAGCTTCAGACCGTCCTCACCGCTGGCAGCGGTGGCCACCCGGTGACCCTGGCGCGTCAGTGAGAGCTCCAGGGCCGTGCGGATGGCGTCGTCGTCCTCGATCAGCAACAGGGAAGGCACGGGCTCATTCTGGCCCATGGAGGGGGTGCGGTTCGACCTGTGGGTCCACAACGGCGCCCGCCCTGCCGCCGGAGCCTGTGAAGGAACCGTGCGGTACCGGTGACGGACCCCTGTGACAGGTCTGTGACAGTCGGCGGACACGGCCATGAAGTCGCCCCGGCAAGATTTTCGGCACAGGCAACACCGGAAGTCCACGACGGGAGGCGCGAGATGAACACGCTGCACGGCACCAGCACCAGCGCAGTGGTCACGCGTCTGCACGACGTGCACACACACCGGTCTTCGGAGAAGTCCGGTGCCGTGAGCGGGCGGGGGTGCGCTCGCGGCACCGGGCGGCAGCACGCCACCTACATGACGGTGGTGGACGCCGCCAAGGGGGGGACCCAGGGGGGATCGCACGGGGGAACGGCGTACGGGGAGGCCGAGGGGGAGCGCCGCTCGCTGTCGGAGGCGGAGTTCACCGCCTACGTCCAGGAGCGCCGAGCCTCCCTGTACGCCACCGCCTACCACCTGACCGGCGACCGCTTCGAGGCCGAGGACCTGCTGCAGAGCGCGCTGTTCTCGACCTACCGGGCGTGGGACCGGATCAGCGACAAGGCCGCGGTCGGCGGATACCTCCGCCGCACCATGACGAACCTGCACATCAGCGCCTGGCGGCGCCGCAAGCTCAACGAGTACCCGACCGAGGAACTGCCGGAGGCGCCCGGCGACACGGACGCGATGCGCGGCACCGAACTGCGCACGGTCCTGTGGCAGGCGCTGGCCCGGCTGCCCGAGCTCCAGCGCACCATGCTGGTCCTGCGCTACTACGAGGGCCGCACGGACCCGGAGATCGCGGACATCCTCGGCATCAGTGTCGGCACGGTGAAGTCCAGCATCTGGCGGTCGCTCCGCCGGCTGCGCGACGACGAGGTCCTCAGCTTCGGCCGTGACCGGGAGGACGCCTTCGGCGAACTCGTCGCCTGAAGGCCGGGGGTCCGGGGGGACCCCCGCTAGGACCCGTGAAAAAAAGTTCGAGCCGGGGTGTATCAGGGGGAGGGGGCCGGGCTCTTACTCACGGGGAAGCACCACGGGGGAACAACGGGGGGACGGGGGACACGGGGGACACGGGGGAAGAGAGCGGGACTGGAGGGCCGGGGGGTCCGTCCAGTCCCGCTCTCGCGTGTGCGGGGTACGGAGTACGGGGATGCGGGGGGGGGCGCGCTACACCGCCGTACGCGCTGTGGCGCACCGCCCCGCCGCCGCAGCCGCCAGCCGGCCCATCGCCTCGTCCCGGTCGCAGGCGTACGCGCCCAGGGCCGTCTGCCGCGCGATGAGCGACCGTTCCTGCCGCATCAGCCGCCAGCCGCGGCGCAGCAGGAACGGCACCGACTTGCGGCTCTCCCGCAGGTCCCGCACGAAGCGGCGGCGGAAGGTTGTCACCGGACCGCGGCTCAGACACAGCGCGTCGGCCAGGACACCCAGCTCCCGGCAGCGCGCCACGAGTTCGGCGGCGAAGATCCCCTCCGCGAGGAACAGCGGGCCGCGCCCGATGTCGACGGCCTCCTCGCCGGTGCGCGCGCTGAGCGAGATGTCGTAGACGGGCACCCGCGTACGGCCCGACCGGCACAGCTCCGTGATCGCGGCGACGGCCGCGTCCGCGTCCCACGAGCCCGGGTGGTCCCAGTCGATGTCGGAGCTGTGCGGCACCAGCGGCAGCGTCGGGTCGGTGCCCTCCTTGTAGAAGTCGTCGAGCCGCAGCACCGGAAGGCCGGAGTGGGCGGCGAGGAGGGACTTGCCGGAGCCGGAAGGGCCGCAGAGCAGCACGACTCGCGTCGGTATGGGCGGATGGGAGCTCACGGGACACCAGTCTGAGGCATCGAACGGCCGCCGTACGACCCCGCGGGCGGACTTTGCCGCACGCGTCACATCCCGATCGCACTGCGCGGTGACCTGATCACGGTGTGCGCTGTTATCAGGGCAGTCCGTAGCAATCCACACCAAGAGGTGGCTCACCGATGGCCCGACACGCATCCCCCTGCACCACCACCGTCCACCGTGCCCTGGTTCTGCTCGCGACCGCAGGGGCCGCCCTGGGGGCGGGTGCGGCCACGGCCTCCGCGGCGGAAGGCGGCGGCGAGACGATCGCCGGCCTGGCCCACACCCGCCCCACCTCGATGGGCAACATCGACCCGCAGGCGGGCGTCCAGGCCGTGACCGGCATCGTCGGCTACGTCACCGGCCCGGTCGCCGACCTCAAGCCCAACCCGTTGGCCGGTACCGGCGTCGACCCGCTGGACAACGGCGTCGGCACGAAGGTCGCCGACTTCCAGCCGCTGGCCTCGACGGCCCTGACGGGGCCGGTCGCCCAGGCGCAGTCGTTGGGCGCCGTGCCGGTGGTGGGGCAGGCGACGGAACTGCTGCGCTGACGCCACCGGCCCGGCGAGGGGTCAGGCGGTTCGGCCGCGGTGGGTTACGACAATGCGGATCACGCCGTCCTGGGCGGGGCTGCGTACCGGCGATGGACTGAAACGAAGAGCCGCGCCCTCCCCGGACGGTGGGAGGGCGCGGCTCGGTCGCGGTGACGTGGCGGCTCAGTACGACGAACCCGACGCGCCCAGCGAGCCCGTCGGGTGCCAGACCGTCTTCGTCTCCAGGAACGCCGTCATGCGGTCGGTGCCCGGTGTCGCCGACCAGCCCGCGTCGTCCACAGGCTGTGGACGCAGGACGCGCTTGAGGTTGTCGGCCGCCGCGATCTCCAGCTCCTTCGCCAGCGTCTCGTCGGCGCCCGCGAGGTCGATCGCGTTGACGTCCTGGTGGGCGGCGAGGGGCGTGGCGATCTCCGCCGTACGGCCGGAGAGGATGTTGACCACGCCGCCGGGGAGGTCGGAGGTGGCCAG
This sequence comes from Streptomyces sp. NPDC058796, assembly GCF_042745235.1. NCBI lineage: Bacteria > Bacillati > Actinomycetota > Actinomycetes > Kitasatosporales > Streptomycetaceae > Streptomyces > Streptomyces sp. NPDC058796. The sequence continues at coordinate 481,551 of NZ_JBHYOP010000002.1, forward strand.
GACCTCGCCCAGGGAGAGGGCGGGGAGGGGCGACTTCTCCGACGCCACCACGACCGCCGTGTTGCCGGTCGCGATGACCGGGGCGACGACCGAGACCAGACCCAGGAACGACGACTCCTGCGGGGCCAGGACGGCGACGACGCCGGTCGGCTCCGGGGAGGAGAGGTTGAAGAAGGGACCCGCGACCGGGTTGCCGCCGCCGACCACCTGGGCGATCTTGTCGGTCCAGCCCGCGTACCAGACCCAACGGTCGATCGCGGCGTCCACCTGCGCCGCCGCCTTCGACTTCGACAGGCCCTCGGCGTCGGCGACCTCCGCGACGTACTGGTCGCGGCGGCCCTCCAGCATCTCGGCGATGCGGTAGAGGATCTGGCCGCGGTTGTACGCCGTCGCGCCGGACCAGCCGCCGAACGCCTTGCGCGCGGCGACCACCGCGTCGCGGGCGTCCTTGCGGGAGGAGAGCGGGGCGTTCGCCAGCCACTTGCCCTTTGCGTCGGTCACCTCGTACACCCGGCCGCTCTCGGAACGCGGGAACTTCCCGCCGACGTACAGCTTGTAGGTCTTCAGCACGCTGAGTCGGTCAGACATCGAGGTACGCCTCCAGGCCGTGGCGGCCGCCCTCGCGGCCGAAGCCCGACTCCTTGTAGCCGCCGAACGGCGAGGTCGGGTCGAACTTGTTGAACGTGTTGGACCAGATCACGCCCGCGCGGAGCTTGTTCGCGACCGCCAGGATGCGCGAGCCCTTCTCCGTCCAGATGCCGGCCGACAGGCCGTACGGCGTGTTGTTGGCCTTGGCGACCGCCTCGTCCGGCGTACGGAAGGTGAGGACGGACAGGACCGGGCCGAAGATCTCGTCGCGGGCGACCGTGTGCGCCTGGGTGACGTTCGTGAAGAGCGTCGGGGCGAACCAGTAGCCGGTCGAAGGGAGTTCGCAGGCCGGGGACCAGCGCTCGGCGCCCTCGGCCTCGCCCTGGTCGGCGAGCGCGGTGATCCGGGCCAGCTGCTCGGCGGAGTTGATCGCGCCGATGTCGGTGTTCTTGTCCAGCGGGTCGCCGAGGCGGAGGGTGGAGAGCCTGCGCTTGAGGGAGTCGAGGAGTTCGTCGTGGATCGACTCCTGGACCAGGAGACGGGAGCCCGCGCAGCAGACCTGGCCCTGGTTGAAGAAGATGCCGTTGACGATGCCCTCGACGGCCTGGTCGATCGGGGCGTCGTCGAAGACGATGTTCGCGCCCTTGCCGCCCAGTTCGAGCGTCAGCTTCTTGCGGGTGCCCGCGACCGTGCGCGCGATCTCCTTGCCGACGGCCGTGGAGCCGGTGAAGGCGACCTTGTTCACGTCCGGGTGGGCGATCAGCGCCGCTCCGGCGCGGCCGTCACCGGTGATGATGTTGACGACGCCCTTGGGGAGACCGGCCTGGCGGCAGATGTCCGCGAAGAACAGGGCGGACAGCGGGGTCGTCTCGGCGGGCTTGAGGACGACCGTGTTGCCCGTCGCGAGCGCCGGGGCGATCTTCCACGCCAGCATCAGGAGCGGGAAGTTCCAGGGGATGACCTGGCCGGCGACGCCGAGCGGGCGCGGGTTCGCGCCGTAGCCGGCGTGGTCGAGCTTGTCGGCCCAGCCCGCGTAGTAGAAGAAGTGCGCGGCGACCAGGGGGAGGTCCGCGTCGCGGGTCTCCCTGATCGGCTTGCCGTTGTCCAGGGTCTCCAGGACGGCCAGCTCGCGGCTGCGCTCCTGGATGATCCGGGCGATGCGGAAGAGGTACTTCGCGCGCTCGGAGCCGGGCAGCGCCGACCACTTCTCGAAGGCCTTGCGGGCGGCCTTTACGGCACGGTCGACGTCCGCCTCACCCGCCTCGGCGACCTCGGAGAGAACCTCCTCGGTCGAGGGGGAGACCGTCTTGAAGACCTTGCCGTCGGCGGCCTCGGTGAACTCGCCGTCGATGAACAGGCCGTACGAGGGCGCGATGTCGACGACCGCGCGCGACTCGGGCGCCGGTGCGTACTCGAAAACAGGTGCCATGGTGATCAGTCCACCGTCACGTAGTCGGGGCCGGAGTAGCGGCCGGTGGCCAGCTTCTGGCGCTGCATCAGCAGGTCGTTCAGAAGCGAGGAGGCGCCGAAGCGGAACCAGTGGTTGTCCAGCCAGTCCTCGCCCGCGGTCTCGTTGACCAGGACCAGGAACTTGATCGCGTCCTTGGCGGTACGGATGCCGCCGGCCGGTTTCACACCGACCTGGACGCCGGTCTGGGCGCGGAAGTCGCGGACCGCCTCCAGCATGAGGAGGGTGTTGGCGGGCGTGGCGTTCACCGCGACCTTGCCGGTGGAGGTCTTGATGAAGTCGGCCCCGGCCAGCATGCCGAGCCAGCTCGCGCGGCGGATGTTGTCGTACGTCGACAGTTCGCCGGTCTCGAAGATGACCTTCAGACGGGCGGACGTGCCGCAGGCCTCGCGCACGGCGCTGATCTCGTCGTACACCTTCATGTAGTTCCCCGCGAGGAAGGCGCCGCGGTCGATGACCATGTCGACCTCGTCGGCGCCCGCCGCCACGGCCTCGCGCACGTCGGCCAGCTTGACGGCGAGCGAGGCGCGGCCCGCCGGGAACGCCGTGGCGACCGAGGCGACCTTCACGCCCGAGCCGGCGACGGCCTCCTTGGCGGCGGGCACCATGTCGGGGTAGACGCAGACGGCAGCCGTGGTGGGGGCGGTGCGGTCGGTCGGGTCGGGGTGGGCCGCCTTCGCGCCGAGCGCCCGGACCTTGCCCGGGGTGTCCGCGCCTTCCAGCGTCGTCAGGTCGACCATCGAGATGGCGAGGTCGAGGGCGTACGCCTTCGCGGTGGTCTTGATCGAACGGGTGCCGAGCGAGGCGGCGCGCGCCTCCAGGCCGACCGCGTCGACGCCGGGCAGCCCGTGGAGGAAGCGGCGCAGCGTGCTGTCGGACGCGGTGACGTCGGCGAGTCCGTGTGCGGGAGCAGCGGATGCAGTGGTGGGCATGGTCACCAGGCGAGCATATCTACGCGCGTAGCGGCTGTACAGTCCCGTGCGGTTGTTCCGCGGTCGTCCCGTGGTTGTCCAAGGGGCGGCACGGCCGGTGAGCGCGGTCCGGCACCGCCTGCCAGCCCCGTGCGTCAGCCCCGTGCGTGGCGTCGGGCACAATCGGCTGCATGACGACCCCGGAGCCCCAGTCACCGTCGCCGCAGCCTCCGGTACCCGTGTCCAAGGACCGGGTCTACCGCTCGCCCGCAGGCATCGCCGGTGGCGTTCTGCTGCTCGCCCTCGCCCTCTGGCTCGGTATCGACGCCGTGGTCGCCGGGGAGGGGCGCACCCCTTGGCTGGCGCTCGCGGCGCTGCTGTTCCTCGTGCCGCTCATCGCCACCTACACCGTGCGGCCCGCCGTCTTCGCCAACGACGACCGGCTGCGCGTGCGCAATCCGTTCCGCGTGATCGTGGTGCCCTGGGGGCAGGTCGCCTCGTTCCGGTCGGCGTACTCAAACGAGGTCCTCACGGAGAGCGGCGACAAGTACCAGCTGTGGTCCATCCCCGTCTCGCTGCGCGGCCGCAAGAAGGCGGCACGGCAGGAGGCACGGCGGGCCGCCGGGGCCGGCCGGGGGCGGGGGCGCGTGCTCGGCGGCTTCGGGCAGTTCGGGGCCAAGGCCGACATCGACGGCGCGGAGCCGGACGCGGCGGTGGACCGGCCGGTGCGCGCCGAGGCCGACAAGATCATGGACGAGCTGCGCGACCTGTTGGAGGCACGCAAGCCGGCCAAGACCTCGCAGGGCGAGGTGACGGTGCGGTGGGCCTACGAGATCGTCGCGCCGGTGGTGGTCGGGGCGGTGCTGTTGGCGGTGCTGATGGCCGTCGGATGATGGTTGTCGGTTGTCGGTTGTTGATTGATGGTTGCGGTGGTGGTCGGGGCGGGCTCGGGCGCGGGGTGACCCTGGCCGGGTGCGTCAAGGCGCCGCCGACCAGACCAGGAGCATGTACGCACCGCAGTAGGCCGAGCCCAGGACCGCTGCCGTCAGCACTAGCGCGCGGTGGCGCCGGGAGGCGCGGGACAGGTGCAGGGCCAGCGGCAGGAGCAGTGGGAAGGCCGGGAGCAGGAACCGGGCGCGCGGGAAGTAGACGCCCCCGCTGCCCAGCACGATCACCAGCATCACGCCCGTGTAGACCAGCAGCGCGGGCGGCTGGCGGTCCCACGCCGACAGGCCGAACAGCACCACCGCCCCGACCAGCGTGAGCGTCACCATCACCAGGAACAGCTGCGGGGTCGGGTCGCGCCACAGCAGCCACCGGAACTGGTGCAGGGTGCGCAGGCCGCCGTCCAGCTCGTTGTACCAGAGCCGCTGTACCGCGAAGTAGCCGTCCCAGCGGCCCAGCCGCAGCCCCACCCAGGCGAGGTACGCGCACCAGCCGAGCGGCGCCAGGACCGCGGCCGCGACGACGCGCGGGGTCAGGGCCCGGTGCCGGGCGAGGTGCAGCAGGGCCGTCACCGTGACCGCGGCCGCCACCGCGATGCCGGTCGGGCGGGTCAGACCCGCCAGCGCGGCGCAGCCGGCCGCCCACAGCCAGCGGCCCGTCAGCACCGCGTACAGCGACCACGCCGCGCACGCCGTGAACAGTGACTCGGTGTAGCCCATCCACTGCACCGCGCCGACCGGGAACGCCGCCCACAGCGTGGTCAGCAGCACGCCGACGCGGCGGCCGTGCAGGCGGTCGCCCACGGCGAAGATGCCCCAGGCCGCGACGAGCGAGGCGACGACCGCCAGGCCGAGGCCCGTGGAGGCGCGGGAGCCGGGCGTCAGGACCGCCACCGCCTTCACCAGGACGGGATAGAGCGGGAAGAACGCCAGGTTGTTGGCGTTGGGGGTGGTGCCGAGCTCGTCGGTGTAGCCGTGTTCGGCGATGCCCAGGTACCAGTCCGAGTCCCACTGCGCGGCCAGGTTGACCCACAGGTCCTGGTGACGGCGGGGGGCCCAGAAGGCGAGTACCGCGAGACCCGTCAGGCGTACGGCGAGGTAGGCGGCGAGGGCGGGGGCGGCGTACCGGGCGGCTTCGCGCGCGGTGTGCAGGAGGTGCCGGGCGCGGGCCTGCTGGGCGTGGGGCGGCGTGGAGGTGGGCGGGGTCCGAGGGCGTCGGGTGCCGGGGATGTGTCCGTTTGGGGTGGTCTTGGGCGCGGTCGAGGACACGGCGGCGGCTCCCTGGCTCTCGGCGGTGCTGTTCCGGTCCACCGTTGCCCGGAGGGCGTCCAGGTAAGGCGAGGGTGCGTCAAAGAGCCGCGGGATGTCACCCGATGGGGTGCCGCCGGGTGGGGCACCCCGTGGGGATCGGGTGACGTACGGGGGGGGGGGAGGGGACGTGCGGTCGGTGAGGTCAGATGCCCGCGGCCGTCGACAGGTCCTGCTTGAGCGCCGTCAGCCGGTCCCTGGCCGTCGCGCGGGCCTCCGGGAGGTCGGCGTGCGCCGAGACCGGGACCACCACCTCCAGGTAGCACTTCAGCTTCGGCTCCGTACCGCTCGGGCGGACGATCACCCGGGCGCCGTCGAGCGTGTAGCGCAGGCCGTCCGTGGGCGGAAGCGTGCCCGTGCCCCGGGTGAGGTCCTCCGCGTTCGTGACGGGCAGGCCGGCCAGGTGGGTCGGGGGCTGTTCGCGAAGGCGGCGCATGGCGGCGGCGATCAGGGAGAGGTCCTCGACCCGTACCGAGAGCTGGTCGGTGGCGTGCAGGCCGTGCTCGACGGCGATGTCGTCGAGGAGGTCGAGGAGGGTGCGGTTCTCGGCCTTGAGGGCGGAGGCCAGCTCCGTGATCAGGAGGGCCGCCGTGATGCCGTCCTTGTCGCGGACACCCTCCGGGTCGACGCAGTAGCCGAGGGCTTCCTCGTAGCCGTAGCGGAGGCCGTCGACCCGGGCGATCCACTTGAAGCCGGTGAGGGTCTCCTCGTACGGGAGGCGCGCCTTCTCGGCGATGCGGCCGAGGAGGGAGGAGGACACGATCGACTCGGCGAACGTGCCGTGCGCTCCGCGGGTGACCAGGTGGGCGGCGAGGAGGGCGCCGACCTCGTCGCCGCGGAGCATGCGCCAGTCGCCACCGGTCCCTTCGGGGACGGCGACCGCCAGGCGGTCGGCGTCGGGATCGTTGGCGATGACCAGGTCGGGGGCCGGGGTCGTCTCGCGGGCCTTCGCGAAGGCGAGGTCCATCGCGCCGGGCTCTTCCGGGTTGGGGAAGGCGACGGTCGGGAAGTCCGGGTCGGGGTCGGCCTGCTCGGTGACGAGGGTGGGGGTGGGGAAGCCGGCCCGGGCGAAGGCGGCGAGGAGGGTGTCCTTGCCGACGCCGTGCATCGCCGTGTAGACGGTGCGGGCGGTACGGGGGGAGTCGGGGGCGAGGACGGCGTCCGTGCGGGCGAGGTAGGCGTCGAGGACGTCGTCGCCGAGGGTCTGCCAGCCGGTGGTGGGGCGGGGGACGTCGTTCAGGGAGCGTACGGCGTCGATCTCGGCGGCGATGTCGGCGTCGGCCGGGGGCACGATCTGGGAGCCGTCGCCGAGGTACACCTTGTAGCCGTTGTCGCGGGGCGGGTTGTGGCTGGCGGTGACCTCAACGCCGGCGACGGCGCCGAGGTGGCGGATGGCGAAGGCGAGGACGGGGGTGGGCAGGGGGCGGGGGAGGACGGCCGCGCGCAGGCCGGCGCCGGTCATGACGGCGGCGGTGTCGCGGGCGAAGTCCTCGGACTTGTGGCGGGCGTCGTAGCCGATGACGACGAGGCCGGCTGTGCCGTCCCCGTGGGGGGTCCCCTGCTTCTTCAGGTACCCGGCGAGGCCGGCGGCGGCGCGGATGACGACGGCGCGGTTCATGCGCATGGGGCCGGCACCGAGTTCGCCGCGCAGGCCGGCGGTGCCGAACTGGAGGGTGCCGGCGAAGCGCGCGGTGAGCTCGGTGTGGTCCTCGGCGTCGATGAGCGTGGCGAGCTCGGCGCGGGTGTCCGCGTCGGGGTCCTCGGCCAGCCATGCCTTGGCCCGGGCGAGGAGGTCGTCGTCGTGCACGTCGGTCAGCCTCTCGTGGTGTGGGTGTGGGTGCCTGCGGCGCCTGTGCGGGTTCGGTGGGGGTGCGGGTAGCGCGGTGGTGGGGTTGTGGGTCGGGGCGGCGCCGGGGGGTGTCCGTCCTCGGAACGGCGCGGAATCGGTCGGCTACGGGGGTGGACGGCGTTGACGCGCCAACCGCTGCGGGCGGACACCCCCGTACACGTCCCCTTCCCGCCGTACGCGGCCTTCCGTCCGCGCGGCGCCGCCGGGCTGCGGGCCGCCGTCCCGGCCCAGCTGCGGGCAGTCGTGCCTCCCCCAGTGCCTGGACGGTCTGGGAGGTGCCCCCAGGGCGGCACGGGTGGGCGGTGGGGGCACCTCCCGTTCGAGCGAAGCCGAGAGTGGGGAGGCACCCCGTCAGCGCCGGGTCGCGCGACCCACCCCGACGGCCACACCCGCGCTGGGGGCGAAGTGACCCCCGGGGTGACGTCGCCGGACGCGAAGGCGACGCCGGGTGACGTCACCCGTCCCGCGCCCCCCCGCGAGGGCAACGCCCCCAGGACTACAGGCGCCCCAGTACCTGCGTGAGCAGCGAACCCATCCGTGCGGCGGAATCACGCCCCGCCTGCAGAACTTCCTCGTGGTTCAGCGGCTCCCCCGTCATGCCCGCCGCGAGGTTGGTCACCAGGGAGATGCCCAGCACCTCCGCGCCGGCCTCGCGGGCCGCGATCGCCTCCAGGACCGTCGACATGCCCACCAGGTCGGCCCCGATGACGCGGGCCATGCGGATCTCGGCCGGCGTCTCGTAGTGCGGGCCGGGGAACTGGGCGTAGACGCCCTCCTCCAGCGTGGGGTCGACCTCCTTGCACAGGGCCCGCAGGCGGGGGGAGTAGAGGTCGGTGAGGTCGACGAAGTTGGCGCCGATGATGGGGGAGGTGGCGGTGAGGTTGATGTGGTCGCTGATCAGGACCGGCTGGCCGGGGCGCATGCCCTCGCGCAGGCCGCCGCAGCCGTTGGTCAGAACCACGGTCTTGGCACCGGCGGCGACGGCGGTGCGGACGCCGTGGGAGACGGCGGCCACGCCGTGGCCCTCGTAGTAGTGGGTGCGGCCCAGGAAGACCAGCGCGCGCTTGTCGCCGAGGGCGTACGAGCGGATCTTGCCGCCGTGCCCCTCCACCGCGGGCTTGGGGAAGCCCGGCAGGTCGGTGACCTGGAACTCGGCCTCGGGGGCGCCCAGGGCGTCCACGGCCGGTGCCCAGCCGGAGCCCATCACGAGGGCTACGTCGTGGGACTCGGCGCCGGTGAGTTCGCGCAGGCGGGCCGCGGCGGCGTCGGCGGCGGCGTAGGGGTCGCCCTGGATGTCGTCCGGAAGAAGAGATGCGTTCACGCCGAAGAGGGTAGCCGGTTTACGCCTACGCGCGTAGATGACGGAGCTCACGGGATTGTGATTGTTGTTTTGTTGTTTCTGACGAGAGGCTCGTCCGGCAGGGGTCAGCAGGGGCGTTTGCGGAGTTCCATGACGTAGTCGTGGGGTGCGCCGGCCGATTCGGCCGCGTCCGCCACCTCGCCCAGGTACCGGGCGGAGGGCAGGCCGCCCTCGTAGGCGTTCAGGACGTAGGTCCAGGCTTGCTCCTCGCCGTCCAGGGTGTGGACGCGGACGCGGGTGCGGCGGTAGATGTCCAGGCCCACGCCCTCCCAGCGGTCCAGGGAGTCCTCGTCCATCGGGGCGATGTCGTAGAGGGAGACGAAGACCTGGGAGATCGGGTCCTCCACGAGGGTGGCCAGCGCGCCCTCCCAGCCCATGTGCTCGCCCCCGAAGGTCAGCCGCCACCCGTTCAGCCAGCCGGTCGCGCGCAGCGGCGAGTGCGGGGCGCGGCGGGTCATCAACCGCGCGTCGAGGTTGCCGGCGTACGCGGCGTAGAGCGACATGGGGAGAGGGTACGCGCCGTTCTTGTAACGACTGCGCCCCCGGGCGGCCCGACGTTGAAGGGTGCGGGACAATGGAGTACGTGACTCGGATCGTGATCATTGGCGGCGGACCCGGCGGATACGAAGCGGCGCTCGTGGCCGCTCAGCTCGGCGCGGAGGTGACCGTCGTCGACTGCGACGGTCTGGGCGGGGCGTCGGTGCTGACCGACTGCGTGCCGTCCAAGACCCTCATCGCCACGGCTGAGGTGATGACCACCTTCGACTCGTCCTACGAGGAGCTGGGGATCATCGTCGCCGACGACACCCCGCCCATGGAGCAGGCCGCCCGGGTGGTGGGCGTCGACCTGGGGAAGGTCAACCGGCGGGTGAAGCGGCTCGCGCTGGCGCAGTCGCACGACATCACCGCCTCCGTGACGCGCGCGGGGGCGCGGGTCATGCGCGGGCGCGGGCGGCTGGAGGGCATGCAGGCCCTCGACGGGTCGCGGAAGGTCGTGGTAGCGGCCGCCGACGGGAGTGAGGAGACGCTGACCGCCGACGCGGTGCTCATCGCCACCGGTGGGCATCCGCGGGAGCTGCCGGACGCGCGGCCCGACGGTGAGCGGATTCTGAACTGGACCCAGGTGTACGACCTGGATGAGCTGCCCGAGGAGCTCATCGTGGTCGGGTCGGGTGTGACCGGTGCCGAGTTCGCCGGTGCCTATCAGGCGCTCGGGTCGCGGGTCACGCTCGTGTCGTCGCGGGACCGGGTGCTGCCCGGAGAGGACCCGGACGCGGCGGCTGTGCTGGAGGACGTGTTCCGGCGGCGGGGCATGAACGTCATGTCGCGGTCCCGGGCCCAGTCGGTCAAGCGGGTGGGGGACCGGGTGGAGGTGACGCTCGCCGACGGGCGCGTCATCACCGGGTCGCACTGTCTCATGGCCGTCGGTGCCATTCCCAACACGGAGGGGATGGGGCTGGAGGAGGCCGGGGTCAGGCTCAAGGACTCCGGGCACATCCGTACCGACCGGGTGTCGCGGACCTCGGCTCCCGGCGTGTACGCCGCCGGTGACGTCACGGGCGTCTTCGCGCTGGCTTCGGTGGCCGCCATGCAGGGGCGGATCGCCATGTACCACTTCCTGGGCGACGCGGTCACTCCGCTGAACCTGAAGACCGTGTCCGCCAACGTCTTCACCGACCCCGAGATCGCCACCGTCGGGTACTCGCAGGCCGACGTCGACTCCGGCAAGATCGACGCCCGCGTGGTGAAGCTGCCCCTGCTGCGCAACCCGCGCGCCAAGATGCAGGGCATCCGGGACGGCTTCGTCAAGATCTTCTGCCGGCCCGGTACCGAGATCGTGGTGGGCGGCGTCGTGGTGGCGCCGCGGGCCTCGGAGCTCATTCATCCGATCTCGATCGCGGTCGACAACAACCTGACGGTCGAACAGATCGCGAACGCCTTCACCGTGTACCCGTCTCTTTCGGGGTCGATCGCGGAGGTCGCGCGGCAGCTGCACACGCGGAAGGCCGGCGGGGAGGGCTGAGCGGCGGTCGTCGCGGCCGGAATCGAATCCCCGCCGGTCACGGGGAGTTGCGGCGCTTGCGGACGGCATAGGCGGCTCGGGTAGGCACGTATACCACTTCCGCCTCTGCCGTGCGAACAACTTCTGTTATTCGGCGCATACTGCTGAAAGCAGACGGTCGTTGGGGTTACTGTCAGTTTCGTGTTCGCTGCAGAACGTCGCCAATTGATCCTCGAAATGGTGCGAGCGAACGGGGCCGTGTCGCTCCGTGAGCTCGCCCGCGTCGTCCAGACCTCCGAAGTGACCGTACGGCGGGACGTGCGCGCACTGGAGGCAGAAGGACTCCTCGACCGCCGGCACGGCGGTGCGGTATTGCCGGGCGGGTTCACGCGGGAATCCGGCTTTCCGCAGAAGTCACATCTCGCGACCGCCGAGAAGACGGCCATCGCCGACCTCGCCGCGGGCTTCGTCGAAGAGGGCGAGGCCATCGTGGTGGGGGCGGGGACCACGACGCAGGAGCTGGCGCGCCGGCTCGCGCGGGTGCCCGGGCTGACCGTCGTCACCAACTCGCTGCTGGTGGCCCAGGCCCTCGCCCACGCCAACCGGGTCGAGGTGGTGATGACCGGAGGCACGCTCCGGGGATCCAACTACGCCCTGGTCGGGTCGGGCGCCGAGCAGTCCCTCCAGGGGCTGCGGGTGTCCAAGGCCTTCCTGTCCGGGAGCGGGCTGACGGCGGAGCGGGGGCTGTCCACGTCCAACATGCTGTCGGCCTCCGTCGACCGCGCGCTGGTGCAGGCCGCCGCCGAGGTGGTGGTGCTCGCCGACCACTCCAAGCTGGGCACGGACACCATGTTCCAGACCGTGCCGACGGACGTCATCACCCGCCTGGTCACGGACGAACCGCCCGCCCACGACGACCGCTGCGCCACCGAGCTGCAGGCCCTGGCGGACCAGGGCGTGCAGATCGCCGTGGCGGGGGCGGGCGCGGCGGGGGGCCCCGGTGCCTCGGGGGGTGAATCCGCCCCGGCACGTCAGCAGCAGCGCCGGGACGTGCCGCTTCCGGGGCCACGCCGTCAGGTCCCGGGCGCCGCCGCGGGGCTTCGGCCGGCCGCGGCCATGGGTGAGCAGAACGCCGGGGCGGAACGGGCACGCGTCGCGGACCTGCGCCGACGCTGACCCCCCGTACGGTCCGTCGCGTCCCCGTCATGTGGCGCGGTGCGGGTGATCAGTCCTTGATCTCGCAGATCGCTGCGCCGGAGGTGACCGAGGCGCCGACCTCGGCGCCCAGACCCTTGATGGTGCCGGCCTTGTGGGCGTTGATGGGCTGTTCCATCTTCATGGCCTCCAGGACGACGATCAGGTCGCCCTCCTGGACCTCCTGGCCCTCTTCCACGGCGATCTTGACGATGGTGCCCTGCATGGGCGAGGCGAGGGTGTCGCCGGAGGCGGCGGGGCCGGACTTCTTGGCCGCGCGGCGCTTGGGCTTGGCGCCTGCCGCCAGTCCGGTGCGGGCCAGGCTCATGCCGAGCGAGGACGGGAGGGACACCTCCAGGCGCTTGCCGCCGACCTCGACGACCACCGTCTCGCGGCCCGCCTCCTCGTCCGTCTCCGCGTCGGCGGGAGAGGTGAAGGGCTTGATCTCGTTGACGAACTCCGTCTCGATCCAGCGGGTGTGGACCGTGAACGGGTCGGAGGAGCCGGTCAGCTCGGGGGCGAAGGCCGGGTCGGTGACGACCGCGCGGTGGAAGGGGATGGCGGTGGCCATGCCCTCGACGGTGAACTCCTCCAGGGCGCGGGCGGCGCGCTGCAGGGCCTCCTTGCGGGTGCGGCCGGTGACGACGAGCTTGGCGAGCAGGGAGTCCCAGGCCGGGCCGATGACGCTGCCGGACTCGACGCCGGCGTCCAGGCGGACACCCGGGCCGGTCGGCGGGGCGAAGGTGGTCACGGTGCCGGGGGCGGGGAGGAAGCCCCGGCCGGGGTCCTCGCCGTTGATGCGGAACTCGAAGGAGTGGCCGCGCAGCACCGGGTCGTCGTAGCCGAGCTTCTCACCGTCGGCGATGCGGAACATCTCGCGCACCAGGTCGATGCCGGCGACTTCCTCGGTGACCGGGTGCTCGACCTGGAGGCGGGTGTTGACCTCCAGGAAGGAGATCGTGCCGTCGAGGCCGACGAGGAACTCCACCGTGCCGGCGCCGACGTAGCCGGCCTCCTTGAGGATCGCCTTGGAGGCGGAGTACAGCTCGGCCACCTGGGCGTCGGAGAGGAAGGGCGCGGGGGCCTCCTCGACGAGCTTCTGGTGGCGGCGCTGGAGCGAGCAGTCACGGGTGGAGACGACGACCACGTTGCCGTGCTGGTCGGCCAGGCACTGTGTCTCCACGTGCCGGGGCTTGTCGAGGTAGCGCTCGACGAAGCACTCCCCGCGTCCGAAGGCGGCCACGGCCTCGCGCACGGCGGAGTCGTAGAGCTCGGGGACCTCTTCGAGGGTGCGGGCGACCTTCAGACCGCGTCCGCCGCCGCCGAAGGCGGCCTTGATCGCGATCGGCAGGCCGTGCTCCTTCGCGAACGCCACGACCTCGTCGGCGCCGGAGACGGGGTCGGGGGTGCCCGCGACCAGCGGGGCGCCGGCGCGCTGGGCGATGTGCCGGGCGGCGACCTTGTCGCCCAGGTCGCGGATGGCCTGCGGCGGCGGGCCGATCCAGATCAGGCCCGCGTCCAGGACCGCCTGCGCGAACTCGGCGTTCTCCGAGAGGAAGCCGTAGCCGGGGTGGACGGCGTCCGCGCCGGACTCCCGCGCGGCCTTGAGGACCTTGGAGATGTCCAGATAGCTGGCGGCAGGGGTGTCACCACCCAGGGCGAACGCCTCATCAGCGACGCGGACATGCAGAGCGTCCCGGTCCGGGTCCGCGTAGACGGCCACGCTCGCGATCCCGGCGTCCCGGCAGGCCCGGGCCACGCGGACAGCGATTTCGCCACGGTTGGCGATGAGCACCTTGCGCACGATTGAGGCTCCCTCCTTGAAACAAGCCGAGTTTAGGGACTGCCGACACGACACATCGACCCGTCCCCAATGGTGAGCTTGCCCACACGGAGCGTGATTCGAGGCTCGCTCGACCCGCGAAAGTCCTTGTCGTACCGCGATACGCAGGACTCTTCGGGGAAACCCTAGCCCCCCGATGTGGGCAAGGTCTCTGTAAGAGGGTGCTGCGGGCCACTCTGTTTCTTTGTGGAGTCCCTACGAATGGCCCAATGATTCTTTGCTCGCGGCAGAACCCTTGTCGCGGGGTTTACCCGTTAGTAGCGTTCCGGATGTCTCGAACGTACTTGGGGTAACAGCTGCCGTGTGCGGCAGCGGTCGAAAGTGGGTGGGGACCGGTGGCAGTGCGCAGGCCGGTGGCGTGGACCGTGGCGGTCGTGCTCTTCGCGGAGGCGGTCGGCGTCGCGGGGCTGAACTGGTTCCTCGGGGTCGTCGTCGACCGCCAGGACATGTCCCTGGCCGGTCTCGACCCGGACGTGATGTCCGTGTCCTCGAAGATCGGCGGGATCGTCTTCGGGCTCTACTTCGCGCTGTGCGGGCTGGTGGCCCTGCTGGTGGCGGTGCGCGACCGGTCGCCCGCGGGCCTCGGCCGGATCCTGCTGATCAGCGCGGCCGTGGTGCACGGCCTGCTCGGCGCGTTCTCCTGGGGCCTGGTCGGCCGGCACGCCTTCCTGGCCATGATCCTCGTCCTCGGCCTCATCGTGCTGCTGCTGATGACCTACGACGCCCGGGACGGGGCCGCGGCCGGACGGACCGGCGACGGCAAGGGGGACGGCGGCTCCCCGGTCAGCCCTCCGCCGGCGCCCACAACTCAGTGATGCCCACCCCGAGCTGGGCCAGCAGGCGCCGGAGCAGGGGCAGGCTGAGGCCGATCACGTTCCCGTGGTCGCCCTCGATGCCGTCGATGAACGGGGCCGAGCGGCCGTCCAGGGTGAACGCCCCGGCGACGTACAGGGGCTCGCCGGAGGCCACGTAGGCGGCGATCTCCTCGTCGGTCGGCTCGCCGAAACGGACGACGGTGGAGGCGGTGGCCGAGACGTGGCGGCCGGATGCGGTGTCCCAGACGCAGTGGCCGGTCTGGAGGGTGCCCGCGCGGCCGCGCATCGCCTTCCAGCGGGCGGTGGCCTCCTCGGCGTCCGCGGGCTTGCCGAGAGCCTGCCCGTCCAGGTCCAGCACCGAGTCGCAGCCGATCACCAGCGCGCCGTGCACCTCGGGCTTGGCGGCCACGACGGAGGCCTTCGCCTCGGCGAGGGCCAGGGCGAGCTCGGCCGGGGTGGGCGCGGTGACGGCGTCCTCGTCGACGCCGCTGACGAGGACCTCGGGGACGAGTCCGGCCTGACGGAGGAGGCCGAGGCGGGCCGGGGACTGGGAGGCGAGGACGAGTCGCCTGCGGCGCTGAGCGGTCATGGGGTCAGGTTAGCCACCGGTGCCGGTGCGGCTCACCTCAGGCCGAGCACGATCATCGCCAGCAGCATGGCCGTGGCCAGGAGGACGCTCAGCCGCCGCAGCATGTGCTGCATGTCGCGCAGCTCTTCGGGCGGCTCGTTCTCGGGGTCGGACCACAGCATGCCACCAGCGTGGGGCCTGAGCGGCAGGGGGCGCCTGAGTAGCGGTACTCAAATGGGCGCCCCCCCGTTGTCCCACTGTGCGCGGTTCCCCGCGTCCCTGGGGGTCGTTCCGCCTCAGCCCGGCCAGTAAGTGCGGCCCCATGACGCCGGGCCCGGGTGGGGCAGGCGGGCGGCCGCGATCCGGGACGGGTCGGACCACGCGTCGCGCGGGGGCTCGGCGCCGGACGGCTCGGCGGTCGCCGTCGCGGCGCGGGCGCGGACCACCGCCAGGGCGGCGGCCAGCTCCTCGGGGGTGGGGTTGCCCCGTACGACCTTGATCGTCACAGCGGCTCCTTACAGGGGGATGTTGCCGTGCTTCTTCGGGGGGAGGGATTCCCGCTTGGTACGCAGCTGACGCAGGCCGCGCACGATGTGGCGGCGGGTGTCGGACGGCATGACCACCGCGTCGACGTAACCGCGCTCGGCCGCGACGTAGGGGTTGAGGAGGGTGTCCTCGTACTCCTGGATCAGGCGGGCCCGGGTGGCCTCGGCGTCGTCACCCGCCTCGGCGATGGTGCGGCGGTGCAGGATGTTGACCGCGCCCTGGGCGCCCATGACGGCGATCTGGGCGGTGGGCCAGGCCAGGTTGAGGTCGGCGCCCAGGTGCTTGGAGCCCATGACGTCGTAGGCGCCGCCGAAGGCCTTGCGGGTGATGACCGTGATGAGCGGGACGGTGGCCTCGGCGTAGGCGAAGATCAGCTTGGCGCCGCGCCGGATGATGCCGTCGTGCTCCTGGTCCACGCCCGGGAGGAAGCCGGGAACGTCCACGAAGGTCAGGACCGGGACGTTGAAGGCGTCGCAGGTGCGCACGAATCGGGCCGCCTTCTCCGAGGCGGTGATGTCCAGGCAGCCGGCGAACTGCATCGGCTGGTTGGCGACGATGCCGACCGGACGGCCCTCGACCCGGCCGAAACCGGTGACGATGTTCGGCGCGAACAGCGGCTGCGTCTCGAAGAACTCGCCGTCGTCGAGGACGTGCTCGATGACGGTGTGCATGTCGTAGGGCTGGTTCGCGGAGTCCGGGACGATCGTGTCCAGCTCGCGGTCCTCGTCGGTGACCTCGAGGTCCGCCTCCTCCGGGAAGGCCGGGGGCTCGGAGAGGTTGTTGGAGGGCAGGTACGACAGCAGCTGCTTGACGTACTCGATGGCGTCCTTCTCGTCGCCCGCCATGTGGTGCGCCACGCCGGAGGTGGAGTTGTGGGTGCGGGCACCGCCCAGCTCCTCGAAGCCGACGTCCTCGCCGGTGACCGTCTTGATGACGTCGGGGCCGGTGATGAACATGTGGCTGGTCTGGTCGACCATCACCGTGAAGTCGGTGATCGCGGGGGAGTAGACCGCGCCGCCCGCGCACGGGCCGACGACCAGGCTGATCTGCGGGATCACACCGGAGGCGTGGGTGTTGCGGCGGAAGATCTCGCCGTACGCGCCCAGCGAGGCCACGCCCTCCTGGATGCGGGCGCCGCCGGAGTCGTTGATGCCGATGACCGGGCAGCCGGTCTTCAGCGCGAAGTCCATCACCTTGACGATCTTCTGGCCGTAGACCTCGCCCAACGCCCCGCCGAAGACGGTGAAGTCCTGCGAGAAGACGGCGACCGGGCGGCCGTCGACGGTGCCGTAGCCGGTGACGACGCCGTCTCCGTAGGGGCGGTTGGCGTCGAGGCCGAAGTTGGTGGAGCGGTGCCGGGCGAATTCGTCCAGCTCGACGAAGGACCCCTCGTCGAGGAGGAGGCCGATGCGCTCACGGGCCGTCAGCTTGCCCTTGGCGTGCTGCTTCTCGACGGCGCGTTCCGAACCGGCGTGCGTCGCTTCCTCGATACGGCGCCTCAGGTCCGCGAGCTTGCCCGCGGTCGTGTGGATGTCGGGCTGCTGCTCTTCCGGCTCGGACATCGGGATGCGGCTCCCTGCCTGCTCAAAAGGGGGGACGGTTACTCGTTCGTAGAGTAGTAGGGGGCCTTCCGTTCGGCAGTGCGGTCTTTCCCACACCTAGGGTGGGTTGCATGACGCCCCGAGATGCCTCTGGCCCCTCCAGCAACCGGTGGTCCGACCTGAGCCGGCCGCCCCTGAGCACCACGGCCCTGCGCCGGGGACTGGTGCGCGAGGGCGGGCTGTGGCGGCGGGTGGACGTCGTGCAGCGCACCGGGTCCACCAACACCGACCTCGTGGCAAGGGCCGCGGAGGGGGACCTGGCCGAAGGGGCGGTCCTCGTCGCGGAGGAGCAGACCGCCGCGCGGGGGCGGCTGGACCGGCAGTGGTCGGCGCCGCCGCGCTCCGGTCTCTTCTTCTCCGTACTGCTGCGGCCCGCCGAGGTGCCCGTGCAGCGCTGGGGCTGGCTGCCGCTGCTCACCGGCGTCGCGGTGGCGACCGGGCTGTCCCGGGTCGCGGGCGTCGACACGGCCCTGAAGTGGCCCAACGACCTCCTCGTCACCGTCGGCGACGAGGAGCGCAAGGCGGGCGGCATCCTCGCCGAGCGGGCCGGCGACGACGGGGTCGTCATCGGCGTCGGCATCAACGTCAGCCTCCAGGCGGACGAGCTGCCGGTCGCGCGGGCCGGGTCGCTCGTGCTGGCCGGTGCCGTGAACACCGACCGGGACCCGCTGCTGCGGGGCGTGCTGCGGTCCTTGGAGGACTGGTACGGGCGGTGGCGGGAGGCCGGGGGCGACCCGGCGGCCAGCGGGCTCCAGGAGACCTACGCCGCCGGGTGCGCGACGCTCGGGCGGATGGTGCGGGCGGAGCTCCCGGGCGACCGGTCGCTGGTGGGGGAGGCGGTCGCCGTGGACGGGGACGGCAGGCTGGTGCTGGCCACGGGGGCCGGTGTGCAGGAGCCGGTGGGGGCGGGGGACATCGTGCATCTGCGGTTGGCGTGAGCGCTGCCGGGGCGGGGCCGCGGGAGGGCGGCCGGCGGGGGCGGGCTTCGGGAGTGTGGTCGGGGCGGGTTGCCGGGCACGGTCCGGGCGGGTTTCGGGTGCGTGGTCGGGGTGAGCTGCGTGAGTGTGGTCCGGCGGGCCGCGCGACGGTGGTCGGCGTCGGCTTCCGGGTGTGGTCCGGGCCGGCTCCGCGAGTGTGGCCGGGGCGGGTCCGGCGGACGGGCAGAGCGGGAGTGAGCTGGGGCACACCTGACGTAAAGTTGGGGCCGGTCGAACCTGACCGCGGCAGATCGGAAGGGCAGCAGGCGTGACCGTCGACGACACGGGCTCCGGCGCGGACGGGGACGGCCGGGTGGACCCCGAGCCCGCCCCGGACTCCGCCGACTCCGGCGAGGACCCGCTCGCGCTGCGCCTGGAAGGGCTCATCCTGGGCGCCGAGCGCCGCTACACCCCGTTCCAGGCCGCCCGCAGCGCGGGCGTCTCCATGGAGCTGGCCTCCCGGTTCTGGCGGGCCATGGGCTTCGCCGACATCGGCCAGGCCAAGGCGCTCACGGAGGCGGACGTCCTCGCCCTGCGGCGGCTGGCCGGTCTGGTCGAGGCGGGGCTGCTCAGCGAGGCGATGGCCGTGCAGGTGGCGCGGTCCACCGGGCAGACCACCGCCCGGTTGGCCGAGTGGCAGATCGACTCCTTCCTGGAGGGGCTGACCGAGCCGCCCGAGCCCGGGATGACGCGCACCGAGGTGACGTACCCGATCGTCGAGCTGCTCCTGCCCGAGCTGCAGGAGTTCCTGGTCTACGTCTGGCGGCGCCAGCTCGCCGCCTCGGCCGGCCGGGTCGTCCAGGCCGGGGACGACGAGGAGATGGTGGACCGGCGGCTCGCGGTCGGCTTCGCCGACCTGGTCGGCTTCACGCGGCTGACCCGCCGGATGGAGGAGGAGGAGCTCGGCGAACTGGTCGAGGCCTTCGAGACCACCGCCGCCGACCTGGTCGCCGCGCGCGGCGGACGCCTGATCAAGACCCTCGGCGACGAGGTGCTGTACGCCGCCGACGACGCCGGTACGGCCGCCGAGATCGCGCTGCTCCTCGTCGAGACCATGGCGAACGACGAGACCATGCCGGAACTGCGCGTCGGCATCGCCTTCGGCACGGTCACGACCCGGATGGGCGACGTCTTCGGTTCGACCGTGAATCTGGCGTCCCGGCTGACCTCGATAGCTCCGCGCGACGCCGTCCTCGTCGACGCCGCGCTCGCCGAGGAGCTGATCCGGACCCGCGACGCCCCGGCCTCGGAGGCCGCGGCGACCGAGGAGGCCGCCGCGGCCGAGAAGGAGGGCGAGGAGCCGCCGACGTACCGCTTCGCGCTCCAGCCGATGTGGCAGCGGCCGGTGCGCGGACTCGGCGTGGTCGAGCCGTGGCTGCTCTCGCGCCGGGGGGACGCCGGGGAGTCGTAGGGCGGTTCTGTCCCACGGGGGACGGGCCGCGTCAGCGGTCGCCGTCGAGCAGGTCCACGCAGAGGCCGATGACCGGCACGCACAGGCCCGGGTCATCGGGTTCCGGGGAGGGTGCGGGAGACCCTGGCGGCGCGGTGCGGCCCGGTGGCGGCGTCGGGGTGGGGCGCGGTTCGGGAGCACCGGTGGCCGACGGCGGCTCGGGGGAACGCGGCGGTCGCGGTGACCGCGGGGCGTGCGGGGCCGGAGCCCGGGGGTCCGCGTCCCGGCCGTGAGGGCCCGGGGCGTCCGGGACGGCCGTCGAGCGCCGGGGCGCGTCGGAGGGGCTGCCGGCGGACGGTCCGGATCCGGGTGCCAGGCCCGGTCCCGGAGATCCGCCCAGACCTCCCAGGGCCGAGGTCGCCGACGGGCTCGCCTCCGGGGGGCCGGCCGTGCTCGTGGCGGCAGGTGCCGAGGACCGGTCCGGCGGGGTGTCCTGCCCCGCGTCCGCCCCGGCGCGTGGCCCGGCCCCGGTGCGGAGCCCGTCCGTGCCGGTGGCTCCGGTGTCGGTCAGCAGGTGTATGAGACTCAGGGCGCCGGCCGCCAGCGCCAGGCCGCCGCCGGTGGCCAGCAGCGCCGTGCGGGGGCGCGGCCGGCGGTGCCGTCCGCGGCGGTCCCACGGGCGTCGCGGCCTCGTCGCTGTACCGGCCGTCGGTGTGCCGGTCGTACCGGTCGTGTCCATGGTCCCTCCCCGGTGCGCACGCGCCCCCCTGCGCCGTGGCGGAGTGACGCTACGCGCCGCTGGCGGCCGGGACACGGCGGTCGGCCGGATATCACTCGAACGGGTGGGCGGGGAGGGTGTTGGGGCGCGGGCGTGCCCGGCCTTTCCCCGAGCGGGTCCGCCTGCGATGATCGGGCCGTCCAGTTGTTAACCCGCGTTAACCGGAGGGTGTCATGAGCGAGGAGCGGTTCGGAGAGTTCGTCCTGGTGCGGCGGCACGGGGACGGGCATGTCGCGGAGCTCGCGCTCGACCGGCCGAAGGCCATGAACGCCGTGTCGACCGCCATGGCCCGGTCCATCGGCGCCGCCTGCGCGGCGC
The DNA here is from genome assembly GCF_042745235.1 of Streptomyces sp. NPDC058796. NCBI lineage: Bacteria > Bacillati > Actinomycetota > Actinomycetes > Kitasatosporales > Streptomycetaceae > Streptomyces > Streptomyces sp. NPDC058796. The sequence goes on from NZ_JBHYOP010000002.1 coordinate 502,011, forward strand.
TGGGCGAGGACCGCGGCGTCCGGGTCGTGGTGCTGACCTCCACCCACGAGCGGGCCTTCTGCGTGGGCGCCGACCTCAAGGAGCGCAACTCCTTCTCCGACGCCGACCTGCTGCGGCAGCGGCCGGTGACGCGGGGCGCGTACACCGCGGTGCTGGAGCTGCCGGTGCCGACGGTGGCGGCCGTGCACGGGTTCGCGCTGGGCGGCGGGTTCGAGCTGGCGCTGTCCTGCGACGTGATCGTGGCCGACCCGACGGCGGTGGTGGGGCTGCCCGAGGTGTCCGTGGGCGTGATCCCCGGTGGCGGTGGTACGCAGCTGCTGCCGCGGCGGGTGGGGGCCGCGCGCGCCGCCGAGCTGGTGTTCACGGCGCGGCGGGTGGAGGCCGCCGAGGCCCGGGAGCTGGGGCTGGTGGACCAGCTCGTGGACGAGGGCCGGGACCGGGAGGAGGCGCTGGAGCTGGCCTCCCGGATGGCCGCGAACTCGCCCGTGGGGCTGCGGGCGGCCAAGCGGGCGCTGCGGCTCGGGCACGGCCTCGACCTGCGGGCCGGGCTGGAGGTCGAGGACGCGGCGTGGCGGTCGGTGGCGTTCTCCGGTGACCGCGCGGAGGGCGTCGCGGCGTTCAACGAGAAGCGCGCGCCGCGCTGGCCGGGGGAGTGAGGCCGCTCCCTCGGGACAGGCGCCCCATTTCGACCCGCTTGAGTCCCATTTCTCCTTAAAACTCCCTAGCCTGGAGCGATGGGTGAGGACAGGCGGCTCACGGCCGTGGTGGCGTTGGCGCAGGGTATGGCCGCCGCGCAGAGCACGCGCGAGGCGTGGCGGGCGGCGGCCCTGGGCGGGTGCCTGGCGCTGGGCGGCAGCTTCGCGGCGCTGTCGGTGTGGGAGCGCGAGCTGGGCCGGCTGCGGGTCCTGGTGAACGTGGGCGAGCGGGCCGAGGGGGAGGAGGAGTTCCCGGAGGACGAGTCCTACCCGGTGCACCAGTTCGCGGAGATCACCGAGTTCCTGCACGAGCGGTGGGCCGGCGGGGGCGAGCCCGACGCCTGGGTCGAGACGGCCGAGGGACCCGCCGCGGGGCGCCCCGGGTACGTCCACCAGCGCGTCGCCGCCCTGCGCCGCCGGGGGCGCGGCTGCTGCGTGGTGGCGCCGATCGTGCTGCACGGCCGCGCCTGGGGCGAGCTGTACGTGGCCCGTCCGGTGGGGGAGCGGGTCTTCGAGCGGGCGGACGCCGACTTCGCCACCGTGCTGGCCTCGGTGGTCGCCGCCGGGATCGCGCAGACCGAGCGGCTGGAGGAGGTACGGCGCCTCGCCTACACGGACGCGCTCACCGGGCTGGCCAACCGCCGCGCGGTGGACGCCGCACTCGACGAGGCCGTCGAGCGGCACCGCGCGGAGCACGTCGTCGTCAGTCTCGTCGTCTGCGATCTGAACGGCCTGAAGCGGGTCAACGACACGCACGGGCACGCGGTCGGCGACCGGCTGCTGGAACGTTTCGGTTCGGTGCTGTCGCTGTGCGGGGCGATGCTCCCGGGGGCACTCGCGGCGCGGCTCGGTGGGGACGAGTTCTGCCTGCTCGCGGTCGGCCCGCCCGCCGACGCGGTGGTCAAGGCGGCCGAGGAGCTGTGCCGCCGGGCGGCCGAGCTGGAGCTCGGCGACGGCGTGGCCTGCGGGGTCGCGTCCACCGAGGACCCCGTCGGACCGGTCCCCTCCGCCCGCCGCCTGTTCCGGCTCGCGGACGCCGCCCAGTACCGGGCCAAGGCCGAACGGGCTGCCGGGCCGGTCGTCGCGGGGCGCGAGGGACCCGACGATCCCGTCGTACGGCTGGCGGACGAGCCGTCGCGGGAGGAGGGCGGGGAGCGCAGGCGGTTCCGGGGGCGGCACGCTCCGTAGGGCCGGCGCGGTAAGGGGTGCAACCGGCGCGCATCCGTGACGCATCCCCTCGTGACATCATCGAATTCACTGCGTACGCTCCTGAATATGGATATGCACACTGTGGTGGTGGGGACGACCGGCGTGACGGCGTCCGACGTCCTCGCCGTGGCGCGCGACGGCGCGAGGATCGAGCTCTCCGACGAGGCGCTGGCCGCCCTGGCCGCCGCCCGCGGGATCGTGGACGCGCTGGCCGCCAAGCCGGACCCCGTGTACGGCGTGAGCACCGGCTTCGGTGCCCTGGCGACCCGGCACATCAGCCCCGACCTGCGGGCGCAGCTCCAGCGCAACATCGTCCGCTCGCATGCCGCCGGGATGGGCCCGCGCGTGGAGCGCGAGGTGGTCCGGGCGCTGATGTTCCTGCGGCTGAAGACCGTCTGCTCCGGGCACACCGGCGTCCGCCCCGAGGTCGCCCGGACCATGGCCGACGTGCTGAACGCCGGTATCACCCCGGTCGTGCACGAGTACGGCTCCCTCGGCTGCTCCGGCGACCTGGCCCCGCTCTCGCACTGCGCCCTCACCCTCATGGGCGAGGGCGACGCCGAGGGCCCCGACGGCACCGTACGGCCCGCCGGCGAGCTGCTCGCCGAGCACGGGATCACCCCGGTCGAGCTGCGCGAGAAGGAGGGCCTCGCCCTCCTCAACGGCACCGACGGCATGCTCGGCATGCTGGTCATGGCCCTCGCCGACCTCGACACCCTCTACAAGAGCGCCGACATCACCGCCGCGCTGACCATGGAGGCCCTGCTCGGCACCGACAAGGTGCTCGCCCCCGAGCTGCACGCCATCCGCCCGCACCCCGGGCAGGCCGCCAGCGCCGCCAACATGGCCGCCGTCCTCAAGGGCTCGGGCCTCACGGGTCACCACCAGGACGACGCCCCCCGCGTCCAGGACGCCTACTCGGTGCGCTGCGCCCCGCAGGTCGCGGGCGCCGGACGCGACACCATGGCCCACGCGGGTCTCGTCGCCGAGCGGGAGCTGGCGTCGGCCGTGGACAACCCGGTCGTGCTGCCCGACGGACGCGTGGAGTCCAACGGCAACTTCCACGGCGCCCCGGTCGCCTACGTCCTCGACTTCCTCGCAGTCGCCGTCGCCGACCTCGGCTCCATCGCCGAGCGGCGCACCGACCGGTTGCTGGACAAGAACCGCAGCCACGGCCTGCCGCCGTTCCTCGCCGACGACGCCGGCGTCGACTCCGGGCTGATGATCGCCCAGTACACGCAGGCGGCCCTGGTCAGCGAGTTGAAGCGGCTCGCCGTACCGGCCTCGGCGGACTCGATCCCGTCCTCCGCGATGCAGGAGGACCACGTGTCCATGGGCTGGTCGGCGGCGCGCAAGCTGCGCACGGCCGTCGACAACCTCACCCGGGTGATCGCCGTCGAGCTGTACGCCGCCACGCGCGCGATCCAGCTCCGCGAGGGCCTGACTCCGGCCCCGGCGTCCCAGGCCGTCATCGACGCCGTACGGGCGGCAGGAGTGGAAGGCCCCGGCCCGGACCGCTACCTGGCACCCGACCTCGCCGCGGCCGACGCGTTCGTGCGCGACGGACGCCTGGTCGCGGCAGCGGAGACGGTCACCGGACCGCTGCGCTGAGGACTCTTGCCGAACAGGGAGGGTTCCCGTCGCAGTGACGGGGACCCTCCCTGTTCTCACCTGGTCAAGGATTCCAAAAGAACGTCAAGTCTTCTAAAACTCAAGGCGCTCCCGGCGCACCGAGTACCCGACGAAGCCGATGCCCAGTCCGAGGCAGAGGGCCCCGCCGACGACGTAGGGCGTGCTGTCGAAGCTTCCGGTGTCGGCCAGGCGGGCCGTCTCCTCACCGGTGGCCGCCGTACCTGTGGACGCGGCTCTGGCCTGTGCGGTGACCTGCGGAGACGGGGTCGCGGCGGCGGACTTGAACACCGGTGTTTCCGGGGTCGCGTTCGCGGACGGGACGAACCACAGGGCGCACAGCAGACCGCCCGCGGCGGCGGCGGTCAGCAACGGACGGCGAGCGGATGACACGGAATATCGATCCCCTTGTGGCGCTGGCGAATTGGCCGTGTGGGCAGATGTTAGTGAAAGGCGCGGGTCACAGGAAAGTCACGGGAGCGGCCGGCCTTACGCTCCGGGCATGAGTACTCCTCAGACATCACGTTTTGTACGGATTCGCGTCGACCTCGTCCTCGAGGTCGACGACGAACAGGCCGTCACCGGCGCCGCGCTGCAGGCCGTCGCCGGCGACGGCGACCTCTCCGACGCCGAACGGGCGCACGCCGAGAGCGCTGTGACGGACGACACCGCCGAGGCCCTGGCCTACCTCGTCGACCCGTTCGACCTGGTCGGCGAGGTGCCCGGGGTGGAGCTCCAGCAGGCCTCCTGGAGCAGTGAGCAGATCGACTACGACCCCGGTTCGCCGGAGTGGGACCTGGACGAGGATGATGGCGACGAGAACGACCCGGAAGACGATGAAATGACGGTCGGCTGACGCGGTGTGGGGAAATTCGTGACCCCGGGCGGCAACCACCGTCCGGGGTTTCGTCGTCTCACGGTGCGCACGGACCGCCCCCGTACCGCCGCACGCCAACGCCCCCGAGCGGAAACGTGGTATGCCCCACACCGGAGACCGATGTGGAACGGGACGAACCGGTCGTAGCGTTGAAAGTCTTGACGGGGAATCTCGGGGTCACGGGAATCGGCGACGATGGAGAAGCGTGTGATGACGGACGGTAAGCGGCGCAAGGGCCTGGTGGCCGCGTCCGCACTGCTCGGCGGTGTGCTGGTGCTTTCGGCATGTTCCAGTGGCGACGCCGACACCTCCGCGGGTGGGGACGGCAAGACCTCGCAGGCCGAGGCCGACAAGGCGGCGGCCAAGAAGTCGTCCGAGGCCCAGATCAAGATCACCCCTGGCGACGGCACCGACAACGCCTCCATCAACAACTCCGCCGCCGTCACCGTGAGCAAGGGCACGCTCACCGAGGTCAAGATGACCGCCAAGGACGGCACCGCGGTCGAGGGGCAGATATCCGCCGACAAGAAGAGCTGGAAGCCCACCGGTCAGCTGGAGCGTGCCACCACGTACGAGGTGACGGCGACCGCCACCGACTCCGAGGGCCGCGCCGCCCACGAGAACGCGTCGTTCACCACGGTCTCCCCGAAGAACAGCTTCATCGGCACCTTCACCCCGGACGACGGCACCACCGTCGGCGTGGGCATGCCCGTGTCGATCAACTTCGACAAGGAGATCACCAACAAGGCCGCCGTCCAGAAGGGCATCACGGTCAACACCACCAGCGGCCAGGAAGTCGCCTGCCACTGGTTCAGCACCCAGCGCATGGACTGCCGCCCCCAGGACTACTGGCAGGAGGGCTCCACCGTCACCCTCAAGCTGGCCCTCGACGGGGTGGAGGGCGCCGAGGGCGTCTACGGCGTCCAGCAGAAGACGGTCACCTTCAAGATCGGCCGTAACCAGGTCTCGTACGTCGACGCCAAGACCAAGCAGATGAAGGTCACGCAGGACGGCAAGACGATCAAGACCATCCCGATCTCCGCCGGCTCCCCCGAGAACAAGACCTACGAAGGTCAGATGGTGATCTCCGAGAAGTTCAAGGAGACCCGGATGAACGGCGCGACCGTCGGCTTCACCGACGACGACGGCGAGGGCGAGTACGACATCAAGGACGTGCCCCACGCCATGCGTCTGAGCACCTCCGGCACCTTCATCCACGGCAACTACTGGGGCAAGGGCATCTTCGGCAAGGCCAACACCAGCCACGGCTGCGTGGGCCTGGCCGACGCCCAGGGCGCCGACGACCCGAACACGCCGGGCGCCTGGTTCTACGACAACTCCATCGTCGGTGACGTGGTCGTCGTCCAGAACACCGGCGACAAGACCATCGCCCCGGACAACGGCCTCAACGGCTGGAACATGGACTGGGCCCAGTGGAAGGCGGGTTCGGCGGTCTGACGCCGAACACACCGCGGCCCGCCGCGACTTGACCGGGCGCCCGTCGCTCCCTCACCCGGGGGCGGCGGGCGTCCGCCGTTCTCCCGGCTGCTCATCGTCCTCGGTCTTGCTCGACGGTGCCGCACCACGTACCCGGCCGACGAGTCGTCGCAGCGCTGAGCCGGGGCACGCTCACGGCGTGACGGTACGGTGGCGGCGTTCCAGGTCCGCCACGAGCCGTGCCGTGACCGGGACGGACACGCCGTGTCGTCGGGCGGCGCGCAGGAGCGCGCCCCCGACGGCGTCCAGCTCCAGTGGGCGCCCCGCCTCGGCGTCCCGCTGCATCGACGACCTGGCGTCGGGCGGGAACGCCTCGTACAGGGCCATGGACCGGACGGCATCGACGGACGCGCCGCAGGCTCTGCCGACCGAGACTGCCTCCCCGAGGACGGCGACCAGCTCCGCGCGGCGCTGCGTGCGAACCTCGCCGATCGTCATCCCGTACCACGTCGTGAGCAGCGCGAACGGTGCGAGGAAGGCCAGCTTGGCCCAGAGCAGCGCGATCTCGTCACCGGCCACCTGGACCGTCGCGCCCGCGGCCCGGAGGACGTCACGCAACTCCCCGAGCCGTTCGGCGGGCCCCGCCACATCGATCTCGGTGAACGGGCTGCCGTGGTCGACGGCTCCCGGTGCGACGCGAGTCGACTCCACCCGGATGACCCCCGCCACCACCCGACGCTCCCCGAAGTGCCGCCGCAGCCCCGCGAGATGCTCGACGCCGTTCAGGAGCGGCAGTACGAGCCCTCCGTCGAGCATCTGACGCGGGACCTTCTCCAGGGCCGCCTCCAGGTGGGTGCTCTTGACCGTCACCAGACACAGGTCGACCGGCTCCCGCAGCTCGGCGGCCGCCTCCACCGGCACGGAGAAGTCGTCGAACTGCGCGCTGCGCACGCGCAGCCCGTCCTCGCGCAGGGCGGCCGCCGTGGCCGGGCCCGCCAGACAGATCACCCGGTGCCCCGCCCGGGCGAGCAACGCGGCCAGCAGCCCGCCGACCCCACCGGGGCCGAGTACGGCCACGGTCCACGGCGGTGTGGAGGCGGGTGGGTCCGGATGGGCGGGAGAGGCGGTCATGTGCGAGGTCCTTCCGGCAGCTCGGGCCTCCGGCTGCACGGCAGACGGGGCGGCACAGCGGTCGCCAGGTCGGCACCCGTACGGCGTCGTCCCACGGTCCGGATCCGCGCGAGGGCACCGGACGGGTTGCCGCCTGGACCGCAGTACGAGCCTGACGGCCCGCAACACCCCAGTCAATCCTGGGGATTACTCACTGCCCCCAAGCTGTACCTTGGGTCCATGACCCTGGACGACCTGCGCGTGTTCGTTGCCGTGTGCCGGGCCGGGAGCCTCAGTGCCGTGGCCCGGGACCTCGGTCGTACACAGTCGGCGGTGAGCCAGCACGTGAAGCGGCTGGAGCGCGAGAGCGGCGCGAGCCTGCTGGAACGCCAGCCGCGCGGGGTCGTGCCCACGGCCGCGGGGCGGATCCTGTGCGAAGCCGCCGCCGACGGGATCGCCGGTCTCGATCTCGCGCTGCGCCGCCTCGGTGACCTCGTCGACGGAGACGGCGGCTCGGTACGGGTCACCACCGGCGGCACGACCGTGCGGCACTTCATGGCCGAGGCGATCGTCTCCTTCCGTCGCCGGTACCCGAGGGTGAGCCTGGAGTTCCGGACCGAGACCTCCAGCCGGGACTGTTTCGACGCGCTGCTCTCCAGCGACCTGGACCTGGCCTGGATCACCATCGCCGGTTCGGTACGCGGGATAGAGCAGCGGCCCGTCTTCGACCTGCCCTGGGTGCTCGCGGCCCGGGCGGACGACCCGCTCGCGGCCCGGGCGCACATCGAGGTGTCCGACCTCGTCGACAGCCACCTCGTCCGCCTCCCGCCGAAATCGACCTCGGGTGGCCTGCTGGAGGAAGCCTTCAGGGAACTGGGAGTCGGGGCCGGCTCGAACACGAGCGTCGCCGACTGGGACACCGCCCTGCTGCTCGCCGAACTAGGCCTGGGACACGCCGTCGTGCCCGCCGTGCCGGGTCTGCCCGCCGCCACGGAGGACGGGCCGTTGCGCCTGGTCCCGATCCCGGCGTTGCCGCCGCTGCCGGTCGGCTGGGCGGTACGCCGCTGGGACGCGCTTTCGCCGCCGGCCCGTGCCTTCGCCGACATGGTTGCCCGCGGCGCGGGGACGGGGTCCGTCCTCGCAAAGGACGCTCCTCCGTCGCGGCGCTGAATCAGGGCACGATCACGGCGTGACCGTGGTGGTGGCCGCCGCGTCCGTCCCCCAACTGGCCAGCAGCCGCAGCCCCTCCGCCGACGGTGAGCCCGGTTCGGCGTGGTACGTCACGAAGCACTGCTCCTCGTCGTCGACGAGGCGGAACGTCTCGAAGGACAGGGTCAGGTCACCGACCAGCGGGTGCCGCATCCGCTTGACGCCGTAGCTCTTCTCCTTGACGTCGTGTGTGGCCCACAGCCGCCGGAACTCCTCGCTCTTCACGGACAGTTCGCCGACCAGCGCGGACAGCCGCGGATCGTCCGGATGCCGGCCCGCGTCCATGCGCAGGAAGCTGACCATGTCGTACGCCTTCTGGTCCCAGTCCACGAACAGCTCGCGGTAGTCCGGGTTCAGGAAGACCAGCCGCGCCCAGTTCCGCTCCGCGGCCGGCAGCTTGCCCCAGTCGCCGAAGAGGGCGGCCGCCATCCGGTTCCAGGCGAGGATCTCCGAGCGGCGGCCCGTCACGTACGCGGGCACCGTGTCGATCGACTCCAGCAGCTGGAGCAGTGCCACCCGCACGGGCCGCTGCTGGGCCCTGCCCGCCGACGTCCGCCGACGCTGCTGCCCCGGCCGCGCCAGATGCGTCAGGTGGGCCTGCTCCGCGTCGGTCAGCCTGAGGGCCCGCGCGATGGCGTCCAGGACCTCCGCCGACACGTTCTGCCCGTTGCCCTGCTCCAGACGCGTGTAGTAGGCCACCGACACCCCGGCCAGCCGGGCCAGCTCCTCGCGCCGCAGCCCGGGTACCCTGCGGTGCCGCCCGAAGGACTCCAGGCCCACGTCCTGTGGCTTCAGCCGGGCCCGCCGGGTGCGCAGGAACTCGCTCAGTTCGGCCCGCCGGTCAAGCTGTCCATCCATGCTTCCAGTATTGCCGGACCTGTTCCCGGTCGTACGCACAGGAGCCTGTCCCCGCCAGTGGTACGCACGCTGGACGTACGCAAAGCCGTGGGCTGGGTGGATCCGCAGGTCGCAGGCAGGGTGGAGGCATCACCCAGTCAAGCCAAGAGAATCCCGGAGAACCCGGCATGACCACTGTCGCCGCGTACGCAGCACCCGCCGCCAAGGCTCCGCTGGAGCGCACCACCATCGAGCGGCGCGAGGTGGGCGAGCACGACGTCCTGATCGACATCAAGTTCGCCGGCATCTGCCACTCCGACATCCACCAGGCCCGCGAGGGCTGGGGCGAGGCCATCTTCCCGATGGTCCCCGGTCACGAGATCGCCGGTGTCGTCGAGGCCGTCGGCCCCGCCGTCACCAAGTTCAAGGCCGGCGACCGCGTCGGCGTCGGCTGCCTCGTCGACTCCTGCCGGGAGTGCGAGAACTGCGAGGCCGGCATGGAGCAGCACTGCCTCAAGGGCAGCGTCGGCACGTACAACGCCGTCGGCTACGACGGTGAGCCCACCTACGGCGGCTACGCGCAGAAGGTCGTCGTCGCCGAGGCCTTCACCGTCCGCATCCCCGACGGGCTGCCGCTGGACGTGGCCGCGCCGCTGCTGTGCGCGGGCATCACCACGTACTCCCCGCTCAAGCACTGGGGTGCCGGCCCCGGCAAGAAGGTCGCCGTGATCGGCCTGGGCGGCCTGGGCCACATGGGCGTCAAGATCGCGCACGCGATGGGCGCCGAGGTCACCGTCCTCTCCCAGTCGCTGCGCAAGAAGGACGACGGCCTGAGGCTGGGCGCCGACCACTACTACGCGACCAGCGACGAGCAGACCTTCAAGGACCTCGCGGGCACCTTCGACGTGATCCTCTCCACGGTCTCCGCGCCGCTCGACTTCGGGTCCTACCTCGGTCTGCTCAAGACCGGCGGTGCCCTGGTGAACGTCGGCGCCCCCGAAGAGCCGATCGCCCTGAACCTGTTCTCGCTCATCGGCGGCAACAAGACCCTCGCCGGCTCCATGATCGGCGGCATCGCCGAGACCCAGGAGATGCTGGACTTCTGCGCCGAGCACGGCATCGGCGCCGAGATCGAGCTGATCGCCGCATCCGAGATCAACGAGGCGTACGAGCGGGTCGTGGCGAGCGACGTGCGGTACCGCTTCGTGATCGACACGGCGACGATCTGACGCCGGGGGAGGGGCCTCGCGAAGAAATATCTCCCCTCCCTGTCACACTCCCGCCCCGCCCCGGGTCATACCGCCACGGACACACAAGGCGGACGTCCGGGCGGGGCGGACCCACATCCGCGCCCCCGGACGCCAGGACCCCGGGAGCAGCAGCCATGACGTACCCCCAGACCCCCTCCGGCCCCACCACCCCCCTCCTGGTCACCGGCGGCACCGGCACCCTGGGCCGCCACGTCGTCCCGCTGCTGCGGGCGGCCGGCCACGAGGTACGGATCCTCACCCGGAGCCCCCGCCCCGACGCGGACGGCATCACGTACGTGACCGGCGACCTCCTCACCGGGGAGGGCGTCGAGGCCGCCGTCGCCGGGGTGCACACCGTGCTGCACCTGGCGGGCGGCCCCAAGGGCGACGACGAGGCGACCCGCACCCTGGTGCGCGCGGCCACCGGGGCGGACGTACGGCACCTCCTCTACATTTCGGTCGTCGGCGCGGACGGCGTTCCGCTGGCGTGGCTGCGGACGAAGCTGGAGTCGGAGCGGGCCGTCGCCGAGTCGGGCATCGGGTGGACGGTGCTGCGGGCGGCCCAGTTCCACGAGCTGACCCTGACGATGATCGAGAAGATGGCCAAGCTGCCGGTCCTGCCCGTCCCCGGCGGTCTGCGCCTGCAGCCCGTCGACTCCCGCGAGGTCGCCGCCCGCCTGGCCGAACTGGCCCTCGCGGCCCCCTCCGGCCGCGTCCCCGACCTGACCGGCCCCGAGGTCCACGACCTGCCCGCCCTGGTCCGCCCCTACCTGGCCCTGCAGGGCCGGCGCCGCCGCCCGCGGCTGCCGGTCCGCATCCCCGGCAAGGCGGGCCGCGCCTACCGCGCGGGCGCCAACCTGACGCTGGAGGGCGCGCAGACGGGCCGGCGGACGTGGGAGGAGTTCCTGAGGGAGCGGGCCGGGCAGGCGCGCGAGGGCGCGTCGGCTACCGCGCGCTCGTGAGCCCGGCCGGGACCGGGATCCGCCGCCGCAGCGACGGGTCGAGGAGTGCGGGCGGCGTGTCGAACTTCTCGTGCGCCGCCAGGTCGGTGCCGGGCGCGACGATCTCGTCGATCGCGTCCAGCACGTCGCCGGGGAGCACGGTGTCGGCGGCGGCGAGCTGCGCGTGCAGGTGGTCCAGGGTGCGGGGGCCGATGAGGGCACTGGTCACGGCGGGGTGCGCGGTCACGAAGCCGAGCGCGAGCTGGATCATGGTCAATCCGGCCTCGTCGGCGACCCGGGCCAGCCGCTCGACGGCGTCCAGCCGGGCCCGGTTGGCGGGCAGCGAGGTGTCGAAGCGCTCCGGCATGAACGCCGACCGGTGGGTGGTGATCTCCCGGCCCGCCCGCACCGCGCCCGACAGCCATCCCGACGCCAGCGGGCTCCACGCCAGCACGCCGAGCCCGTACTCCTCGGTCACGGGCAGCACATGGCTCTCGATCCCGCGCTGGAGGACGGAGTAGCTGGGCTGCTCGGTGACGTAGCGGCTCAGGCGGTGCTCGCGGGCGGCCCACTGCGCCTGCACGATGCGGTACGCGGGGAAGGTCGAGGACCCGAAGTAGCGGATCTTCCCCGCGCGTTGCAGGTCGGTCAGTGCCGACAGGGTCTCCTCGTCGCCGGTTTCCGGGTCCCACCGGTGGACCTGGTACAGGTCGACGTGGTCGACACCGAGGCGGCGCAGGCTGTCGTCCAGCGCGGTGACCAGCCAGCGGCGGGAGGCCCCCCGGTGGTTGCGCTCCTCGCTCATCGGCATGACCGCCTTGGTGGCCAGCACGATGTCCTGGCGGCGGCCGGCGACGGCCTTGCCGACCATCTCCTCCGACTCGCCCCGGCCGTACATGTCGGCGGTGTCGATGACGTTGACCCCGGCCTCCAGGGCGGCGTCGACGATGGCGGTGGCCTCGTCCTGGGTGGTGCGCCCGGTGGCGCCGAAGTTCATGGCGCCGAGCGCGAGGGAGCTGACCTGGACACCGGTGCGGCCCAGGGTGCGGTACTGCATGAGCGTGTTCCTCCGTCGGGAGAAGGGAGAGGAGCGGCGGTGCGCGCGGGCGCACGGCACGGCATGGCGGGGCATGGCACGACGGCTCCCGGCTCTGGCATCATGAACAAGCGGAACGCCGTCCCGTTTGACGATACGGAACAGTGTCCCGTTTAGCAATGCCGGTATCTGGAGGGAACGACGCGATGGTGGACGCCGACGAGGCCGCAGGGCGCACCGACCGCCCCAAAAGGGCGGACGCCCGGCGCAACCAGGAGACCCTCCTGGACGCGGCCGCCGCGGTCTTCGTGAGGTCCGGGGTGGAGGCACCGGTCCGCGACATCGCGGCCGAGGCGGGCGTCGGTACGGCCACGATCTACCGCCACTTCCCGACGCGGGCCGACCTCATCATCGGCGTCTACCGGCACCAGGTGGAGGCCTGCGCCGAGGCCGGCCCCGCGCTGCTGGCGAGCAGCCCGACCCCGTACACCGCCCTCGCGCGGTGGATCGACCTCTTCGTCGACTTCCTGGTCACCAAGCACGGCCTCGCGGGCGTGCTCCAGTCCGGCGACGCCGGCTTCGAGACGCTGCACGCGTACTTCCTCGACCGCCTCGTGCCGGTCTGCACCGGCCTCCTCGACGCCGCGGCCGCCGCCGGCGAGATCCGCTCGGACCTGTCCGCCTACGAACTCATGCGCGGCGTCGGCAACCTCTGCATCGGCGCGGAACACGACCCGCGCTACGACGCCCGGCGCGTGGTGGCGATGCTGGTGACGGGGTTGCGGCGGACAAAGTGACCGGAAGGGCGCAGGACATCACCCGGCCCCGTCGGGGCGCCCCCTGTCCGACCCGCGCGTCCACAGTGAGAGGTCGCTGCTCGTGGCCACGGCGAGCGTGCGACCGGAAGGTGAGAATCCGGCGGCACGGAACGTGGAGCAGTGCGAGTGGAAGATGTGCCACCACCGCTCTCCGTGCGGGCCAGCGTGGAACCCGTCGCCCCTGGACAGCAGGACGCGCTCGTGCGGCCAGGCCGGGGTGACCACATCCAGGCACCAGCCGTCTTCGGTCGTGGTGTGCAGTCCGCCGCCGAAGAGCCCGGCGATGCGTACGCGGCTCCCGGCGACGGGCCCCAGTCCGGGGCACGACAGGTCGGCGACGGCGTCGGGGGTGCTGTCCTCGGGATCGGGGTCGCGGTTCCTGGCGATCTTCTCGCCGGTGACGGCGTCGAAGAGACCGTGCCCGTCGCTGGAGACGACCATCACCAGATCGTGACCGGTGCCCGGATGCGTCGCGAAGCCGATCCCGAGCAGACCGCCGACGGGCACGCCGTACCGGTACTCGAAGACGGGCAGCCATGGCTCGGGTGCGGCGACCACGGGCGCCGCGAGCAGCCGGTCCCGCAGCGACCGCTGGTAGGCGGTGAGTTCCGGCTCCTTCGTCCACTCCGTCACGGATCCATGATCCCTGACTGGGCGGGGGAGCCGTGCCGACGGCCGCGTGCCGCCGATGCGGCACGGAATCGCTCGAAGCGTTCGTGCGTTGAGCAAGGTGGACGTGGGATGTCGGTGTGCGAGCCGAGTAGCCCGAGTGATCAGAGTGACGGAAATTGGAGGGCCGCGATGGCCGCGCAGACGCAGAGGGCCGTGCTTGCGGGCGGATGCTTCTGGGGGATGGAGGAGCTGATCCGGCGGCTCCCGGGCGTGACGGCGACCCGGGTCGGGTACACCGGGGGCGACGTGCCGAACGCGACGTACCGCAATCACGGTACGCACGCGGAGGCCATCGAGATCCTCTTCGACCCCGAGCGGACCGACTACCGCACGATCCTGGAGTTCTTCTTCCAGATCCACGACCCGAGCACCAGGAACCGCCAGGGCAACGACATCGGCATGAGCTACCGCTCGGCGATCTACTACGTGGACGACGAGCAGAAGCGGATCGCCGAGGACACGATCGCGGACGTGGACGCCTCCGGGTTGTGGCCGGGGAAGGTCGTCACCGAGGTGGAGCCGGTCGGCCCCTTCTGGGAGGCCGAACCCGAGCACCAGGACTACCTCCAGCGGTACCCGGACGGCTACACCTGCCACTTCCCGCGCCCGGGATGGCGACTGCCCGCCCGCTCCGAGGGCTGAGGGGACCGGACGGCAGCGGGACGGCCCGGCGGGATCACCGCCGGGCCGTCCCGCGTCGGGGCACCGAGCATCGAACGCGTCAGTGGGGGAGTGTCGCCGGGCTCCCGCCGTTCGCCTCGTAGCCCGCCACCGCCAGGGCGCGGTAGACGGCGAATTCCCCGGCCGGGTCGGGGGACAGGGTCCAGGGCAGCGCGCCCACGTGGCCGTCGATCACTATCAGCTGGTTCATGGCCTCGGACCAGCGCTCGCCGCGGACCAGGAAGAACACCAGCAGATGGCGGACGTGCGCCTGCATCGGGTCGTCGGGGCGGGCCGCGTGCACCGCGTGCAGGGCGCCGTGGACCGCCTTGGTGACGACCTCGCTCTGGTGGAAGCTGCGGACCATGGTGATCTCGGGCAGGTGCTCGAAGACGGCGAAGAGGGGCATCGCCGCGAGGAGGGAGCCGTGCGGCGCGCGGGCGGCCGCGGCCTCCGCGAAGGAGTACGCCAGCTCGCGGGAGCCGTGCCACTTCTCGCACCAGTAGTGCAGGGCGGCCAGGTGCGCCCCCATGTGGTTCGGGGCGCGGTCGAGGATCTTCAGCCAGAGCTGTTCGAACTCCTCGCGCGGATAGCCGAGCCCGCGGGCCACCGACAGCTCGACGATGTAGGGGACCGGGTCGCCGGGGGCGAGCAGCGCCGCCTCCCCGCAGGCCGCCTTCGCCTCCTCCATGATGATCCGGAACTCGTCCGTGCCCGGCGTCGCCGTCCGCCACGCCTGCTGCACCAGGAACTCGGCCTGCACGGCCGCCCCGCCCGCGTCCTTGGGGGCCTCGGCCCGCCACACCCGCAGCCACTGGCCGCCCGGCGTCTCACCGACGCCGCCGGGCCGCTGCGCCAGCTCCAGCGACGCGGCACCCGCGAAGGCCTGCACCCGCTGCCAGCGCCGCTCGCCCTCGGCCTCCGTGCCGGCCAGGAGCTGCTGGGCCCCCCGGTAGTCCTGGGTGCGCTGCACCAGGTCCAGGACCTCCAGCAGGTCCTGGTCGGGACCGGGCATGCGGATGTCGAGCTCCTCCTCGCGGGCGAAGCCGTAGTTCGCGGGATCCGCCGCGTCGGGATGGCCGGGCGGGACCAGGCCGACCGCGCCCCGCCGGCGCCGCAGAAGGGGGACCAGCACCACGGCCAGCATGGCCAGTGCCATCAGGACCCAGAGAATCTCCATGTCTCAAGCGAACCAGACCGCGCCGACAATTGGCCAACCTGCCCCGTGAGCCTGTGGAAAACGCACGGAGCCGTCCGCGCCGCTACGCTCGGGCCCCATGAGCGACAGGCACATCAGTCAGCACTTCGAGACGCTCGCGATCCACGCGGGCAACACCGCCGATCCGCAGACCGGCGCGGTGGTCCCGCCGATCTACCAGGTGTCTACGTACAAGCAGGACGGCGTGGGCGGGCTGCGCGGCGGCTACGAGTACAGCCGCAGTGCGAACCCGACGCGCACGGCCCTGGAGGAGAACCTGGCCGCCCTGGAGGGCGGCCGCCGCGGCCTCGCGTTCGCGTCCGGACTGGCGGCCGAGGACTGCCTGTTGCGGGCGCTGCTGCGCCCCGGCGACCACGTCGTCATCCCCAACGACGCGTACGGCGGCACCTTCCGGCTGTTCGCCAAGGTCGCCACGCGGTGGGGCGTGGAGTGGTCCGTGGCCGACACGAGCGACCCCGCGGCCGTGCGTGCCGCGCTCACCCCGAAGACCAAGGCCGTGTGGGTGGAGACGCCGTCCAACCCGCTGCTCGGCATCACCGACGTCGCGGCCGTCGCCCAGGTCGCCCGGGACGCCGGCGCGCGGCTCGTCGTCGACAACACCTTCGCCACGCCGTACCTCCAGCAGCCGCTGGCGCTCGGCGCGGACGTCGTCGTGCACTCCCTGACCAAGTACATGGGCGGTCACTCGGACGTCGTCGGCGGCGCACTGATCGTGAACGACCAGGAGCTGGGGGAGGAGCTGGCCTTCCACCAGAACGCGATGGGCGCGGTCGCCGGTCCCTTCGACTCGTGGCTGGTGCTGCGCGGCACGAAGACCCTCGCGGTGCGCATGGACCGGCACAGCGAGAACGCGACCAAGGTCGCCGAGATGCTCACCCGGCACGCGCGGGTGACGAGCGTCCTGTACCCGGGGCTGCCGGAGCACCCGGGACACGAGGTCGCCGCCAAGCAGATGAAGGCGTTCGGCGGCATGGTGTCCTTCCGCGTCGAGGGCGGCGAGGAGGCGGCGGTCGAGGTCTGCAACCGCGCGCAGGTGTTCACGCTCGGTGAGTCCCTGGGCGGCGTCGAGTCGCTGATCGAGCACCCCGGCCGCATGACGCACGCCTCCGCGGCCGGCTCGGCCCTGGAGGTGCCCGCCGACCTGGTGCGGCTGTCGGTCGGCATCGAGAACATCGACGACCTGCTCGCCGACCTCCAGCAGGCGCTGGGCTAGCCGGGAGAACGGCTCACCAGCCCTCCCAGCCCGTCACGGGTGGGGTCGTCTCCGACGGCGGCTCCACCCATGGCCGGACGGTCAGCGCCCACACGGTGAACGCCACGGTCGCGGCGCACAGCAGCAGCCACATCACGCGGCGGACGGCCGTCCTGCGGCGCAGCATGCGGCTCCCGCGGCGCACGGCGTCCGCGTACAGCTCGGGCGGCACCCGCGGCGGCGACTGCTCCATGATCCGCCGGGCCGCCGCCTCTCGTTGCAGCCGGTTCACCGGCGCCTCCCCGTCCGCCGCGCGGGCGTGCCGGCCGCACTCGCCGTTCCCCGCGCGGGTACGCCCGTCATGACGTCGCCGCCTTCGGCTCCGGTACCGGGCGGGACCGTTCCGCGGGCGGGTGCAGCAGGGCGGCCGTGGCGCGCTCGCAGATCGTCCGTACGCGTTCCACGGGCAGGCCCAGCAGGGCCGCCGCCTGCTCCTCCGCGACGCCCTCGTAGAGCCTGAGCACCAGGATCAGGCGTTCCTGCGGGGCGAGGCCGCCCAGAGGGCCGACGGGGCGCCTGCGGGCGCGGGCGAGGACGGCGCCGTGCCGGTGCCAGGCTCCGCGGGCGAAGCGGGCGGCCAGGTGCTGGCGGGCGCGGTCCTACGGGTCCTCGCCGTGCAGCCGGTCCCAGGACGCGTACGTGTGGGCGAGCGAGAGGGCGAGCAGGCGCCGCGCGCGCGGGTTGCCGTCCGGCGGTTCGGCCGTGAGCAGAGTGGCGGCATGCAGCAGTCGCCCTGCCGCGCCCGCGACGAACGCCTCGAACTCGCGGGCCCGGCGGGCGCTGTGGGACGCCTGCCTGTCTCGCACCGCGCCTCCCGCCCGGAGAGCGACGGCCTCCGGGACTCGACGACGACTCCGAGGTCTCATGGACGACCGCTGAAGTCTCCTGGACGACCCCTGAGGTCTCATATCAGGACAGGCGTGGCCCGCCGGTCAAGAGTCCGGTGCGATCCGCTCGCGAAAGCGCCGGCGGCGGCCTCAGGCGGACGACGGGGCCTCCTGGCCCGCCGCCACGCCCGACGGGGCCATACGGGCGGACAGGGCGCCGTTGAAGCGCGCGAGGAGCGTGCAGAACGCCTCGCGCTCCTCCGGCGCCCAGTCGTGGGTCAGCTCGGCCATGAGCTGACGCCGGGAGGAGCGGACCTCCTCCAGCCGCGACACACCGCGCGGGGACAGCTGGAGGACCACCGCGCGGCCGTCCTCGGGGTGCGAGGTCCGCTTGACGAGGCCGGTGTCGACGAGCGGGGCCACCTGCCGGGTGACCGTGGAGGAGTCGATCCCCATGCTCGCGGCGAGCGCCTTCACGCCCATCGGGCCCTCTTTGTCGAGGCGGTTGAGCAGCAGGTAGGCGGCGCGGTCCATGGAGTTGCGCACCTGCCCGACGCCGCCGAGCCGGGTCTGTTCGGCACGACGGGCGAAGAGCGCCACCTCGTGCTGGAGCGTCTCGAGAAGACCGGTGTCACCGGCGGTCGTCATGTCCATCGACATTTCAGGTGTTGTGGGCATGGCCGGGGGCTCACTTCGTGGAGGGCTGCTAATTGGGGGACAGGGTACGCGGCCGGGCGGTGAGCCGTACCTGCGCCGGGCAAAGCGGGTCTCGGAGGTTGGTCACAACGGCCCCCGGCGCCCGTGAACTGCAATGCTGGAGGCATGAGCTACCGCACGGCCGCCCCTGCCGCTCCCGTCACCCTCGACGACGTGCGCGGGGCTCAGAAGATGCTCTCGGGCGTGGCGCGGGTGACCGCGATGGAGGGCAGCAGGCACCTGTCGCAGCTGGTCGGCGCGCCGGTGCACCTGAAGTGCGAGAACCTCCAGCGGACCGGATCGTTCAAGCTGCGCGGCGCCTACGTCCGGATCGCCGGGCTGCTGCCCGAGCAGCGGGCAGCCGGCGTGGTCGCGGCGAGCGCGGGGAACCACGCCCAGGGGGTCGCGCTGGCGTCGTCGCTGCTCGGCGTGGACTCGACGGTGTTCATGCCGAAGGGCGCGCCGCTGCCGAAGATCAGCGCGACCCGGGACTACGGCGCGGAAGTGCGGCTGCACGGCCAGGTGGTCGACGAGACGCTGGCCGCGGCGCAGGAGTACGCGGAGCGGACGGGCGCGGTGTTCATCCACCCCTTCGACCACCCCGACATCATCGCGGGGCAGGGCACGGTCGGGCTGGAGATCCTGGAGCAGTGCCCCGAGGTGCGGACCGTGGTGGTCGGCATCGGCGGGGGAGGGCTGGCCGCCGGGATCGCGGTCGCGGTGAAGGCGTTGCGGCCGGACGTGCGGATCGTGGGCGTGCAGGCCGAGGGCGCGGCGGCGTACCCGCCCTCGCTGGCCGCCGGCCGCCCGGTGGCCGTCGAGAACCCGGCGACGATGGCCGACGGCATCAAGGTGGGGCGTCCCGGTGACGTGCCGTTCGGAATCGTCGGCGACCTGGTGGACGAGGTCCGCACGGTGTCCGAGGACGGGCTGTCCACGGCCCTGCTGCTGTGCCTGGAGCGGGCCAAGCTGGTCGTGGAGCCGGCCGGGGCCAGCCCCGTGGCGGCGCTGCTGAGTGATCCCGGAGCCTTCGCGGGGCCGGTGGTGGCGGTGCTGTCCGGCGGGAACGTGGACCCGGTGCTGATGCAGGGCGTGCTGCGGCACGGCATGGCCGCGCAGGGCCGCTACCTGGCGGTTCGGCTGCGGCTGACGGACCGGCCCGGCGCCCTCGCCACGCTTCTCGGGGTGTTGTCAGTGGTGGACGCTAACGTCCTCGATGTGAGCCACGTCCGGACCGATCCACGGCTCGGGCTCACGGAGGCGGAGGTCGAGCTGCACCTGGAGACGAAGGGTCCGGAGCACTGTGCCGAGGTCGGCCGGGCGCTGCACGAGGCGGGGTACCCCGTCATCGGCTGAGACGGCCACCGCTTCGTCACTCGTTCGAGTAACAGTGCGGGCAATCGCATGGTGAAACGCGATACATCGCGTTATAGTGTCTCGTAAATCGCTCGCTGAGCCGAGCGAAATGCACAAACCTAGGCTTCTCGAAGAATCCCCGACGACGTGGAGACTCATATGCCAGGCGCCATCTATGCCGAAGGCCTGGTGAAGACCTTCGGCGACGTAAGGGCTCTGGACGGCGTCGACCTCGACGTTCCCGAGGGCACCGTCCTCGGCCTGCTCGGGCCGAACGGCGCGGGCAAGACCACCGCCGTCCGCTGTCTGACGACCCTGCTGCGCCCCGACAGCGGCAAGGCGGTCGTCGCGGGCATCGACGTGCTGAAACACCCCAACGAGGTCCGGCGCTCCATCGGCCTCTCCGGCCAGTTCGCCGCGGTCGACGAGTACCTGACCGGCCGCGAGAACCTCCAGATGGTCGGCCAGCTCTACCAGATGCGGGCCAAGGCCGCGAAGGCCCGCGCCGTCGAGCTGCTCGACCAGTTCCACCTCTCGGACGCCGCCGAACGTCCCGCCAAGACCTACTCCGGAGGCATGCGCCGACGGCTCGACCTGGCCGCCGCCCTGGTCGTCTCCCCGCCCGTGATGTTCATGGACGAGCCGACGACCGGCCTCGACCCGCGCAACCGCCAGCAGCTCTGGGAGGTCATCAAGCAGCTGGTCTCCGGCGGCACGACCCTGCTGCTGACCACGCAGTACCTGGAGGAGGCCGATCACCTCGCGCACGACATCGCGGTCGTCGACCGCGGACACGTCATCGCCCGCGGCACCTCCGACCAGCTCAAGGCCCGCACCGGCGGAGAGCGCGTCGAGGTCGTCGTCCACGAGCGCGAGCACATGGCGACGGCCGCCGAAGTGCTCGCCGGCTTCGGGAAGGGCTCCACCACCGCCGAGGAGCACACCCGCAAACTCACCGTTCCCGTCACCGGCGGCGCCAAGCTGCTCGCCGAGGTCATCCGCGAGCTCGACATACGCGGCATCGAGATCGACGACATCGGTCTGCGCCGCCCCACCCTCGACGACGTCTTCCTCTCCCTCACCGGCCACGCGGCCGAGACCCGGGGCGAAGAGGGCGACGCCGGGGCAGGCACCGGTCATCAGCCCGAGAAGGAGGCCGCCAAGTGAGCGCCGCCACCGATGCCGCTCGGACCGCGGCGCCCGCCGGCTCCGGCAGCTCCGCCGGCCAGTCCGTACGGGACTCGCTGGTCATCGCCCGCAGAAACCTGATCCGCATGCGCAGGATTCCCGAGATGTTGCTGTTCGGGGTCATCCAGCCGGTCATGTTCGTAGTGCTGTTCACGTACGTCTTCGGTGGCTCCATCAGCATCGGCGGCTCCACCGACCCGCAGCTGTACAAAGAGTTCCTGATGGCCGGGATCTTCGCTCAGACCGTCACCTTCGCCACCGCCGGTGCCGGAGCGGGCATCGCGGACGACATGCACAAGGGGCTGATCGACCGCTTCAGGTCGCTTCCGATGGCGCGGGGCGCCGTCCTCACCGGACGAACGCTCGCCGACCTCGTGCAGACCACCCTCACGATCGTCGTGCTCGCGGGAGTCGCCCTGATCGTCGGCTGGCGCACCCACGAGAACATCGGCAAGGTGCTCTGCGGCTTCCTTCTGCTTCTCCTGCTCGGCTACGCCTTCTCCTGGATCGGAGCCCTGATCGGCCTTTCCGTACGGACCCCGGAGGCGGCGACCTCGGGCGGGCTGATCTGGCTGTTCCCGCTGACGTTCATCTCGAACGCCTTCGTGCCGGTCACCGGCATGCCGACATTCCTCCAGCACGTCGCCGAGTGGAATCCCTTCAGCGCGACGGTGGCGGGCGCCCGTGAACTCTTCGGAAACACGATGCCGGGCGTCCCGAAGACGGTCACCGGCGCGTGGCCGATGGAGCACCCCATCTGGGCCTCGCTGATCTGGTCCGTGCTGATCATCGCGGTTTTCCGGACCCTGGCGGTACGCAAGTACCGCAAGGCGGCGGACTGAGCGCAGATCCAGGCGGCGCCCCGCATGAATCAGAAGAACGACAGAGGCGCCGGAGCACGCCAGGCAGGCTCCGGGCCTCCTTCTGTCTGTGACGTCAGCAGAACAGCTTGTACGGCGTGCTGCCCGTCCACTTGGTCTTCCCGTTGTAGACCACAGCGGCATACGTCGTCATGTTGCCGCACGCCGGCTTCGGCGCGGACACCTTGTGGGTGCCGGCGGTGAACGACTTGCAGCCGGACGCGACCGTGATGTCCGGGTAGTACGGGTGCTGGGTGTTGAGGTAGACGCAGAGCTTCGTGCCGATCGGGTTGGGCCCCCACAGGGTCGCCGAGGCGTAGACCCTGCCATTGGACAGGTAGGGGAGCTTGGCCTCCGCGATCGCCTGCGGGCCGGCCTGGGCCGAGAAGGCCGTACCCATCACCAGGGTCGCCGCCGCCGCACCCGTTCCCAGCACCTTCGCCATTACCTTGATCAGGATCAACTCCTTGCGCGTCGATGACCTCTTCGCGCCTCTCGGCGCTCATTCGGGCTCTGACGCTACAGAGAGTTCCCGTACGGGCACAGAAGCTTTCAAGCCCCGGACCGCGACGGCGCCGCCGATCGCAGGTCAGGCGCCAGTCGCGTCGGCACTCGGCGGTGTTCCGTTCGTGAGGCGTCTGCCCTCGGGTGCCGCCGACCGTGATCGTGCTGTTTTGCGGGCCGGGCATCCGTCGCATGACGAAGCCCCCGGCGTCACCAGGACGCCGGGGGCTCGCACGGAAACGGGTGGCCGGACGCACCGGCCGTCGACCGGGTCAGCCGTTGTACGGCTCGGCCTTGAGGATCTTCACGGAGGCCAGCTTGCCGTTCGGCAGCTCGTACTCCGCGTCCTCGCCGACCTTGTGGCCGATGACGCCCGAGCCCAGCGGGGACTGCGGCGAGTAGGTCTCGATGTCCGAGCTCGCGTACTCGCGCGAGGCGAGCAGGAAGGTCAGCGTGTCGTCCTCGTCACCGTCGAAGGCGATCGTGACCACCATGCCGGGGGCCACCTCGCCGCCGGCGGCCGGGGCCTCACCCACCTTGGCGCTCTCGAGCAGCTGGGTCAGCTGGCGCACGCGGAGCTCCTGCTTGCCCTGCTCCTCCTTCGCCGCGTGGTACCCGCCGTTCTCGCGCAGGTCCCCCTCCTCACGCGCCGCGGCGATCTTGGCAGAGATCTCGGTGCGCGCAGGACCAGTAAGGTATTCAAGCTCCTCCTTGAGCTTGTTGTACGCCTCCTGGGTCAGCCAGGTGACGTTCTCGCTGGTCTGGGTCACGGGTGCTCCTCGTTGGTACTGGGAATACAAATCAACGCCCTACCCAGAAGGATGTTCCTTCACGGAAGGGCGAAACCACGAGCCTAACAATTGAGTGGCCAAAGGGGGAGGACATAAGCCACCAGATTCATGACCTCGCAGGTCAGTCCGCGTGGCAGCCGAGGAGCTCGGCCGTGGTGCCCGCGGCCTTGGTGCGCAGGGTGACCACCTTGTCGACGCGGGTGTCGTCTCCGTCGAAGCGGAAGTCGGCCCGGCCGACCTCGCCGCCGTCCTCGGCCTGGGAGCGGACCGTGCAGTAGCCGGTGACCCCGGCGTCCTTGCGGACCTCCAGGTGCACCTGCACCGAGTCCTCGGCCAGCTCGAAGCCGATCAGCTCACCGCTGATCTTGTTCTGGCCGACGTAGTGGTAGCCGAACCAGCCGATCACCGCGAGCAGCACGGCGCCGAGCACGGCGCCGACGATCTTGAGTGTGCGGTCGGCCCGTTCGTCCGAGGAGCGGCCGTACCGGCTCTCGGGCGCTCGTGTGCTCGCCGTACTCATGATCGTCCTCTCGGCAGGAGCCGGTCTTCCCGGGCTGCGGAATTATTCGCCCCCCGATTCGGTCACTATAGAAGCCTCCCGCCCGCCTCCCGACCGCCGCCCCGCACGGACGCCCCTCCGGGGCGGCACCCATTGGATTGCGCCTGCGCACACAGGGCGCCGACTGACCGAGGATTGAGTCTTGACTGACCAGCTGCGACTGATGGCCGTCCACGCCCACCCCGACGACGAGTCGAGCAAGGGCGCGGCCACCATGGCGAAGTACGTGTCCGAAGGGGTGGACGTGCTGGTGGTGACCTGCACGGGCGGGGAACGCGGCTCCATCCTCAACCCCAAGCTCCAGGGCGACGCGTACATCGAGGAACACATCCACGAGGTGCGCAAGAAGGAGATGGACGAGGCCCGGGAGATCCTGGGCGTCAAGCAGGAGTGGCTCGGCTTCGTCGACTCCGGCCTGCCCGAGGGCGACCCGCTGCCGCCGCTGCCGGAGGGCTGCTTCGCCCTGGAGGACGTCGACAAGGCGGCCGGCGAACTGGTGCGGAAGATCCGCTCCTTCCGCCCCCAGGTGATCACCACCTACGACGAGAACGGTGGTTACCCGCACCCCGACCACATCATGACCCACAAGATCACGATGGTGGCCTTCGAGGGCGCGGCCGACACCGAGAAGTACCCGGAGGCGGAGTACGGGGCGGCCTACCAGCCGCTGAAGGTGTACTACAACCAGGGCTTCAACCGCCCCCGCACCGAGGCGCTGCACAACGCGCTGCTGGAGCGCGGCCTGGAGTCGCCCTACGGGGACTGGCTCAAGCGCTGGTCGGAGTCCGAGCGCAAGGAGCGCACGCTCACCACGCACGTGCCCTGTGCCGACTTCTTCGAGATCCGCGACAAGGCGCTGATCGCCCACGCCACGCAGATCGATCCCGACGGGGGCTGGTTCCGGGTGCCGATGGAGATCCAGAAGGAGGTCTGGCCCACCGAGGAGTACGAGCTCGCGAAGTCCCTCGTGGAAACCTCCCTCCCCGAGGACGACCTCTTCGCGGGCGTCCGGGACAATGCCTGACATGAGTGCAAGCGCAAGCATGGCAATGACGCACCTCGTCACGCTCGCCGAGCTGGACGAGGACAAGGTCACGCCCGGTGTCCTCGGGTTCATCGTCTTCGCGGTGATGGCCCTGGCGGTGTGGGGGCTGATGCGGTCCATGAGCCGGCACATGGGGAAGGTCGACTTCAAGGAGGCGCCGGAGCCGGGGGCCGAGACGGAGGCCTCCGGCCGGGCGGAGCCGCAGAAGGGGTGACCCGGGGGCCGGCCCGCGGTCACGGCTCGGCCGTCACCGCCACCCCCATCACCTCCCGGGCCTGGCGGTCCGGGACCATGCCCAGGTGCCAGGCCTGCCAGCCGGACTCCAGTTGGACGCCGCGTTCCAGGAGCAGCTGGTAGGCCTCGATGTAGTCGTCCAGCTTGGAGTCCCGGGCCGGATGGTGGGCGCGGGACAGCTGGGCCAGCTCCTCCTGCGCCACCGCCGTGCCGACCTCCACGCCCCCCGGAGCGGCGTACGGCAGCAGCGTGCAGCGCAGGAAGCGGGCCCAGTCGTCGCCCCGCCGGTCGCCGTACGCCGCGAAGAGCGCCGCCGCCTCGTCGCACAGGGCGAGTGCCTGCGGCGTACGGGCGTTGCCCGCGTCCACGACCGCCAGCTCCAGGCAGGTCCACGCCTCGCCGTGACCGACGCCGATGCGCTGGAAGTCGGCACGCGCGTCGACCAGGAGCTGCCGGGCGAAACCGGAGTTGCGCAGCGAACCCGTCTGGGCGGCGCGCTGGTCACGGGTGACGCGGGCCGAGTGGTGCCGGGCACAGGCCAGGCCGTACGCGTCCCGCATCCGCGAGAACATCGTGCGGGAGCGTTCCAGCGCACGCACCGACTGGTCCAGGGCCCCCGTCTCCTCCAGCGCCTGGCCCAGGTAGTAGAAGCTCCACGCCTTGCCGCGCGCGTCCTCGTTCTCGCGGTGCCGGGCCGCCGCCCGCCGCAGCTCCTCCACCGCCGCGGACACGTCACCGTCCACCAGCCGGGCCCGCGCCAGCTGGGTCAGTGCCCAGGCCTCGCCGCGGGCGTCCTGGGTGCGGCCGTACAGCTCCAGGGCCGTGCGCAGCTCCGTCTCGGCCCGCGGTACGTCCCCCAGGCGCAGGTGCAGCTGGCCCAGCTGGAAGTGGGCCCACGCCTGGCCGTGCACCGACTCGCCCGCGCGGTGCAGCACCAGCGACTCGGTGAGCAGGTCCAGGGCCTCGGCGAGCCGGGCCCGGTCGCGTTGCACCGCCGCCAGCGCGTGCAGCGTCCACGCCCGGTCGGTGTCCAGCTCGGGCGATGCCTGGAGGTCCAGCGCCTCCCTCAGTTTCGCCGCCGCCTCGGTCAGGTTGCCCTGGTGGTGCAGGGTGATGCCCAGCGAGCACAGGGCACGGGCCGCCCCCGCGTCGTGGTGGGCCTCCAGGTACAGGTCGACCACGGAACTGAGCGTCGTCCGCGCCTTGTCCAGCTCGCCCAGCTGCCGCGCCGCGATGCCGGTACGCCACTGCACCGACCGCACCAGCAGCCCCTGGTCCACGGACTGCGCCAGCTCGCTGATCTCACCGAGCCGGTACAGGTCGCCGCGCAGCAGGCAGTAGTCGCACAGCGCGCCCAGCAGGTTCAGCACCGCGCCCTGGTCGACGCCCTCCGCGTGCCTGAGCGCCGCCGTGATGAAGCTCGACTCGTCGTCCAGCCAGCGCAGCGCCTCGTCCAGGGACGTGAAGCCGTACTGCCCGAACCGGTCCGAGCGGGTCGACATGTTGCCGTCGACCAGGCGCAGCACCGAGTCGGCCAGCTCGGCGTAGTTCGCGATCAGCCGCTCCTGCGCCGCGGCCCGCTCGCCGGGCTCCTCCTCGTCGGCGAGCCGGGCCAGGGCGAAGGCCCGCACGACGTCGTGCAGCCGGTAACGGCTGCCCCGGACGTGGTCCAGCAGACCCGCCCGCGACAGTTCGGCGAGCTGCCGGGCCGCCTCCGTCTCGTCCGTGGCCAGCAGCGCGGCGGCGGCCGGGGCACCCAGCGAGGTCCGCCCGGCCAGCGCCAGCCGGCGCAGCAGCCGCCGGGCGGGCTCCGGCTGGTCGGTGTAGCGCAGCCACAGCGCCCGTTCGACCGGCTCCACCGGCCCGTACGCGCCCAGGTCGGTCGCCAGGGCGCGCGGCGAGCGGGGGCCCAGCGACGACCCCGCGATGCGCAGCGCGAGCGGCAGCCCGCCGCACAGCTCCCGGACGCGGTCGCCGGCCTCGGCGTCGTAGGGGCCCGAGCTGTCCTGCGCGCAGGCGGCCAGCAGCTCCTCCGCGCCGGCCGCGTCCAGCGCCTCGACGGGCAGGTCGTACACCCGCGCCGACAGGTCGGGCGGCAGGCGGAGCGGCTCCCGCGCGGTGACCAGCACCAGGCTGTCCGACCGCTCCGGCACCAGCGTGCGCACCTGCTCGGGGTCCGAGGCGTCGTTCAGCACGATGGTGACCGGTACGTCCGTCAGGTGCTGGTGGTACAGCTCGCTGAGCCGCTTGACCTGCTGGGCCGCCGAGGAACGCTCCCGGAACAGCAGCTGCTCGCGGGGCGCCCCGAGCCGGTTCAGCAGATGCAGCAGGGCGTCCCGGGTGCTCAGCGGGGACTCGCCGCCCGAGACGGGACCGTCCCCGCGCAGGTCGACCACGCAGGCCCCGCGGAAGTAGTCCCGCAGCTCGTGGGCGGCGCGTACGGCGAGCGTCGTGCGGCCGCTGCCCGGTGTCCCGTGCAGCACCACCACCGTCGGCTGCGTCTGCGCGCTCGCGCGGGCCGCCTGCACCCACTGCCGCAGCCGTGCCATCTCCTGCCGCCGGCCCGCGAAGGCGGCCTCCGGCTCCGGCAGCTGCGCGAACGACTGCTCCAGCGCGCTGCGTCCACGGGCCGCCGCGCTCTTGTCGGCGCCCCGCAGCTTCGGGCCCGCCTTCTTGGGGCCGGTGGACGCGGCGAGCATCCGCTGCTGGTCCAGGAACGGCCGGATGCCCCGTACCTCCAGCGCCGTCAGCCACTGCAACCGCAACTGCTCGGGTCCGCCGGGCTGGCTGACGGCGCCGGCGCGGTGGTGGGCGGCCGGCACGTGCGACCCGACCACCTTCACCACGGTCGCCGCGGCGCCGACGACCCCCACGGTCACGCCCGCGCCCACCGCGGTGCCCGCGCCGGTGCCGAGGGCCATGTCGGCCACCACCGCGGCGACCGCCGCCACCGCGGCCACCAGCAGGGGAGTGCCGGCGCCCTCCCGGGCGTACCGCTGCCGGAAGGTCAGCTGGCCGGCCGCCGCCTCGTCCAGTGCGCGGGTGTAGGCCTCGTACTCCTCGGCGGCCGTGCCCGCCATCGCGTCCAGGGAGGCGCGGGCCCGGGACAGCAGCACGTTGCCGTCCGTGCGCCCGCCCGAGCGCCGTACCTCCTCCTCCACGGCCCGCCTCAGTAGCCGCTCGGCCTCCGACCGATGACTGTCCCGCATGTCGCGCCCCCTCCGGCGGCATCGGTGTCACCCGGGTGTCCCCAGACCACTCCGGAGCTCTCCCCGCCCATCCCCGGGTCCTTCCCCGGTTGTGCGTCGGTCAAGTGTCCTGCGCGGGGGAGGCCGCGGGGAGACCCCGCGTCGCCCCGTTGTTCCCGTGCCCCGTTGTCCCGTGTTGTCCCCGACCCCTTGACCCGGGTGACCGCAGCCACTAATTTGCCGAGGAAGCAGACCCATAATCATCGAAAGGAGGCGACCGGCGGATGTACACCAACTCTGATCTGAGTCGCCTCGCCCGCCGTACGGTCTGGGTTTCCGGTCGGGTCGCGCACGGCTGCTGAGTAGCCGTTCCGCTGTGCCCCCGCGTGGCACATTTCGGGTTTTCCCCTTCTTCACTTCACGGCATGCCCCTGTCGCGTGCCGGTGCGCGCTCGCGCCCTGACGCGGCGCGTTCCGAACATAGAAAGCTGCCTGGAATTGGCGAACATGATGAATCGACCTGCCCGAAACCGAAATGAAGGCCTGGCATGGTAGCGGCACGCATCACCGTCAACGGGAAAGAAGAACCGATCGCCCCTGTCGCGCCTCACACCACGGTGCTGGACTTCCTGCGGGAGCGCGGCCTCACCGGCACCAAGGAGGGCTGCGCCGAGGGTGAGTGCGGCGCCTGTTCCGTCCTGGTGGCCCGCCCCGGCGTGGACAAGCCCACCGACTGGGTGGCGGTCAACGCCTGCCTGGTCCCGGTCGCGGCGCTCGACGGGCAAGAGGTCGTCACCTCCGAGGGCCTGGCCACCGCAGGCGAACCGGGTACGCCGGCCGCCCTGCACCCGGTGCAGGAGGAGATGGCGGTCCGGGGCGGCTCGCAGTGCGGCTACTGCACACCGGGGTTCGTGTGCAGCATGGCCGCCGAGTACTACCGGCCCGGCCGCTGCGAGCACGCGGGCCTGGCCGAGGAGGCGGCCGACGCCGAGCACGGCCCCAACGGTTTCGACCTGCACGCGCTGAGCGGCAACCTGTGCCGCTGCACCGGCTACCGCCCGATCCGCGACGCCGCCTTCGCCGTCGGCGCGCCCGCCGACGAGGACCCGCTGGCGCAGCGCCGCGAGCAGTCCCCGCCCGCGCCGGTCGCCACCGAGTACACGCGGGACGACAGCGCGTTCCTGCGCCGGGACACCCTCGCCGAGACCCTGCGGCTGCTGCGCGAGCGGCCCGACGCGGTGGTCGTCGCCGGCAGCACCGACTGGGGCGTCGAGGTCAACATCCGCTCCCGCCGGGCGGGCTGCGTGGTCGCCGTCGACCGGCTGCCCGAACTGCGGGAACTGCGCGTGGAGGACGACCGCGTCGAGATCGGCGCGGCCCTCACGCTCACCGAGATCGAACGCCGCCTCGACGGCACCGTACCGCTGCTGGCGGAGCTGTTCCCGCAGTTCGCCTCCCGGCTGATCCGCAACGGCGCCACCCTGGGCGGCAACCTCGGTACCGGCTCGCCCATCGGTGACAGTCCGCCGGTGCTGCTCGCGCTGGAGGCGTCGCTGGTCCTCGCCGACGCCGACGGTGAGCGCGAGGTCCCGCTGGCCGAGTACTTCACCGGTTACCGGCAGAGCGTGCGCCGTCCCGGTGAGCTGATCCGCGCGGTGCGCGTCCCGCTGCCGCTGTCGCCGGTCACCGCCTTCCACAAGATCGCCAAGCGGCGCTTCGACGACATCTCCAGCGTCGCCGTCGCCTTCGCACTCGACGTCGAGGAGGGTGTCGTCCGCAAGGCCAGGATCGGCCTGGGCGGCGTGGCCGCCACCCCGGTCCGCGCGCTCGCCACCGAGGCGGCCCTGGAGGGCAGGCCGTGGACGGCGGAGACCGCCGAGGCCGCGGCCCGGGTGCTGCGGGGCGAGGGCACACCGATGGACGACCATCGCGCCAGCTCCCTCTACCGTTCCGCGATGCTCGGCCAGAGCCTGCTGAAGCTGTACGCCCAGACCACCGAGGCGGTGCCGTCATGAGCCACCTGTCCGAGCGTCCCGAGAAGCCGGCCGTCGGCGTCTCGCTGCCCCACGAGAGCGCCTACCAGCACGTCACGGGCACCGCGCTCTACACCGACGACCTGGTCCAGCGCACCAAGGACGTGCTGCACGCCCACCCGGTCCAGGTGATGAGGGCCCGCGGCCGGATCACCGCGCTGCGCACCGCCCCCGCGCTCGCCGTGCCCGGCGTGGTCCGCGTCCTGACCGGCGCCGACGTGCCCGGTGTCAACGACGCCGGGATGAAGCACGACGAGCCGCTCTTCCCCGACGAGGTCATGTTCCACGGCCACGCCGTCGCCTGGGTGCTAGGCGAGACCCTGGAGGCGGCCCGGCTCGGGGCGGCGGCCGTCGAGGTGGAGCTCGAGGAACTGCCCGCCCTGATCACCTTGCAGGACGCGATCGCGGCGGACAGCTACCACGGTGCCCGCCCCGTCATGACGCACGGCGACACGGACGCCGGCTTCGCCGACTCCGCGCACGTGTTCACCGGCGAGTTCCAGTTCTCCGGCCAGGAGCACTTCTACCTGGAGACGCACGCGGCGCTGGCCCAGGTCGACGAGAACGGGCAGCTGTTCATCCAGTCCAGCACCCAGCACCCGTCGGAGACCCAGGAGATCGTCGCGCACGTGCTCGGCGTGCCCTCCCACGAGGTGACCGTGCAGTGCCTGCGGATGGGCGGCGGCTTCGGCGGCAAGGAGATGCAGCCGCACGGCTTCGCGGCCGTCGCCGCGCTCGGCGCCAAGCTCACCGGCCGCCCGGTCCGGTTCCGGCTCAACCGGACCCAGGACCTGACCATGTCCGGCAAGCGGCACGGGTTCCACGCCGGCTGGAAGATCGGCTTCGACGCGGAGGGCCGCATCCAGGCCCTGGACGCCACGCTGACCGCGGACGGCGGCTGGAGCCTGGACCTGTCCGAGCCGGTGCTGGCACGGGCGCTGTGCCACATCGACAACACGTACTGGATCCCCAACGCGCGCGTCGCCGGCCGCATCGCCAAGACCAACACGGTCTCCAACACCGCCTTCCGAGGCTTCGGCGGACCGCAGGGCATGCTGGTGATCGAGGACATCCTCGGCCGCTGCGCGCCGCGGCTCGGCCTGGACCCCATGGAGCTGCGCGAGCGCAACTTCTACCGGCCGGGCCAGGGCCAGACCACGCCGTACGGGCAGCCGGTCACCCAGCCCGAGCGGATCTCCACCGTCTGGGAGCAGGTGCGGGTCAACGGCGGCATCGCCGACCGCAAGCGCGAGATCGCCGCCTTCAACGCCGCGCACCCGCACACGAAGCGGGCCCTGGCGGTCACCGGCGTCAAGTTCGGCATCTCGTTCAACCTCACCGCCTTCAACCAGGGCGGCGCGCTGGTCCTGATCTACAAGGACGGCTCCGTCCTGATCAACCACGGCGGCACCGAGATGGGCCAGGGCCTGCACACCAAGATGCTCCAGGTGGCCGCGACCACCCTGGGCATCCCCCTGCACAAGGTGCGCCTCGCGCCGACCCGGACCGACAAGGTGCCCAACACCTCCGCCACCGCCGCCAGTTCCGGCGCGGACCTCAACGGCGGGGCGATCAAGAACGCCTGTGAGCAGTTGCGCGAACGGCTGCTCCAGGTGGCCGCCTCGCAGCTCGGCGTCAACGCCTCGGACGTGCGCATCGTCGAGGGCGTCGCCCGCGCCCTGGGCAGCGACAAGGAGCTCGCCTGGGACGACCTGGTGCACACCGCGTACTTCCAGCGGGTCCAGCTGTCGGCGGCCGGCTACTACCGGACCGAGGGGCTGCACTGGGACGCGAAGTCCTTCCGGGGCTCGCCGTTCAAGTACTTCGCGATCGGCGCCGCGGCGACCGAGGTGGAGGTGGACGGCTTCACCGGCGCGTACCGCATCCGGCGGGTCGACATCGTCCACGACGTCGGCGACAGCCTCTCCCCGATGATCGACATCGGTCAGGTCGAGGGCGGCTTCGTGCAGGGCGCCGGCTGGCTGACGCTGGAGGACCTGCGCTGGGACACCGGTGACGGCCCGAACCGCGGCCGGCTGCTCACCCAGGCCGCCAGCACCTACAAGCTGCCGAGCTTCTCGGAGATGCCCGAGGAGTTCAACGTCCACCTGCTGGAGAACGCCACCGAGGAGGGCGCGGTCTACGGCTCCAAGGCGGTGGGCGAGCCCCCGCTGATGCTGGCCTTCTCGGTGCGGGAGGCGCTGCGGCAGGCCGCCGCCGCGTTCGGGCCCGGCGGCGTGAGCGTGGAGCTGGCCTCGCCCGCGACGCCGGAGGCGGTGTACTGGGCGATCGAGGCGGCCCGGCAGGCCGACCCGGCCCGGAGCGCGGCCGCCGGTGCCGGCGAGGTCCGCACCGGCGCGGAAGCGCTGAGCGGTGCCTGACATGGCGTGGATCGCCGCGGTCGCGCGGTTGCGGGCACGCCGGGAACCCGGCGTGCTGGTGACCGTCGCGACCGTGCGCGGCCACGCCCCGCGCGACGCCGGTGCGAAACTCGTCGTGGGGCGGACCGGGGCGTGGGGCTCGATCGGCGGCGGCAACGTCGAGGCGGTCGCGATCGACCGGGCCCGGGAGATGATCACCGCGTCCCACCCGAAGCCCGAGCTGATGGATTTCGCGCTGAACGACAAGGTGACCAACCAGCACGGCGTGCAGTGCTGCGGCGGCACGGTCTCGGTGCTGCTGGAGCCGCTGCCGGTGGTCCGGGCGGTGGCCGTCTTCGGGGTCGGGCACGTCGGGCTGGAACTGGCCCGCATCCTGGCCCGTCAGGATCTCGACCTCCACCTGGTCGACAGCCGCGCCGACCTGCTGGCCGAGGAGCGGCTCGGCGTGCTGGCGGACGCGGTGGCGCAGGTGCACGTGCACCACACGCCGCTGCTGCCGGAGGAGGTGCTGGCCGAGCTGCCGCCCGGCACCCACGTCCTGATCATGACCCACGACCACGCCGAGGACGCCGCCCTGTGCGACGCCGCACTGCGCACCGACCACCTCGGTTCCATCGGGCTGATCGGGTCGGCGGCGAAGTGGACGCGGTTCCGCAGGCGCCTGTCCACCGAGGGCGGTCACGACGACGCCGTCATCGACCGGATCAAGACCCCGATCGGGCTGTCCGACATCAGCGGCAAGGAGCCCGCGACCATCGCCGTGAGCGTCGCGGCCGACCTGCTGCGCACCTTCGAGGCGACCGGGGACTGACCCGCCGGGCCGCTCTCCAGGGGTGTCCCGCCCGCGTGACCCATGCGGGCGGGGCACCCCTTCGGCGTCCTCGCGGACCGGTGTCGCATGTATGAATAGCCTTCGTGCGAATCTACGAAGCGCCGGTAACAGCCTGCTCGTTGTTCGTGCCTTCGGTCCCTGGCCGGTACCGGCCCGCAGCCTGTGTACTCCCCATACAGGTTGCAGCCGCAGGTCCACCCACACACCAGCCGAGGAGCCGCCATGACCACCCACACCGCCGAGACCGGCATCCGCGAGGACGAGCGCGCCTGGATGAACCAGGCGATCGAGCTGGCCACCACCAGCGTCGCGAACGGCGGCGGCCCCTTCGGCGCGCTCATCGCCAAGGACGGCGACATCGTGGCGCTCGCCAACAACAAGGTGACCTCCAGCCTCGACCCCACCGCGCACGCCGAGGTCAGCGCCATCCGCGCCGCCTGCCAGAAGCTCGGCACCTTCAGCCTGGAGGGCTGCACCCTCGTCACGTCCTGCGAGCCCTGCCCGATGTGCCTGTCGTCCTCCCTGTGGGCGCGCGTCGACCGGCTGATCTACTCCGCCGACCGCCACGACGCCGCCGTGGCCGGCTTCGACGACCGCAAGTTCTACGACCTGTTCGAGAAGCGGCCCCAGGAGATGTGGCCGATGTCCGTCGAGCACCTCGACCTGTCCCACCGCACCCAGCCGTTCGACGCCTGGATCGCCAAGACGGACCGCATCGACTACTGACCGGCCGTCCCCCTCGCACGGAGTGATGGCCGCACGTCCTGCCACGTGCGGCCACCGGTCGCCGAGCCGGGACTCAGCGCCTCAGCGCCTCAGCGCTTCAGCGTGAACGTGAAGTCCCCGGAGATCCGGCCGCCCAGCCGGACCGCCGACACGAGCCGTTCCTCCCCGATCAGACGCTCCACCCCGGCCCGGGACAGACCGCACCCCTCGGCGATCAGCCGCACCGGCCGTACGGGTATCCGCGCCCCGAAGCGGACCGACACGTCGATCACCTCGCGGTCGAGGTGATCCGATCCGCCGGTGTCGAGGCGCCAGGCGCCGTCCCAGTCGAGGGCGACGCGATTGCGGCGCAGCAGGACCGGGTCCCGGAGCAGCCCGGCCGCCAGGGCGGAGTCGTTGTCGTGCATCCGGTCCAGCAGTTCGGGCCGTACGGAACGCACGTTCGCCCGTTCCAGGACCGTGAGCTTCGCGGTGTCCCCGCAAGCGGTGCACAGGACGAGGAGCCAGGCGTCGATGAGCTTGTGGTTGGCGTTGACGCGGAATCTGCCGTTCGCCCGGAAGCGGCCGGACGCGCACGTGTGGCAACGGCGGCGGACGAGGGGCAGACGGGTGGGCACGACGGCCCATTCGTTGAGCACAGGAGTACACCGGTTTCAGTGAGAAATCCGCAGCAAAAAGGAGCGCGGCGCGCAGGCGCGACGCGCGACAGATCAGCGCTCGGGAGGTCTCACACGGTGTACAACGGCACGTCCTGACTCAGGCGACTCGGTCAGCCAGCACGGTAAGGGGGCGCGGCGGCGTCCTTCCACCGGTTTTCGCGGGCACGTGCGCGAGGATGGAGGCATGGCCAACCGACTTGCGCAGGCGACGTCCCCCTACCTCCTCCAGCACGCGGAGAACCCCGTCGACTGGTGGCCGTGGGAGAGCGGCGCGTTCGAGGAGGCCCGGCGGCGCGACGTCCCCGTCCTCCTGAGCGTCGGCTACAGCGCGTGCCACTGGTGCCACGTCATGGCGCACGAGTCCTTCGAGGACGACGACACCGCCACATTCATGAACGGGCACTTCGTGTCCGTCAAGGTCGACCGCGAGGAGCGGCCCGACGTGGACGCCGTCTACATGGAGGCCGTACAGGCGGCGACCGGGCAGGGCGGCTGGCCCATGACCGTCTTCCTCACCCCGGACGCCGAGCCCTTCTACTTCGGCACCTACTACCCGCCCGAGCCCCGCCACGGCATGCCCTCCTTCCGCCAGGTGCTCCAGGGCGTCCACCAGGCCTGGGCGGAGCGGCGCGGCGAGGTCACCGAGGTCGCGGGGAAGATCGTGCGGGACCTGGCCGGGCGGGAGATCTCCTACGGCGACGCCGAGGCGCCCGGCGAGGCGGAGCTGGGGCAGGCGCTGCTGGGGCTCACCCGGGAGTACGACCCGCAGCGCGGCGGATTCGGCGGGGCGCCGAAGTTCCCGCCGTCCATGGTGGTCGAGTTCCTGCTGCGCCACCACGCCCGCACCGGTGCCGAGGGCGCGCTCCAGATGGCGGCCGACACGTGCGAGCGGATGGCGCGCGGCGGCATCTACGACCAGCTCGGCGGCGGCTTCGCGCGCTACTCCGTCGACCGCGAGTGGGTCGTGCCGCACTTCGAGAAGATGCTCTACGACAACGCCCTGCTGTGCCGCGTCTACGCCCACCTCTGGCGCTCCACCGGCTCCGACCTCGCCCGCCGGGTCGCGCTGGAGACCGCCGACTTCATGGTCCGCGAACTGCGCACCGCCGAGGGCGGCTTCGCCTCCGCTCTGGACGCCGACAGCGACGACGGCAGCGGCAGGCACGTGGAGGGCGCCTACTACGTGTGGACGCCCGCGCAGCTCACCGAGGTGCTGGGGGCCGAGGACGCCGAGCTCGCCGCGCAGTACTTCGGCGTGACCGTGGAGGGCACCTTCGAGCACGGTTCGTCCGTGCTGCAACTGCCGCAGCAGGAGGGCGTCTTCGACGCCGCCCGGATCGCGGCGGTCAGGGAGCGGCTGCTGGCCGCCCGGGACGGCCGTCCCGCCCCGGGCCGGGACGACAAGGTGGTCGCCGCCTGGAACGGGCTCGCGATCGCCGCGCTCGCCGAGACCGGCGCCTACTTCGAGCGCCCCGATCTGGTCGACGCCGCCGTCGGCGCCGCCGACCTGCTCGTGCGGCTGCACCTCGACGACCGCGCCCGGCTCTTCCGCACCAGCAAGGACGGCCGCGCGGGCGCGCACGCCGGGGTGCTGGAGGACTACGCCGACGTGGCCGAGGGCTTCCTCGCGCTGGCGTCGGTCACCGGGGAGGGCGTCTGGCTGGACTTCGCCGGGCTGCTGCTCGACCACGTCCTCACCCGCTTCCGGGACGACTCCGGCTCCCTCTACGACACCGCCTCCGACGCCGAGCGGCTGATCCGGCGCCCCCAGGACCCCACCGACAACGCCACCCCGTCCGGCTGGACCGCCGCCGCCGGCGCCCTGCTCTCGTACGCCGCCCAGACCGGCTCCGCGCCCCACCGCAGCGCGGCCGAGCACGCGCTCGGCGTGGTGAAGGCGCTCGGACCGCGGGTCCCGCGCTTCATCGGCTGGGGGCTGGCCGCCGCCGAGGCGCTGCTCGACGGCCCTCGCGAAGTGGCCGTCGTGGCGCCGGAACCGGGCGACGCCGCCGCCCGGGGCCTGCACCGCACGGCGCTCCTCGGCACGGCGCCCGGTGCGGTCGTCGCCTTCGGCACCGAGGGGAGCGACGAGTTCCCCCTGCTCGCCGACCGGCCACTGGTGGGCGGAGCGCCGGCGGCGTACGTCTGCCGGAACTTCACCTGTGACGCGCCTACCACCGGTCCGGAACAGCTGCGTGCCCGCCTGAACAGCTGAAACGACATAAAGAGAAAGAACCGGAACGAGACCGGTGGGTGAAATGTTCAGACCCGGTCCCCGTTGTGAGGAAACACGCTCTTCACCCAACCACCTTATGTGTTTCACAAATTACCCCTAGCCTCTTCACCGTGACGCGGCGGAGTGGTCGCCCGGGTTCGGGCGCGCCGCCGCGGCAGGGGGAGTTCAAGGATCTGGGGGGATCTTTTGCTGACGTCCGTCTTCATCGCTGCCGTTTCACTGGCGCTCTTCTGGATGGCGGCGTTCACGCTGTGGTGGCAGATGCACGCCTGGCGTACGCCGGAGGTTCTCGCCTCCACCCGGTTCAGCCCGCCGGACGGGGACGAGCACGTGTCGTTCTCGCTGCTCGTGCCCGCGCGGCACGAGCAGGCGGTGCTGGACCACACCATCCAGCGGCTGCTGACCTCGTCCCACACCGACTTCGAGATCATCGTGATCGTCGGGCACGACGATCCGGAGACCACCGCCGTCGCAGAGCGGGCCGCCGACCGTGACCCGCGCGTGCGGGTCGTCGTCGACACACACGAGAAGAAGAACAAGCCCAAGGCCATGAACACGGCGCTGCCGCACTGCCGCGGCGACGTCGTCGGGGTCTTCGACGCCGAGGACCAGGTCCACCCCGAGCTGCTCGCCCACGTCGACCACGCCTTCCGCACCACCGGCGCCGACGTCGTGCAGGGCGGCGTCCAGCTGATCAACTTCCACTCCAGCTGGTACAGCCTGCGCAACTGCCTGGAGTACTTCTTCTGGTTCCGCTCGCGGCTGCACCTGCACGCGCAGAAGGGGTTCATCCCGCTCGGCGGCAACACCGTCTTCGTCCGCACGGACGTGCTGCGGGCGGCCGACGGCTGGGACCCCGAGTGCCTGGCCGAGGACTGCGACCTCGGTGTCCGGCTCTCCAGCACCGGCAAGAAGGTCGTCGTCGCCTACGACTCCGACATGGTCACCCGCGAGGAGACCCCGGGCTCGCTGGTCTCCCTGCTGAAGCAGCGCACCCGCTGGAACCAGGGATTCCTCCAGGTGTACCGGAAGAAGGACTGGAAGCAGCTCCCCACCTTCACCCAGCGGCTGCTGGCCCGCTACACCCTGATGACGCCGTTCTTCCAGGCCTTCACCGGCGTGATCATCCCGCTCAACGCGGCCATCGCGCTCCTGCTGGACGTACCCGTCGGCATCGCCTTCGTGACCTTCCTGCCGGCCGTGACCGCCCTGGTCACCTTCGTCTTCGAAGTCGTCGGCCTGCACGACTTCGGCAAGCAGTACGGCCTGCGCGTCCGCTTCACGCACTACGTGAAGCTGATCGTCGGCGGCCCCTTCTACCAGGTCCTCCTCGCCGGGGCCGCCGTCCGCGCCGTGTGGCGCGAGCAACGCGGCCGCACCGACTGGGAGCTGACCAGCCATGTCGGCGCCCATCTCGCGCCGGTGGACCGAGAGGACGTTCCCGCGTGACCTCCACCCTCCCCGCGGCGACCGGCACCCAGGTCCCCGCGCAGCGCCGGCCTGCCCACGACACCGACCCGCCCGCCCGCAGCGCGGCACCACCGGGCCGGCTGCGCCCCTCGCGCCCCGACCTCCTGCTCTGCGGCACCCTCCTCGTGGCGATCATGCTCGTGCAGGGCTGGAACATCTCCGCCTACCCGACCCTCAGCGACGACGAGGGCACCTACCTCGCCCAGGCCTGGGCGGTCCAGCAGGGTGAGGGCCTGGCCCACTACACCTACTGGTACGACCACCCGCCGCTCGGCTGGATACAGATAGCCGTGCTGACCTGGATACCCGCTCTGCTCAGCCCGGAGTCGATGACCGTCGGCACCATGCGCGGCGTGATGCTGCTGATCAGCGCCGTCTCCGCCGTCCTGGTCTACGTCATCGCCCGCCGCATGTCCCTGCCCCGCTGGGCGGCCGGCCTGGCCATGGCCCTCTTCGGCCTCTCCCCGCTGTCCGTGGTCCTCCAGCGGGAGATCTTCCTCGACAACCTCGCGGTGATGTGGACGCTGCTGGCCTTCGCGCTGGCCGCCTCACCGAGCAAGCACCTGTGGCACCACTTCGGAGCGGGCATCGCCGCCGCCACGGCGGTCCTCACGAAGGAGACGATGCTCGTCGTCCTGCCCGCCCTGTTCGTCACCGCCTGGCGGCACAGCCACAAGGACACCCGCAAGTTCGCGCTGACCGGCGCCGTCACGGCCTGCGCGCTCATCGGGTTCTCGTACCCGCTCTTCGCCCTGCTCAAGGGCGAGCTGCTGCCGGGCGACGGGCACGTCTCCCTCTGGGAGGGCATCGAGTACCAGCTCACCCGCCCCGGCTCCGGCTTCATCCTCGACGAGGGCTCCGGCTCGTGGGGCGTCCTGCAGTCCTGGCTCTACTACGACCGGGTCCTGCCCCTCGGCGGCCTCGCCGGGGCGCTGCTCCTGCTGGTCACCTGGCGCTGGTCGGTCACCGCCCGCGCCCTGGCCGGACCGGCCCTCACCGTGGCGATCCTCGCCGCCCTCGCCCTGCGCCCCAGCGGCTACCTGCCCGCGATGTACGTCATCCAGGCGCTGCCCTTCCTCGCCCTGGTGCTGGCCGGCGGCGCGGCGAGCGTCGCCCACGCCGTTCTTCGCAGATGGCGCACCGAGGCCGAGAAACGGGGCGTCACCGTCGGCCGGTACGCCCTCGCCGCGGTCCTGGTGCTCGCCGCCGGCGCCTACGTCGTACCCCGCTGGTACGACGGCGACCGCACCGCCGTCACCGCCGACGCCAACGCCCCCTACGAGGCCGCCGCCGACTGGATGGCGACCGAGGTGGAGAACCCCGAGGACACCCGCGTCCTCGTCGACGACGCGCTCTGGCTGGACCTCGTGCACGCCGGGTACGAACCCGGGCTCGGCGTCATCTGGTTCTACAAGGCCGACCTCGACCCGGCCGTCACCGAGACGATGCCGGGCGGCTGGCGGGACATCGACTACGTGGTCGCCTCGCCGACGGTGCGGCGCGACGCGGTCGACCTGCCCAACGTGAAGGCCGCCATGAACCACTCGGCCCCGGTCGCCGTCTTCGGCACCGGTGCGGACCGTATCGAGATCCGCCGCGTCCAGCCCTCCGGAGCCGCCCGATGAGCCACGAGTCCACCGTCCCCGGCGAGCTGGGGAATCCGGCCGTTGGCGCCTCGGAGGTGCCCGAGCCGGGGGCCGTCACCATCGTCGTACCGACCTTCAACGAGTCCGGCAACGTACGGCGGCTGCTGGGCCTGATCTCAGAGTCGGTGCCCGCGCGGCTGCCCTGCGAGGTCGTCTTCGTGGACGACTCCACCGACGACACCCCGGACGTGATCCGCGCGGCGGCCCCCGACTGCCCCTTCCCGGTCACCGTCCTGCACCGCGACGAACCCTCCGGCGGGCTCGGCGGCGCCGTCGTCGAGGGCATGCGGGCGGCCGGGTCGGACTGGATCGTCGTCATGGACGGCGACTGCCAGCACCCGCCGTCCCTGGTGCCGGAGCTGGTCGCCACCGGCGAGCGGGCGAACGCCGGGCTCGTCGTCGCCTCCCGCTACGTCAAGGGCGGCAGCCGCGCCGGACTCGCGGGCAGCTACCGGATCGCCGTCTCGCGCGCGGCGACCTGGCTGACCAAGGCGCTCTTCCCGCGCCGCCTGCACGGCATCAGCGACCCGATGAGCGGTTTCTTCGCCATCCGCCGCAGCGAGGTCACCGCCGACGTGCTCAAGCCGCTCGGCTACAAGATCCTCCTGGAGCTGGCCGTCCGCAGCCGCCCCCAGACGGTCACCGAGGTGCCGTTCGTCTTCGAGGAGCGGTTCGCGGGCGAGTCCAAGTCCACGGCGCAGGAGGGCGTGCGCTTCCTGCGCCACCTGGCCGGACTGCGCACCGCCTCGCCGCTGGCCCGCATGGTCGCCTTCGGGCTGATCGGGCTGAGCGGCTTCATACCGAACCTGGCCGCCCTGTGGGCGTTCACCGAGGCGGGCGTGCACTACCTGCCGGCCGAGATCGCCGCCAACCAGTTCGGCGTGGCCTGGAACTTCCTGCTCCTGGAGCGGCTGCTCTTCCGCGACCGGCGGCGGCACCGGCACTGGGCCGACCGGACCGCGCGTTTCGCGCTGATCGCCAACGCCGACCTGGTGCTGCGCATCCCGCTCATCGCCCTGCTCGTCGGCCAGTTCGGGCTGGCCGTGCTGCCGGCCACCGCGCTGGCCCTCGTCATCACCTTCGTCCTGCGCTTCGCCGGGACCGAAGCGCTCGTGTACCTCCCGCGCCGACGCCGTACGGCCCGCACAGCAAGGAGTGACGCATGAGAAGCAGACCGCGAAGAAGCCTTCGCGCGATTTCCCGACGGAGAACGTCCGCGCTCCTGGCGGTGTCCGCCCTCACCGGCGGTCTCCTCCTGACCGCGCCGCAGTCCGCCTCCGCCGCCAACCTGATCATCAACCCCGGCTTCGAGACCGCCGGCACCGGCGACATGCCGTACTGCTGGTCGAAGTCCGGCTGGGGCGACAATGACTTCACCTTCGAGACGGTCGCCGACGCCCACTCCGGCAGCAAGGCCATGAAGGTCGAGCTGACCCGCCGGACGGACGGCGACCGCAAGGCCCTGATCACCGAGTCCACCGAGTGCGCGCCGGTGGTGACGGAGGGCAAGCAGTACGACCTGTCCCTCTGGTACAAGTCGACGACCCCGGACGCCTCCCTCACGCTCTTCCGGCACGACGCCACCGGGGGCTGGCAGTACTGGACCGACCTGAAGACCCTCGACCTGGCGGCCGACTGGACGCAGGCGAGCGTCCGTACCCCCGAGGTCCCGGCCGGCACCGACCGCATCAGCTGGGGCGTCTCCGTCTACGGCACCGGCTCGGCGACCACCGACGACTACACGATGGAGCAGGTGGCCGACCCGGTCCCGGACCCGGACTGCACGGCCACCGCCGAGGAGTGCGCCAACGGCCGCTGGGACGTGCTGCCGACCAAGAACCCGGTCCGCTCCATGCACTCGGTCGTCCTGCACAACGGCAAGGTGCTGCTGATCGCGGGCTCCGGCAACGACCCGGAGATGTTCGAGGCGGGCACCTTCACCTCCGCCGTCTACGACCCGCAGACCGGCGACTACAAGACGATCCCGACGCCCAAGGACATGTTCTGCGCCGGGCACGTGCAGCTCAAGGACGGCCGCGTGCTCGTCATGAGCGGCAACTTGGGCTACCCCTCGGCGGACGGCACCATCGGCTACCAGGGCTACAAGGACTCGTACGTCTTCGACCCGGAGACCGAGACCTACACCAAGACCAACGACATGAACGACGGCCACTGGTACCCGTCGGCGACCATCCTCGGCAACGGCGACGTCATCTCCTTCGGCGGCCTGCGCGAGGACTCCACCGGCTCGGTGACGGCGGAGCTGTGGTCGGACGAGCAGCAGAAGTGGCTGCCGACCTGGCAGGTCAACCAGACCTGGTCCTACTGGGGCCTGTACCCGTCGATGATCCTCATGCAGGACGGCCGCCTCTTCTACTCCGGCAGCCACGTCTTCGGCAACAACATCCCGGGCACCGGCTCGGCGATCTACGACTACGAGGCCAACACCGTCACCGAGGTCCCCGGCCTCCAGCGCAA
Source organism: Streptomyces sp. NPDC058796 (assembly GCF_042745235.1). Lineage (NCBI taxonomy): Bacteria > Bacillati > Actinomycetota > Actinomycetes > Kitasatosporales > Streptomycetaceae > Streptomyces > Streptomyces sp. NPDC058796. The sequence goes on from NZ_JBHYOP010000002.1 coordinate 544,571, forward strand.
GGACGAACGGGACCAGTCGATGAGCGTGCTGCTGCCCCCGGCGCAGGACCAGAAGGTGCTGACCATCGGGGGCGGCAACATCGACTCCAACCCGGACGCCAACCGCCTCACCGACATCATCGACCTCAAGCAGCCCGACCCCGCGTACGTCGCCGGCCCGCCGCTTCCGCAGGGCACCGTCGACCTGGGCAACGGTCCCGTCCCGCAGACCGGTGACCAGGGCAAGATGTACGTCTCCGCGGTGCTGCTGCCCGACGGCAAGGTGCTGGAGACCGGCGGTGCGCTGCACAACCGGGCCAACCCGGTCTTCGAGACCTCGATCTTCGACCCGGCCACGGAGACCTTCGACCCGGTGGCCGTCGATCCCGAGGCCCGCGGCTACCACTCCTCGGCGTTCCTGCTCCCCGACGGCCGCGTGATGACCACCGGCGACAACCCGGGCAACGGCTCCTGGAACCACGACGTGTCGATCTACACCCCGCCCTACCTGCTCAAGGGCGAGCGTCCGACGATCACCTCGGTCATCGACACCGAGTGGAACTACGGCGACACCCAGCGGATCACCGTCGACCGGCCGATCGCCAAGGCCGAGCTGATCCGCCCCGCCGCCGTCACCCACTCCTCCGACCCGAACCAGCGCTTCGTGGACCTGCCGCTGTCCGTCGATGGCGACAACGTCGACCTCAACGTCACCAGCAACCCCAACCTGGCCCCGCCCGGCTGGTACATGCTCTTCGCGGTGGACGCCAACGGCGTGCCCTCGGTGGCCGAGTGGGTGCACCTCGACGGCCCGCAGGCGCTCAGCACCAAGGACGCCTCCGCCCACGTCCACTCCTTCGCCGACGCCCCGCGGGGCAAGGTGACCGAGGCGGGCGAGAAGCGGACCTCGCAGCCGGTCAGCCCCACCGTCTCCGGCTGCGACCGGCACTACGGCTCCGCCAACGTCTGCGTGCCGACCGCCTTCCCCGAGGAGGTCGAGGCGACGACGGCCGACCGCTGCACCTGGCTGAAGGAGCACGACTACGGCCCCCTCAAGGTCAACGGCAAGGACGACCCGCTGAAGCTGGACCGCGACCGCGACGGTGTGGCCTGCGGGAAGGGGGACGTCAGGCGCCGCTGAGGACCAGGCGCCCACGCCCACAGCGCCTCACCCGGGACGGCCGAGCACTGTTCGCCGTACGTGAGGCGGTTACTCAACCGCCGTACTCAACCGCCCTGAGTACTCCGGCGCACCGCCGCCTCCACGATGGCCTCCAGCTGCTCGTGGTGCGCGCCCTTCCAGTACGCCCGCCCGCACTCCCGGCACTGCGCGAACACGTCGTACGACCGCCGGGTGCCGCCCTTGAGCTGGTCGGCCACCTCGTCCTTGGACGCCTTCCGCAGCAGCCCGTTGCAGGCGGTGCACCGCGTCCACGGGCGCAGTTCGGGCCGGAACCGGTCCAGCACCTCGCGGAGCTGGTCCTCGGGGCGGGTGCTGTAGACGTAGGCGCCGGCCCACAGCTCGCGGCGGCGCAGCAGACCTCGGTCGCGGCTGAGCATGACCCGTTTCCCGGCCGCCGACAGCGCGGCGAGCGCCGGGTCGCCGAGGTCCGTGGACTCGTACGCCGTGTCCACGCCGAGCAGCCGCAGCCGGCGGGCGAGGGTGCCCAGGTGCACGTCGAGCAGGAAGCGCAGGGGAGCGCCCGGTACCCGCTGCGGGCGCTCGACGGCACGGACGCTCACCGACTCGCCGCCGGCCGGTACGTGTCCGGGGGCCACCTCCCGGCCGTCGACGAGGAGCGTGCCGACCTCGGTCAGCGGGACGCCGAGGGACTCGACGACGTGGCCGAGGGTGGAGACGCCGTCGGTGGCGGCGCGGGTGGCGCCGGTGGGGCGGGCCCGCGGGACGAACAGGTGCAGTTCGGGAGCGAATTCCACGTGGATCTCGGGTCCGTTCACCCGGTCAGGATGCCACGGGGCGTGGGGCGCGGGCCCGGGGGTTTCCGTACCCCCGGTGCGCCACCGGATCTAGTACGCGACCAGCGAGATCCCCACGTAGTGCGCGATGAAGGCGGCCAGCGTGAAGGAGTGGAAGACCTCGTGGAAGCCGAACCAGCGGGGTGAGGGGTTGGGGCGCTTGATGCCGTAGATGACGCCGCCCGCGCTGTAGAGCACGCCGCCCACGACCACGAGGACCAGGACGGCGATGCCGCCCGCCCGCATGAACTCGGGGAGGTAGAAGACGGCCGCCCAGCCCATGGCGAGGTAGCAGGGGGTGTAGAGCCAGCGCGGGGCGCCGACCCAGAAGACGCGGAAGACGATGCCCGCCGCCGCGGCGGCCCAGATCCCCCACAGCAGCCACTGGCCCTTGGCCTCGGGCAGCAGCAGCATCGTGAGGGGCGTGTAGGTGCCCGCGATGATCAGGAAGATGTTGGCGTGGTCGAGACGGCGCAGGACGCCGTCCATGCGCGGGCTCCAGTTGCCCCGGTGGTAGAGGGCGCTGACGCCGAACAGCAGGCAGGCCGTCAGGACGTAGATCCCGCAGGCGATGCGGCCCTCGGGGGACTCGGCGAGGGCGGTGAGCACCAGGCCGGCGACCAGCACGGCCGGGAACATGCCGAGGTGCAGCCAGCCGCGCAGCTTGGGCTTGACCGGATGCGGCAGGGGGAGCGCCACGGGACCGCGGCCGGCGGCCGGCGTGTCCTCGGGCGCGTCGGGGACGGACGCAGTCATGGGCGCATCGTACCTACGGGACCGTAAGTTACGTATCAGTACGGAGGCTCGGCGTTCTTGAGTGGTCATCGTCTCACGGGGTACCCGGCCGCGCATCCCCCCAAAATCCCCGATGCGGACACGTGGCGATCCTCACGCCGCTCAGGTGTGACGCCCTCTGGACAGATGGGCGCTCACGTCGGATGATCAAATGAGTGCGGTCGACACCGGATGAGCGCCCAAGAGGACAACGTCACGCATCCGGGTCGCAGCCCCCACGGGGCCTCCAAACAAAAAACCCCTCATTTAGGAGCAATCGTGGCGCGCGACATCGCTGCTCCCCCCGTCCCCACCAACCACCAGGAGCTGATCTCGTGGGTGAACGAGATCGCCGAACTGACCCAGCCGGACGAAGTGGTCTGGTGTGACGGATCCGAGGCCGAGTACGAGCGCCTGTGCGGGGAGCTCGTGGAGAAGGGCACCTTCCGCAAGCTCGACCCGATCAAGCGCCCCAACTCGTACTACGCGGCCTCCGACCCCTCCGACGTCGCGCGCGTCGAGGACCGGACCTTCATCTGCTCCGCGAAGGAGGAGGACGCCGGCCCCACCAACCACTGGAAGGACCCCGCCGAGATGCGGGAGATCTTCACGGGTGAGAAGGGCGAGGGGGGCCTGTTCCGCGGCTCCATGCGCGGCCGGACCATGTACGTCGTGCCCTTCTGCATGGGCCCCCTCGGCTCCCCGCTCTCCGCGCTGGGCGTCGAGATCACCGACTCCGCGTACGTCGCCGTCTCCATGCGCACCATGACCCGCATGGGACAGCCGGTCCTGGACGAGCTGGGCGACGAGGGCTTCTTCGTCAAGGCCGTGCACACGCTGGGCGCCCCGCTGGAGGAGGGCCAGGAGGACGTCCCGTGGCCCTGCAACAGCACCAAGTACATCTCGCACTTCCCCGAGGACCGCGAGATCTGGTCCTACGGCTCCGGCTACGGCGGCAACGCCCTGCTCGGCAAGAAGTGCTACGCCCTGCGCATCGCCTCCGTCATGGCCCGCGACGAGGGCTGGCTCGCCGAGCACATGCTGGTGCTGAAGCTGACCCCGCCCACCGGTGAGCCCAAGTACGTAGCCGCCGCCTTCCCGTCGGCCTGCGGCAAGACCAACCTCGCCATGCTGGAGCCCACGATCTCCGGCTGGACCGTGGAGACCATCGGCGACGACATCGCCTGGATGCGCTTCGGCGAAGACGGCCGCCTGTACGCGATCAACCCCGAGGCCGGCTTCTTCGGTGTCGCGCCCGGCACCGGCGAGCACACCAACGCCAACGCGATGAAGACCCTGTGGGGCAACTCCGTCTTCACCAACGTCGCCCTCACCGACGACGGCGACGTGTGGTGGGAGGGCATGACCGAGGAGACCCCGGCCCACCTCACGGACTGGAAGGGCAACGACTGGACGCCCGAGTCCGGCACCCCGGCCGCCCACCCCAACGCCCGCTTCACCACCCCCGCCGCGCAGTGCCCGATCATCGCGCCGGAGTGGGAGGACCCCAAGGGCGTGCCGATCTCGGCGATCCTCTTCGGCGGCCGCCGCGCCACCGCCGTACCGCTGGTCACCGAGTCCTTCGACTGGAACCACGGCGTCTTCCTCGGCGCCAACGTGGCCTCCGAGAAGACCGCCGCCGCCGAGGGCAAGGTCGGCGAGCTGCGCCGCGACCCCTTCGCCATGCTGCCGTTCTGCGGCTACAACATGGGCGACTACATGGGGCACTGGATCGACGTGGCCAAGGACAAGGACCAGTCCAAGCTGCCGAAGATCTACTACGTCAACTGGTTCCGCAAGGACGACGAGGGCAAGTTCGTCTGGCCCGGATTCGGTGAGAACGGCCGCGTCCTGAAGTGGATCGTGGAGCGCCTGGAGGGCAGGGCGGACGGCGTCGAGACCCCGATCGGCGTGCTGCCGACCAAGGAGTCCCTGGACACCGAAGGCCTCGACCTCGCCGACGCCGACCTGGAGTTCCTGCTCAGCGTCGACAAGGAGGTGTGGCGCGAGGAGGCGGCGCTCGTCCCCGAGCACCTGAACACCTTCGGCGACCACACGCCCGCCGAGCTGTGGGACCAGTACCGGGCGCTGGTGCGGCGCCTGGGCTGACGTCCCCCAAGGTCTCCGCGGCCGGTCCGACTAGCCCTGACCCGCGAAGTCGTCACGAAGGCCGGCCGCGAGGGGACCTCCCCGCGCTCCAGTAGCTCAGCAGTGCCCGGAGCACAGGGAGTTCCCACCCGGGCCGGGCCCCCGCACAACGGCGTGCGGAGGACCCGGCCCTTCAGCATTGCGAAACGCCGGTGAGGTCCGCGCCCCGAAAGGGGCGCGGGGAACTGCGCGACCAGCCACGACGGACGGAAAGCCGCCAACCGTCAGCCAGCTCCACGGCGCCGTTGCGACCCAGCCAAGGCCAACGCAGTGAATGGCACCCGGCCCGCGCGTCGCTGCGGGTGCGCGCGGGCCGGGGCCGCAGGGGGAGCCCGGAGGGCTCAGTGGGACGCGAGTTCGCGCGGCTCGAGGGCCGCGGCGTGCGCGTCCATGCGCTCGGCGGTCAGGATCGCGACCGCCGTGTCGGCGCGGGAGGCCGCCACCACCAGGGCGCGGCCCGCGAGGGTGTGCGCCCGGCGGTGCAGGGCCGCCAGGTGGGGCGTGGGGCGGGCCGCGGTCACCGGCACGCGGACCGGCGCCGGGCCTCCCCGCAGCCGGGCCACCTGCTCGGCGAGCCGGTCGGCGGCGGTGTCCAGGCCGGTGTCGGGCGCCAGCGTGCGCAGCTCGTCCGTGACGGCGAGCAGTGCCGCGAGGTGGCCCGCGAGCTGGATGTCCAGCTCTTCCTCCCGGGACCGGTGGGGGAAGTCCGAGGTGTCGCCGGCCGTCGTGCTGTGGACGGACCTGGTGCGGATCGGTTCGTACATGGGACGGCCTCCTGAGTGCTTCAGGAAACCATCCTACATTGGATTCAATCTAAAGTTGACGGTCGTCGGAGATGGGCTCAGGGCTGGCCGTACCCGTCCAGGAAGTTCCCGATCCGCCCCACCGCCTCGCGCAGGTCGCTCGCCGTCGGCAGGGTCACCACCCGGAAGTGGTCGGGCTCGGGCCAGTTGAAGCCGGTGCCCTGGACGACCATGATCTTCTCCTGGCGCAGCAGGTCCAGGACCATCCGCCGGTCGTCCTTGATCTTGAAGACCTTGGGGTCGAGCCGGGGGAAGAGGTACAGCGCGCCCTTCGGCTTCACGCACGTCACGCCCGGGATGCTGGTCAGCGCCTCGTGCGCGGCGTCCCGCTGCTCCCGCAGCCGCCCGCCCGGCAGGACCAGCTCGTTGATGGTCTGCCGCCCACTGAGGGCGGCGACCACGCCGTGCTGGCCCGGCATGTTGGCGCACAGCCGCATGTTGGCCAGGACCGTCAGGCCCTCGATGTAGGACTCGGCGTGCGCGCGCGGTCCGGAGATCGACATCCAGCCGACGCGGTATCCCGCCACCCGGTACGCCTTCGACATGCCGTTGAAGGTGAGGGTGAGCAGGTCCGGGGCGACCGCGGCGGTCGGGGTGTGCGTGGCCTCGTCGTACAGGATCTTGTCGTAGATCTCGTCGGAGCAGACCAGCAGGTTGTGGCGGCGGGCGATGTCGGTGAGCGCGCGCACCATCGCCTCGTCGTAGACCGCGCCCGTCGGGTTGTTCGGGTTGATGATCACGAGCGCCTTGGTGCGGTCGGTGATCTTCCGCTCGACGTCCGCCAGGTCCGGCATCCAGTCGGACTGCTCGTCGCAGCGGTAGTGCACCGCCGTGCCGCCGGAGAGCGACACGGCGGCCGTCCACAGCGGGTAGTCGGGCGCCGGGACGAGGACCTCGTCGCCGTCGTCGAGCAGGCCTTGCATCGCCATCACGATCAGTTCGGAGACGCCGTTGCCGATGAAGACGTGCTCGACGTCCGTCTCGATGCCGAGGGTCTGGTTGTGCATGACCACGGCCCGGCGCGCCGCCAGCAGGCCCTTCGCGTCGCCGTAGCCGTGGGCCGTCGACACGTTGCGGAGGATGTCCTCCAGGATCTCCGGCGGGCACTCGAACCCGAAGGCGGCCGGATTGCCGGTGTTCAGCTTCAGGATGCGGTGCCCGGCCGCCTCCAGCCGCATCGCCTCCTCGAGCACCGGGCCCCGGATCTCGTAACAGACGTTGGCGAGTTTCGTCGACTGGATCACCTGCATGTGCGCGAGCTTACGGCCCGGTCACGTTCCATGGGTGGTGTTATCCGCCACTTGAGACGTGTGCTTTGGGTGGGTTTCGTCACGCGCTCATTGCCGGGTCACCGCGCGGTGCGTCGCACCGACCGGCCCGCCAGCACGTCCGTCCGCCGCCCGTCCTCCATCACGAACCGCCCGTCGACCAGCACGTACGGGATGCCCGTCGGCAGCACGCGCGGGTTCTCGTACGTGCTGCCCGCCGCGACCGTCGCCGGGTCGAAGAGCACCAGGTCGGCCCGGTACCCCTCGCGCACCAGCCCCCGGTCCGGCAGCCGCAGCCGGGCCGCGGGGCGCGAGGTGAGGTGCGCGACGCACTCCTGGAGCGACAGCACGCCCAGCTCGCGCACGTAGTGCCCGAGGTAGTGCGGAAAGGTGCCGTAGGCGCGCGGGTGCGGCTTCGCGCCCTGGAGGATGCCGTCCGAGCCGCCGGTGTGGACGCGGTGGCGCATGATCGCGCGGACGTTCTCCTCGTGGCCGACGTGCTGGAGGATGGTCGGCGCCAGCCGGTCGGCCAGCAGCAGGTGCCGGGCGACCGTCCACGGACTCTCGCCGCGCAGCCGCGCCGACTCCAGGACCGTACGGCCGACGTACTCAGCGAGAGCCGGGTCGCCCGTGCCGGAGATCTCGATCGTCTCCCACTCCATGGGCACGCCGTGGGAGCCGTCGGAGCCGATCTCCTCCATGTGGTGGCGGATGCGCTCGGCGGTGTCGTCGTCCGCCAGCCGCTCCATGATCCGGTCCGGGCCGCCCTCGCTCGCCCAGCTCGGCAGCAGCGCCACGAGGGTGGTGCAGCCGGGGGTGTACGGGTACGTGTCGAGCGTGATGTCGGCGCCGGCGGCGAGCGCGTCGTCCAGCAGGGTCAGCAGCTCGGGGGCCTTGCCCTTGTTGACGCCGAAGTTCATCGTGGCGTGCGCGAGGTGCAGCGGGCAGTCCGCTTCCCGCGTCAGCTCCACCATCTCCTCGTACGCCTGGAGTGCCCCGGCCCCGTACGAGCGGTGGTGCGGGCAGTAGTAGCCGCCGTACGACGCCACCACCCGGCACAGCTCGGTCAGCTCGGCGTCCTTGGCGTACATGCCCGGCGTGTAGGTCAGCCCGGACGACATGCCGACCGCGCCCTGCTCCATCCCCTCGGCGACCAGCCGCCGCATGTGCTCCAGCTCGGCCTCGGTCGCCTCCCGGTCGTCCCAGCCGACCGCGAGGGCGCGCACCGTGCCCTGCGGGATCAGGTAGGCGGCGTTGACCGCGATGCCCCCGTCGAGCCGGTCCAGGTACTCGCCGACCGACCGCCAGTCGAAGTCGACGTCGTCGCCGGGGCCGTTCCACCCGGCGATCGCGCGGCGCACCTCGCCGAGGGTGCGGTCGTCCACCGGCGCGTACGACAGCCCGTCCTGGCCGATGACCTCCAGGGTGACGCCCTGCGCGGCCTTGGCGCTGTGGTCGGGGTCCCGCAGCAGCGCCAGGTCGCTGTGGGCGTGCATGTCGATGAAGCCGGGGGAGAGGACCAGGCCCTCGGCGTCCAGCTCGCGGCGTGCCTCCGGGCGCTGGCAGCCGGCGGCCGCCGCCTCCTTGACGATCGAGACGATCCGGCCGCCGTCGACCACGACGTCCGCGCGGTACGCGTCCGCGCCGGAGCCGTCGACGACGTCCGCGTCCCTGATGACCAGCTCTTCCACCGAAGCCTCCTCTAGAAGAACGTGCGGATGTAGTCGACGACCGTCCCGTCCGCCTCGGCGACCGGGATGAGCTGCCACTTGTCGAAGGACGTGCAGGGGTGGGACAGGCCGGTCCCGAGCCAGTCGCCCACCTCCAGGTCCGCCTCGGCGGTCGTGCGCAGCCAGGCGTGCTGGTCGGACAGGCCGGTCACCGTGATGCCGGTCGCCGGGCGCTCCGGGCCGCCGTCGGCGGGGCGCACGGCCTGGGCGAAGGGCAGGTGGAGGTCGTAGGCCGCGTCCCGCTTGCCCGCGTTGGTGAAGGCCTGCTCGGGGGAGGGGCGGGAGACGACCTGGCTCCACAGGCGGAAGGCGGGCTCCAGGGCCCCCTCCTCGGGGACCCGGTTGAAGGGGGTCAGCTCGCGGTAGTGGCCGTCGTCGTGGGAGACGTACGCGCCCGAGCGCAGCAGCTTCAGCACGGGCAGGGACAGGCCGGGGACCTCGGCGAACACGTCGGCCACCGCGTCGAACCAGGCGCTGCCGCCCGCGCTCACCACGATGTCCTCCAGCCCGTCGAACCGCCCGCCCTTGTCGAAGTCGACGGCGAGCGCGACCAGCCGCCGCAGCCAGGCGTGCACCTTCTCCGGGTCGGCGTCCGGCACCTCGCCCTCGTACCCGGCGACACCGGCGAGCCGCAGCGTCCGCGCCCCGGCCACCGCGTCGGCGACCGCCGCACACTGCGCCTCGGTGCGCACGCCGGTCCGCGCGCCCTCACCGGCGGCCAGCTCGACCACGACGTCCACCGGGCGGGAGGCGCCCGCCTCCGTCAGCGCCGCGTCCATCCGCTCGACGCCGCGCACGGAGTCGACGTAGCAGACGAAGCGGAAGCCCGGGTCGGCGTCCAGCTCCGAGGAGATCCAGCGCAGGGCGGCGGCGTCGACCAGCTCGTTGGCGAGGAAGATCCGCTGGATACCGAAGGCCCGCGCCACCCGCACCTGGTGCGGCACGGCGAGGGTGATGCCCCAGGCGCCGTGCTCGATCTGGCGGTGGAAGAGCTGCGGGGCCATGGAGGTCTTGCCGTGCGGCGCGAAAGCGAGGCCGTGCCGGGCGGAGTACGTCTCCATGAGCTCCAGGTTGTGCTCCAGACGCTCGGCGGACAGGGCCAGCACGGGCGTGGTGAAACCGCCGGTGAAGAGGTTGCGGCGCTGTCCGGCCAGCTCGGCGACGGTCAGGCCGTACGCGTCCGGCGGGAGGCCCTTGAAGCGGTGGTCGACGTGCTCCTCGGCCAGTTTGGCGAGGGCTTCGCGGCCGTTCGCGGAGCCGGTGTCGAGGGCCATGGAGCCTCCCTGATCTGAAGCGTTGCGGGTGCGTTGCAACACCTGCAACGACCGTTGCGTATATCGCTTACTGCTGTCTAACATCTCGGCGAACGCGGGGTCAACGGAGCCGCCGCCCGCCAGACGCGACGAGGAGCCCCCACCATCGTGACCGCCACCGGACCCACCAGCACCGCCCCCGACGTCGTGGACGTCGTCGCGCTCGGCGAGTCCATGGTCACCTTCCTCCCCTCCGTACCCGGCCGCCTCGCCGACGTCCCCTCCTTCGACCGCGCCATCGGCGGCGCCGAGTCCAACGTGGCCTGCGTGCTCGCCGCCGCCGGACACACCGCCCGCTGGATCAGCCGGGTCGGCGCGGACGGCTTCGGCGACCACCTCGTCGAGGCGGTCGGCGCCTACGGGGTGGACGTCTCCGCCGTGCGCCGCGACCCCGGCCGCCCCACCGGCGTCTACTTCCGCACCGCCGGGGATCGCGCCACCGACGCCCACGAGGTCGCGTACTACCGTGCGGGCTCCGCCGCCTCCGCGATGTCCGTCCGGAACATGGACCTCGACGCGATCCGCTCCGGCCGCGTGCTCCACCTCTCCGGCATCACCCCCGCGCTCTCCGCCGACTGCCTCGATCTGATGCGCGAACTGACCGCCCGCCGCCCCGGCCGCCCCCTCGTCTCCTTCGACGTCAACCACCGCCCCGGCCTGTGGCGCGGCGACACCGACGGCGCGCGGGTGCTGCTCGATCTGGCCCGGGGCGCCGACCTCGTCTTCGTGGGCGAGGACGAGGCCTGGGGACTGGGCGGTCCGGAGGCCGTGCGCGCCGCGCTGCCCGAACCCGAGGTACTGGTCGTCAAGCAGGGCGCGAGCGGCGCCACCGCCTTCCGCCGGACCGTCGGCGCCGACGGCACCGAGGCCACCCACGTCACCACCGTCCCCGCCCTCACCGTCGACGTCGTCGCCGCCGTCGGCGCGGGCGACGCCTTCGCCGCCGGGTTCCTCTCCGCCACCCTGCGCGACCTGCCCGTGCGCGAGCGCCTGCGCCACGGCCACCTGATGGCCGCCGCCGCCCTCACCGTCCCCGGCGACCTCGCCGAGCCCCCGGCCCGCGGCCACGCCGACCGCCTGGCCGCCCTCGACGACGACGCGTGGGGGACACTTCGACTCGGCCCCGGCTGGACACAGGCCGACGCGAGGGCCGAGGAGGAGGTACGCACCCCATGAGCCAGACCGTCGACCGCGCGCTGAGCATCCTGCCGCTGCTCGCCGAGGGCCCCGCAGACCTGGGCCGGGTCGCCGACCGTCTCGGCGTCCACAAGTCCACGGCCCTGCGCCTGCTGCGCACCCTCCACGAACACGGCTTCGTCTACCGCCAGGAGGACCAGCGCTACCGCCTCGGCGCCCGCCTCATCGCCCTGGCCCAGGAGGCGATGGAGAACCTCGACGTCCGCGAGATCGCCCACCCTCATCTCGTACGCCTCAACGAGCAGTGCGGGCACACCGTCCACCTCGCCGTGTACGAGGAGAACGAGGTCCTCTACATCGACAAGGTGGAGAGCCGCTACCCGGTCCGCATGTACTCGCGGATCGGCAAGCCCGTCGCCATAACGGTGGCGGCCGTGGCGAAACTCCTGCTCGCCGACCTCCCCGAGAACGAACGCCGAGCCGTCGTCGAGAAGCTCGACTACCCCCTGTACACGGCCCGTTCGACACCCAACGCCGACGGCTTCCTCAAGGAGCTGGCCAAGGTGCGCGAACAGGGCTGGGCCACCGACCTCGGTGGCCACGAGGAGTCCATCAACTGCGTCGCCGCGCCCATCCGGGGCGCCGACGGCCGGGTGGTCGCCGCGATGTCGGTCTCCGCGCCGAACGTGGTCGTCACCGCCGACGAACTCCTCACCCTGCTCCCGCTGGTCCGCCGTACGGCGGACGCGATCAGCGGCGAGTACTCCGGCAGGACCCCAGTCAAGGAAGTCACCGCATGACCGACAAGATCGCTCTCACCCCCGCGACCCACACCGTCCCCCCGGCGAAGTTCAGCCACGGCGTCAAGAAGGGCAACATCCTCCAGGTCGCCGGTCAGGTCGGCTTCCTCCCCCACGAGGACGGCAAGGCCCCCACGCCGGCCGGCCCGACCCTGCGCGAGCAGACCCTCCAGACCCTCGCCAACGTCAAGGCGATCCTGGAGGAGGGCGGCGCCTCCTGGGACGACGTGATGATGCTCCGCGTCTACCTCACCGACGTGGACCACTTCGCCGAGATGAACGAGATCTACAACGCGTACTTCGAGGAGCAGGGCCTCACTCAGCCGCCCGCCGCCCGCACGACCGTCTACGTCGGTCTGCCCGCCGGCCTGCTCATCGAGATCGACGCGCTGGCCGTCCTGGGCTGATCCGCCCCCGGCCGCACCTTCTTCCTTCTTCACCTGTCGCACGGCACGGCGCCCTCCCCCCATCGGAGTCCGGGCGCCGTGCCGCGCCCCGCCCTGCCCGAAAGCAGTATGTGTTTACCCAGAGGACCCCCGTATGTCCTTCCCGTCCCTCCAGCTCGCCGCCTCCTCCGCCCCTCAGACGCCACCGCACACCGGCGGCCTGCTCACCCTGATCGACGGTACGGCGGGCCTGCTCACCGTCGCCGCGATCGGCATCGCGCTCCTGCTCTTCCTGATCATCAAGGTCCGGCTGCAGCCCTTCGTCGCGCTGCTCGCCGTCTCCATAGCCGTCGGCCTGCTCGCCGGCCTGTCGGTCACCGAGCTCTTCGGCACCGTCCAGAAGTCCGACGCCGTCTCCACCATCGAGTCCGGCATGGGCGGCATCCTCGGCCACGTCGCCATCATCATCGGCCTCGGCACCATGCTCGGCGCGATCCTCGAAGTCAGCGGCGGCGCCCAGGTCCTGGCCTCCCGCCTGCTGGGCCTCTTCGGCGAGAAGCGCGCCCCGCTCGCGATGGGCCTCACCGGCCTCATCTTCGGCATCCCCGTCTTCTTCGACGTCGGCATCTTCGTCCTCGCGCCGATCGTCTACGCCGCCGCCAAGCGCTCCGGCAAGTCGGTCCTGCTCTACTGCCTGCCGCTGCTGGCCGGCCTGTCGATGACCCACGCCTTCCTGCCGCCGCACCCCGGCCCGGTGGCCGCCGCCGGACTGCTGAAGGTGGACCTCGGCTGGGTCATCCTCATGGGCATCGTCTGCGGCATCCCCGCCGTGCTCGCCGCCTGGGTGTTCTCCGCCTGGATCGGCCGCCGCATCTTCGTGCCCGTGCCGCAGGACATGGTCGAGGCCGCCGAGGAGGCCAAGCAGGCCGTCATCGACGAGCAGACCCAGGCCGGCGTCGCCCCGCACGAGAGCCCCGTGGCGCTCGGCACGGTCCTCGGCATCATCGGCACCCCGCTGGTCCTGATCCTCGCCGCGACCTTCTCCTCCATCGCCCTGGACGAGTCCACGCTGCGCTCGGTGATCGAGTTCTTCGGCAACCCGTTCGTGGCCCTGACCATCGCCCTGCTGCTCGCCTACTACCTGCTCGGCATCCGGCGCGGCTGGTCCCGCAAGTCCCTGGAGACCGTCTCGACGGCCTCGCTGAAGCCGGTCGGCAACATCCTGCTGGTGGTCGGCGCGGGCGGCGTCTTCGGTGCCGTCCTCAGCGCCAGCGGCGTCGCCCAGGCCCTCTCCGACACCTTCAACGACGTCGGCCTGCCGGTGATCGTCCTCTCCTACCTGATCTCCCTGGTGCTGCGGGTCGCGCAGGGCTCGGCGACGGTGGCCATCGTGACGACGGCGGGCATCGTGGCGCCGCTGCTCGCCGCGGGCGACCACTCGCAGGCGTTCGTCGCCCTGGTCATCATGGCCATCTCGGCGGGCTCCATCTTCGCCTCGCACGTCAACGACGGCGGCTTCTGGATGGTCGCCAAGTACTTCGGCATCAGCGAACGGGACACGCTCAAGACGTGGACCGTGCTGGAGAGCGTGCTGTCGGTCGCCGGGTTCGTGGTCGCGGCGGTGCTGAGCCTGTTCGTATAGGGCCGCGTGTAGTCGTCTGATAACGATGACGGGGCTGGCTGTGTCCGGCACAGGTTCGTCGACCATACTGCCCGCTGTGGAGCAGCGCAGAGGATCGACCAGCCAGCCCCTGGAAGGCGCCGGATTCGACCCGGCCTTCATCCCCGGGCTCACCGCGCCCGTGACCGGTGAGCCGGCGGACACGAGACCGGCCGAGAAGAAGGCGGACACCGACCCGTCCGACGCCGAGGCCGTGTCCGAGGACGTCCGCGAGCCGGAGGAGACCGCCGAGCAGACGGACGAACCGGACGAGGAAGAGGAGGCCCCCGGCGGCCCCGTCTTCGAGGCCGCCGACCGCCGCGCCCGGATCGTCGCCGACCACAAGGGCGTACGCCTCGCCCTCGACGACCAGAGCTGCGAGTTCCGCTGGGACGAGGTCGGCGCCGTCGAGACGGAGACGGGCCGCTTCGGCAAGCGGTTCACCGTCACGGTGCACACGCCGGACCGCCGCTGGTACCCGATCGAGATCGAGGCGACGTCCCGGAGCCGTTTCAAGGAGTGGGAAGCCGCCCTGGACGAGGTCCTGGACACCTACTTCGAGGACGGCGAGGCGGAGCCCGAGGCGACCGGGGAACAGGCCACGGCCGAGGAGCAGAAGACGGCCGACGCGAAGTAGCGCCCAGGTTGGGCACCTTCGGGTGAAGATCCCCGCAGGCCCTCTTGTCCTGGCGTCCACCATGGGCTTTCTTGGCCCGCATGGCGGACACCACGGGCAACACCAGTGACAAGGCCACGGGGACACCACACGGCCCCGGCTCGGCGCCCCGCAAATCCAGTTGGCGCTACATCGGCCCCGGCATCGTCGTCGCGGCGACCGGGGTCGGCGCCGGCGACCTCGTGGCCACCCTGATCGCGGGCAGCAATTTCGGCTACACCCTGTTGTGGGCGGCGGTCCTCGGCTGCCTGGTCAAGATCTCCCTGGCCGAGGCGGCGGGCCGCTGGCACCTCTCCACCGGCCGCACCCTCTTCGACGGCTGGGCCAGCCTGGGCCGCTGGACGACGTGGTTCTTCGCGTTCTACGTCGTCATCTGGGGCTTCTCCTACGGCGCGGCGGCGATGTCGTCCAGCGCCCTGCCCCTGCAGGCACTGTTCCCCAACGTGATGGACCTCGAATGGTGGGGCGTGGCCTGCGGCGTGGTCGGCCTGGTCTTCGTCTGGTTCAACAAGTACGCCGTCTTCGAGAAGGTCATGACGGTCCTGGTGGGCGTCATGTTCGTGGTGACGGTCTACCTGGCGATCCGGGTCGCCCCCAACCTGGGCGACGCCTTCGCGGGTCTCCTCCCCGTCATCCCCGACGGCGAGGACTCCGTCCTCAACACCCTCGGTCTGATCGGCGGCGTGGGCGGCACGATCACGCTCGCCGCCTACGGCTACTGGGTCAACGCCAAGGGCTGGGCCGACACCGGCTGGATGAAGGTGATGCGGCTGGACAACCGGGTCGCCTACATCACCACCGGCGTCTTCGTCGTCGCCATGCTCTTCGTCGGCGCGGAGCTGCTGCACGCCGCGAACATCGCGCTCTCCGGCGGCGGCAAGGGCCTGGTGCAGCTCGGCGACATCCTGGAGGACGAGTACGGCACGGCGACGGCCAAGTTCTTCCTGATCGGCTTCTTCGCCACGTCCTTCACCTCGCTCATCGGCGTGTGGCACGGCGTGAGCCTGATGTTCGCGGACTTCGTGTCCCGGCTGCGGGACAAGCGGGCGGGCAAGGCCAAAGAGGTCGCCACCGGCGAGCAGGAACGCTCCTGGCCCTTCCGCGCCTACCTGCTCTGGCTGACCTTCCCGCCCATCGTCCTGCTCTTCCAGGGCGAACCCTTCCGCCTGGTCATCATCTACGGCGTGCTGGGCGCGGCCTTCATGCCCTTCCTAGCCCTGACCCTGGTCTGGCTCCTCAACTCCTCCCGCACACCGGCCGAGTGGCGCAACGGCTGGCTCAGCAACGGCATGCTCACGATCGCGGGCCTGCTGTTCCTGGTGCTGTGCGTGAAGGAGATCTGGGACCAGCCTTGGGCCAGCTTCTTCTGACCGCCGCCCGGACCGTCGCCGTCCCTACCGCAGCTTGTCCCACTCCGGGCTGAGCGCCATCTCCCGCAGCTGGCCGATGGTCAGCGCGGGAGTGGCGCGCGACGGCTCGGCGTGCGCGGCCCCGTTGTTGAAGGCGCTGATCACCACGCGGAAGCCGTCCTCACCGGGCCGCAGGGTGTCGGCGGTCCACATCAGGACCCCGGCGACCCGGTCGTCCCCGTTGCCCTGCCGGACGGCGACGCGAGTGCCGTCGGGCAGGGTCTCGCCGTTGGCGTAGAGCTGGCCGGCGACGTCGCCCATGCCGTACTGGACGTTGACCTGAACGAGGCTCTCACCCTGCCCGTCATCGACGACGACGTAGGTGAACTCGTCCTCCTGGCCACCCTTCCTGACCACGTCCAGCCCTTCGGGGAGCAGCCCGACCAGCGTCTCGCCGGCGTCCTTGCCGGAGACGGCGGCCGGCGGCACGTCGGCGGTCGGCGCGCCCTCGGTGGTCTCGGCGGCCTTCGGGTCCTCGGGAATCGCGTCCACCACCCGGCGCCACACCTCGGCCGTGACGACCTCCTTCAACTGCCCGGCCGACAGCGGGGGCTCGGCACGCGAGACGGGCACGCCCTTCTGCGCGGGCGCGTTCCACTCGCTCAGGCTGACGTGCTGCCCCTTGTCCGTGACCAGGTCGGCGGTCCAGAGCTTGGTGTCCACGCGCTTGTCCGCATACTCGTAACCCTTGAACAACCGCAGCAGCGAGCCGTCGGGCAGGCGGGTGGAGGAGCAGGAGTCGTGCGGGACGAACGTCTCGTCGGGACACTCCATCAGTTGGCGGACCTGAGCACTGCCCGGCTCCACACGGTAGAGGCCCATGCTGATCGCGGCGGCTCCCTTCCCGTCGTCGTACACGAGATACGCGTACGGCGAAGGCTGGTCGGCCGACCCCCGGGCGTCCTCCTGGCTGAACTCGCCCTCGGGAAGCAGCTCCTTGAGCTGACCGAGGATGGTGTCGCCGGATACGGGAGGCGGAGCGGGCGCCGTGGCCGACGCGGAGGGCGTCGAGGTGGCGCCGGTGGTCGCGGCGGAGACGTCCCGGCCGTCGGAGTTCCCCTGCGGCAGCAGCACCGCCCCGCCCACCCCGACCAGCGCGACCCCGGCCACCCCGCCGAGCACCCCGGCCCGGCGCCGCGTCAGCGCCCGCCGCCCGCGGGTCCGCCCGCCGGTGACGAGGGCCGAACGGTCGGTGTCGAAGCGCCCGCCGGTCTCGTGCAGCGCGGCGGACAGCCGCTCCTCGAAGAGTTCCTGGTCCTGGTTTTCGGGCATGGCGAACCACCCTTTCCGCATGGATGGGAGAAGTGAGAGCCGAAGTGGGGGAGTGGGATCGGGGGAACGAGATCGGTTACGTCAGTATCTGGCGTACTCCGCGAGATCCTCGCCGAGCAGGTCACGCAGCCGGCCCAGCGCCCGGGAGCACCGGGTCCGCACGGCCGCCGAGCTGACGTTCATGACGTCGGCGGTCTCCTCGATCGACCGGTCCTCCCAGTACCGCAGGACGACCACGGCGCGGTCCTTGGCGGGCAGCCGCGCCAGCGCGTCGAGCAGCGTCAGTCGCAGCGAGGCGTCACCGTCCCCGGCGCCGGGCAGGTCCGGGAACACGTCCGTGGCCCGCTCCCGGCTGCTGCGCCGGCGCTGGTGGGCGAGGAAGGCGCGGGTGAGTACGGTCTGCGCGTACCCGGCGGGGTTCCCCACCCGGGACACGCGTCCCCAGCGGACGTACAGCCGCCCGAAGGTCTCCTGGACGAGATCCTCGGCCAGGTGCGTGTCCCCGGCGGTGAGCAGACACGCGGAGCGGTACAGGTGTCCGGCCCGCGCCACCGCGAACTCGGCGTACTCGTCCGCCCGCGCCTGTCTCATACCTGGGTTCCCCCGCACTCACCGCTGTCGTGTACCGCCTTCACCTCACTGATGCGGTGGGCCCCGGGAAATGTTTCATACGGACTTCACAGGAGGTGGTCGGCCTTGCCCGCCTTGATGTCGAGGATCATGCGGCGCAGGGCGTCCCGGCTGTCGGTGAGGGGGGTGTCCTCCTCGCCGGCTATGGCGATGTAGGCGTTGCCGGTGGTGTCGGTGCCGAGGCGGAAGCAACTGGCTCCCTCTCCGCAGAAGGGCTCTTCCCAGGTGATGCCGTCCATCGTGCGTCTCCTCACAGGCCGTTGGCGATGTCCCGGATGAAGTCGCGGGATGCCTGTGGCGACAGGGCGATGCGCTCCATCCAGTCCAGGTGCGTACGGTACTTCGCGAGCTGGGAGTCACCACTGAGGAAATCCGGCCCGTGAGTGCTGTCGATCTGTACGGTGTCCAGCTGCTGTACCGGTCCCTCCAGGTAGTTGAACGTCTGCCCTGAGCCGGGGAACGTCCCGGCGGCGAAGGGAACGACCAGCAACCGCACGGAGGGCCGCTCGGACACGGCCAGGAGATGTTCGAGCTGCGCGCGGGCGACCTTGGGCCCACCGAACTGCATGCGCACGGCGGCCTCGTGCACCACTGCGACGTACTCGGGTGCGTCGCCCGCCTCAAGGACCCTCTGCCGCTCAACGCGGTACGCAAGCCGCAGGGCGACCTCGTGGTCCGGCAATGGTGGCAGGACGGCTCTGAAGAGTTCGAGGGCGTGGTCGCTGGTCTGCAGCAGCCCCGGGATGTGCGCGATGTGCACGGTTCGCATACGGGTCGCCAGAGCTTCGAACTCGGCGATGTCGAGCAGCCCTGCGGACAGCGAACCTCGATACCGCTCCCACCAGCCGCGCCCGTCGGGTCGGGCCAGTGCTACCAGCGCCTCGACGTAGGCCTCGTCCGAGCAGTCGCAGTTGCAGGCCAGTGTGCGCAGTCGTTCCGGGCTGATGGTGCGGATGCCCGTCTCGATGTTCGAGATCTTGGCCCGGTCCAGTCCGAGCAGCCCGGCGGCCTGGTCGGCCGTTATGCCCGCCGCAGTCCGCATCTTCCGTAGTTCGGCGCCCAGACGCCGCTGGCGCTCGGTCGGTGTCGTCCTCGGAGGCATGCCCTTCCTTCCCCTGCGATCCGGCAGCAGTCTGCCGTCCTCGGATGCGCGGGCACCACGATGGGGGTCACTTTCCTCGATGTGGTGGCAATTGAACCATCCGCGTCTCTACATTCGGTGACGCACCGAATACGTACCGGCGTCGGAAGTGCATCGCGGGGGCCTGCCCGCGCGACGGAGCCACCGACCGCCCCCGACAAAGGAGTCGCCATGCCCCCGTCCCACTGCCCCGTCGCCCCCGCCTACCCGGCGGACCCGACACCCCCCGTCCCCGAAACCCTGGCCTACAGCCTCACGCTCCCCGCCGCCCTGTCCAGCCCAGCCCTGGCAAGGGCGACGGCCCGTCACGTCCTCCGGACGCACGGCCTGACCGACATGCTGGACCCGGCGCTGCAAGCGGTCGGCGAACTCGCCGCCGTCGCGTGCCGGTTCACGGAGACGGTGGACTACTACCTGACCCTCCGCTACCGCTTCTCCACCCTCCGGGTCATCGCCTACGACAGCCACCCCCGCCACACCAGTCCCCACCTGGCCACCGCCTGCGACACCCGCCGCCGCGCCGCCCTCCGCCTCCTGGCCTGCGTCTGCCGCGCCTGCGACGGCACCTGGGGCTTCGGCGAGGCGAGGGAGCCCGGCGGCGGTACGCGTATGTGGGCGACACTGCCGAGGGCGAGCGCGGCGGCGTACGGGCTTGACCGTGCGGGGTAGTACGGCGGTGGAGGACTCTTACGTGAGGGGCGGGGGCCATGAGCGGTGTGTGGACGAGTGTGGTGGCGGTGGCGGGGACGTTGCTGGGGGCGCTGACCACGGGACTGCTGCAACGGCGGATGTCGCTGCGGGCCGAGCGGGAGGCGGGGCTGCAGCGTCTTCGCGAGGCGGCGATCATGCTGGCGGACGCGTTGACGGACTACAGAGGACGGCTGTACTGGGAAACGAGCCTGCGTTCCGCCGCCGATACGACGCCTGAGCAGGAACGCGAGGCCAAGAAGGAAAGCTGGGCCTCCCGGTCCCAGGTGAACTACGCGATGAACCGGCTACGGCTGTCGACGCGGGACGAAAGCCTTCTGGAGCTGGCGACGGCGGCTCGCGACGCGACCTTCGGTGTCCAGACGGAGACGTGCACTCCTCACGAGGCCCGGGAGCAGCAGCACGTGTTCCTGGCGGCCGTCGCCGAGCCGACACCCCGGCCGGTGCGGCTCGCTTCCCGGCGGGCCCCGAGGTGACGGGTACCGTGCCGACGCCCCCGCCCACGCTCGCGCGGGCGGGGGCGTCGGCCAACCGTCGTTACGGCAGCGCGTTCACGTGCGGACCCACCACGTTGGACCACGCGTTGCCCGCCGTCGCGTCCCAGTTCGTGGACCATGTCATCGCGCCCCGCAGGTCGGGGTACGTCCTCGACGGCTTGAAGGAGCCGCAGTTCGTGCCCTTGGTGAGGCAGTCAAGGGCGGCGTTGACCACCGACGGGGCGACGTAGCCGCCGCCGGCCGCGCGGGTGGAGGCCGGGAGGCCGAGGCCCACCTGCGACGGGTCGAGGCCGTTCTCCAGCTGGATGCAGGCCAGGGCGGTGAGGAAGTCGACCGTGCCCTGCGCGTACACCTTGCCGTCGCAGCCCAGCATCGTTCCGCTGTTGTAGTACTGCATGTTGACGACGGTGAGGATGTCCTTCACGTTCAGCGCCGTCCGGAAGTACGAACCCGAAGTCGACTGCATGTCGATGGTCTGCGGCGCCATCGTCAGGATCATGTCCGGGCCCGCCTTCGCCGACAGGGCGCGCAGGGCCTGCGTCATGTAGGTCGCGTTGAGACCGTTCTCCAGGTCGATGTCGACGCCGTCGAAGCCGTACTCCTGCATCACGGAGTAGACGGAGTTCGCGAAGTTGGTCGCGGAGGCCGCGTCGTTCACCGAGACGGTGCCCTTCTCGCCGCCCACCGAGATGATGACCTTCTTCCCGGCCGCCTGCTTGGCCCGGACGTCCGCCTTGAACTGGTCGACCGTGTAGCCGTCGAGGCCGGCCGTGTCGAGGTTGAAGTCCACCGCGCCCGGCGTGCCGGTGGCGTCCGCGAAGGCCACCGCGATGATGTCGTACTGGGCGGAGACGTCCGAGATCCGCTGGACCGCCGCGCCGTTGTCGAAGTTCTGCCAGTAGCCCGTCACCGCGTGCTTGGGCAGGTCGCCGCCGTCGCCGCCCCCGTCGTCCGGTGCCGTCGTGCGGGCCGTCACCGCCGCCGACTTCGCCGACTCGCCGGCCGCGTTGACCGCCGTCACCTGGAAGGAGTACGACGTCGAGGCCGCGAGGCCGGTCACGGTCGCCGACGTGCCGGTCACCGCCGTCACCTTCGTACCGTCGCGGTAGATGTTGTAGCCGGTGGCGCCGGAGACCGTGTTCCAGGCCAGGGACGCCGAGGAGGAGGTCGTACCGGAGACGCTCAGGCCGGCCGGGGCGGCCGGTACCGTGGGCTCGGGGCCGCCGTCGTCACCGCCGCCTCCGTCCGGGCCGAAGACGGACAGGTCGTCGGCGTAGTAGGCGGACTGCCCGTACCAGCCGTGCGTGTACACCGTCACGGAGGTGGTGGAGGAGCCGGTGGTGAAGGTCGTCCTCAGCTGCTTCCAGGACGTCGAGTCCGGGGTCCACGTCGAGACGTCCGTGGTGCCCGTGCCGGTCACGCCCAGGTAGGCGTACCCGCCCTGTACCCAGGCGCTCAGGTCGTACGTCGAGCCGGGCTTCACCTTCACCGTCTGGGAGCAGCGGGCGTGGTCCTGCCCGCTCGGCGTCGCCTTCAGCGCGGCGGAGCCGGCGTGCGCCGGGGAGGAGACGGTCGTACCGCTGTTCGCCGAGCAGGTCCAGTCGCTCAGCCCGGCCTCGAAGCCGGCGTTCCTGGCGTTGTTGACGTCCGCGGCGGACGCCTGGCCGACGGCGGTGACCGACAGGGCGAGCGCGGCGGTGACGGTACCCGCCCAGAACTTCGTTCGCCTGCCGATCTGTCTGCCGATCTGTCTGCCGGTACGTCGGCGTACGGGCTCCATGGGGGCCTCCGGTGGGGAGATGGGGGCAGTGAGGTACAAGGTGGTCCAGACCAATTGAGGGTGTCAAGAGGTAGGTACGGACCAAGTTCGGTACCGCCTCGCGGACTTGGCGGTCTCCGAGATGAGGTCGCGTGCCGCCCGAGCTGTGACCGGGAAATGCTCAACCTGCCCCGTTTTGCCGCCACTTGTGCCACGCAAGTTGTTCCACAGCTACAGAAACGCTGTTCTCCGGTCACAGACGCGTGGATACAGTGCTCAGGTAGTCACGCAGTGAAGTCATCCGGGTGTGCCGGAGTAACACCGGCGCGCCGACGGGCATGGGGAGACGGGGAGCCGCGCGTGCCAACTGCCATTGCCGTGACCAGTGCCGACATGGCACTGCCGCCGCAGGACGATCGGACGCTGCCCGCGGTCGTGCTCCAGGACATCGGCCAACGTCCGCTGGAGCAGGCGCTGGCCGAGCTGCAGGGGCTGGTCGAGCAGCACGGCCACGTGATCGTGGTGTGCTCGCAGGTCCTCCCGGCGAGCGTGGAACGCCGGCTGCACACCGTCCGCGCCCTCCTGGAGACCGACCGGATCGCCCTGTTCCGGCCGCCGCTGCCCCCGCTCGGACTCGCCGTGCTGGCCCGGCAGCTGCGCCAGCTCGCCTCCTGCGACCTCAGCCCCGGCGTCCTCGCCTCGGCCGGCCGCCTCCTCACCCACTACATCCACGCCGGCGCGCTCCTCGGCACCGTCGCCCGGCTGGACCACGTCCCCGTGGGCCTGAAGTCGCACGCCAGGTCATGGATGCCGGGCAGCCAGTTCGGCGTCGTCGCCCACCCCGTGCCGCAGCTGGTGCGGATCGGGCCGGACGCCGCGCTCGACGGGCCCGAGTTCGGGACCTGGCTGCTGGTCGCCAAGGGGCAGCTCGCCTCCGACTGGGTCACCGGCACCCTCGCTCCGTCCTGGCGGGTGCAGGGCCTGCGCGAGCTGCCGCTGCCCGCCGACTCCGCGAGCTGGTGGGGGACCGGGAAGCTGACCGAGTTCTGCGCCTACCTGCCCGACCTGTCGGTCCTCTACCAGCTGGTCACGTCCGTGCGGCAGAGCCGGTGCCACTGGTGCGGCATCGACGTCATCGGCGACCGCTGCGTGTTCTGCTCCGCGACGCCGCCGGAGTACGACGCCGGCCCGGACCGGGTTCTCGGCGAGCGCCGCGCCCTCGGTGAGCGCCACGGCCCCGCGCTCGGGCGGCGCCGTGAGAGACGCGCCCTCACGGGGTAGGTCCGTACCGCTCCGCCGTCCCGCCCCGCCATCCGATCCGGCTCGACCGATTCCCCCAATGAGGTTGCACGGCACATGAACTCCCGTCAGCGCCGCGGCATCATCCTGCTGATCCTGTCGGTCCTCTGCGCCCTCGGCGCCTTCGCCGGCGTGCTGTCCGTCGTCAACGACGTGAAGTCGAAAGTCGGCCCCGAGGTCACCGCGTACCGGCTCAAGACGGACGTGGAGCCGTACACGCCGCTGAGTGCACGGCAGTTCGAGAAGATCGAGATGCCCGAGCGCTGGCTGTCGGAGAACGCCGTCACGGATCTCGGCCAGGTCCGCGGCAAGATCGCCGTGACGACGCTGAAGGAGGGCTCGCTGCTGCAGACCGACATGATCGTCGACCAGCCCGCCCTGCAGCCGGGGCAGCAGGAGGTCGCCATCATGATCGATGCGGCGACCGGCGTCGCCGGCAAGATCACACCGGGCTCCACCGTCAACGTGTACGCCACCTTCGAGGGAGAGCGGGAGGGTGATCCCGCTCAATCCAAGATCATCGTAACGAACGCCAAAGTCATCGACGTGGGCGACCTCACCTCGCTGCAGCCCGACGAGAACAGCCGCGACCGCGAGCCCACCGACGCCGTCCCGATCACCTTCGCCCTGTCCACCATCGACGCCCAGCGCATCACCTACGCCGAGTCGTTCGCCCAGCGGGTCCGGCTCGCGCTGGTGGCGCCCGGCAGCGACACCACGGTCCCGGACAAGGACCGGACGTACGAACTCGCGAAGGACAAGTGAGCCCCGTATGCCCACGAGGATTCTCCCGGCGGTCGGCGACGCGGACGCCGTACGGTCCATCACGACCCTGCTCAGCCAGCTCCCGGACGCCGAACCCGTCGCCCCGGTCGTCGACTCCACCCAGCTCGTCGACACCCTCGCCCGCCTCGCCGCCGAGTCCGTGGACGAACTGCCCGAGGTCGTCGTCGTCCACGAGCGCATCGGCCCGGTCCCGGCCCTGGAGCTGATCCGCGAGGTCGCGCTCCGCTTCCCCGCCGTCGGCGTCATCCTCGTCACCTCCGACCCCGGCCCCGGCCTCTTCCAGGCCGCCATGGACTACGGCGCCCGCGGTCTGGTCGCCCTGCCGCTCAGCTACGAGGAACTCGCCAGCCGCGTCCAGGCGGTCGCCCAGTGGTCGGTGGGCGTACGCCGGCACCTGGGCAGCGGCGGCGACGTCTTCACCGGCGCCGGCGGCACCGTCGTCACGGTCGGCGGCGCGAAGGGCGGGGTGGGGGCCACCCTGACGGCCGTCCAACTGGCGCTGGCCGCGCAGGCGTCGGGCCGGTCCACCGTCCTGGTCGACATGGATCTCCAGGCCGGCGACATCGCCTCCTACCTGGACGTGCAGTTCCGCCGCTCGGTCGCCGACCTGGCCACCATCAACGACATCTCCCCGCGCGTCCTGGCCGACGCGGTCTTCCGCCACGAGACGGGAGTGGCCCTGCTGCTCGCCCCCGGCGAGGGCGAACGCGGTGAGGAGGTCACCGACCGCGCCGCCCGCCAGATCGTCAGCGCCCTGCGCTCCCGCTACGAGGTCGTCGTCATCGACTGCGGCGCCCAGCTCGGCGGGGCCGGCGCGGCCGCCGTGGAGATGGCCGACGCCGCCCTGCTGGTCACCACCCCCGACGTGGTCGCCGTACGGGGCGCCAAGCGGGCGGTGCGGATGTGGGACCGGCTGCAGATCCGCAAGGCCGAGGAGACGACCGTGGTCGTCAACCGGCACACGCGCGGCACCGAGATCCAGCCCGCCCTGATCGAGAAGATCACCGGCACGCCGGTCGCCGGCACCACCGTCCCCGCCAACTTCAAGGAACTCCAGGGCGCGGTGGACGCCGGCCGCGTCCACGAACTGGACGCGAAGAGCACGGTGAAGCAGGCCCTGTGGGCCCTCGCGGGCGAACTGCGCCTGGTCAAGGCGCCGGAGGCGGACCACCGCAGGGGCGGCGGCCGGTTCCGCGGCGACCGGGGGTCGGTGAGCTTCCGGCGGCGGAAGGACGGTGGGGGATGAGTGCGTTACGGGAACGGGGCAGGTGGCGCGACTCCGGTCAGGTCACCGTCGAGTTCCTCGGCATGCTGCCGACCATCATCGTCACGCTGGTGGTGCTGTGGCAGCTCGTGCTCGTGGGGTACACGTTCACGCTCGCGGGGAATGCTGCGGACGAGGCGGTGCGTGCCGCGACGGCGGCCGAGCGGGGGGCGCGGCAGGGGGCCTGCGAGGAGGCGGGCCGCGACAAGCTGCCGGGCGCGTGGGAGGGGAGCGCCGGTGTGGACTGCGGCACGGCGGGCGGCTTCGTCACGGCCGACGTCGAGATCAGGGTCCCGATCCTCTTCCCGGGCACGGTCAGCTTCCCCTTCGACGTGCGGGGGCACGCCGGGGCCGTGGAGGAGGAGACCGACTGAGATGCCGTACTCCGCCCGAAGGGCTCGCGCCAGGGGCCGGGGCCGGACCGCCCTGGACCGGGGCCGGGCCGACCGAGAACGTGGCCAGGCCGCCATCGAGTACCTCGGCTTCCTCCCGATCCTGATCATCGTCGCCCTGGCCGCCGTACAGCTCGGCCTGATCGCGTATACCGCCCAGCAGGCCGGCACCGCGGCCCGTGCCGGGGCCCGCAGCGCCTCCCTCGACGAGGGCGCCGGGCACGCCTGCGCCGCGGCGGTCAGCGACTGGCTCGCCGACGGCACGGACTGCGGGACGGCGGAGGGCGGCGACGAGGTCACCGTCACGGCCACCGTCGACATCCCCTCGATCGTCCCCGGCTGGGACTTCGGGAACGCCACCAAGACGGCCACCATGCCGATCGACCACTGACCGAGGAGCCGAGGACGCATGAGCCTGCGCGCACGCATCCACTCCCCCGAGGAGCACGGCAGCCGGGGCGAGGACGGACACCTCGTCGCCTCCTACCGGGCCAAGCTCCTCGAGGAGATCGACCTCGCCGAGATGAGTTCGCTGGCGACGGCCGAGCGCCGGGCCCGCCTGGAACGCGTCCTCGGCCACAT
Source organism: Streptomyces sp. NPDC058796 (assembly GCF_042745235.1). NCBI lineage: Bacteria > Bacillati > Actinomycetota > Actinomycetes > Kitasatosporales > Streptomycetaceae > Streptomyces > Streptomyces sp. NPDC058796. The sequence goes on from NZ_JBHYOP010000002.1 coordinate 570,961, forward strand.
CATCAGCCGCGAGGGCCCGGTCCTGTCGACCGTCGAACGCTCCCAGCTGATCCGCCGGGTCGTCGACGAAGCCCTAGGCCTCGGCATCCTGGAGCCCCTGCTCGAAGACGCCTCCATCACGGAGATCATGGTCAACGGCCCCGACGCGATCTTCGTCGAACGCGGCGGCCGGGTCGAACAGCTCCCCCTCCGCTTCGCCTCCAACGACCAGCTGATGCAGACCATCGAGCGCATCGTGTCGACGGTCAACCGCCGCGTGGACGAGTCCAACCCGATGGTCGACGCCCGCCTCCCCTCCGGCGAACGCGTCAACGTCATCATCCCCCCGCTCTCCCTCACCGGCGCGACCCTCACCATCCGCCGCTTCCCGCGCTCCTTCACCCTCCACGAACTGATCGGCCTGGGCTCGCTCGACGACCACATGCTGTACCTGCTGGCGGGACTGGTGCAGGCCCGCTTCAACATCATCGTCTCCGGCGCGACCGGCACCGGGAAGACGACCCTCCTCAACGCCCTCTCCGGCCTCATCCCGGAGCACGAACGCATCATCACCATCGAGGACTCGGCGGAGCTCCAGCTCCAGCAGGCGCACGTGATCCGCCTGGAGTCCCGCCCACCGAACGTCGAGGGCCAGGGCCGCGTCACCATCCGCGACCTCGTCCGCAACTCACTGCGCATGCGCCCCGACCGCATCGTCGTCGGCGAGGTCCGCGGCGGCGAGTCCCTGGACATGCTCCAGGCCATGTCGACCGGCCACGACGGCTCCCTCGCCACCGTCCACGCCAACAGCGCCGAGGACGCCCTGATGCGGCTCCAGACCCTGGCCTCCATGTCGGACGTCGAGGTCCCCTTCGTCGCCCTGCACGACCAGATCAACAGCGCGGTCGACGTCATCGTCCAGCTCACCCGCTTCGCCGACGGCGCCCGCCGCATCACCGAGATCGCGCTGCTCGACAGCCACGGCGGCGAGCCGTACCGCCTGGCCACGGTCGCCCGCTTCGGCGCCCGCCCGATGACCCCCGACGGCCGCATCCACGGCGCCTTCGAGTACCACCCGCTGCCGCGCCGCACCGCCGAGCGCCTCTACATGGCGAACCAGCCCGTCCCGCAGGCCTTCGGCGTCGCCCACACCACCGACCAGCTCGCCACCCGGGAAGCCAGGTAGGACCGCCGATGGAACTCGACGACCTCGTCACCCTCACCACCGGCATCACGCTGCTGACCTGCGCCCTCGCGGTCGCCGGCGTGCACTCCTACGCCGCCGGCAAGGCCCAGCGCCAGGCCCTGGTGGACCGCCTCTCCGCCGCCGGACAGCTCCCTCCCGCCGGCCGCAGGCGCCGCTTCCGCGCCCTGGACCGCCGCCTGCGCCGCACCAAGCTCGGCCGCAAGCTGGAACTGCGCCTGGCGGCGACCGGCCTGGACCTCACCCCCGGCGAGTTCTTCGCCTACATGCTCGCCACCGTCGCCGGCCTGTGGCTGATCGGCCAGGCCGCCCTGGCTCCCTTCTTCGGCCCGCTCGCCGGCCTGCTGGGCATGGGCGTGGCGGTCCAGTTCCTCAACTGGCAACGCCAGAAACGCATCGAGAAGTTCATCAACCAGCTCCCCGAACTCGCCCGCATCCTCGCCAACGCCACCCAGGCCGGCCTCGCCCTGCGCACCGCCATCGGCATGGCCGCGGAGGAGCTGGAGGCCCCCGCCGGCGAGGAACTGGGCAAGGTCGCCGACCAGCTCGCCATCGGCGCCTCGATGGACGACGCCCTCGGCGAACTCGCCGACCGCCTCCCCTCCCGGGAACTCGTCGTCCTGGTCACCACCCTGGTCCTCTCCAACCGTGCGGGCGGCCAGGTGGTCAGCGCGCTGCGCAACCTCACGGAAACCCTGGAGGAGCGCAAGGAGACCCGGCGCGAGGTCCGCACCCAGCTCTCCCAGGTCAGCATGACCTCGTACGCCGTCCCCGTCCTCGGGGTCGGCTCGTTGTTCCTGATGAACGGGGTGAAGGACGGCGCCCTGGAACGCATGACCGGCTCCCCGGCCGGCCAGGTCGCCGTCGTCGTCGCCTTCGCGCTCTACGCCGTCGGCTTCGTCCTCATCCGCCGCCTGTCCCGCATCGACGTCTGAGAAGGGAGCCGCAATGGGCATCGGACTGCTCCTCGCACTGCTGGCGGCCCTGAGCGTGTGGGGCGCCTTCGCCGGCATCCGCATGTACCGGGCGGAGGCGAAGCTGCCCGGCGACCTCGCCCTCGCCCTGGAGGTCGGCTCCACCCGCACCGGCGCCGTCGACTCCCTCGTCGACCGCATGGGCATGCGCTACGCCCCCGTCGTACTGCGCGTCATGGGCCCGGCCCTGGTCGCCAAGTACCGCCGCAGGATCGACCTGGCCGGCAACCCCGGCGGCCTCACCATCGACCGCTACGCCGCCCGCCGCGCGGTCTACGGCTTCCTGGGCGCCGTGGGCTTCCTGGTCTTCCTCCTGCGCGGCCAGTTCCTGGTGGCCCTGCTCCTGCTGGCCTTCGGTGCCTTCTGGACCGAGGTCGGCATCTGGTCGGCGATCCGCATCCGCAAGGACGAGATCGAGCGCACGCTCCCCGACTTCCTGGACGTCCTGGCGGTGGTGGTCAGCGCCGGCCTCGGCTTCCGCCAGGCCCTGGACCGCGTGGCGACGCGCTACGAGGGCCCCTGGGCCGACGAACTGCGCATCACCCTGCGCCAGATGGACCTCGGCATGAGCCGCCGCCAGGCCTTCGCGGAACTGCGCCGGCGCAACGACTCCGAACAGGTGGCGATGTTCGTGACCGCACTCCAGCAGGGCGAGGAACTGGGCGCCCCCATCGTCGACACCCTGGTCTCCCTGGCCAGGGACATGCGCCGCACCGACGCCCAGAACGCCCGCCGCAAAGCCGCCCGCGCCGTCCCCAAGGCCACGATGATGATCACCACCTTCATGGTCCCGGCCACGATGCTCCTCCTCGGCGCGGGCCTGATCCTGGGCTCGGGAACGGACTTCGGAACGATCACGGGCGAGTAGCAGACCGGAACGGACGACGGACGAGACGAACAAGACGAACGACGCACACGGCACACGGCACACGGCACACGGGCGAGCAGGGAAGGAGGACGAGGACGGCATGACGATCACGAACCCACCGATGACACTCCCGACTCTCCCACCGGGATGGGAAGCCGCTCCGCAGCCGCCGAGCACCACCCCGGCGGCACACCCCTCGCCACGCGGCGCCCCGATCGCAGGGCAGGCACCCCCACCCGCGCCCCCGGCCATCCCCCTCCAGGTGAACGCCCTGCAAGCCCTGTGCCGACAGGTCTTCGGCTTCCGCCTGGCCATGATCGCGGTCGCCGCCCCGGCTGCCCTCCTCAACGCGGGCCCCGGCCTGGGCGTCAAGCTCGTCGGCGCCGCGGTGGTCGTCACCTTCATGGGCTCGTACGTCCTCTTCCGGGACTGGGAGCGATTCGGCCCCCTCCTCCTGCGCCACCCCAGCCTCCTGGTGGTGGACACCCTCTTCGGCTTCCTGCTCCTCATCTCGGCGGGCCCGGACACCACGCTGGCGTACGTCAGCGTCTGCACCCCGCTCCTGGCCGGCCTGGCCTACGGCTGGCGCGGCGCGGCGGCCTTCGCCTCCCTCCAGATCCTGCTCCTGCTCCTCGTCCACGCCACGCTGAACGACGAACACCCGCACCCCGGCCCGGCGGAGTCGCTCCTCCTGCCCGGCCTCTGCGTCATCACCGGAGCCATCGGATCCACCCTCCGCAACCTGCTGCTCCGGTTCGGCGCCGCCACCCGGGCCCTGACCGAGGTCCAGGCCCGCCTGGCCGTCACGGAGGCGGTGAGCGCCGAACGCGCCCGTCTCGCCCGGGAGCTGCACGACTCGGTGGCAAAGACCCTGCACGGCGTGGCCCTCGCGGCCGAGGGCCTGGCCGCCACGGCCACCCATGACGTCATGGACCCGGCACTCGCACGCCGCCAGGCCGAACTGATCGCCCGCTCGGCCCGCAGGGCGGCCGCCGAGTCCCGCGAGCTCCTGACCGACCTCCGCCGCGAGACGGACCCGGGCCACGGCACGGACATACGGGCGGAACTGGCCGCGCGCACGGCCGACTTCACCAACCGCACGGACGTACCCGCCACCTTCACCCACACGGACACCGAACCCACCGCCCCCGTGCCGCCCATCCCCCCGTCCGTGGCCCGTCAACTCCTCACGATCGCCTCGGAGGCGATGGAGAACGCCCACCGCCACGCGTCACCGACCCGCGTCGAGGTACGCGCGGGCGTCCACGGCGGCCACCTGCGGATCAGCGTGTACGACGACGGCAAGGGCCTCCCCAAGGAAACGAACCTGGAGAAGCTGGGCAAGGAAGGTCACTTCGGCCTGGTCGGCATGGTCGAGCGGGCGGCCTCGGTGGGCGCCCGCATCCGCATCGGCCGGGGTGAGCACGCGCACGGCACGGAGGTACGGGTGGACCTGCCCCTGGCCGCGCTGACACCGGGCGGGAGGATCCCGTGACCACCGCACCACCGCTCACGTCAGGAGGGAGGCCCCTCATGCGCGACGAACAGTCCCACCAACCACCCCTGCCGGCCACCACCCCCGAACCACCCGCACCGTTACGGGTCGTCGTGGCGGACGACAACCCGGTCGTCCGCGCCGGCCTCACCGCGCTGCTCTCCGGCCGCGCGGACATCACGGTCGTGGCGGAGGCCGCCGACGGCCGGGCGGCCTGCGAGGCCGCCCGGCAGCACCGCCCCGACGTGGTCCTGCTGGACGTACGCATGCCCGGCGTCGACGGCCTCTCGGCCCTCCCGTACCTGGTGGGCATCGCTCCGGTGATGATGCTGACCTACAGCAGGGAGCCGGACATCATCCAGGAGGCCCTGCGACGCGGGGCGGGCGGCTACCTGGTCCACGGCGAGTTCACGGCGGAGCAGCTGGTGACGGCGGTGCGCGACGTGAGGCAGGGCAGGGCCCACTTCACTCCGACGCCGGCGGGGGCGCTGCTGGAACAGCTGCGGGGGACACCGGAAGCAAACGCGACTGCACACGCCCGGAACGGGCCAACACCCGCCAGCCCACAACCCAGATGGCCCTCCGCCACCCAAGGCCTTTCGCAACTGCAACCATCTGTGGCACAGTCTTCCTCAGGTACTCCCGACAGGTCGAGGTTCCAACTGAGCGCGAGGGAGGTGGAGATCATGGATCTGATCGCGTCCGGCATGAACAACCAGCAGATCGCCGGCACCTGCTTCATCAGCGAGAAGACGGTCAAGAACCACATCAACCGCATCTTCGCCAAGCTCCACAGCACCAGCCGCTCAGAAGCCACCGCCAAGTGGCTGGGCCTGGGGTGACCGCCATGAACAACCGACGCCCGCCCCGTGTTTGGGCCCTCGATTGGGCCCACGGACCCTCGGCCCCCAACGCCCTCGCGCCCTACCTTCCAGACGACCACCGCGGCACCGCCCACCCTGGAGGGGAACACCATGACCAACTGGCTCCACACCATCGCCGCCCACCTTCAGACCCGCACCGCCCGCGACGACGAGGGGCAGACGGCGGTGGAGTACCTGGGGATCATCGCGGTGGTGGTGGCGATTGTGCTGGCTATTACGGGGACGGATATCGGGGAGACCATCTACAACGCCATCACGGACAAGATCGACGAGGTCATCGGCTGAACTCACCCCGCAGCCTCAACGACGTAGGGCAGGCCTTCCCCATCTACATCACGGTGGTGGCAGGTCTGCTCTTTCTCGCGTTTGCATATCTCGCGGTCGGTCAAGCCGCGACGACCCGGAATGGAGCTCAGACAGCAGCTGATGCGGCGGCGCTCGCGGCGGCACAGGAAACCAGGGACCAATTGGCTGGTGAGTGGGCGGAGAACGTCGAGGACCCGGCCTCATGGGACGCCATCTTCGATGGGGTCGTGACCGGTCTCGACAACTCGTGCTGGCGAGCGGACCAACTTGCGGCTCAGAACGGTGCACACGTCGAAGGCTGCGCCATGGATGGTCCGCTCCGGTACTCGGTTGAGGTCAAGACGGACGAACCGGTTGGGGACTCGATCGTGCCAGGGACGGAGGACGCCTATGCGCATGCCTCCGCCGTTGCTGTGATCGAGCCGAATTGCATGTTCGAGTCTCCTGAAAGAGAGGCGGAGGACGATCCGCTTCCGACGCTCACCTGCAAGGACCAGTCCTGGAACTTGGGTTTGGACGATCTCCCTGAGCTTCCGGAGCCTCAGGATCTGTTCGACGTACACCTGACCGACTGAAAATCCTGTGACGAGAGACGAAGGAAACGGAGCCATGAGCATTCGGTTCACAGCGAAGGCCCGCAGGGGGATGGCGGCGTTGACTGTTGCGGCTGGGCTCGCCCTCGGTGTTGTTGGCTGCGGTGGCGGCGGCAACGACGACAAGAAGCCAGAGACGTCGTCGTCTGCGTCATCAGGCGGCGAGTCGGGCCCTAGCGCCCAGCAGGGCACGGACGATGCGTTGGCAGAGGTCAAGGGAGAGGACGGCTTGGTCCTTACGATCAGCTCCGCAGCACGAGACGCGGGCGGATTCTTGACTGTGAGCGGCGAGATCAAAAATGATGGTGCAGAAGCGGCTCGTGTCCCGATTCAGACCAGAGGTGACGAGACGGAGATCATGCGGCATGGTGGATCGCTTGGTGGAGCAACCCTCGTGGACTCCGGCAACAAGAAGCGCTACTACGTCTTGCGCGACACCGACGGCCGCCCTCTGACAACCACGGATATGCCCCGAATCAAACCCGGCGCTTCCATCCCAGTATTCATGCAGTTCCCGGCGCCACCCGACGGGACGACGAAGGTGACCTTCCAACTTCCGACCTTCGCGGCTGCTCCCATTGAGATCTCCGGGTGAGGCCACCGATGAGCCGCAACCGTCTGACAGTGCTCTTGACTGCCTCCCTGCTCATCGCGACGGGTGTCGGGGGAACAACGTCGGCCCACGCCGACGACGACCCGAACGACCCCCCAGGCACCGAAGCCTCCGCAGCCGCCCCCGTGAAGGTCGACCCCGCCGACCCGGACCTCAAACTCCCCGACGGTGCCACGCTCGCGCAGGCCAAGGTGCTGGACATCAAGTCGGTCGTGGAGGACCAGAGCGGTGACGAGCGCCGCGAGGACACCAACACCAGCGTGACCTTCGCGCTGCAGGCCGAGGTGCTGTTCGGCAAGGACAGCGCGAAACTCGGCGCCGAGGCCAAGTCCCGGATCACCGGCATCGCCGAGGAGATCAAGACCCAGAACGCCACCCGCGTCCGAGTCTTCGGCTTCACCGACAACCTCGGATCCTCAGCCCACGGCGACGTGCTCTCCAAGAAGCGGGCCAACGCCGTACACGACATCCTCACCCAGACCCTGAACGACGCCGGCATCACCTACGAGGTCCGCGGCTACGGCGAGCAGTACCCCATCGCCGACAACTCGACCGAGGCCGGCCGCAAGAAGAACCGCAGGGTGGAAGTCTCGTTCCCGCGTACGGAGCGCTGATGCCAGTCAGAGCGGACGGCCCGCCTTGCCCGTCTTGATCTCCAGAATCAGCGACCGGAGAGCCGCGTGGCTGTCGACGAGCGGACCGGTCCTCCTGCCCGGCGACGTCGGTGTAGGCGATGCCCTTGTCATCCGTGCCCAAGCGGAACCAGTTGTGGCCCTCACCGTAGAAGGGCGGGCTCGTGGCATCCGACATCGTGACCGAGTGGCGTGGGAAGCATAGGCGGCAAGGGCTGAAGTCGGTCGACGAGAGACCAACCGTCCTGTTGGGAAGACGTGGTGGGGAGAGCATTGTGGCTGCGACGTCAACGGCCCGGCTCCTCGCGGTCGCGGCCCTGCTGTCCTTGGTGACGGCGACCGGATGCGGCGACTCGGGCGGGGCCGACGGAGCGCCCTCGAACGGTGCCCGCACGACGAAGCCCGGCGCGTCGCGCCTCTTTCCACCCGCTCCCAGTCACCCCGCCACCGCGAGGCGGTCGCAGCCGGCACCGTCGGCGGCGGACGGCCGAGACCTGGACGCCTGCAAGGACGGTGACTGCCAGGTTCTGGTGACCGAGCCGGTCACGATCCGATTCAGAGAACCTACGGGTGCGGCGGTGACGCTCGAGGTGACGGAAGTCGGTCCGAATGAGGTCGCCTTTGCGGTGAAGTCTCCCCAGAGCCAGTCAAAGAACAGCGTCCGCGGCCCGGGGCAGGGGTGCATCACCGTTCTTCGCCGGCACGGAAGCGGCACCTCCTGCGGAGGTGTGGACAGCGACCACGCCAGGCCGAGTCCCCGTGCAGATGCCGTGGTGATTCAGGCAGTGGCAGGAGAAGACGGGACGGCCGTCCTCGACATCGTCTCCAGCTGAGGCTGCACAGAAACCGGCCGACCGCCCTGCAACGGCCTCGCGGGCAGCAACAGTCAGATGTGGGGCATGACGACGCTCCCGTCGGCAACAGCCGTGGAGTCAGTCCAACTGGTGTTCGGGTCATAACCCTGGTTAGCCTTGCCGTGCTTGAGAAGAGCCGTCACATACCAGTGAAGTGCCGATCCCTTCGGTGTGAAGGGGGTCGAGGTCATTGATGCGTGTCGGTCTGAGCGGCAAGTCGTGGGTGTGTGAAGGGGGAGTTCGTGAGTGATCTGACGGCTGACTATGTGGTGTTGAATCGAGTGAGGCATAACCTCGACCACATAGCGGAACTGATGAAGAAGCCAGGGCGGGAAATGGCAGAGGTTACCGGTGACTCCATGGGAGTCCCGGAGCTCGCCAGGCGCATGGACGACTTCGGTGATGAGTGGTCGTACGGGATCAAACAGCTCACGAAATTCTCGGAGAAGGCGTCCAAGGCGCTTCTCACGGTCAAAGAGTCCTTCGAGAAGTTGGACGATGAACTCGCCCAGGCGAGTAAGGGCCGAGGGAAGGGCAGCGGTAAGTAGGAATGGCTGAGACCAAGCTGGAGAGCTTCCCTGCTCTGGGGTTCGTACCTTGCCCGGGCGATCAGTCGACGGCCGACGACGTCGCCAAGACAGTGCGCAGGACGGCGAAGGCTCTCGATGAGATATCCCAGGTCCTGCACGGCACCGGCGTGGGGGACTGGAAGGGAAAGGCGGCGGAAGTATTTCGAGAGAAGTTCGATGACGAGTTTCGCCCGCGCATGGACGATGCGCGTGATTCCTTCCGTGATGCTGCGACGATCCTTGAGGACTGGGCCGCCTACATGGAGACCAAACAGGCGGACGCCGTGCGACTGGAGGCGCGGGCAGCCGAGGTCGACGAACAACTGAGTAAGGCGCGCACAAAGGCTGACAAGCTCAAAGACGCAGATGATAGCGAGAAGGATACCCAGGACCACAAGGACAAGGTTCAGGACGCGGGGCGAGAGGCGAGCGCGAGGAATCTCGAACTGGAGGAGATCCGGCGGCAAGGTCGCAAAATGTCCGGGAATTATCAGGCGTACGGCAAGGAAATAGCGGACCGTCTGAAGAATGCCATGGATATCGCCCCGAATGAGCCAGGCATGTGGGACAAGCTCGGAGATGCCATCGCTGATCTGGGCGAGGCCCTGGCCGACCTTCCGGGCCAGGTCGGGGAGCTCCTGGCCGATGTAGGGGAATGGATCAAGAGCCACGCCGACTGGATCACCGTCGCAGCTTCCGTCATCGGCGTTGTCGCCATCTTCTGTCCGGTTCTGGCTCCGTTGGCCGTCGGGCTGAGTGCGGTAGCTCTCTTCGCCCATGCGGCGGCCTATGGCGTGAACGGGCTCTTCCCGCCCACCGGTAAGAATATCGGCAACTGGCTCACGCTGGGCGGCGATGCCCTCGGTATGGTGCCAGGATTCGGAGGCATCAAAGCCGGATACAAAGCGGCACGAGCGGCTGGGGGTGTGGCAAAGGGGAGCCGGGTCGGCGTCAAGACGGCAGCTTCGGCCACGAAGAGACTGGCGAAGGAGGCTGACCCGGTAGTAATGGCGATTGACAAGCCTGTGATGGCCGTAGCAAGCAAGTTGGGCGTCTCACGCAGCGCTGCACTTACCGCCACCGAAGGCATCCAAGCTGCCGCGCAGCTCGCGTGGACCGCACCGACCGCGATCAACGCCTATGAAACGAGCACTGGCCGCTACGATGCGGCCACATGGGGCACCGGTGTAGGCAACATCGCCACCGGCGCCGGCGGGGGGAAGTTCGGCGGACTCGTCGCCGTTGGCAGCACCATCGGTTTGGGAGCCTGGGAGCTGACGGACTGATGGCACCCACCGACATACCGTTGCATGGTGAGTTCTCGACGGCGGCTGTTGCCTCCGGGGACGCGCCCGACCTCTGGTTCGATCTACCGCCTGGGTTCATCGAGTTCGACTTGAGTGAAGAACCTGAGGCCCGCCTCCTGAGGATGGCGGATGCCGTCGACATTCTCTTTCGGGAGGCGACGCCGGAGCAGAAGTTCAGCTTCGTCGTTTCCGGCGAATATGTCCTTCAGACGTTGATTAATTCAGGCACCGAGCACGTGTCGAGCTGCCTGCTTCGCATGCCCGGGGACAAGCTGTCCCAGGGCACGCTTTACGTCATGGTCGAAAGGCCAGAGGTCGGCTTGCAAAGCCAGGACCGACAAGGGGCGGCTAAGCGTACGGCCGCTCAGTGGAGGGAATCGTACCCGGATGCCGAGGTGGGTCTGGTAATGCTCCCTTATGGGATATCTGCGCTCTGCATACGAGACCAGGAAGTGCAGATTCCCGGCGTGCTCTTCGGTCTGGACGAGCCCACAGCTGCGACGATCCGGCAGGCGCAGTTCTGTGTGCCTCTGCAGACCGGCGCTGGATCGGCTCTCTTCGTCTTCATGACTGAGGATATTGATCACTGGCCCGAGTACATCGATGTGTTGAGCGGCATCATGAAGTCTGTCTCGGCGGACGAACGAGGTGGGGAGTCCGCTACTGGGACCGGCAGTCCGACCGGCGGAAGAACGGAGAACCAGGCGTGAGCGGTGACACAGATGGTGACGAAGCGCGACGGAGTCGTACGCGATACCGCATACCGCTGGTGATCGGTACCTCCTGCTATGTGCTCGCTGTGATCGCGGGGATGTTCTGGCTCTCGGAGGACGTTGGGCTCGTTGTCCAGGTTCTGTTGTGGGTCGTGCACGGTGTGCTTCTCGTGGTTGCCATCGAGAAGTTGGGGGCCACGGAGTCCAGCCTGTACGCAGCTCTGTTCATCGTGATCACGTCTGCCATGTCCGTGCATGTCATTGGAATGTCTCGCGATGACCTCGTCCTCCAGCAGCGCGGTGAGCAGATCAAAGCAACGGTGGTGAAGGAACGGCTCGACCCGGCCCAGGGGCGCAAGGGGCGTCATTCTCACTACACGTTGGAAGGCCAGGACGGTGCTCTGGTGCTCGGGCCCGAGATGGAGACGACGTCCGACCTGTACGACGTCGGCCAGGTGCTGACCGTGGTAGAGGACCCCAAGGGGGAACTCAGCCCCAGGACTCCCGGCCAGGTGGACGCCACCGCCGAGCTAGTGGGTGCAGGAGCGCTGGCCTTTGCGGCACTCGGCGCTGTCGGTTGGATGACGTGGCGAGGGTCGGACACAGCGAAAAGACGGGATGAGGGTAAACCCTCGGCGGGTATGCGCAAGGTGTACAAGACCGTCACCCGTAACCACACCACGCCCCAGGAACAGGAGGCGAAACTGCGGGACGCCCTGCGTACCTACCCTGCGGACAGGCGTGGCTATATCAAAATTCTCCCAGAGCATTACCCCGACATCTCACAGAAGCGAGCTGCCCGGATCGCATGGGAGGAGGGCCTGCGCGCCGAGGCGCTCGGTAACCGGGGCTCGTGGCGATTCGGGGAGACAGTGATCGAGGAAGTCCCGCACGAGTGAGGGACTACTGGACGGGCTGCGAATGCTGTTGATGCCGGCCGGGCTTGATTGCGGCGAAAACCTCACGACAGGCCCCCGGGCAAGTGTTTCCGGCCCGGTCGCCCGGTAGCGCACGTTGCGGCATGCATGGGCAGCTCCCGGGCCCAGCGCCCACGGGTGGATACGCCGCTGGCGGATCGCACCCGCGGCAAGGGGCGCGGAAATCGAGCTGACTCAGGGCATCGAAGCAGATAGCGTTCTGAATGTGCCGGAGATCTCCCACCCGCCCCACCACCTCACGACGTACGCGGCATTGACTGCACACGCCTCCACTGTCCCCACCGTCTTGGGTCTCGTCCTCAAGGGCTCACACGCCCACGAGGGCATGGTCACGGCGTACTCCGACCACGACGTGTACGCCATCGTCTCCGACGAACGTGAAGCCGCCCTCGCAGGCCTCGAGAACTGCCGTACCGCCGATCTGGACCTTGTCGTCATGACGGTGGAGGGCTTCCGCCGGCTCGATGGTTTGGAACGCTACGGAATCGCTCGGGGCCGAGTCCTGCTCGACCGGCTGGACGGTGAGATCGCGTCGATCGTCGCCGCGAAGGGACGACTGGAGGCCGATGAGGCAACCCGAACCGCAGCCGCCTGGCTCGACGCCTACGCGAACTCGCACTACCGGTCGGTGAAGAACTCCCGCGACGGCCACCCGCTCGCCGCCCACCTGGACGCGGCCGACGGCATCGGCTTCCTGCTGGAATTCCTGTTCGCTCTCGACGGCCGCCCTCGTCCGTACAACAAGTACTTGACCTGGGAACTCGAAAGGTTCCCACTACCGCGCTGGGACGCGTCCGAGCTCCTGGCCACGATCGGCCGGATCGCGGCACACGGCGGCGCGGACCTCCAACGACAGCTGTTCGGCCAGGTCGAAGCGGTGGCGCGGGAGGCCGGCCATGGGCCGGTGCTGGACGACTGGGGCGAGGACCTGCATCTGATGCGCCCGCGCCAGTGACACGATCTGTCACATGGCAAGAGGGAAAGCGCCGCACCGGCTCACTCGCCCGCCGCACCAGCCTCCTCGTGGGTCTCGCCGGCCCCCGCGGCCTCGACTTCCACCCGCACGCCGACCCGGACGCCCCACCCGGCCATCGCCCCGGCCTCCGCCTCCAGAACATGCCGGGAACGCATCCGGGGGAGCCCGAGCCTGCCCGGCCGCATCGTGCGCACCGCGATGACGACCAGCCGCCGGTCGAGGTAGGCGACGTCGATGGGCATCCGCATGCGGAAGGTGTGGACGCTGTTGGCGGGGGACAGGAGCATCGCCCCGACGAGTGAGTCCCGCCCCAGCAGTCCCCGGGTACGGGCGCGGTACGACCCGGCGATCTCCAATGGAACGCGGACACCTCTGCCCTCGGTCTTCCCACCCACCACCAACTCTCCCACCCCGTCCCGCCACCGCCCCATACCGAACTCCTCCCGCACCCCACAGCTCCGCTGCGAACGTATCGGTCACGGCCCGACCGCGTGGCTCCTTTGCAGCCGCGCTCACGCGTTACGCAACCGTTACTGCCCAAGAAGGCACACGTAAGGCTGATTTAGTCCCGTGAGCCCCGGGCGGAGACAGGTTCCACCCTGGTGCCCTCCGATCTCCGTGGATAGCGTTGCTTCGCTCGAGAGAAGCCTCGTCCCACCAGGAGCCGACCGTGATTCGCCGCCGCCCCACCCTCCTCACAGCGCTCACGCTGACCGCCGCAGCGGCACTGACGCTGTCCGCGTGCGGAGGCGACGACAGCGCCCCCGGCGACAATGACAAGATCGCGGGGGCGGACACGGGCAGTTCATCTCCGTCGGTCTCCCCGAGCCCTCGCACGTCGGACACCGGCGGCCGTCCGGAGATCACGTTTCCTTCGGACGCCAAGAACGTCTTCGAGTACGAGAAGACAGGAGATGCGACGAAGGACGCGGCCCTCAGGGACAGCACGCTGAGTGTCGACTCTGTCGACGAGGCCATCTTCAAGGGCAGCACAGACACCGAGGCCCTCGGCTACTACAACACCGAGTCAGCCCTCAATGACTCGATCACCTATGTCCTCGGGTACGTCGACAAGAAAAACACGTGGGTCGGCGAAACCCGGTACTTCGACTACAAGGTGAACATCGTCAAGGACGGTCAGGCCTACGTGACCTACTGCTCGGACGAGAGTAAGTCGTTCATCAAGGATAAGAAGACAGGAAAGGTCGAAGAAACGCCGACGTCGTCGGACAGCTATGTCCTCTACAACACGAAGCTCACGAAGAACAACAAGGACGTTTGGCAGACCACCGACATCGCTTCGGACCGGGGGAGCGAAGCATGCCAGCCGTGAGCAAGGGCTTGAGGGCTGCGACGCTTGTCGCGCTTGTCAGCGTTCCATTGCTTGCCGCCCCGACTGCGCTCGCCGGCGGACGTGGTGAGGGTGGTACCCGGGGGTCCACGCAGCAACAGGTGGAAGCCGACGGCGAAGGCACCGTTGCCGTCACCGTCGGCGGCGTCGTCTTCGACCACTCGAAGAACGGCAGCGGCGACTCGACCGGAGCCTTGACGTCATCCACGTCCTGGAGCCCGCCTCCCTGCTGGTACGCCCCCAAGTACACCCCCGAGCAGTTGCAGAACTACCTGGAGCCGATCTGGGAAGCCGGCTCCACGGGGTATGAGTGGGACGCCAAGCAGCGGGAGAAGTACAACGCCAACGACGAGGAAAAGGGCTTCAACAAGGACAAGGCCGGCGAAGGCTACTGGTGGGGCTCTTACGTCAACAAGAGCTACCCGCCCGGCTGGGACTCCTGCGATGAGGACTACTTCTGGGTGGACACGGGTGACGCCCCTCCCGCCGAGATGGAGAACGCCGTAACCCCCGAGGTCCTCGCCGAACTCGCCTACGCGGAGATCCGCGTACCCGGAACCGAGGTGACACTCGCCCCCGCGGAGGCCACCAAGGTCAATCTCCCGACGTGGGCATGGCTCGACGGTGCCGAGTTCAAGCCGGTCTCCGTCACCGCGTCCGTGGAGGAGATCGGTGTCGAGGCGACGGCCACGGCGGAACCGGTCTCGCTGGAGATCGAGCCGGGCACGCCGGACGCGGAGGTCTACCCGGCCTCGGGTGTCTGCGAGATCAACGACGGCCGTATCGGTGAGCCGTACGAGAGGGGCAAGGCGAACGACACACCGCCGTGCGGGGTGAAGTATCTCCGATCCTCGGGTGACGGCACGTACCCGCTCCAGGCGACGGTTACCTGGAAGATCCACTGGACTGGCAGCGGTGGCGCGGGCGGTGACCTCCCCGACGGCACGTTCGGTGCCACACAGGACGTCGTCGTCCAGGAGATCCAGGCAGTCAACCGCTGACGGAAGCTCATGGGGACGCCCCGTAAAGCGGTTGTCCGGTGGACGGGCACGCGGGTAGGAAGACCTCCATGACCCCCGTTGCCCCCGTGACCCCCATGACGCCAAAGACCGCACTCGGCGCCGTGTTCCGCCCCCAGCTCGCCCCCGAGCGGCTGCGTGCCGTCGCCCGGGTCGCCGATGAGGCTGGGCTGGAGGAGCTGTGGCTCTGGGAGGACTGCTTCCGGGAGGGTGGGATCTCCACGGCCGCCGCCGCGCTCGCGTGGACCGAGAGGGTGCGGGTCGGGGTCGGGCTGCTGCCCGTGCCCCTGCGGAACGTGGCGATCACCGCGATGGAGGCCGCCACCCTGCACCGGATGTTCCCCGGCCGCGCGATCCTCGGCGTCGGCCACGGTGTACAGGACTGGATGGGGCAGGTCGGGGCGCGGGTGGAGTCGCCCGTCACGTTGTTGAGGGAGCACCTTCTCGCCCTGCGGGCCCTGTTGGCAGGGGAGCGGGTGACGACCGAGGGGCGGTACGTCCGGCTCGACGGCGTGGCTCTGGACTGGCCTCCTGGACAGGGCGTCGAGGTGCTCGCCGGCGCCACCGGCCCCCGTTCGCTGCGGCTGGCCGGTGAGGCCGCCGACGGGACCGTTCTCACCGCGTCCACCCCGCCGGACGGCGTACGCCGGGCCCGGCGGCTGATCGACGAGGGGCGTGCGTCGGCCGGGCGGACGGGCGCGCACAGGGTCGTCGTCTATCTCCTCGCCGCCACCGGAGCCGACGCCCACGAGCGGTTGCGGGCCGAGCTGGTCGCCGAGGGGGACGAGGAGGTTCCGGGTCTTGGTGTCGCGGGGGACGCGGAGGCCGTTGCCGGGGCCGTGCGGCGGTTGGCCGAGGCCGGCGCGGACTCCGTGATCCTCCAGCCGACGGGTGACGAACCGGATCCGGAGGGCTTCGTGCGGTTCGCCGCCGAGGAGGTCCGCCCCTTGGTGGCGTGAAGCGCCGCCTTCTCTCCTCTCTCCTTCCTTTCGTCTCCTCTCCCCTACTTCCGTCCCCCCACGCACCGATACCGATGGGACACCCATGGCGCCCCCAGCCCCCCGCACGTTCGACGACCTCGTGGCCGAAGGCGCCGCCGTCCCCACCGAAGGGTGGGACTTCTCCTGGTTCGAGGGGCGGGCCACCGAGGCGCGGCCCTCCTGGGGGTACGCCCGTTCCCTGGGCGGGCGGCTCGCCGGGGCCGGTGCGGTGCTGGACGTGCAGACCGGGGGAGGGGAGGTGCTGGACTTCGCCCTCGGGGCAGCGGCGCCCGGCCGGCCCGCCCTCCTCGTCGCCACCGAAGGGTGGCCGCCCAACGTCGCGAAGGCCACCGAGCTGCTCCGGCCCCGCGGCGTCCCCGTGGTCGCCTCGCCCGACGACGCGCCGTTCCCCTTCGCTGACGGGGTTTTCGACCTGGTCGTGAGCCGGCATCCCGTCGTGCCGCACTGGTCGGAGATCGCCCGCGTCCTCGCACCCGGCGGTACGTACTTCGCCCAGCATGTCGGGCCGGCCAGCGTGTTCGAGGTCGTCGAGTTCTTCCTCGGGCCGCAGCCGGAGGCGAGCCGGAACGAGCGGCACCCCGACCGGGAACGCGCCGACGCCGAGGGCGCCGGGCTGGAGGTCGTCGACCTGCGGGCGGAGCGGCTGCGGATGGAGTTCCATGACGTCGGGGCCGTCGTCCACTTCCTGCGCAAGGTCGTGTGGATGGTCCCGGGGTTCACCGTCGAGGCGTGCCGGGACCGGCTGCGGGAGATGCACGAGCGCATCGAGGCGGAGGGGCCCTTCGTGGCCCACAGCGCGCGGCACCTCTTCGAGATCCGGAAACCGCGTCAGTAGGGAGCGACGGGACACCGTCGATCACGCGTGGGGGCCGGTCGTCACCTCGCCCACCACCAGTTCCGCCCGTGCCTCCAGCACCTCTCCCACCCGCTCCACCCGTGCCTCCAGCTCCCGTTGCCGGGCTGCCGTCAGACGTCGTCGTCCCAGGGGCTCGACCGTGACGGTCGTACGCCGTCCCCGGCGCCGCTGGTGCCACACGCCCGCCGCGACCCCGTCCACCAGCAGCACGGGGTAGTTGCCCGCCTGCCCGCCCGCCAGCGCCCGCCGGTACGCGGCTTCGGGGAAGAGCAGCTCCCGTGGCTGCGCGGCGATCAGGTACGCGTCGAAGTAGGGCAGGAGGTGCAGCCCGCGCAGCAGGCCGTCGCGTTCGCTGCCGCGCGGGAAGTCCGTGTCGCCCGCCGCCACCCACGCCGGTGTTCCCTCGAAGTCGACCTCCTCGATCTGTCCCGCATCGGCCAGGTCGTCGTACAGGGTCCGCGCCCAGGCGGGCGGAGCCGCCAGCCACCTGGCGAAGTGCTGCGGGGTGGCCGGGCCGTAGGCGTGCAGGTAGCGGCGTACGAGGAGGTGCAGCGCCTCTTGCGGGGGCAGCGGGGTGAAGTGCGGCGGGCGGGTGTACGTCACCTTGCGGCCGCGGTCGGGGCCGAAGGACAGGGCGCCGCACTGGCCGGCCCGGTGCAGGACCTGGCGCCAGCGCGGCCACAAGGTCTGGAAGGCGGGCATCACCAGGTCGCCGGCCCAGGGACCGGTGCGGGCGACGACTTCATCGCCCAGTTCGTCGATGGTGAGGAAGGCACCGTTCAGTGCGTCGCCGACGGCCGTCACGACCTGTGCGGCCTGGGTGTCGGTGAGGCGTGTGCCGGGCGGGAAGGAGGCCGGTCCGGCGGGGACGGCGGGGAGCGCGGCGCACCACATGGGCAGGTCGCGGGCCGGGAGCAGGTGAACGGTGCCGCGCGGGCCGTGGGTCTTGATCAGCGAGGGCGGAGCGGAGGGCGATCCGGTCGGCCACAGCGCGGTCCGTACGTCCGTCCGGGTCACGCCGTCGACCCGGATGCCGACCGACAACTCCGCCGCGGAGAGGACCTGGGCGTGGACGCCGAGCATCGCATCGGCCGCTTCGGTGACCGGCGTGCCCGTTCGGGCGGAGTTGGCGAGGAACTGCCGTTCGAGACGCCGTGCGCTCGCCGCGTCCCAAGTGACAACCGTCCTCTTCGTCATGAGGTGACGTTAGGGGAGCAGTAGGCCAGTGCGTTGCCTCGATGAATCGGCGGTGGCTTTCGCGGACACGGGGTCGTGCGGGACCTTCTGGGCATAAGTGGCACACCTTCGCAAATATCCGCGCGCTTGGAGGGAGGGTGCGGAATCACCCGGTGATCCTCACAGGGTTTCCACATCGTTATTCATCGTTGTCCTTCTCGCGCCGAATCCGCTCCGCCCGATCGCGTAAGTTCATGTCAGGTAATTCGCGTGAGCAAAGCTGCGCGTGTGGCACCGCGCAGTGGAGGGGGCTGCGCGGTGCCCGGTCAAGCGGGGGTTCGCCGGCGGGGTCACCCGGTGGAGGGAAGCGCGGGCGGTCCGCCGTGCGGGCGCCGGCGCGCGCGGGATGCCGGCGAACCGCCCCTCCAGTGCGCCGGGGGCACGGTTTTCTCCCTGTCGCCCGCTCTGTTCTGGCCATGATTCACGGCGGAATGGGCGCTTCCATGGCTACCCGGGCGTCGCCGGGCGATTTCGGAGAGTAGTTGTGGCATGCCGATGCGCGCGGCATCCCTTACGAAGGGTTATGGTGGAAACCCCCCCTCGGGCCGGTCCGTCTCCCCCCCACGGACCGGCCCGTTTTTCTGCCCGCATTCGGGAGGGGTGCCCGGCGAGCGCCCGAGGGGCGCACGTCATGAGGAGTTCACCGGTGCGTCGTTCTGTGCCGTGGCATGGCGGCGCTTGTTCGAGGGCATAAACCAAGCAGGTCGACGCCCGAACCACGGGTGTCGTGTCTCAGCGGACGGCACGGAGCCGTCCGCCCGGGAGGCCCTTTGCACCAGCCCCACCGTGCGGTCACGGCACGGAAGACGCGGCGGAGGGCCGGCTCGCGGCCCGCGCCCGTCCGGGGCGGCCGTCGACCGGCCGACTCGTCAGTGCAGGGCGGTCGTCGACCGGTCGGTCCGTTCCCGCTCTCCCGGCCCAGCGTCCACTCCGTCGCTCCCCGACCTCATCCGAGGGGGTACGTCCTTCCGTGGTGACCAGCGCAAAGCGCCACAAGCCAGACAGGCGCACCTACGTTCTCGACACCAGCGTCCTGCTGGCCGATCCGAGCGCCCTGAGCCGCTTCGACGAGCACGAGGTCGTGCTCCCGATCGTCGTGGTCACGGAGCTGGAGGCCAAGCGGCACCATCCCGAACTCGGCTACTTCGCCCGGCAGGCACTGCGCCTGCTCGACGAGTTCCGGGTACGGCACGGTCGCCTCGACGCCCCCATCCCGATCGGCGATCTCGGCGGGACCGTCCGTGTCGAGCTCAACCACTCGGACCCCAGCGTGCTGCCCACCGGCTACCGCCTGGGGGACAACGACTCCCGCATCCTCGCGGTCGCCCGCAACCTCCAGGCGGAGGGATACGACGTCACCGTTGTGTCCAAGGACCTCCCGCTCAGGATCAAGGCGTCCTCCGTCGGCCTGCTCGCCGAGGAGTACCGCGCCGAGCTCGCCATCACGGACGCCTCCGGCTGGACCGGCATGTCCGAGCTGACGCTGCCCGGCGAGCAGGTGGACATCCTCTTCGAGGAAGGGCGGGTCTACGTCCCGGAGGCCGCCGAGCTGCCCGTGCACACCGGCCTGACCATCCAGTCGGAGCGCGGCAAGGCCCTCGGCCGGGTCACGCCCGACGGCAGCGTCCGCGTGGTGCGCGGCGACCGGGAGGCGTTCGGCATCAAGGGCCGCAGCGCCGAGCAGCGGATCGCGCTCGACCTGCTCCTCGATCCCGACGTCGGGATCGTGTCGATGGGCGGCCGGGCCGGCACCGGCAAGTCGGCGCTGGCGCTGTGCGCGGGGCTGGAGGCGGTGCTGGAGCGGCGGCAGCACCAGAAGGTGATGGTCTTCCGGCCGCTGTACGCGGTGGGCGGGCAGGAGCTCGGCTACCTGCCCGGCTCCGAGGCCGAGAAGATGAGCCCCTGGGCGCAGGCGGTCTTCGACACGCTGTCGGCGGTCACCAGCCGGGAGGTCATCGAGGAGGTGACCGCGCGCGGCATGCTGGAGGTGCTGCCGCTCACCCACATCCGCGGGCGCTCGCTGCACGACGCGTTCGTGATCGTGGACGAGGCCCAGTCGCTGGAGCGGAACGTCCTGCTGACCGTACTCTCCCGCATCGGGGCCAACTCGCGGGTCGTACTGACCCACGACGTCGCGCAGCGGGACAACCTGCGGGTGGGGCGGTACGACGGCGTCGTCGCCGTCGTCGAGAAGCTGAAGGGGCATCCGCTCTTCGCGCACGTCACCCTGACCCGGTCCGAGCGGTCGCAGATCGCGGCGCTCGTGACCGAAATGCTGGAGGACGGCCACATCTGAGAGGTACCGCGTGACCCTGGCGCCGTCCGGAAGGCGAAGAGCCTAGCCGGGCGGCGCCTCGGCGTGTGCGGGTTTCCGGAAACTCCCTGGGGCAAACGGGATGTGAGCTTTCACACGCAACACAGAATTGCCTCACCCCGTCGGGTTACGGCAGAGTCTCGTTCCTGTCAGGCCCCGCATACGACACAGCCGTACCCCCAGCGGTACGGCGACACCGCAGAAGCACCAGTCTCAACTCCATAGCAGCGTCGTATGCCGCCCGAGCACCACGCGGCGCTCCCCTTGCGGGGAGTTGTCCACCGGGCCCGTGCCTCCCGTGACCCGTAGTTGGGGAGGCCAGCGTCAGGGGCACGATTGCGTCCGCGAGGGTCACCGAAGCGGGCGATGCTGGAAGGAAACCGTGTGAGCCGGATCTCGGTCCGGGGATTCGCAGTGGCCTCGGCCACGGCGGTCACCGCTGTCGGAAGTGTCGTCGGCGTTGCCTCGGGCAGCACCGCGCAGAACAACGACGCGGAAGCCACAGCAGCCGGCACGACGCTGCTTGCGGACATCCCCATGGGCGAGCAGGCGCAGGTGCAGACCGCGTCCCTGACGCAGCAGGCCGACGCGCAGGCCATCGCCGCGGACGCGAGCGCCAAGAAGGACGCCGAGGAGGCGGCCCGCAAGGCAGCCGCCGAGACCGCCGTGGCCAAGCAGGAGAAGGCCAAGAAGGCGGCCGAGGAGGCCAAGAAGCGCGAGGCGGAGAAGGAAGCGGCCAGCCGCGACGCCCAGCGCGAGGCCACCAGCTTCGCCGTCCAGAGCTCCTACAGCACCAGCCAGATCCAGGCGATGGCCCGTCAGATGGTGCCGAGCGGCCAGTGGCAGTGCTTCAGCAACATCGTGGACCACGAGTCCAGCTGGAACTACAAGGCCGTCAACCCCTCCTCCGGCGCCTACGGCCTCTTCCAGGCCCTCCCGGCCGGCAAGTACGCCTCGGCGGGCGCCGACTGGCGGACCAACCCGGCCACGCAGATCAAGTGGGGCCTCAACTACATGGACAACCGCTACGGCAGCCCGTGTGACGCCTGGGCCTTCTGGCAGGCCAACCACTGGTACTGAGCCCCGCCAGGCACCGCCCGGCCGGTCCGGAACCGGCCGGCCGCCCCACCGCTCAACCTCGTGAAGCCCCTCGCCGTCCTTCGGTGAGGGGCTTTCGCGTGCCCGCGTTGTACGGTCGGACCGAAACGACTCCAGGGGGGAGTGGTGGGGAAGGACGGGGGAAGAGGACGGATCATGTCGCGAGTGCCAGGGTGGCTCGGTCGGCTCGGCGCCGGACTGACGCAGATGAGCAGGCGGTTGGAGCAGCGCCGCGAGGAGGCGCGCGGAGAGGGCCCCGACGGCGAACCGTCACCGGCCGCCCACCACGCGCCGCCGTCGCCGCAGGACACGTCGACCGAGCACGCCACGGCACAGCTCGTGGTCCACAGCCGCCCCGATCCCGCGCAGGCCGTCCCCTGGGGCGTACGGGTCGCCGCGGAGGCCGGGTGGAGGCTGCTGGTCCTCGCGGGGACCGTGTGGGTGCTGATGCGGGTGATCAGCGCCGTCCAGCTGGTGGTGCTGGCTTTCGTGGCCGCGTTGCTGATCACGGCGCTGCTCCAGCCGACCGTGGCACGGCTGCGGCGGCTCGGGGTGCCGCGGGGGCCGGCCACCGCGCTGACCGCGATCCTCGGGTTCGTGGTGATGGGGCTGATCGGCTGGTTCGTGACCTGGCAGGTCATGGAGAACATCGACAACCTCTCCGACCAGGTCCAGGACGGCATCGACGAACTGCGCAACTGGCTGCTGAACAGCCCCTTCCACGTCACCGACAAGCAGATCAACGAGATCGCCAAGAATTTGCGCGAGGCGGTCGGCGCCAACACCGACCAGATAACGTCCGCCGGTCTGGAGGGCGTCACGGTCGTTGTCGAGGCACTCACCGGCATCCTGCTGGCCGCCTTCTCGACGCTCTTCCTGCTCTACGACGGCAAGCGCATCTGGCAGTGGACGCTGAAGCTGGTGCCGGCGGCGGCCCGGCCGGGCGTGGCCGGTGCCGGTCCGCGCGCGTGGCGGACCCTGACCGCGTACGTGCGCGGCACGGTGATCGTGGCGCTGATCGACGCCATCTTCATCGGCCTCGGCATCTACTTCCTGGACGTGCCGATGGCCGTCCCGCTGGCCGTGTTCATCTTCCTGTTCGCCTTCATCCCGCTGGTCGGCGCGGTGATCTCGGGGGCGCTCGCGGTGGTCGTGGCGCTGGTGACGCAGGGCGTGTTCGCGGCCGTCATGACGCTCGTCGTGGTGCTGGCGGTGCAGCAGATCGAGGGCCACATCCTCCAGCCGTTCATTCTGGGGCGCGCGGTGCGGGTCCATCCGCTGGCGGTGGTGCTGTCGGTGGCCACGGGCGGCATGGTGGCCGGCATCGGCGGCGCGGTGGTCGCCGTACCGCTGGTGGCGGTGACGAACACCGTCGTCGGCTATCTGCGGGCGTACTCCCGGGAGGCCGCCGTACGACAGGCGCCGAACCCGCGCGGCGGGACGTCCGCGGACGCGTCCCCGGCGACGGCGGGGGGCTCCGTGGGTTCCGGCGGCGCGGGAGATTCCGGGTCCGCCGCGGACACGGGCACGGAAGCGCCGACGAAGGACACGTCGACCACCATGACGAAGGACACGGCGAAGGACACGGGAGACGGGCCGCCCGCGGGCGCTTCACCGGCGTAGCGGCGACCGCCGACCGGCACCGGCACCGGCGCGGCGACGCGACGGGCCCCGCTCACCGAGTCGGTGAGCGGGGCCCGTCGTCGTGCGTGGGCGGCCTCCCGCAGGGGACTACTGGGCGGCCAGCACGGCCTCCGCGTCCAGCGTGGCGCCGACGGCCTCGACCACGGCGGCGATCTTGAACGCCTCCTGGATCGTCTCGCGGTCCACACCGGCCTTGCGGAGCACCTGCTCGTGCGAGTCCAGGCACATGCCGCAGCCGTTGATGGCGGACACCGCGAAGGACCACAGCTCGAAGTCGACCTTGTCGACGCCCGGGTTGCCGATGACGTTCATCCGCAGACCGGCGCGCAGGGTGCCGTACTCGTGGTCCGACAGCAGGTGCCGGGTGCGGTAGAAGACGTTGTTCATCGCCATGATCGCGGCGGCCGACTTGGCGGCCGAGTACGCCTCGGGCGTGAGGTTCGCCTTCGCCTCCGGCTCCAGCTCGCGCAGGACGATGGGGGAGCGCGAGGCGATGGCGGTCGCCAGCACGGTGCCCCACAGCTGCTGCGCCGGGAGGTCGGAGTTGCCGATGACCGAGCCCAGGTTGAGCTTCAGGTCCTTGGCGTAGTCCGGTACGGCGGACTTCAGGGAGTCGAGCGACATGTCAGCTCACTCTCCCGACAGCAGCGCGACCGGGTCCAGGGTCTCGTCGCCCTTGCTCCAGTTGCACGGGCAGAGCTCGTCGGTCTGCAGGGCGTCGAGGACCCGCAGGACCTCCTTGGGGTTACGGCCGACGGAGCCGGCGGTGACCATCGTGAACTGGATCTCGTTGTTCTGGTCCACGATGAACACCGCGCGCTGCGCGAAGCCGTCCTCGCCCTCGATGCCGAGGTCACGCATGAGCTCGTGCTTCGAGTCGGCCATCATCGGGAAGGGCAGGTCGGTCAGGTCCGGGTGGTCCTTGCGCCAGGCGTGGTGCACGAACTCGGAGTCGCCGGAGAAGCCGAGGATCTGGGCGTCACGGTCGGCGAACTCGTCGTTCAGCTTGCCGAACGCGGCGATCTCGGTCGGGCACACGAAGGTGAAGTCCTTGGGCCAGGCGAAGACGACCTTCCACTTGCCCTCGTAGGTCTTGTGGTTGATCTGCTCGAACTCCTTGCCCTTCTCCAGCGAGACGCAGGCGGTCAGATCGAACTCGGGGAACTTGTCACCGACAGTGAGCACACGCTCTCCAAAAAACGCAGCGAGAAAACACCCGTTTTGCGAGTGTTTCCCATGGGTTGGACGTTATTGATGTTGGCACAGGGTGCATTGATTGCGGAAATAGCTACACTCGGTCGAGTTGATCGGAGGTGGCTATTAATGTCGGGCAAGAAGAGGCAGCCCAGCCTCGCCCAGCTGCGGGCTTTCGCGGCGGTCGCCGAGCACTTGCACTTCCGCGACGCCGCCGCCGCGATCGGCATGAGCCAGCCCGCGCTCTCGGGCGCCGTCTCAGCCCTGGAGGAGGCACTGGGTGTCACCCTCCTGGAGCGTACGACGCGTAAGGTGCTGCTCTCTCCGGCGGGGGAGCGGCTCGCGGTGCGGACGAAGGCGGTACTGGCGGAGGTGGGCGCGCTGCTGGAGGAGGCGGAGGCGGTGCGGGCGCCGTTCACCGGCGCGCTGCGGCTCGGCGTCATCCCGACCGTCGCCCCGTACCTGCTGCCCACCGTGCTGCGCCTGGTGCACGACCGCTACCCGGACCTGGACCTCCAGGTCCACGAGGAGCAGACGGCGAGCCTGCTGGAGGGGCTGTCCTCGGGCCGTCTCGACCTGCTCCTGCTGGCGGTGCCGCTCGGCGTCCCCGGCGTCACCGAACTCCCCCTCTTCGACGAGGACTTCGTGCTCGTCACGCCGCTCGACCACCGGCTCGGCGGGCGGGAGGGCATCGAGCGCTCGGTGCTGCGCGAGCTGAACCTGCTGCTCCTCGACGAGGGCCACTGCCTGCGCGACCAGGCGCTCGACATCTGCCGGGAGGCCGGCCGCGCGGACGTCCCCGCGACCACGACGGCCGCCGGGCTGTCGACGCTGGTGCAGCTGGTGGCGGGCGGCCTGGGCGTGACGCTGCTGCCGCGCACGGCCGTCCGCGTGGAGACCTCCCGCTCCAGCCAGCTCCTCACCGGCTCCTTCACCGACCCGGCCCCCACCCGCCGCATCGCCCTCGCCATGCGCACGGGCGCGGCCCGCTCCGCGGAGTACGAGGAACTGGCGGGGGCGCTGCGGGAGGCGATGACGGACCTGCCGGTGCGGACGGTCGTGGCCTGATCCGGCCCCGACCGCCCGCCTCGGGTCGTCTGCATCCGACCGCCCGTCTCGGATTGCTTGCCCCGGGTCGTCCGCCCCGGGCCACCCGGCCCGGGGCGGACGACCCGACTGCCCGCCCGGGCCGTTCGTGCGGGTCGCGGCCCTACTCCGTGCGCAGCCCCTCCGGTCGCATCAGCCGCAGCAGCGGTGGCAGGCTCAGCAGGGTCACCACCAGGACGACCGCCGCGCCGATGCCGGTCATCGACAGGACGCCGGCCCAGTCGACGCGAACCGGGGTGTTCGTCATCTTCAGCAGGACCGTGCCCAGCGTCAGGCCCACGACCATGGCCAGCAGCAGGCCCAGCACGATGGGGACAGCGGTCTGCCAGAGCACCGACATACTCAGCGTGCGGCGCCGGGTGCCGAAGGCGACCAGGGCCGACAGCAGCTTCTTCCGCTCCCGCAGCTGCTCCAGCTGCGAGACCAGCAGGCTCGCGCCGATCAACGCCAGCACGCACGCCGCCCCGACGAACAGACCGGTGCGGATGGCGTCGAACCGGCCGGTGCGCTCCGTCGCCGTCCACACCATGGCGTCCGCCAGCGGATGGACGGCCACCGCGGTGTTCCGCACCCGGTCGTGCACGTCCGGAACCGACTCGTCCAGCTTGAGGTAGGCGTGCCCGGTCAGGGCCGGCGCGAGCGCGTCCGGCATCGCCTTCGGCGTGACCAGGAAGCCGCCCCGGTCGACCCCGGCGAGCAGACCGCGACGCGGCTTCGCCGCCTTCACGTCCTGCGGCACCGTCCAGGGGATCTCCAGGCTCTTGGGGCTCTGCTCGTAGGTCGGGTCCGCGTACAGTTTCCGTCCCGGCGTGGCCAGCTTGGTCATGTCCTCCCCGGCGTCCCACTCGGCGCCGTGGACGACGAACACGTCCCCGTCCTCGCAGGAGGGCAGCTCGGCCATCTCCCGCAGCGACGCGCAGTCGCCCACGGTCAGCGTCGAGCCGTTGTCCGGGCTCTGGGCGCGGTCGCCGAGGTAGCCCTCGGAGTAGCCGTAGACCGCCGTCACGCCCTCGGTGTCACGGAGTTCGCCGGTCGCGCGCGTCACCGGCATCCCGTCCGGCAGGACCACCTCCATCTGCGCCTGCGACACGTCCTGCCCGGTGGACCGGGTGTAGTCGTCCTCCACCCCCGCGAAGAGCATCTGCAGCGCGATCGCGCCCGCGACGGCCACCGCGATGCCGTTGACCATGCGGGCCGCCGTTCCGCTGCTCAGCTGCAGCCTGCGCACGGCCAGCTGCCAGGCGACGCCACCGGCACCGAGCCGGGCGACGACGGCCTCCACGATCCACGGCAGCAGCGCGGTCACGCCGACCAGGAGCAGGACGACACCGCCGGTCACCAGGTACTGGTTGAAGTCGCCGTTGTCCCGTCCGTCGCCGATCATCGGGTAGAGCATCGCCAGACCGGCCAGCGGCAGCAGCAGCCGCCACCACAGCCGGCGCCGGGGCGGCCGGCCCGCGCGCACCACGCCGAGCGGTTCGATCACGACCCCGCGCAGCGCGAACAGCGTCACCAGCACCGCCGCCGCCGGCACGGCCATCGCGACCAGCAGGGCGAGCAGCGGCGAGGGGTTGAGGTAGCTCGGGAACACGCTGATGCGGAACACCTCGGCGGTCCCCGCGAGCTGCCGCCCGATCATGAAGAACCCGGCCCCGAAGACCAGCCCCAGCACCGCCCCCGCCAGCGCCTCACCGGCGGCGATCCGCCGGGTCATACCGCTGTCGGAGCCCACCAGCCGCAGTGCCGCCAGCCGCCGGTCCCGCCGCTCCCCGCCGAACCGCACGGCCGCCGCGATGAAGACCGCGACCGGCATCAGCAGCACCACGAAGACCACGAGGATCAGCAGGAGCAGCACCGGGTCGGACCGCTCGGACGCCGGATTCGGATCCCCGAACCGGTCGATGCGGACGATCCGGCCGCTGTCGATGTGCTGAGCGAGCCCTTCGGCGCCCTGGTAGTAGGCGAGTTCGGCCGATCCGATCAGCCCCTCCTCCCCGATGGTGCCGATGATCCGGTCCGGCAGCCGCTCGCGCAGCAGCGCGCCGGAGTCCGACTCCAGCAGCTCCTTCAGCGCGGGGGAGACGACCATCTCGCCCTTGGCCGGGAACCTCTCCACCCCCGGGGGCAGCGGCGCCCGCGGCCCCTCGGGTTCGATCGCCCGGCCCCGGACGGTGTCGTCGCGGAAGTCCGAACCGACGTTGGCGACCACGAGGGTGTCGTCCGCCTTGGCCGGCCGCTCGTCGGTGAAGGTGATGTCGGTGCGCGCGGCCTCCCGCTCGTGCCGGACGTCGAGCGCGTTGGGGATGGCCGTCGTCAGCAGCAGCAGCGCCACGCCGAGCCCGACGCCGACCGCCGTCAGCACCGCCCGGGTCCACCCCTCGCGCCCGCCGGTGAAGGCGAAGCGGACTCCCATGGCCAGGTCGGCGGCGACCGCCCGGACCCGGCCCCGCTCGCGGCGGGCCTCTCCCGTGGACAGGCTCGGCGGCCTCTCGCGCGTGGGCACGCTCATACGACCCGCTCCATGTCCCGGGACCTGCCGTCCCGCACGACGATCTCGCGGTCGGAGTAGGCGGCCACCCGTGCCTCGTGCGTGACCAGGACGACCGCGGCGTTGGTGGAGCGGGCGGCGTCCGTGAGGAGTTCCATCACGCGTTCCCCGTTGAGGGAGTCCAGCGCGCCGGTCGGCTCGTCGGCGAAGAGCACGCGGGGATTGGTGACCAGCGACCGCGCCACCGCGACCCGCTGCCCCTGACCGCCGGAGACCTCACCGGGCCGCTTCTTCTTGAGGTCGTCGACCTCCAGTCGCTCCATCCAGGTCAGTGCGGCCCGCTCGGCCTCCTTGCGGGAGGTGCCGTTCAGCCGCAGCGGCAGGGCGACGTTCTCCACGCACGTCAGCTCCGGCACCAGCTGCCCGAACTGGAACACGAACCCGAAATCGGACCGGCGCAGCGCACTGCGCTCGGCGTCGCTCATGGCGGACAGCTCCCGACCGCCGTACATGATCGTGCCCGAGTCGGGCGTGACGATTCCGGCGAGGCAGTGCAGCAGCGTCGACTTGCCCGACCCGGAGGGCCCCATCACGGCGACGACCTCGCCGGGATGGATGGAGAACTCGGCGTCGTCGAGGGCGAGGGTCGGGCCGTAGGCCTTGCGCAGCTGCTCGGCCGAGAGCAGCGAACCTGCGGGAGGAGTCATCGGGCCACCGCCTCACGGAGCTTGTCGAGGCGCGCCGCGGTGAGCTCCAGCCACCGCAGGTCGGCCTCCAGGTGGAACAGGGCGTGGTCGCAGATGAGCTGGTCCGCGAGGTCGCCCTTGCGCTTGCGGTCGGTCAGGATGCGCATGCTGCGCAGGTGTTCCGAACGCTGGGTGTCGAGGATGTCGGCGGCGTCCCGCTGGGTGAGCAGCGCGAGGACGACCTTCGTGTAGAGCGTCGACTGGAGGTACGGCTCGGGCTTCTCGGGCGTGGCGAGCCACCGCTGTACGTCGGTGATCCCGGCGTCGGTGATCGCGTACCGCTTCCGCTCGGGGCCGCCGCCGGCCTCGATGCCGTCGACGACGACGAGGCCGTTCTTCAGCAGGCGGGACATCGTCGAATAGACCTGGCCGTAGTGGAGCGGCCGGTCGTGACCGAACTTCTCGTCGAAGGCGCGCTTGAGGTCGTAACCGTGGCGCGGCCCGGACTCCAGGAGCCCGAGGAGGGTGTGACCGATGGACATGCGAGCACTCTACACACGGTGTATACGCCCTATGTATACGCGCAGTGCAGAGATCGTGGCCGCACGTGCGTGAGCCCAGGTCGGAGGCGATTGTCACGGTTCCGCTACGGCCGAAGCCGCGCCTCCGCGATGTGCGGTGACGCGGCTTCACCGACTCCTCTACGGCGGTGGCGTGGGCCCCGGCCCGAGGTGTCGCGGCGGGCGCCCCCGCCGGGGCAGCGGTCCCGCGTCGCCGGGCAGCCGGCCCGCGTCCGCCAGGGCCCGGCGGAGCAGGAACTCGATCTGGGCGTTGGCCGAGCGCAGCTCGTCGCCCGCCCACCGGGCCAGCGCCTCGTACACCTGGGGGTCCAGCCGCAGCAGCACCTGCTTGCGCTGCTGCGGCGACCGGCGCTTCGGGGCGGCCCGGCCCCCCGGGTCAGGACCCTCGGGCGGGGCTTCCTCGGGCGGCTCGGACGGCGTTCCCTCGGACCGGGCCGTCACTGGTAGAGCGTCCCGGTGTTCAGGACCGGCTGGGCGGCGCGGTCCCCGCAGAGCACGACCATCAGGTTGGACACCATCGCCGCCTTGCGCTCGTCGTCCAGCTCCACGATGTCCTGCTCGCTGATCCGGGCGAGCGCCGCCTCGACCATGCCGACCGCGCCGTCCACGATCTGCCGCCGGGCCGCGACCACCGCGCCGGCCTGCTGCCGCTGGAGCATCGCCGAGGCGATCTCCGGCGCGTACGCGAGGTGCGTGAATCGGGACTCGACGATCTGCACGCCGGCCGCCTCCACGCGCGCGTGCAGCTCGACGGCGAGCTTCTCGGTGATCTCCTCGGCGTTGCCCCGCAGGGAGAGGCCGCCCTCCTCGTGGGCGTCGTACGGGTACTCGATCGCGATGTGCCGCACGGCCGCCTCGGTCTGGGTGGAGACGAACTCGACGTAGTCGTCCACCTCGAAGGAGGCCTGCGCGGTGTCCTCCACCCGCCAGACCACCACGGCCGCAAGTTCGATGGGGTTGCCGTAGGCGTCGTTGACCTTCAGGACGGCCGTCTCGTGGTTCCGCACCCGCGTCGAGATCTTGGTGCGCGAGGTCAGCGGATTGACCCAGCGCAGCCCGTCCTGCCGGATCGTCCCCCGGTACCGCCCGAAGAGCTGCACCACCCGGGCCTCACCCGGCGCCACCATGTTCAGCCCGCACATCGCGAGGAAGGCGGCCAGGGCGATCACGATCCCCGCGACGATCAGGGCCGCCTTGCCCCCGGCCGACGAGACCGCGGTGGCGACGGCGATCAGACCGGCCCCGGCCACCAGCCCCACCAGACCCAGCAGCAGCGCCATCCCGCCACCGATGCTGTGCGCCTGCGTCTCGCGCACCCGTGGCGCCGGCATCTCAGGTACGTCCGCCTTGACCTGCGAAGTGTCGTGCGTGGGCATGAGTGGTCCCCCGTTCTCGCCGGACGCGCCCGAGCACGCCCGTGTGTCTATCCTGAGTCTATCTAAGTGATAACACTTTACCCCCGAACGGCAACCTGCAACCCCTCTCGCACGTCGGTTCCTAGGGAACAGGTGCTGATTCTCACGTCCGTACAAGGCCGGATCGGCAGGCGTTTGTCTTATCTCCCGGTGTTAGCTTTCTGAGCTGACCTGAGCGACGAACCTGTGTGACACCTGAGCAGGGCGTGCCCACAGATGAAGGAAGCGGAGCGGATCGGACCCATGGGACGAGCGGAAGAGAGAAGAGCGCGACAGCGCGGTGGCCGCCGCGCGGCGCCGAAAACCCGCCGTTCCTCGGGGGCCGGCCAGAAGAGCGGCATACGCAGGTTCTTCACCTGGAAGAAGATCCTCGGCACGTTCTTCGGCCTCTGCCTGCTCGGCATGGGCGCCTTCATCGTGCTGTACATGGTGATCGACATCCCCGAGGGAAATCCCGAGGCGGAGCTGCAGAGCAACGTCTACAAGTACAGCGACGGCAGCATCATGACCCGCACCGGCGACCGCAACCGCGAGATCGTCGACCTGGCCAAGGTGCCCAAGGAGGTCCAGCGCACCTTCGTCGCCGCCGAGAACAAGACCTTCTACAAGGACTCCGGCGTCGACCTCAAGGGCACCGCGCGCGGCCTGCTCAACACGCTCTCCGGCAAGGGCGCGCAGGGCGGCTCGACCATCACCCAGCAGTACGTCAAGAACTACTACCTGTCCCAGGAACAGACGGTCACACGCAAGCTCAAGGAGCTGGTGATCTCCCTGAAGCTGGACCGGGAGAAGTCCAAGGACTACATCCTGGCCGGCTACATCAACACCAGCTACTACGGCCGCGGCGCGTACGGCATCCAGGCCGCCGCGCAGGCCTACTACCGCGTCGACGCCGAGGACCTGACGGTCGAGCAGGGCGCGTATCTCGCGGCGCTGCTCCAGGCACCGAACCAGTACGACTGGGCGATCGCCAGCGACACCGGCAAGAAGCTCGTCCAGGAGCGCTGGAACTACGTCCTGGACAACATGGTCGAGGAGGACTGGCTGAGCCGGTCCGAACGCCAGGGCATGAAGTTCCCGGTGCCGAAGGAGCCCAAGGCCGCCGCCGGGATGGAGGGACAGGTCGGCTACCTGGTGAAGGCGGCCGACCACGAGCTCAAGAAGCAGCTGGTCGCGCAGGGCGACGCCGAGGACATGAAGCAGGCCGACGCCCTGCTGGAACTCGGTGGTTACACCGTCACCCTCAACATCGACAGCGCGAAGCAGGCGGAGCTGGAGAAGGCCGTCAAGGCCAAGCTCACCAGCAAGCTCGACCCCGACAAGCGCGACGTCGACGCCGACGTCCAGGCCGGTGCCGTATCCGTCGACCCCAAGACGGGCGGCGTCGTGGCGATGTACGGCGGCGTGGACTACGTGAAGCACTTCACCAACAACGCCACCCGCGACGACTACCAGCCCGCCTCCACCTTCAAGCCGGTGATCCTCGCCGCGGCCGTCGACCAGGACGCCGAGACCCAGGACGGCGTGCCCATCACGGCCAACGCGGTCTACGACGGCACCAGCAAGCGTCCGGTCGTGGACGGTGACCGCGAGGTCGGCTTCGCACCGCCCAACGAGGACGACGTCGACTACGGCGACATCACCGTCCAGGAGGCGATGAACAAGTCCGTCAACTCCGTCTTCGCGCAGATGGGCGTCGACGTCGGCATGGATCAGGTCATGAAGGTCGCCGCCGACCTCGGCATGAACACCGAGGGCGACCAGGCCGTGCCCGCCCAGACCCTGGGCAGTATGGGCGCCAGCCCGCTGGAGATGGCCGGCGTGTACGCCACCCTCGACAACCACGGCAAGAAGGTCACCCCGGCCATCGTGAAGTCGGTCGAGCACAAGGACCGCACGGTGGAGTTCCCCGAGCCGGTCGGCGAGCAGGTCATCAGCCGTGAGGCCGCCGACACGGTGACCTCCGTGCTCACCGGCGTGGTCGACGACGGTACGGCCAGGAAGTCCGTGCGGGAGAACCCGCTGCGCGACGGCCAGACGGTCGCCGGCAAGACCGGTACGTCCGACAACAACAAGTCGGCCTGGTTCAGCGGATACACGCCCGAGCTGGTCACCTCGGTCGGCCTGTTCGGCGAGGACCCGAAGACCCACGCCCAGGTCCCGATGTACAAGGCGGGCGGCGTCGACTACCGCGTCAACGGCGGTGGCTTCCCGGCGGAGATCTGGGCCGCGTACACCTTCGGCGTCATGGACGAGGTCACCGAGTTCGATCTGGAGACCAAGCAGGGCAACGCGGTGAAGCCGAGCACCAGCCCGTCGCAGAGCGAGTCGCCGTCGCAGTCGCCGTCCCAGGAGGAGTCGCCCGAGCCGCCGGAGAGCGAGGAGCCGGAGACGGAGGACCCGACGTCCGAGCCGCCGGTGAGCGAGTCGCCGTCGCAGTCGCCGTCCCAGTCGCCGTCCGGCAGCCCGTCGTCGGAGGCACCGCCCACCGGCGGGGTGTCCACGGAACCGGAGAACCCGCTCTTCCCGGGCGGGGACCGGCAGGAGCGGTAGCGGAAGCAGGCACGTGGAAGGGCGCCCGGTGAGCACCGGGCGCCCTTCCACGTGTACGCGGGCCTCAGCCCCGGTTCAGCTCGAACCAGACCACCTTTCCGGTGCTCAGCCGGGTCGCTCCCCAGCGCCGGGCCAGCCGGTTCACCAGGTACAGTCCGCGCCCGCCCTCGTCGGTGGCCCGCGCCTGCCGCAGCCGCGGCAGCTGGGGCACGTCGTCGCCGACCTCGCAGCGCAGCACGTCCGTGCGCAGCAGCCGCAGGGTGACCGGCTTGGTGGCGTACCGCACGGCGTTGGTCACGACCTCGCTGACCAGCAGCTCCACGGAGTCGGTCAGGTCCTCCATGCCCCAGCGGCCGAGAGCGCGGCGGGCCAGCCGCCTGGCCCGTCCCGGAGCGGTGTCGTCGGGCTCCAGGAACCAGTACGCCACATCGCTGGGCGCGATGCCGTCGAAGCGGGCGGCGAGCAGCGCGATGTCGTCGTCCCGGTCGCCCGGCCCGAGCATGTCCAGCACCTCGTCGCACAGGGCTTCCAGGGGCGGCGGATGATCGGGGCCGGTGAGCTGCGCGGTGACGGCGAGGCGTTCCCGCAGCTGCTCTATGCCGGTCCACACGTCGCGCAGGCGGGACTCGACCAGCCCGTCGGTGTAGAGCAGCAGCGTGGCACCCGCGGGGGCGTCCAGCTCCACGGCCTCGAAGTCCACGCCGCCCACGCCGATCGGGGCGCCCGCGGGCACCCGCAGCACCTCCGCGTGGCCGCCGAGGTGGAGCAGGACGGGCGGCGGGTGGCCGGCGTTGGCGACGGTGATGCGGTGCGAGACCGGGTCGTAGACGGCGTACAGGCAGGTCGCCATGCGGTCGGTGCCCAGGCGCTGGGCCTGCTCGTCGAGGTGGTGCAGCACCTCCTGCGGCGGCAGGTCGAGCCCGGCCAGGGTCTGCGCGGTGGTCCGCAGCTGGCCCATGATGGCCGCCGACGTCATGGAGTGGCCCATCACGTCGCCGACGACCAGCGCGACGCGGCTGCCGGGCAGCGGGATCGCGTCGTACCAGTCGCCGCCGACCCGCGCGGTCTCCGCGGCCGGGAGGTAGCGGGAGGCGAGCCGCACGCCGGTGCAGTGCGGCAGGTTCTCCGGGAGCATGGTGCGCTGCAGCTCGTCGGCGATGTACGCCTCACGGCCGTACAGCACCGCCTTGTCGATGCCGAGCGCGCTGTGCGTGGCCAGCTGGGCGGCGACCAGCAGGTCGTCGGCCTCGAAGGCGACGCGCTCGGGGCCGCGCAGGAAGAGGGCGGCCCCGATCACCCGGCGCCGGCCGCGCAGCGGCGCGAGGATCGCCCGCTGTCCGTCGGGCAGGGCGAGGCCGCCGCCGTCCCCGAGCAGTTCGGGCAGGGCGGCGCGGGCCGCGGGGGTGTCCGTGAAGACCGGGCGCACCCCGCGCAGCACCTCGGCGAGCGCGCTGCCCGGCCGCACCTCGCACAGCTCGGAGCCGACCGTCTCCAGCTCCGACGGTTCGGGCTGGGCCGCGGGCACGAACCCGTTCTCGGTGTCCCGCTCGGCCGGTATGCGGTCGGTGCGCCGCAGTCGCAGCACCAGGGGTCCGGTGGGCCGTTCGTCGCCGACCGGCAGCGGCTCGCGCAGGTAGACCAGGATCGCGTCCGCGAAGGTCGGCACGGTGGCCCGGCACAGCCCCATCACGATCTCGTCGAGGTCCATGCCCCGCGCGATCCGCCGGGTCGCGGCTCCCACGAAGCGGAGCCGGTCCCCGTCCCGCCGCATGGGCGTGGGCCGGCCGGGCGAGGTGAGCTGCCCGGTGCGGCGCTCCGTCCGCGCCGGTGTTCCCGCGGCGGGGCCGGGCCCCGGCCCGGCTCCCGCACCGGTCTGCGCACCGCCCGGCTGCACCGGGACGCCGTCGGGCGTGGGCCGCGGGCGGTGGGTGTCGGAACCGGCGGCCGGTTCGGTGCCGGGCTGGGAGTGCTCGAAGGCGTCCGTGCCGGAGGTCGGCGGCGTCTGGCCGGCGCGCCCCTGTGCCGATAACGCGGACCCGGAGGCGCGCGGCGGCACGGGGGTACGCAGGAGCGCCCCGCGGGGGTCCGCGGGGTCACCGCCCGCCGTCGGGCGGTCGAAGGAGGTCGGGTGCTCCGTCACGCGTGTCGAATCCATCCGTCCGGGACTGCGCGCGGCGCGTGCAGTTCGTCCCGCAGAAATCCCGATACCCGGTTTAGGTGCCCCGGGAACGGGATTCCCGCGTGGTCAGAGGCTGTTCCTGTGTCTCCGGCGGACCGTTCGCGGCCCGGGCCCGTGTTGTCTGCGTACCTCTCGCTCACGTCCTGCCGCCCCTCGGTGACGATCGGTCAAGCACGGTGCACGCTCCGCCGGTTGCTGCCCTGCTGGTTGCGGAGGACGATCCTACGTTTCCTGACCGGGGGCGCATCAAGGGTCTCATGAGGACACGTGCGCGGGTGTGCGGTCCCAGTCTCCGGGGAGCGACGGTACCTCCCAGGACGGATCGGGTCGCCAGTGTTCCCAGCCGTCCGCGTACGGTGATCCCCAGGCGCGGATCTCCGCCACCGCGGCCCGGCCCGCCTGCCGCACCCGTTCGGCCAGCCCGGCGTCCATCAGCCGGTCCCGCTGGGCCTGCGCGAACTCGTCCTCGTCCCGCCAGTGCCAGCTGCGGTCCGGGTGCACGGAGATGTCCAGGAAGTGGTCCTCGGAGTCGACACCGCCCTCCCAGCGGGCGAGCGGCTCCTCCAGGTTCACGTACCAGTTCTTGAACTGCCAGCCCGGGTCCCAGAACAGCCACACCGACCAGGGCGCACCGGGCCGCGCCAGCTTCAGCACACCCGTGCCGAACCACCGGTCGCGGTGCACCGTGCGCGGCTTGGTGTAGCGCGTCACCAGGGGTTCCAGGTGCACGGGCGTGCCGTCGGCGATGACCGGCTTCACGCACTCGGTGCCGGGCGCCAGCCAGACGGCGAGCAGCTCCGCGTCGTCCCGTACGACGGTGACGGGGCGCGCGATGTGCACGTGCGGGCCGCCGTTCTCCCGGTACCGCCACAGGATGGGGCTCCCGGGCGTCCAGAACTCCGTGGGGGCCGCCGGCCCGTCCGCCTCCGCCGCGCTCACCGTCTCACCGTCTGCCATGGGCAGATATTAGGTGCCCCGGCCATCCGACGCGCCGGTGATCGCGAGGAGCGCCCCGCGCGCGGGACGGCCGACGCGGCACTTCCGGGCCGGACCCGTCCGGTCACGGGTGGGTCATCCGCAGCACGTCCAGCGCCTCGTCCAGCTGCTCGCCCGTGAGGTCGCCGCGCTCGACGTACCCGCCCTCCAGCACGACCTGACGGATCGTCTTCCGCTCGGCGAGTGCCTTCTTGGCGACCTTGGCGGCCTCCTCGTACCCGATGTACTTGTTCAGCGGCGTGACGACGGAGGGCGACGACTCGGCGTACTCCCGGGCCCGGTCCCGGTGCGCGACGACGCCGTCGACGGTCCGGTCGGCGAGCAGCCGGGAGACGTTGGCGAGCAGCCGCACCGACTCCAGCACGTTCTTGGCGATGACCGGCAGCATGACGTTCAGCTCGAAGTTGCCGGCCGCTCCGGCGGCGGCGACGGTCGCGTCGTTGCCGGTGACCTGGGCGGCGACCATGAGGACCGCTTCCGGGATCACCGGGTTGACCTTGCCGGGCATGATGGACGACCCGGGCTGGAGGTCGGGGAGCGAGATCTCCGCGAGCCCGGTGCGCGGCCCGGACGCCATCCACCGCAGGTCGTTGGCGATCTTCGTCAGTCCGACGCCGATGGTCCGCAGCTGTCCGCTGGTCTCGACGACGCCGTCCCGGGCGCCCTGCGCCTCGAAGTGGTCGCGCGCCTCGGTCAGCGGCAGCCCCGTGACGCGGGCCACCTCCGCGATGACGGCGGCGGAGAAGCCGGGCGGGGTGTTGATGCCGGTGCCGACGGCGGTGCCGCCCAGCGGCAGCTCGGCGAGCCGGGGCAGCGACGCCTCCAGCCGCTCGATGCCGTACCGCACCTGGGCGGCGTACCCGCCGAACTCCTGCCCCAGGGTGACCGGCGTGGCGTCCATGAGGTGCGTACGCCCCGACTTCACCACGTCGGCGAACTCCTCGGCCTTGCGCTCCAGGGCGCCGGCGAGGTGGTCGAGGGCCGGGATAAGGTCGCGGGTGACGGCGGCGGTGGCGGCGATGTGGATGGAGGACGGGAAGACGTCGTTGGAGGACTGCGAGGCGTTGACGTGGTCGTTGGGGTGCACGTCCCGGCCCAGCCGCTCACTGGCGAGGGTGGCGACGACCTCGTTGGTGTTCATGTTGGACGAGGTGCCCGAGCCCGTCTGGAACACGTCGACCGGGAAGTGCGCGTCCCACTTCCCCTCCGCGACCTCGTCGGCCGCCTCCTGGATCGCGGCCGCGACGTCCTCGTCCAGGACGCCCAGCTCGGCGTTGACCTTGGCCGCCGCGCCCTTGATCCGGGCGAGCGCCTCGATGTGCGCGCGTTCGACGCGCTGCCCGGAGACGGGGAAGTTCTCCACCGCCCGCTGTGTCTGGGCCCGCCACTTGGCGTGGGCGGGCACCCGCACCTCGCCCATGGAGTCGTGCTCCGTGCGGTACTCGGTCCTGTCCTGTTCGTCGGCCATCGACGATCACCTCCACGTGTCACAGCGTCCGCGCCGGGACCACTGTTCCCCGTGGAGGCGGATCGTCACGGTCCTGGTCAGGCGAGTCCGGGACCGCGCACCGGAATGGACGTGAAGGTGGGCGCCGGCGCCGGGTCCTGGAAGAAGTCGTTGCCCTTGTCGTCCACCACGATGAACGCCGGGAAGTCCTCGACCTCGATCTTCCAGACCGCCTCCATGCCGAGCTCCTCGTACTCGACGACCTCGACCTTCTTGATGCAGTCCTGGGCGAGGCGCGCCGCCGGACCGCCGATGGAGCCGAGGTAGAAGCCGCCGTGCGTGTCGCAGGCGTCGGTGACCTGCTTGCTCCGGTTGCCCTTGGCCAGCATCACCTTGGAGCCGCCCGCCGCCTGGAACTGCTCCACGTAGGAGTCCATGCGCCCGGCGGTCGTCGGACCGAAGGACCCGGAGGCGTACCCTTCCGGCGTCTTGGCCGGACCCGCGTAGTACACGGGGTGGTCCTTCAGGTACTGCGGCATCTCCTCGCCCGCGTCCAGCCGCTCCTTGATCTTGGCGTGCGCGATGTCGCGGGCCACGACGAGCGGACCGGTCAGGGACAGCCGGGTCTTGACCGGGTGCTTGGTCAGCTCGGCGAGGATGTCGTCCATCGGCTGGTTGAGGTCGATCCTGACGACGGCGCCCTCCTCCGCCAGCTGCTCGTCCGTGGTCTCCGGCAGGAACCGCGCCGGGTCGGTCTCCAGCTGCTCCAGGAAGACGCCCTCGGCGGTGATCTTCGCGACCGCCTGCCGGTCCGCCGAGCAGGACACGGCGATGGCGACCGGGCAGGACGCCCCGTGCCTCGGCAGGCGCACCACGCGCACGTCGTGGCAGAAGTACTTGCCGCCGAACTGCGCGCCGATGCCGATCTTCTGCGTCAGCTCGAAGACCTTCTCCTCCAGCTCCTTGTCCCGGAAGCCGTGCCCGAGCTCCGAGCCCTCGGCGGGGATCTCGTCCAGGTAGTGCGCGGAGGCGTACTTCGCGGTCTTCAGCGCGTACTCGGCGGACGTGCCGCCGACCACGATCGCCAGGTGGTACGGCGGGCAGGCGGCCGTCCCCAGCGAGCGGATCTTCTCCTCCAGGAACTTCATCATGGAGGACTCGTTCAGGACGGCCTTCGTCTCCTGGTAGAGGAAGGACTTGTTGGCCGAACCGCCGCCCTTGGCCATGAACAGGAACTTGTAGGCGCCGCCGTCGGTCGCGTACAGCTCGATCTGGGCGGGGAGGTTGGAGCCGGTGTTCTTCTCCTCCCACATGGTGAGCGGAGCCATCTGCGAGTAGCGCAGGTTCAGGTTCTTGTACGCGTCGTAGATGCCCCGGCTCAGGGCCTCCTCGTCGCCGCCCGCCGTCAGCACGTTCTGCCCGCGCTTGCCCATGACGATCGCCGTGCCGGTGTCCTGGCACATGGG
Source organism: Streptomyces sp. NPDC058796 (assembly GCF_042745235.1). Taxonomy (NCBI): domain Bacteria; kingdom Bacillati; phylum Actinomycetota; class Actinomycetes; order Kitasatosporales; family Streptomycetaceae; genus Streptomyces; species Streptomyces sp. NPDC058796. The sequence goes on from NZ_JBHYOP010000002.1 coordinate 610,497, forward strand.
CAGTACGCCAGCCGCCGCGATGTTCGCGTTCTTCAGCAGGTCCAGGGCCACGAACTTGTCGTTGCCCGACGCCTCGGGGTCGTCGATGATGCGGCGCAGCTGCGCCAGGTGGGCCGGGCGCAGGTAGTGCTGGATGTCGTGGATGGCCTCCTCGGCCAGCTTGCGCAGCGCCTCCGGCTCGACCTTGAGGAACGTCCGCCCGTCGGCCTCGAAGGTGGACACACCCTCGGCGGTCACCAGCCGGTACGGAGTGGTGTCCTCACCCTGGGGGAGCAGATCGGTGTACGCGAACTCAGGCATCTCGCCCATTCCTCACTAGACATCACGCGCGGCTGGACTTCCCTGGATCTCCCGGCGGATCCGGGCGGATCCCGGCGGATCTCCCAGCAACGACGGCTGGCCTCCGTTGGCAGCGCCAACCAGCGTAGAACCTGCCCGCGGTGCCGAGCTTGTGAGGTAAGGCTCAGTAAGTCCGCGGCCGTGCCGCGAGAAGGCCGTCCACAGGGCTAGTCGCGATCTATCGCGTTTCGCTACTCTGTTGCCGTGGACCTTCACAAGCACGCCCCAACGCAGGACGCGGCACCGCGCGGCACCGCGCCGAGCGTCTCCGAGATGCGCGCCTCGGACGCCGACCGCGACCGCATCGCCGACATGCTCCGCGACGCCCTCGCCGAGGGACGGCTGACCGCCGACGAGCACGCCGAGCGCGTCGAGGGCGTGCTGGCCGCCAGAACGGTCGGCGAGCTGGACGTCTTCGTGCGCGACCTGCCCGCCGCGCACGCGGGCCGCCGCGGTGTTCCCCCGGCTCCCCACCGCCCCACCGCCGGCACCGTCCCGGCGGAAGCGGACGAGAACATGGTCGCGGTCTTCAGCAGCGCGGTCCGCAAAGGCCGCTGGCGGGCCGGCCGCCGCATCCACGCGTACGCGGTCTTCGGCAGTGTCGAGATCGACCTCAGCGAGGCGCTCTTCGAGCACCAGCAGGTCGTGATCAAGGCGTTCTCCGTCTTCGGCAGCGTCGAGGTGCACGTCCCGGAGAACGTGTCGTTGCGCGGAGCCGGTGGCGGCGTGCTCGGCAGCTTCGAGGTCGACGCCGTCGACTCCGCCGAGGCCGACGCCCCCGTCGTCTACGTGGACGGCTGGGCGGTGCTGGGCAGCGTCGAGGCCCGGCCGAAGCGCGGCAAGCTCGTCGCGGACATCCTCGACCGGGTGCACCGCAAGGTCGAGAAGGGTTTGCGCAAGCACCTGTAGCGCGGCTCGCGCGCCGGTTGAGAACCCTGTGCATAGGCGCGCGTACAACGGGTAAGCCTGACGCATCGTCTCTCGCTCGCGAAGCCGTCGTCAGGAGTAGACCGTGCTGCAACCGCCGCATTCGTCCCTGCAGGTAGCTGCCGTTCCGGCCCAGCGGGTGCCTGTGCGGCACAGGGACCAGGACGCTCCTTGGCACACCGAGGCGGTGTGCCGGCGCGACGAGGCCGGCCTGTTCTTCGCCCCTTCCAAGGAACCCACCGCGGCCCGTCTCTCCCGTGAGGAGGCGGCCAAGCGGGTCTGCGCACGCTGCCCGGTCATGGTCGAGTGCCGAGAGCACGCCCTCCTGCAGCCCGAGCCCTACGGCGTCTGGGGCGGCCTCACCGCCGCCGAACGCCGCGTGGTCCTGGCGCGTCGCCGCCGCCGCGACCTGGAACTGAAGAAGGCCGCCAGCACGACGGGACGCATAGCGGCGGCCGGCTAGACCCCAGACGAACGAAAGGGCACCCTCTCCGCACAGAGGGTGCCCTTTTCACACGGGGACGGGAGATGTCCTCAGGGCAGCGGCCAGCGCCTGTCTCGCGCCGCGAGCTGCGGCATCCCAGGGGCACGGGAACTGCGCGACCAGCCACAGCGGACCCGTACTCGCCACGAGACAGGAGCCCCCCGCCTCAGACGGCGCCCCGCACAGCCGACGGAGTCACTTCGCCCGGTCGAAGTCGATCGCGCTGTACGCCCGCAGCTTGCTCAGCCGGTGCTCGGAGTCGATCCGCCGCACCGTCCCCGACTTCGACCGCATCACGATCGAGTCGGTCGTCGCGGTCTCGGACCGGTACCGCACCCCGCGCAGCAGCTCACCGTCGGTGATGCCGGTCGCGACGAAGAACACGTTGTCCCCGGAGACCAGGTCGTCGGTGGTCAGCACCCGGTCCAGGTCGTGCCCGGCGTCGACCGCGCGCTGCCGCTCCTCGTCGTCCTTGGGCCAGAGCTTGCCCTGGATGGTGCCGCCCAGGCACTTCACCGCGCACGCCGAGATGATGCCCTCCGGCGTGCCGCCGACCCCGAGCAGCAGGTCGATGCCGGTGCCCTCGCGCAGCGCCAGGATGGAGCCGGCCACGTCGCCGTCGGAGATCAGCTTGATGCGGGCGCCGGTTTCCCGGACCTCCTTGATGAGGCCCTGGTGGCGGGGCCGGTCGAGGATGACGACGGTGACGTCCTCGGGGGTGCGCCGCTTGGCCTTGGCGATGCGGCGGATGTTCACGGAGACGGGCGCGTTGATGTCGACGAAGTCGGCGGCCTCCGGACCGGTGACCAGCTTGTCCATGTAGAAGACGGCCGACGGGTCGAACATGGAGCCGCGCTCGGCCGCGGCCAGCACCGCGATGGCGTTGGTCATGCCCTTGGCGGTCAGCGTGGTCCCGTCGATCGGGTCCACGGCGATGTCCACCTCGGCGCCGGTGCCGTCGCCGACCCGCTCCCCGTTGAAGAGCATCGGGGCCTCGTCCTTCTCGCCCTCACCGATGACGACGACGCCGTTCATCGAGACGGTGTGGACGAGGGTCCGCATGGCGCGGACCGCGGCACCGTCGGCGCCGTTCTTGTCTCCGCGCCCGACCCAGCGCCCGGCGGCCATCGCCGCGGCTTCGGTCACCCGCACCAGTTCCATGGCGAGGTTGCGGTCGGGGGCCTCCGAGGGAACGTCCAGCTCGGAGGGCAGATGATGCTCGGTCATCGGAACGCACCTTTCTGATACGACGACGGCCGGATGAGGGTGTGGCCATGACTCTATCGTCAGTCCGACAAAATGAGCAGGGGACCCCACGTATGAGCACATCGGGGACCTGCGACGATAGGGGCGTGGCAGGTACGAACGGCAAGCAGAAGACGGCCCGGGACATGGTGCTCTCCCTGGGCGTCATCGTTCTCGCGGGACTGGTCATGTATCTCTTCATCCCGCACGACGACGACGGCGGTCCCGACCTGAAGCGGGTCGACTACACGGTCGAGCTGACCACCGCTCGCCGCGCCGCGCCGTACCCGGTGGCGGCGCCCGAGGGGCTGCCCCAGGAGTGGAAGCCGACCTCCGTCCGCTACCGCGGCGCCGAGGACAACGCCTGGCACCTGGGCTACCACGCCCCCGACGGGGAGTACGTGGCGGTCGAGCAGTCGACGCGGAAGCCGGCCGAGTTCATCGAGGAGGCCAGCCAGGGCGCGCGGAAGACCGGGACCACCGAGGAGATCGGCGGCCGGACGTGGACCCGGTACACGGGCGGCCGGTACGAGGCGCTGGTGCTGCACGACACCGACGGCGTGAAGAACGCGACGACGGTCGTGGCGGGCACGGGATCGTTCGAGCAGCTGGGCAAGATGGCGGCGGCGCTGAAGCTGGCCTGAGCCGGCGCCGTACTCCGCGCACCGCGCGGACACGACGAAGCCCCCGGTGGCGCACCGGGGGCTTCGTTCTGTCCGCGCCGGGGCCGGCCTCAGACCGTGGTGACGACCTGCTCGTACGCCAGCCGCGGGGAGCGCGGGAACCAGGCGTCCGGGCCGGGACGGCCGATGTTGACGACCATCAGCGGGGTGTGGTCGTCGTCCAGGAACTCCTTGCGGACGCCCTCGAAGTCCAGCCCCGTCATCGGGCCGGCGGCCAGCCCGGCGGCGCGGACGCCGACGATGAAGTACGCGGCCTGCAGGGCGGCGTTCAGGCCCGCGGCACCCTCGCGCACCGGGCGCTCGCTGAAGAAGGCGTCCTTGATCTGCGGAGCGTGCGGCATGAGCTGCGGCAGTTCCTCGTGGAACTCGTTGTCCGCCGACAGGATGGCGACCAGCGGGGCGGTGGCCGTCTTGGGCCGGTTGCCCTCGGCCATGTGCTGGACCAGGCGCTCGCGGGCCTCGGGGGAGCGGACCAGGGTGATGCGCAGGGGCGACTGGTTGAAGGCGGTCGGGCCGTACTTGACCAGGTCGTAGATCGCCTGCACCTGCTCGTCGGTCACCGGCTCGTCGGTGAAGGTGTTCGCGGTGCGGGCCTCGCGGAACAGCAGGTCCTGGGCGGCGGGGTCAAGGACGAGAGACATACGTGATCTTCCTCGGGGGGTGTGCGTCGGCTCCGCACGGCCGGCGGGGAGCCGTTGACGAGGACGACGCTACGCGAAAGAAGTTCAACATTCAACCAAACTCCCCGTGCGGTGATCCGCTTCACAGGGCCGCCCGCGTGACGGAGCCCCGCGAGTCGGGGGAGCGGTGGGCGTGTCGGGTGAGGGGTGAGCGCGAGGAGTGCGCCTATATGACGATGTGAAAATCACCGCACAACGTGACGTAACCGGACTCACCGTCGCGGTCGTGGGGCTCGGCTACGTGGGACTGCCCACCGCACCACCTTCCTCAGGCTGGACGAGAACCTCGGCAAGAAGGGCGCGCTGGTCCGCGCCTGCGCCGTCGCCGACGGGGACGTCCTGCTGTTCACCGACTCCGACTGCGTCGTCGCACCGGACGCCGTGCGGCACTGCGTCACCGCCCTGGTCCGTCATCCGGAGCTGGGCGCGGTCAGCGGCCACTGCCGGGCGCTCAACGCCGACGCCGGTCTGCTGGCCCGCGTCCAGGACGTCTGGTACGAGGGCCAGTTCCAGATCACCAAGGCCGCCGAGGCCGCCTTCGACTCGGTGAGCTGCGTCTCCGGCCCGCTCGCCGCGTTCCGCCGCGAGGCCATCTGGAACTACCTGCCCGCGTGGGCCGAGGACCGCTTCCTCGGCGCCCCGTTCCGCTTCGCCACCGACCGTCAGCTCACCGGCTATGTGCTCGGCCAGGCCTGGCACGGCCGCGCGCTCAAGGAGCGGCACGCCGACTCCCCGTTCGCCCGCGACCACGACCATCCCGAGCTGCGCTGGGAGGTCGGCTACAGCCGCGCCGCCCGCGTCCGGACCCGGGTGCCGTCCCGGCCGTCCTCCTTCCTGCGCCAGCAGATCCGCTGGAAGAAGAGCTTCATCAGGAACCTCTTCTTCACCGGCCGCTTCATGTGGCGCCGGGGCCCGGCCGCCGTCGCGCTGTACTACGGGCACGTCCTGTGGGTGATCGCGGCCCCGGTCCTGGTCGTACGGCACCTGCTGTGGGCACCGCTGCACCTGGCCGCTCTGCTGACCCTGCTCTACCTGTGCGGCGTCGTCCTCAAGGGCTGTGCCTGGGGCATCGCCTACCGGCTCGACCGCCCCGGGGACCGGTCCTGGCGCTGCCGGCTGTTGGTGAGGATCGCCGTGAAGCGTTCGCGCAGCAGCGTGCGCTGCCGTACGCCCTGCTCACCCTGCGCCGCGACGTCTGGTCGAGCCAGGCCGGAACGCAGCAGGACAGCAGGCTCATCAGGGGCGCGGACCGGCCACTGCCGCCGGACCCGCGGTCGGGCGCGGACGGGCGGATTCAGCGCCTGGAGGTCATGCGGAACACCACCCCGGCCGCCCTGCTGCGGGACGTCGCCCACTGGTCCGCGGAGCTGCCCTCCACCCGCCCCGGCCGCTGACCCGGAGGCGGTGACGCAGGTCACTCGCTGCGGGCGGTCACTTCTCCCGCGCACCGGGGTCGTAAAGGGCAGCACACCGTCAACGGCACCGAGGGAGCACACGGAACATGACCGGCAGCGCAGTCAAGGGACCGGCCTCCTACTTCCCGTCGATCGAGAAGAAGTACGGGCGTCCGATCGCGGAGTGGAAGGAGCTGATCCGCTCCTCCCCGCTCACCAAGCACATGGAGCTCGTCTCCTGGCTCAAGACCGAGCACGGTCTGGGCCACGGACACGCCAACGCGCTGGTCGCGCACACGCTCGCCGAGGACAGCGGGAAATGAGCCGCGCCCGGCACGGCCAGGGGGTGGCGGGCTAGGGGGCGTCCTCGTCCGCCTCCGCCTCCTCGGCCAGCGCCGCGTCCAGGCGGGCGCGGGCGCCGTCCAGCCAGCGGCGGCAGACCTTCGCCAGCTCCTCGCCCCGCTCCCACAGGGCGAGGGACTCCTCCAGCGTCGTACCGCCCGCCTCCAGCCGCCGTACGACCTCGATCAGCTCGTCCCGCGCCTGCTCGTACCCGAGCGCCTCGGACACGGCCGTCGGCTGCTCCACATCGCTGGTCATCCACTCACCTTACGCATCGACTCGTACGGAGAAATCGCCCTCGGACACGCGGGCGCGCAGGGGCTCGCCCGGCTCCACCTCGCCGGGGTCACGGACGGCGTGCCCGTCGGCCCGCTGCAGCACGGCGTACCCGCGCTTCAGGGTCGCGGCGGGGGAGAGGGCCACCACGCGCGCGTGCGTGTGCGTCAGCTCGGAGTCGGCCCGGTCGAGGTGGTGCCGGAGCGTGCGGCGGCCCCGCTCCAGCAGGGCCGCCACCTGTTCGGCCCGCTCGTCGATCATCCGGTGCGGGTCCTGTATCGACGGCCGGGTGAGCGCGTGGGCCAGCCCCCGCTCCTCCCGGTCGACGAACGCGGCCACGCACCGCCGCGCCCGGTCCCGCAGCTGCCGCACCCGCTCGTACTCCTCGCCGACGTCCGGTACGACCTTCTTCGCGGCGTCGGTCGGCGTGGAGGCGCGCAGGTCGGCGACCAGGTCCAGCAGGGGGCTGTCCGGCTCGTGCCCGATCGCCGAGACGACCGGCGTACGGCAGGCGGCGACCGCCCGCACCAGCTGCTCGTCGGAGAACGGCAGCAGATCCTCCACGCTGCCGCCGCCGCGCGCGACGACGATCACGTCCACGTCGTCGATCGCGTCCAGCTCCTTCACCGCCTGCACCACCTGCGGCACCGCGTGCACGCCCTGCACGGGGACGTTGCGCACCTCGAAGCGGACGGCGGGCCAGCGGTGCCGGGCGTTCTCCAGGACGTCCCGCTCGGCCGCCGAGGCCCGCCCGCACACCAGTCCGATCAGCTGCGGCAGGAACGGCAGTGGCTTCTTCCGTTCCGCCGCGAACAGCCCCTCGCGCGCGAGCGCCTTCTTCAGCTGCTCCAGCCGCGCCAGCAGCTCCCCAACGCCTACCGGCTTGATCGCGGCCGCCCGCAGCGACAGCTGCCCGCGCGGCGCGTACCACTCCGGCTTGGCGTGCACGACGACCCGCGCGCCCTCACCGACCACGTCCGCCACCGCGTCGAACACCTGCCGGTAGCAGGTCACGCTCACGGAGATGTCGTACGACGGGTCACGCAGCGTCAGGAACACGACCCCCGCGCCCGGCCGCCGCGACAACTGCGTGATCTGCCCCTCGACCCACACCGCGCCGAGCCGGTCGATCCAGCCCCCGATCAGCCGTGACACCTCACCCACGGGCAGCGGGCTTTCGGGGGTCGAGTTAACAGCCATGCGCCCGAGCGTAACGGCCGGGTACGACAACCCCGGCCGGACGGGACGACACCGGCCCGGGCGCCGTGCCGGTACCTGCTCGCAGCACTTCGGGACCCGTGCCCGGCCACCCCACGGCGCGCCCCGGGACGCCAGGCCCGAGCACGGGAGCCCGGTTGCCGTGCCAATCGGCCGCAGTCCTTTTCCGGGTGGTGCACGACCGCGTGTCCCGCCGCGCCTGCGCGGCAGGGCTCCCGCCCCTGCCGGCTGGAGGCGCCACCCGGCCTGGCGGGCTTGCCTCGCATCGGTCGCCGTCCTTCTCGGTGCGGTGCACTATGGCGTGTCCGTCCGCAGGGGGCCTGACTCGTCCTGTTGGAGGTGCCATTTCGGGGCCGACGGGCCGCAGCCCGTCCCGCGCGGTGCACGACCGCGTGTCCAGCCGCCCCTGCGCGGTCAGGCTCCCGCCCCCGCCCTGTCGGACGCGCCCCCGGTCTGGCGGGCCCGCCATGCGTCGGTCGCCGTCTCTCCCCGCGCGGTGCACGACCGAGCGGCCCGCCACCCCTGCCCGCAGCGCCCGCCCCCGCCGTGCCGGACGCGCCACACCGGCCGCGCCAGCCCGCCTCACACCCCCGCCGTACGCCTCCCGCGCGCCTGCGCCGCCAGTACCGCCAGCCCCACCGCCAGCCAGATCGCCCCCACCACCTGGGCCGTACTCGACGCCTCCACGATCACGGCGATGGTGATCGCCGCGCCGAGCACGGGCACCAGCGCGTGGCGCCACCAGCTCACCGGGCCCCCGCCGCGACGGACCACGAACCAGCCCACCACGCTCGCGTGGAGCAGCGTGAACGCGGTCAGCGCGCCGACGTCGACGACCGACACGAGGTGGTCGAGACCGTCGTCCCGGCGGGCCGCCCACACCGCCGCCGCCATCGTGATCACGGCGGACACCAGCAGCGCCACGCGCGGCACCCCGGAATCCGTGCGTGAGAGCACCCCCGGCAGCCGCCGGTCGCGGCCCATCGCGAACAGCAGCCGCCCGGCAGCCGCCTGCCCGGCCAGCGCCGCGAACGCCGCGCCGATCGCCTTGCTCACCGCCACCAGGTCGTGCAGCCACGTGCCGACCGACGCGTCCACGGCGTCGTAGAACGCCGAACCCTGCCGCTCCGGCTCCGCCGCCAGCTGCGCCGACGACACCGGCTCCAGCAGCGCCACCAGATACGTCTGCGCCACGAAGAGCACACCCGCCAGCGCCAGACAGAACAACAGCGCCCGCGCGACCTTCGCCGAGCCGCCGGTGACCTCCTCCGCGAAGGTGGCGATCGCGTCGAAGCCCAGGTACGACAGCACCGCCACCGACACCGCGCCCACCACCGCCGACAGCGCGAACGCCCCCTGCGTGCCGTCCCCGGACAGCGGCGACAGCCAGTCGCGCGCGGCCCCGTCCCGCGCGAGGACCACGATCGCCGCCACCACGAAGACGACGAGGACCACGATCTCCATGGCGAGCACCAGGAAGCCCACCCGCGCCGCCGCACGGACCCCCCACAGGTTCAGCAGGGTGGTGACGACCACCGCGAGCGCCGTCCACACCCACCGCGACACCTCGGGGACCAGCGCCTCCATCGCGATGCCGGAGAAGAGGTAGGCCACGGCCGGGATGAGGACGTAGTCCAGCATCGCCATCCAGCCGGCGATGAACCCGGCACCGTTCCCGAGCCCCACGCGCGCGTACGCGAACACCGACCCCGCCTGCGGGACCACCCGCACCATCTGGGCGTAGCTGAACGCGGTGAACGCCATGGCGATCGTGGCGACGACGTAGACGAGCGCCACCGCGCCGTGCGACTTGGCGTCCAGGGTGCCGAAGACGCCCACCGGGGCCATGGGCGCGATGAAGAGCAGCCCGTAGACGACCAGGTCCCGGAAGCCCAGGCTGCGCTTCAGCTGCTGCTCCTGGTGTTCCGGGCGGTGCCCATGGTGTTCGCCACCGGCCCCCTGGGCCGCCGTACCGGTCTCGGACATCGTGCCTCCGCCAGCGCCTCGGACTCCGCCTCGGAACGTTCCCGTCCACGTCCCCGTCAGTCTCTCCGGCGAACCCGCACCCACGCGATCTCTGACCCGCCGAACGCGGCCTTACGATGGGTGCCATGACTGCTTCGCCTGGCCGCCGTGTCCTGCTCGCCGCCCCCCGTGGTTACTGCGCGGGTGTGGACCGCGCCGTGATCGCCGTCGAGAAAGCCCTGGAGCAGTACGGGGCTCCGGTGTACGTCCGCCACGAGATCGTCCACAACAAGTACGTCGTCCAGACCCTGGAGAAGAAGGGCGCCATCTTCGTCGAGCAGACGGAGGAGGTCCCCCCGGGCAACATCGTGATGTTCTCCGCCCACGGTGTGGCCCCCGTCGTCCACGAGGAGGCCGAGCGCGGGAAGCTCGCCACCATCGACGCCACCTGCCCGCTCGTCACCAAGGTGCACAAGGAGGCCGTCCGCTTCGCAGGCGACGACTACGACATCCTCCTGATCGGCCACGAGGGCCACGAGGAGGTCATCGGCACCTCCGGCGAGGCCCCCGACCACATCCAGCTCGTCGACGGCCCCGAGGACGTGGCGAAGGTCGAGGTCCGCGACCCGTCCAAGGTGGTCTGGCTCTCCCAGACCACCCTCTCCGTCGACGAGACCATGGAGACCGTCGACGCCCTCAAGGACAAGTTCCCGCAGCTCATCTCCCCGCCGAGCGACGACATCTGCTACGCCACGCAGAACCGCCAGCTCGCGGTCAAGCAGATGGGCGCCGAGGCCGACCTCGTGATCGTCGTCGGCTCCCGCAACTCCTCGAACTCCAAGCGCCTGGTCGAGGTCGCCAAGCAGGCGGGCGCGCGCGAGGCCTACCTGGTGGACTTCGCCGACGAGATCGACGCGGCCTGGCTGGAGGGCGTGACCACGGTCGGCGTCACCTCCGGCGCCTCCGTCCCGGACGTGCTGGTCGAGCAGGTCCTGGAATGGCTGTCGCAGCGCGGCTTCGAGGACGTGGAGATCGTCAAGGCCGCCGAGGAGTCGATCACCTTCTCGCTGCCCAAGGAGCTCCGCCGGGACCTCCGCGAGGAGGCCGCTTCCCTGGTGGCGGAGCGGGGCGGCTCCGGTACGACCGCCTCCGGTACGGCCGGGGCGTGACTGTCAGTCGCAGGCCGTAACGTGGTGCCATGCAGATCTTCGGCGTGGACATCGGCGGATCCGGGATCAAGGGCGCCCCTGTGGACCTCGACAGGGGCGACCTGGCCCAGGAGCGCTGCAAGGTACTGACCCCGCACCCGGCGACCCCCGACGGCGTGGCCGACGGGGTCAGGCAGGTCGTGGAGCACTTCGGCTGGACCGGGCCGGTGGGGCTGACCTTCCCGGGCGTGGTGACGGGCGGCGCCACGGTCCGCACGGCGGCCAACGTCGACAAGAGCTGGGTGGACACCGACGCGCGGGCCCTGTTCGGCGAGCGGCTGGGCGGGCTCGACGTGACGGTCGTCAACGACGCGGACGCGGCGGGCGTCGCCGAGATGCACTTCGGCGCCGGCCGCGGCCGCAAGGGCACCGTCATCCTGCTCACCTTCGGCACCGGCATCGGCAGCGCGGTCTTCACCGACGGCGTCCTCGTCCCCAACAGCGAGCTGGGCCACCTGGAGCTGGACGGCCACGACGCGGAGAAGCGCGCCTCCAGCAAGGTCAAGGACGACCACGACATGTCCTGGGAGCACTGGGCGCACCGCGTGCAGAAGTACCTCGCCCACGTGGAGATGCTGTTCTCACCGCAGCTCTTCATCATCGGCGGCGGGGTCAGCCGCAAGTCGCACAAGTTCCTGCACTACATCGAGGGCGTCCAGGCGGAGATCGTCCCCGCCCAGCTGCAGAACAACGCGGGGATCGTGGGCGCGGCGATGCGTGCCGCGGAGGGCGCGGGCCGGCCGGTCGCGGGCTGAGCGGGTCGCCGCGGGTCCGAGCCGGCCGTCACGCGGGCGTACGACCCCGGGCGGCGACGGCGGCGGCCCGACGCCGCCGCAGCATCCGCACCCGGCGCACCAGCACCGTCGACCCGGCGACCAGGGTCCCGCCGTACAGCCAGCCGGCCTCCGTGGCCAGCGCGGTCACCAGCCCCATGAGCCGCCCGCCCACTCCCTTGCCGCTCTCGGCGACCGTCACCAGCCCCACGGCGAAGGCGATCGGCACCACGACGGGGGCGGTGAGCAGGTCCCCCCTGCGCACCCAGAGGGCGGTGAGCAGGCACACCGGCAGGAACAGCACGCCGTACACCGTCAGGGACGCACCGAACAGAGCCTGGTCGAGGAAGCCGAGCACCAGCATCACCGCCGCGCAGAACAGTCCGCTGCCCAGCCCGGTCAGCCGCGGGTTGGGCATCCGGCGCAGGGCCCGCACCGCCCGCACCACCGGAGAACCGGACCTCGGTGCCGGCCGCGCCGCCGGTCCACGTGCCGCCGCCGGACGTGCCGGGACCGGACGTGCGGAGGCGGGCCTGCGCACCCCGCCGCCCGCCGGTCCGCCGCCCGCCGGTCCCCGCCCTTGCGGGGGCAGCGGCGCCCGGCCCCGTCGCGGTCCGTACTGCGCAGGTCGCGTCCTGTGTTGCTCCACTGGACCAACTTAGGTCGGTTTATGTGCCGAATAGCCCGACAGACACGCCGTGGGGGAGGGCTTGGTCCAAGCGTTCGACAGGGCGCACCGGCCGTACCGGCCACCCCGTAGACTGGTGGATCGGCCCGCCTGGCCCGCCCCCTCCGCATCCTCACGTACGGGAAGTCGCAACGTGTCGCTCACGATCGGAATCGTCGGTCTGCCGAATGTCGGCAAGTCGACCCTGTTCAACGCCCTGACCAAGAACGACGTGCTCGCGGCCAACTACCCGTTCGCCACGATCGAGCCCAACGTCGGCGTGGTCGGCGTCCCCGACCCCCGTCTGGCGAAGCTGGCCGAGATCTTCTCCTCCGAGAAGGTCCTCCCGGCGACCGTCGACTTCGTCGACATCGCGGGCATCGTGCGCGGCGCGAGCGAGGGCGAGGGCCTGGGCAACAAGTTCCTGGCCAACATCCGCGAGTCCGACGCGATCTGCCAGGTCATCCGCGCCTTCAAGGACGAGAACGTCGTCCACGTCGACGGCAAGGTCTCGCCCAAGGACGACATCGAGACGATCAACACCGAGCTGATCCTCGCCGACCTCCAGACCATCGAGAAGGTCCTCCCGCGCCTCCAGAAGGAGTCGCGCATCAAGAAGGACGTGGCTCCCAAGGTCAAGGCCGTCGAGGAGGCCAAGGAGATCCTGGAGAAGGGCGACACGCTCTTCTCCCAGGGCATCGTCCAGGGCACCGAGCGCGCGGAACTCCTCCACGACCTCCACCTCCTCACGACGAAGCCGTTCCTCTACGTCTTCAACGTCGACGAGGACGAGCTGACCGACGACGACTTCAAGAACGAGCAGCGCGCCCTGGTCGCCCCCGCCGAGGCGATCTTCCTCAACGCCAAGCTCGAGGCGGACCTCGCCGAGCTCGACGAGGACGAGGCCCTCGAACTCCTCCAGTCCGTCGGCCAGGACGAGCCCGGCCTCGCCACCCTCGCCCACGTCGGCTTCCGCACCCTCGGCCTGCAGACCTACCTGACGGCCGGCCCCAAGGAATCCCGCGCCTGGACCATCAAGAAGGACGCCACCGCCCCCGAGGCCGCCGGTGTCATCCACACCGACTTCCAGAAGGGCTTCATCAAGGCCGAGGTCATCTCCTTCGACGACCTGGTCGAGGCGGGCTCGGTCGCCGAGGCCCGCGCGAAGGGCAAGGCGCGCATGGAGGGCAAGGACTACGTGATGCGGGACGGGGACGTGGTGGAGTTCCGCTTCAACGTGTAGCAGGCGACGCATCACCACGTCGCTCCGGCGTACTCGCAGGTCAGTCAGGGCCCGGCTCTTCGGAGTCGGGCCCTTTCCCCAGGTACTCCTCGACGGGCGCGGGGGCCGCCCCCGAGGAGACCGCACCGCCCCTCATTCCCCCAGGTACGCCGCCACCCCGTCCAGCGCCCGCGCGAGTCCGAAGGCGAAGTCGTCGAAGTCGTCGGCCGAAGGCGCCGTGTCCGCGTCCAGGTCGTCGAAGGCTCCGTCCGTGACCGCCTCCCGCAGTGCCGGGAGCCGACCGCTCTCCGTCACCCGGCGCAGGAACTTCCCGTAGCCCGCCATCCGCCGCGCCGACCCCTCCGGGTCCTGGTGCAGCAGCGACAGGATGGTCAGCTCGCTCCGCACCTGGCCGCTGATCAGCAGTGACACCGCGATCTTCTCGCCGTGGCCGAGGCGCGTGTCCGCCAGCACTGCCAGGCACTGGTCCAGCCAGGCCAGTTGGTTCGGCGTCACCGGCGGTCCGTGTGCCGCCACCAGCGGGACCGCCCACAGGTGCCTGAGCAGGCAGTCGCGCATCGCCGCCGCCCAGTGCTCCAGTCCTGCCCGCCAGTCGCCCCGGGCGGTCTCCGGCAGCGGCACCGGCGGGCCGATCGCCGCGTCGACCATCAGCATGACGAGCTCGTCCTTGGTCGACACGTACCGGTACAGCGCCATCGTCGAGGCGCCGAGCTCCTTGGCCACCCGGCTCATCGACACCGCCTCGATGCCCTCGGCGTCCGCGACCGCGATGGCCACCGTCACGATGCCGTCCAGGGTCAGGCCGCGTTTCGGGCCCTTGTGCGGGCGGTCGCGCAGGCCCCAGGCGACCTCGAGGCCGGCGGGGAAGGGGTCCGGGGTCTTGCTCTCCATGACAGGCGAGTTTATGGCATACGCAGTTCCGTGTATGGTCTACGCAGTAACGCGTATGGCATACGCAGAAGAGTCGGCAAGGAGTCAGCGTGGAGAGTTCATCCGCCATTGAGGCCCGCGGCCTCACCAAGTCCTACGGAGACGTCCGCGTCCTGCGCGGCATCGACCTCGCCGTCGCCCCCGGCACCGTCTTGGCCCTGCTCGGGCCCAACGGCGCCGGCAAGACCACCACCGTCCGGATCCTCGCCACTCTCCTCGCCGCGGACGCCGGCGAGGCCCGCATCGCCGGGCGGGACATCGTCACCGAGCGTTCCGCGGTCCGCCGGACGATCAGTCTCACCGGCCAGTACGCCGCCCTCGATCAGGAGCTCACCGGCGCCGAGAACCTCCGCATGACGGCCCGGCTCGCCGGCCTGCCGCGCGCCGCCGCCCGCACCCGCGCCGACGAACTGCTCGCCCGTTTCCGGCTCACCGACGCCGCGCACCGGCGCGTGGGCACGTACTCCGGAGGCATGCGACGGCGCCTCGACCTGGCCGCCTCGCTCGTCGGCGAGCCGGCCGTCGTCTTCCTCGACGAGCCGACCACCGGGCTCGACCCGCGCAGCCGGCAGGAGGTGTGGGAGCTGGTCGCCGGGCTGGCGGACTCCGGGGTGACGGTCCTCCTCACCACGCAGTACCTGGAGGAGGCCGACCGCCTCGCCGACCGGATCGCGCTGATAGACGGCGGGCTGATCGTGGCCGAGGGCACGGCCGAGGAGCTGAAGCGGCGAGTGGCGGACGAGCGGCTGGATCTGACTCTCGCCGGCCCCGAGGCGTACGAAGCCGCCGAGCGGTTGCTCGGCGACCTCGTCGTGCGGCGCGATCCGGACGGCCTGCGAATCGGGGTGTCCACCAGCGGTCGCGCCGACCACGTGCGCGAACTCCTCGACGCCGTCGACCCGGAGCACCGCCTCGTCACCCGCTTCGCGGTCCACGGCACCACCCTCGACGACGTCTTCATGGCCCTCACGGGCAGCACGCACCACGACGCAGCCGAGGAGGCCGCACATGTCTGACGCCCTCACCATGGCCGGCCGCTCCGTCCGTCTCAGCGCCCGTACGCCCGACGCGCTGTTCACCGCGCTCGCGATGCCGGTGATGCTGATGCTGGTCTTCGTCTACTTCTTCGGCGGGGCGATCGAGACCGGCGGGAAGTACGTGCAGTACGTGGTGCCGGGTGTGCTCGTGCTCTGTGCCGGCTTCGGTGCCGGCAACACCGCGATGAGCGTCGCGAACGACATGCGGGGCGGGATCGTCGACCGCTTCCGGTCCATGGACGTCAGCGGTACGGCGATTCTGGCCGGACATGTCGTGGCCTCGGTGGTCCGCAATCTCGCCGCCACCGCCGTCGTCTTCGGCGTGGCCGCCGCGATCGGCTTCCGCCCGCAGGCGTCGGCGTACGGGTGGCTCGCGGCGGTCGGGGTGCTGGTCTGCTACGTCGTCGCGCTGTCGTGGCTGTCGGCGGCGGTGGGCCTGATCGCCAAGTCCCCGGAGGCGGCAGGGGGGTTCACCTTCTTCATCGCCTTCCTGCCGTATCCGTCCAGCGGCTTCGTGCAGATCGGCACGATGCCGTCCTGGCTCCGCGGCTTCGCCGAACACCAGCCGCTGACGCCGGTGATCGAGTCCATGCGCGGTCTGCTCCTCGGCCGGCGAGTGGGCGACGACCCGTGGCTGGCGCTGGCGTGGTGCGCGGGGATCACGGTGGTGTCCGTGGCGGCGGCCGGGGTTCTGTTCCGGCGCCGCACGCACTAGACCAGCGGAACGCCGGCGTATCGGCGGGCGGCTGACGCGGCTGTCGGGTCGCAGCCGCGTCGCAGCCGCGGAGTCACCGCCCCGTCGAGCCGTCGATCAGCTCGCGCAGGATGTCCGCGTGGCCGGCGTGGCGGGCGGTCTCCTCGATCAGGTGGGTGAGGGCCCGGCGGACGCTGGGGGCGGGCCGGCCCGGGCGGGGGCGGGGGAGCGGTTCGCCGAGGTCGGTACACGTGTCGAGTGCCCGGTTGGCGTGCTCGACGGTCTCCCGGTAGCGGGCGACGATCCCGGCCACGGTGTGCTCCGGCGCCGCGCGGAACGTGGCCTGCCAGTCCCGCACCTCCTCCCCGAGGAAGACCGCGCGCTCGACGTGGGTCAGGTGGTTGAGCAGCCCGGGCAGATTCGTGCCGGACGGCACCGCGGCCGTGCGTACCCGCGGTTCCGGGGCGCCGTCGACCTTGGCGGCGATCGAGTCCCGGAGGTGGTCGAGGAACCCGCGCAGGGTCTCGGTCTCGCTGCTGCCGGTGCGGGGCGGAGGGGTGTCCCGGTGGTGGGTGCGAGGCGGAGTGCTGGACATGGTGGCCTCCTTGAGAGGGCGGGCGTACGCGTCAGCGGTCGCGGCGGACGATCAGGACGTGGTCGACGACCTCCGCGGTGCGTCCGCCCGGGCCGGTCGCGGTCCGGCGCGGTGCGTCCGCCCGCTCGGCCCGCCACGTCGCCGGGTCGAGACGGAGGTCCGCCGCGACCTCCCGCGGCGTGGGGTACCGGGCGTCCGGGTCCTGGTTCCACGACCACGGCGCGGTCGAGCCGTGGTCGACGACCAGCAGCCGCCCGCCGGGGCGCAGCGCGTGCGCGGCCGTGCGCAGGACCGCCGAACGGTCCAGCTCGAAGGGGGTGTGGAGGTAGTGCGCGCAGATCAGGTCGAAGCGGCCCTCGGGGAAGGAGGCGCGCAGGTCGTGAGGGGTCGCGTCGATCAGGTCGCCGAGACCGTGTGCGCGGGCCCGCCCGGTCAGCCGCTCGGCCGCCACCGGCGAGATGTCGACGGCGGTGACGCGCCAGCCGCGGCGGGCGAGCCACAGCGCGTCGCCGCCGTCGCCGCAGCCGAGGTCCAGCACGTCGCCGGGCGGCAGATCCGCGACGGTCTCGACGAGCCGGGCGTTGGGGCGGGGGTCGGTGGTCGCCGGGCGGGCCGCGTACAGGCCGTTCCAGAAGGCGACCGCGTCCGTCGTGCTCATGGGAACTCCTTCGGTCGGGAGGAAGGGGGGGAAGCGGCGAAGGGAAACGGGAGGAGGCGCGGCCAGTCTCACCACCCGTGGCGGAACCCGGCACGCGAACTTGCCGTTGTGGCAAGCTGACCCCATGGGTGACGCCGGAACGGAAGACGTGCTCGACGCCGTGGGCCCGCGCCTGCGCACCCTGCGCCGCGAGCGGGGCATCACCCTCGCCCACCTCTCGGCGGCGACCGGCGTGTCCGAGAGCACCCTGTCCCGGCTGGAGAGCGGACAGCGCCGGGCGACCCTGGAACTGCTGCTGCCGCTCGCCAGGATCTACGACGTCCCCCTGGACGACCTCGTCGGCGCCCCGCGCACGGGCGATCCCCGGATCCACCTCAAGCCGATCCGGCGGTTCGGAATGGTCTTCGTGCCGTTGTCCCGGCGGCCGGGCGGCACACAGGCCTTCAAGATGATCATCCCGAGCCGCCCGGCGCCGCTCGAACCGACCCCGCAGACCCACGAGGGCTTCGAATGGCTGTACGTGCTCAGTGGCCGGCTGCGGTTGCTGGTAGGAGAGCGCGATCTGACCCTGTCGCCCGGTGAGGCGGCCGAGTTCGACACGTCCCTGCCGCACTGGCTGGGCAGCGCCGACGGCGGCGCGGTCGAACTGCTCGTCCTCTTCGGGCTGCAAGGGGTACGGGCGCATGTGCGCAGCGGTTGAGCGGCGACGCCCTTCCCGGCACCCCCGCCCCGCCGCCCGCCGGCACGCCTCCGCATGCCCCCGCGCCGACGCCCGCCCCCCGTCCTCCCGGCGCCGGACCACGGCGTAGCGGCTGGGGCTCGGTCCGCGGACCGGACGCCAAGGTGGCCGAAACCCGCGGGCTCGTCGCCGTCGGCGGCGGGAGCCGGCCGGGCGCCCCGCCAAGGCGGCGGCCCCCGTCCGCGCGGCCCTGGCGGCCGGGCGCACCCGTTGCGCCCGCCCCTCGGCGGCGACGGGGCCGGCGCGGTTCTCGGCCACCCCGGCCCCGTCCGCGAGGACGCGAGGCGTGGGAGAAGCGCACCCGGTCCACCGCCTCCGGGAGCTGAACGGAGGGTCAGCAAGCGGGACGTGAGGCGCCCCGCTCAAACGGCACAGGTACCCGCACATCCGTGCAGGGCCCTTGTGCAATTCCTCTGGAAGCCTCAATCTTTCGGCTGACGCACCAAAGCCGCCCCACGTTGTCATGGGCATGACTTACCCGTGTCCTGTCCATGTCCTGACGGGCGGTCTGCTCGGCGTGCACGAACCCCACCATGCACCACCCCCACCGAGGAGGACCCCTCAATGGCAGTGCTGCGTCACCACCCCCACCGCACCACCCGGCGAAGACTGGCCGCCGTCGGCGCCGTGGCCACCGCGGCCCTCACCGCGAGCCTCGTCTCCGCGCTCCCCGCCGGCGCCGCCCCGGCCGCCGCGGAGGGCCGCATCCAGTACCAGGACGCGGCGAACGCGGTCGCCGGCAGCTACATCGTGACCCTGAAGGCGGAGGAGGCGAGGTCCGGCTCCGCCGAGGGCCGCGCCGTGGCCAAGAAGTACGGCGCCGACATCGAGCGGACCTACACCAAGGCCCTCAACGGCTACGCGGTCGAGGCCTCGGAGACGGAGGCGAAACGTCTCGCCGCCGACCCGGCCGTCGCCTCCGTCGTCCAGAACCGCACCTTCCACGTCACCGGCACCCAGCCGAACCCGCCCTCCTGGGGCCTGGACCGCATCGACCAGCAGAACCGCCCGCTGGACAGCTCGTACACCTACCCGGACAGCGCCGGACGGGGCGTGACGGCGTACGTCATCGACACCGGCGTCCGCATCACCCACAGCGACTTCGGCGGCCGCGCCTCCTACGGCTACGACGCCATCGACAACGACAACACCGCCCAGGACGGCCACGGTCACGGCACCCACGTCGCCGGCACCGTGGCGGGCAGTGCGTACGGTGTCGCCAAGCAGGCGAAGGTCGTCGGTGTCCGGGTACTGAACAACTCCGGTTCCGGCACCACCGCGCAGGTCGTCGCCGGCATCGACTGGGTCGCCCGCAACGCCGTCAAGCCCGCCGTCGCCAACATGTCTCTCGGCGGCGGTGCCGACAGCGCCCTCGACACGGCCGTCCGCAACGCCATCTCCTCCGGCGTCACCTTCGTCGTCGCGGCCGGCAACGAGTCCACCAACGCCTCCACCAAGTCCCCGGCCCGGGTGACGGAGGCGATCACGGTCGGCGCCACCACGTCGAGCGACGCCCGCGCCAGCTACTCCAACTACGGCTCGGTCCTGGACGTCTTCGCGCCGGGCTCCTCCATCACCTCCGCCTGGAACAGCGGCGACTCGGCCACCAACACCATCTCCGGTACGTCGATGGCGAGCCCGCACGTCGCCGGGGCCGCCGCGCTCCACCTGGCCGACAACCCCTCGGCCACCCCCGCGCAGGTCGCCTCCGCGCTGACGTCCGCCGCCACCAGCGGCGTCGTCTCCAACCCCGGCACCGGCTCGCCCAACCGGCTGCTGTACGTCGGCGACGGCGGCACCACGCCCCCGCCGACCGGCGACCGCTTCGAGAACACCGGTGACTACACCATCCGGGACAACGCCACCGTCGAGTCCCCGGTGACCGTCTCCGGCGTCTCGGGCAACGCCCCCTCGGCGCTCTCCGTTGACGTGAACATCGTCCACAGCTACATCGGCGACCTCCAGGTCCAGCTGGTCGCCCCGGACGGCACGGCGTACACGCTCAAGTCGTACGGCACCGGCGGCAGCGCCAACGACATCAACACCACGTACACCGTCAACGCCTCCTCGGAGACCGCCAACGGCACCTGGAAGCTGCGGGTCAGCGACAACGCCTCGTGGGACACCGGGCGGATCGACGCCTGGGCCCTGCAGTTCTGACGGCTGATCAGTCGTAGGAACCGATGACCTCGTCCTCGCGGAACGGCTCCGGGTCGGTGACCCAGCCCGCCGCGAGGACGAGGCGCGTGTGCCGGTGGACGGCGAGGAAGCCGAAGGGGCGGTCGAAGACGGCCCGGACGGTGGTGCGCAGCCACCGCAGCTCGGGTAACCCGGCCCCCGCCGCGCCCATCGCCGTGACGGCGGCGGCCTCGAACCCCCGGGCGTCGAACCGGGCCAGCGCGGACTGCCGGGCCGACTCGATACACAGCGGGTACGAGCTGACGCCGGGGAAGTGACCGTGCACCGGCAGCCGCGCCGTCGCCAGTCCGAACAGCTCCGGGCGTTCCAGCAGGTCGTGCTCGGAGGTGACCGCGTACGGCGGCAGCGTCACGTCCAGCACCGGCGGCTCGGGCCGCATCGTGGGCTCCCGTACGACCTCGACCCCCGGGCCCGCCTCCCCGTACGGCAGGCGCGAACCCGGCGTCACCGGGTGCCGGCGCGCGAGGACACCGATCCCCGCTTCGAGCACCTGACCGGGGGGCATTTCCGCCTCGCCGAGCAGCAGATGGACGTCCACGGCGGTGTCGCCCAGTACCTTCAGCTCGGTGACGTGGCCGTCCGGCGTGTCCGCCACGCCGATCCGGTCGAGCAGCGTGCTGTGGCGCCACAGGCCCGCCAGTTCACGCCCCTGCCAGGGGCCGGTCTCCGGGGTGAGCCACCCCTCCTCGAAGGGCTTCAGCCACCGGGTGCGCAGCGCCAGCGCGCTCGCCAGCACCATCTCGGTGTCCCGCGTCGTCCGCACCGGCATGCGCTCGATCAGCCCGTCCGTGCGCTTCGCCGCCCAGGCGTCCAGCGCCGCCCCGTCGGCCTCCGCGTCGCCCGTGAGCACGCCGTGCGTGTCGGCGGGCAGCCCGGCCTCCCACCGCTCGCGCAGTTCCAGGGTGCGCTTGGTCCACAGCCCCAGGGCGCTCTCCAGGCCGCGCACCGAGCCGAGGCCGGTGAGCAGTTCGCGGGCCGCCACGGCCGCCCGGCCGGCGGGCACGCCCACCGCCTCCTCCAGCTCCGACCGGGCCGCGCCCGCCGCGCCGTCGGCGAGCAGGGCCAGCAGGGGCCACACGCCCACCGCCGAGAGCACCGTGCTCCCGTCGGTGGCGGACGCCCAGCGTGCCGTGAGCCCGTTCACCGCCTGGACCGTCGTGCTCGTGACCCGCATGCCGTCCCCGCCCTCCGCACGCTTACCATCGCTCAGTGATCGGCCGGCCACCCGAGGGAAGGCCCGCCCCAGCCCCGCGGCGCCTCCGCGTCACCGCCCGAAACAGGAGCACGGTACACGTGTCCATACCGCCGCCGCCCGGCCCCCAAGAGCCCTTCCCTCAGGGGCAGTCCCCGCAGCAGCAGGCCCCGCAGCAGTATCCCCAGGGGCACCACTGCGCCCAGGGCCCGTACCCGCCGCCGCAGCCGCAGTACCCGGGCGGAGCCTGGGGTCGGCCCTACATGGCCCATCCCCGGCAGCCGCCCGTCAACGGGTTCGCCATCGCCGCCTTCGTGCTGGGCGTCCTCTGCTGCGTGCCCGCGGTCGGGCTGGTGCTGGGGCTGGTCGCGCTGGCCCGCATCAGGAAGCGGGGCGAGCGGGGCAAGGGCTTCGCGGTGGCCGGTTCCGTACTGTCCTCCGTGGGGCTGGTCCTGTGGGCGGTGACGCTCTCCACGGGTGCCGCCGCCGACTTCTGGGACGGCTTCCGGGACGCCGCGCGGGGCGAGGGCACCGCGTACGCGCTCGAGAAGGGCGAGTGCTTCACCACCCCCAGCGGCTCCCTGCAGGGCGTGACGTACGACGTCGACCAGGTGCCCTGCGCGCGGGAGCACGACGGCGAGGTGTTCGCCGTGTTCGACCTGCCCGGCGGCGCCTACCCCGGCGACGCGGAGATCACCCGGGTCGCCGACGAGCGGTGCTACGCCCTCCAGGACTCCTACGCCATGGACCGCTGGGCCCTGCCGGCCGACGTGGACGTGTACTACCTGACGCCGACCGCGCAGAGCTGGCGCGGCGGCGACCGCGAGGTCACCTGCCTGTTCGGGAACACGGACGAGCGGAGCACACTGACCGGCTCCCTGCGCATGGACGCCACGACCCTCGACGCCGACCAGCACGCCTACCTGTCGGCGGAGGGCCACCTCCAGCGCGCCATGGACGAGATCCCGGCCACCGAGACCGTCGAGGAGGACCTCCCCGGATACCGGGCCTGGGCGGGGAAGGTGTCGCAGGCGCTCGCGGAGGAGGCCGGGATGCTGCGCGGGCACGACTGGCCGGCGGAGTCGGAGCAGCCGCTCGCCGCGCTGGTCGAGGACCTGGAGGCGGCGACGCGGGAGTGGAGCCTGGCGGCCGGGGCCGCCGACGTCGACACGTACTACGAGCACCTCGACAAGGGCTACACGCTCATCGAGGGCGACACCACGGTCACCGCCCGCGAGTCCCTGGGGCTGGACACCACGCCGCCGGTCTACGACGAGTCCGGTGACGGTGGGGCAGAGGGCCCCGGCATGGAGGTGTGACGGCGGCTATAGCGGGGAGAAAGTGCCTGCGTAAAGCCCTCCGACGGCACAAGTCATCACTTCGAGTGATTCTCTGGCCTTTGCTTGCCTGGCACAACCTACGGTTGCCACGCTGTTGCTGTCTGTACAACCTGATGGGAGCGGCCAGTGACATTCGGTGAGCAGCCGGCGTATCTCCGCGTCGCGGGTGATCTCCGCAAGAAGATCACCGACGGACTGCTGCCGCCCCACACCCGCCTCCCGTCCCAGGCGCGGATCCGCGAGGAGTACGGCGTCTCGGACACCGTCGCGCTGGAGGCGCGCAAGGTGCTGATGGCCGAGGGGCTGGTCGAGGGCCGGTCCGGTTCCGGGACGTATGTGCGTGAGCGGCCCGTGCCCCGGCGCATCGCCCGGTCCGGGTTCCGGCCGGCGGGCGGTGCCACGCCCTTCAGGCAGGAGCAGGCCGACGGTGAGGCGCGCGGCACGTGGGAGTCGCGCAGCGAGCAGGCCGAGGCGAGCGGCGCCGTCGCCGAGCGGCTGGGGATCAAACCCGGGGACCGGGTGATGTGCACCCGGTACGTCTACCGGGACGGTGGCGAGGCCATGATGCTCTCCACCTCCTACGAGCCGCTGGACCTCACCGGCCGTACGCCGGTGATGCTGCCCGAGGAGGGGCCGCTCGGCGGCATGGGCGTCGTCGAGCGGATGGCCGCCATCGACGTCGTGGTCGACAACGTGACGGAGGAGGTCGGCGCCCGCCCCGGCCTCGCGGAGGAGCTGCTCGCCCTCGGCGGCGTCCCCGGGCACGTGGTGCTGGTCGTCCAGCGCACCTTCTACGCCTCGGGCCGGGCCGTCGAGACGGCCGACGTGGTCGTTCCCGCCGACCGGTACCGGGTGGCGTACCACCTGCCCGTCAAGTAGCGGCGCCGCCGGGGGAGTTCACGCGCCCCCGGTCGTGTGAGATGGCGCACGCCTCTCGTGCGCCTCCCGCGCCCCTTTTCCGTGTCCGTGCGGACGTCCGCCCCCTCGCCGACGTCGGCACGGTGCCGCGATCCGGCCGTTCCCGCAGGTCGTCTCCACGTCCTCGGCATGGCTCCGAACCGAAGCATCGGCGCGCGCACGGCGCACTCCGCGTCGTGCGCCCCCACCGTTCTGGCCGGTTGGGTACCTCTTTGTGTAAAGCCGTATTCGCTGCGTGAAGGTTAGGCGTAGGCTCGGGCATATGCGGATTGCGGTTTCCTTGGCAGGCGGGGCGCGGCGCGGGCCGTGGACGGGAAGTGGAGGGGCGCGATGAACGACGGCACGGTCACTCTTCCCTGGCTGGTCTTCCGGCAGGACGACAACGGCAACCGCTACCGCGTGGGCAGGTACGCGACCCGGGCCGAGGCCCAGAGGATCGCGGACACCCTCGACGGTCGCGGCCACCAGCAGCTCTACTGGGTCGAGAAGCTCGGCGCGGGCGGCACGGGCGCGGCGGACTGACCGCGCCGCGCGAGCGGCCGGCGGGACCGCTGGGCCGTCGCCCCGGGAAGAGCCGTAGGCTCCCGCGCATGACGGAACGGATCGTGGTGGGCGCCGCCCTGGTCGACGACGGACGCCTGCTCGCGGCGCGCCGCAGCGCGCCGGCCGAGCTGGCCGGGCGCTGGGAGCTGCCCGGCGGCAAGGTGGAGGCGGGGGAGAAGCCCGAGGCGGCCCTCGTGCGCGAGCTGCGCGAGGAACTGGGCGTGACCGCAGAGCCCGGTGAACGGGTCCCGGGGCAGTGGCCCCTGCGGGCCCCCTTCGTGCTCCACGTGTGGACCGCGCGCCTGCTCCCCGGTTCCGCGGCCCCCGCACCGCTCGAGGACCACGACGACCTGCGCTGGCTCACCCCCGCCGAGGTCTGGGACGTGCCGTGGCTCGACCAGGACGTACCGGCCGTCGAGCGGACGCTCGCCCACCTCGGACTGGAGGCGCCGGACGCGCGCGGCGCGTGAGAACGGCCCGGCGTGAGCGCCTTGTGCGCCGTGAGTGCAACTGTGCGCCCTCCTCGACGGTACCGGCGCCCGAGAACCGGGTATGTGCCCATTAACCCCACGAAACCGGACATGGGTGGGAGTCGCCGGCCGGGGAAGTGATCGGCGTGATCGACAGCGAAGGCGGCTGTGCCGAGTGGGTCTTTCCCGCGGTGCCGGACGCCGTGCGGACCGCTCGCTCCCGCGTCCGCGGCGCCCTTCGCGAATGGGGCCTCGACGACGTCGGCGACATCGCCGCCCTGCTGGTCAGCGAGCTGGTCACCAACGCCCTGCGGCACGCCACCGGGCCCATCGGCGTCCGCCTGGTGCGCCGCCGGGCCGGGCCGGACGGCATCCTGCTGGTGGAGGTCTCCGACCCGCTTCCGGACCCGCCCCGTGTCCGCGTCGCCCGGCCCGGCGACGAGGACGGCCGCGGCCTGCAACTCGTGGCCTCCTCCGCGCGCCGCTGGGGGACCCGGCCCGGGGAGGCGGGCAAGACGGTCTGGTTCGAACTCGCCGTGCCCGAGTGACGGAACGGCCGGGTGACGCTCCGTTTTCCGCCCACCAACTGGTTCAGGCCAGTGGCAGTTGTCGAACTGCGTGATTCGATGCCGTGTCCGCTGGTTAGAAGACTGGAAGTGTTGTCACGGTCCGGACCGAAAACCATCGGGACCGTGCTGTGATCGTGAACACCGTGTCGTGCGGCGCCGTAGTGCTGGATACTGCGGGCAGCCGCTGCCGGTGACCGGTGCCGGACGCGGTGAGCTGGAGGGGACGGTTCGCGTGAGCGAGATACCAGCGAGGGCCACGGGGTCCGAGGGCCCGTCGGGCGGCGCGCCGTTCGGTGACGCGGTGTGGCAGAGCAGCCCGCCCGGCTCCATCTACGACTACATCAAGGTCGCGTCCTTCTCCATCGGCCCCGACGGTTTCGTCGACCAGTGGAGCCTGCGCGCCGAGCAACTGCTCGGCATCCGGGCCGAGCAGGCCGTCGGCACCGACCCCATCGAGGCCTTCATCGACCCCGACCTGCGGGAGCGGGGCCAGCGCAAGATGGCCGAGATCCTCGACGGGCGGGAGTGGACCGGCGTGGTGCCCTTCCGGGTGCCGGACCGCGGTACCGAGGGCGGCGGCCGGCGCGGAGGCGGGCAGCGTGGGCTCGCCGAGGTGTACGTCATGCCGACGCGGACGGGCGACGGGGAGAAGGCCGCCGTCTGCATCGTCGTCGACGTCCGCGTGCTGCGCAGCATCGAGACCGACCTCGCCGCCTCGCAGGCCATATTCGGCCAGTCTCCGTTCGGCTTCCTCCTGATCGACCCCGACCTCAGGGTGCGCCGCGCCAACGAGCGGTTCGCCTCCGTCTTCGGCGGCACACCGGACGACCACCGGGGCAAGGGCGTCCACGACTACCTGCCGCGCGCCGAGGCCGACCGGGTCTCCGCGACCCTGCGCCGGGTGCTGGAGACCGGCGACTCCATCACCGACATGCACGTCACCGGCTTCACCCCGGGCACCGAGGACCGCCGCCACTGGTCGGTCAACCTCTACCGCGTGCACAGCGGTTCCGGGCGCCCCATCGGCGTCGCCTGGCTCGGCACCGACATCACCGCCCGCCGCGAGGCCGCCCGCGAGGCCGCTGCCGCCCGGCGCAACCTCGCCCTGCTCAACGAGGCGGGCGCCCGCATCGGCAACTCCCTCGACCTGGAGACCACCGCCCGCGAACTCCTCGACGTCGTCGTCCCCGGCTTCTGCGACCTGGCCACCGTCGACCTGTACCAGGGTCTGCTGGTGGGCGACGAGACCCCGCCCGGCCTCGCCGACGGCAGCGCGGAACTGCGCCGCGTCGCCTTCTCGAGCGCCGTCTCCGACGCGCCCTTCCACGGCACCGGCGAGCGGGTCAAGCTCGGCGCCGTCCACCACTACCCGTTCAACTCGCCCTGCGCGGACGCCCTGCGCACCGCCCGGCCACGCACGGTCCCCGCCGAGGACGGCGGCCTCGTGCAGTCCACGCTCGCCGTCCCGATGGTCGCCCACGACACCGTCGTCGGGCTCGCCCAGTTCGCCCGCACCAAGGGCAGCGAGCCGTTCGGCGACCGCGACCGCGACCTCGCCGTGGAACTCGCCGCGCGCGCCGCCGTCTGCATCGACAACGCCCGCCTCTACCGGCGCGAGCACGAACGCGCGCTGATACTGCAGCGGTCCCTGCTGCCGCCCGGCGACCCCGAGGCGTCCGGCCTGGACATCGCCTGCCGCTACCTGCCCGGCAACGCGGCCACCGGCCGGCCCAGCGAGGTCGGCGGCGACTGGTTCGACGTCATCGAACTGCCCGGTCACCGCACCGCGCTGGTCGTCGGCGACGTCATGGGCCGCGGCCTGCGCGCCGCCGTCGCCATGGGCGAACTCCGCACGGCCGTCCGCACCCTCGCCGGACTCGACCTCGAACCGGCCGAAGTGCTCTCCCAGCTCGACGAGATCGCCCGCGGCCTCGGTGCTCCCGGCGGCGTCCAGCAGGCCACCCGGGCCGCCCGCCGCCCCCGCGAGGCCGACCTCTCCGAGGTCTACCTGGCGACCTGCGTCTACGCCGTCTACGACTCGGTGACCCGGCGCTGCACCTTCGCCAACGCCGGCCACCTGCCGCCCGTCCTGGTCGAGCCCGGCGAGTCCGCGCTGATGCTGGACGTACCGCCGGGCCTGCCGCTCGGCGTCGGCGGCGAGCCCTTCGAGGAGGTGGAGGTCGAACTGCCCGAGGGCGCCCTGCTCGCCCTCTACACCGACGGTCTGGTCGAGAGCCGCGACCACCCCCTCGACGAGGGCCTCCAGGCGTTCGTCGGCGCGCTCACCGACCCCGCGCGCCCCCTGGAGGACGTCTGCGACCAGGTCCTCAACACCCTCGACAGCCATCACGGCGAGGACGACATCGCCCTGCTCATGGCCCGCGTCCAGGGGCTGCCCAGCGAGTCCGTCGGGGACTGGACCCTGCCCCGCGAGCCGCGCAGCGTCGGCCGGGCCCGCGAACTGGCCCGCGCCAAGCTGCTCGACTGGGACATGGAACCGCTGGTCGACACCACGGAACTGCTCGTCAGCGAACTGGTCACCAACGCCCTCAGGTACGGCGAGGGCGAGATCAGGCTCCGCCTCCTCCTCGACCGCACCCTGGTCTGCGAGGTCTGGGACTCCGGCCTGGTCCAGCCCCGCAGGCGCCGCGCCCGCGACACCGACGAGGGCGGCCGCGGACTGCAACTGGTCGGCCTGCTCAGCGCGGCCTGGGGCTCACGCCGTACGCCGCGCGGCAAGACGGTGTGGTTCGAGCTGCCCCTGCCGGGCGGCGACACCCAGCTCACGGACCCGGCGGAGGCGTTGCTGAGCCTGTTCTGACCCGGCCCGGAGTCGTACGGTTCCGGGCCCGCCGGGTGCGGCGCACACGGCCGTACCCCGCCAGCAGCAGGGCCGCCCCGGCCGCGACCAGGGGCGGCACCAGATCGGCGGAGATCACCGCCACGCACCCCTGACCGCAACCGGAACACCGGTTCGAGCCGTCCTCGCTGGCAACACGCAGCGAGCGTACGCACGTGAACCGGCCACCGCGACCGGGGACGGGCCACAGGGAGGGGACACCGTGGAGGACACGGAGCCGAGAAACACCGACCCGCACGAGAAAGCCGCCGGCGGCGATCACCCCCCACAGGGGCCACCCGCACCCGACGACGAAAGCCGCACGGGCAGTGCGGGTGGGAACCGGAACGCCGAAGGCGGGGCCGAGGCCACCAAGCGAACCCGAACCCGCACCCGCGTCCGCCGCGCCGCCCTCGCCGTCCTCCTGGTCCTGCTCCTCCCCCTCCTCACCGCCGAGACCGCCCTCCGCGTCAACTACATGGGCGACCCCGCCGACGGCACCCACACCAGGAACCGCGACGCGATGTGGCTCGGCCACGCCTGGGTCGACGGCCGCAAGGACGACGCGGACCTCGCCGCCTTCGCCGCCCGCCTGAAGACCACCGGCATCCGCGACCTGTACGTCCACACCGGCCCGCTGGAACACGACGGCACCCTGCCGAAGGCCCGCTACCCCAAGGCCCGCTGGCTGATCGACGCCGTCCACCGCGAACTGCCCGGCGTCCGCGTCCAGGCCTTCCTCGGCGACGTCCTCGTCACCGAGGGCCCCGACGGCATGCACCTGGACCGCGCCGACACCCGCGCCGCCGTCGTCGGCTCCGCCCGCCAGGTCCTGGACGCCGGCTACGACGGCGTCCACCTCGACCTGGAGCCCCTGCACTCCGGCGACCGGAACTACCTCTCCCTCCTGGACGACCTGCGCGCCGTCACCCGCGACGAGGACGCGCAGCTGTCCGTGGCCGCCCACCAGATCGACCCGCTGCCCGCCCTGCACACCGTCTTCGGTGTCTTCACCGAGAACCCCAAGTGGTGGTCGCAGGAGTTCTTCGGCCAGGTCGCCCGCCGCGTCGACCAGATCGCGGTGATGACGTACGACACCGCGCAGCCGCTGGAGGGCACCTACGGCGGCTACGTGGCCCAGCAGACGTCCCTCGCCCTGGAGGTCACCCCGCCCACCACCCACCTGCTGATGGGCCTGCCCTTCTACCACGAGAGCAACTTCGACCACTGGGGTCACGCCGAGACCGTGGAAGCCGCCGTACGCGGCGTCCGCCTCGGCCTCTCCCGGACGGACGCCGACCGGGAGCTCTTCGGCGTCGCCCCGTACATCGACTTCGCGGCGACCGAAACGAACTGGAAGGAATACCGCGAGGGCTGGGTCCGCCAGGACCCGAACTAGGACCGGCGCCGGATCTTCGACCCCAGCCACACCAGCGGGTCGTACCTGCGGTCCACAACCCGTTCCTTCAGCGGGATCAGCGCGTTGTCCGTGATCTTGATGCCCTCGGGGCAGACCTCCGTGCAGCACTTGGTGATGTTGCAGTAGCCGAGGCCGTGCTCGTCCTGGGCCGTGCGACCGCGGTCCAGGCCGGTGTCCCCGGCCGCGTCCAGCGGGTGCATGTCCAGCTCCGCGACGCGCATCAGGAAACGCGGGCCCGCGAAGGCCGGCTTGTTCTCCTCGTGGTCACGGACGACGTGGCAGGTGTCCTGGCAGAGGAAGCACTCGATGCACTTGCGGAACTCCTGCGAGCGGTCGACGTCCTCCTGCATCATCCGGTACTCGCCCGGCCCCAGGTCGGCGGGCGGCACGAAGGCCGGGACCTCCCGGGCCTTGGTGTAGTTGAAGCCGACGTCCGTCACCAGGTCCCGGATCACCGGGAAGGCCCGCAGCGGCGTGACGGTGATCGTCTCCTCGCGGGTGAAGACGGACATGCGGGTCATGCACAGCAGCCGCGGACGCCCGTTGATCTCCGCCGAGCACGAACCGCACTTGCCCGCCTTGCAGTTCCACCGCACGGCGAGGTCGGGGGCCTGGGTGGCCTGGAGGCGGTGGATGATGTCGAGGACCACCTCGCCGTCGTTCACCTCGACGCGGAAGTCCTCCAGGCCGCCGCCCTCCACGTCACCCCGCCACACCTTGAAGCGGGCCTCGTAGCCGCTCATTCGGACAGCTCCTCTTCGGCGAGGTACTTGACCAGCTCCTCCTTGTCGAACAGGGCGAGCAGGTCGGGACGGATGGGTTCGGCGGCCTCGCGGGTCAGGGCGATCTGGCCGCGCACCGGGTCGGTGGCCGCCAGACCCCCGGTCGGGTCGGTGAGGGAGCACAGCAGGTTGACGCCCCGCCAGGCGCGGTCCATCGCCGCGTGGTCCTCACGGGTGTGCCCGCCGCGCGACTCGGTCCGCTCCAGTGCGGCCCGCGCCACGCACTCGCTGACCAGCAGCATGTTGCGCAGGTCCAGGGCGAGGTGCCAGCCCGGGTTGAACTGCCGATGCCCCTCCACCCCGGCCCGGCGGGCCCGGAGCCGCAGCTCGGCCAGCTTCTCCAGGGCCTGCTTCATCTCCGGCTCGCGGCGGATGATGCCGACCAGGTCGTTCATGGTCTGCTGGAGTTCCTGGTGGAGGGTGTACGGGTTCTCCGGCGGGCTGTCGTCGGGTTCCGCCGGCTCCGCCTCCGCGGAGAACGGCCGCAGGGCCTCCGCGGCGGCGGCGTCGACCTGGGCGTCGGCCACCCGGGGTCGCGCCCCGTCGTCCTGCCCCGCCGCGTACTCGGCCGCGTGCCGGCCCGCCCGGCGCCCGAACACCAGCAGGTCGGAGAGCGAGTTGCCGCCGAGCCGGTTGGAGCCGTGCATGCCGCCGGCCACCTCACCGGCCGCGTACAGCCCCGGCACCCCGCGCGCGGCGGCCGTGTCGGAGTCGACGGCGATGCCGCCCATCACGTAGTGGCAGGTGGGCCCGACCTCCATCGGCTCGGCCGTGATGTCGACGTCGGCCAGCTCCTTGAACTGGTGGTACATGGACGGCAGCCGGCGCCTGATCACCTCGGCGGGCATCCGCGTCGACACGTCGAGGAAGACGCCGCCGTGCGGTGAGCCCCGGCCCTCCTTCACCTCGGCGTTGATGGCCCGCGCCACCTCGTCCCGGGGAAGCAGCTCCGGGGGCCGCCGGTTGTGGTCCGGGTCGTCGTACCAGCGGTCGGCCTCCTCCTCCGTCACCGCGTACTTGTCCTTGAAGACGTCCGGGACGTAGTCGAACATGAACCGCTTGCCGTCGGAGTTCCGGAGCACGCCGCCGTCGCCGCGCACCGACTCGGTGACGAGGATGCCCTTCACCGACGGCGGCCAGACCATGCCGGTCGGGTGGAACTGCACGAACTCCATGTTCAGCAGCGGCGCCCCGGCCAGCAGTGCCAGGGCGTGGCCGTCGCCCGTGTACTCCCACGAGTTCGACGTCACCTTGAAGGACTTGCCGATGCCGCCCGTGGCGATCACCACCGAGGGCGCCTGGAGCACGAAGAAGCGGCCCGTCTCGCGCTCGTAGCCGAAGACGCCGCAGACCTGGCCGCCCTCCTTGAGGACGCGGGTGACCGTGCACTCCTGGAAGACCTTCAGCCGGGACTCGTAGTCGCCGGTCTCCCGGAAGTCCTCCTGCTGGAGCGAGACGATCTTCTGCTGGAGGGTGCGGATCAGCTCCAGGCCCGTGCGGTCGCCGACGTGGGCGAGGCGCGGGTACTCGTGGCCGCCGAAGTTGCGCTGCGAGATCCGGCCGTCCTCCGTACGGTCGAACAGCGCGCCCCAGGTCTCCAGCTCCCACACCCGCTGCGGCGCCTCCTGGGCGTGCAGTTCGGCCATCCGCCACTGGTTGAGGAACTTGCCGCCGCGCATGGTGTCGCGGAAGTGGACCTGCCAGTTGTCACCGGAGTTGGCGTTGCCCATGGCGGCCGCGATGCCGCCCTCGGCCATCACGGTGTGCGCCTTGCCGAACAGGGACTTGCAGATCACGGCCGTACGGGCGCCCCGCTCGCGGGCCTCGATCGCGGCGCGCAGTCCCGCACCGCCCGCGCCCACCACGACGACGTCCCATTCCTGCCGGTCGACCACGGACATCAGAACAACCTCGGATCGTCGAAGGCACCGGACGCGACGAGATACACGTAGAAGTCGGCGAGCGCCACGCTCACCAGCGACGCCCAGGCGAGCTGCATGTGGCGCGCGTTGAGCTTCCCGGCCCACTGCCACATCCGGTAGCGCACGGGGTGCCGGGAGAAGTGCTTGAGCTTGCCGCCGACGATGTGCCGGCAGGAGTGGCAGGAGAGGGTGTACGCCCAGATCAGCACGATGTTGACGAGGAACACCAGGGTGCCCAGGCCCATGTGGCCCCACGCGTAGTCCTCGTCGCGGAAGGCGAGCACGGTGTCGTAGGTGAGGATCAGCGCGACCAGGAGGGCCGCGTAGAAGAAGTACCGGTGGACGTTCTGCAGGATCAGCGGGAAGCGGGTCTCGCCGGAGTACTTCTTGTGCGGCTCGGCCACCGCGCAGGCCGGCGGGGACGCCCAGAAGCCCCGGTAGTAGGCCTTGCGGTAGTAGTAGCAGGTCAGGCGGAAGCCGAGCGGGAAGACCAGGATGATGATCGCGGGGGAGATGCCCCACCAGCTGCCGAAGACCTCCCAGTTGGGCCCCGCGCGCATCGGCTCGCAGTTCTCCGCCAGGCAGGGGGAGTAGAAGGGCGAGACGTAGGGGGCCGCGTAGTAGTCCGCGCCCGCGAACGCCCGCCAGGTCGAGTAGACGACGAAGGCCAGCAGTCCGGCGGCGGTGGCGGCCGGTGCCAGCCACCAGCGGTCGGTGCGCAGGTGCGGGGCGCGGATGGCGGCGCGCGTCGGGCTGTGGACGCCGCCGCCCGGGGGATGGGGGTCGGTGGCTGGGGGTTCCGTGCCAGTGGCCACTGGGCGACTCCGGTCGGTCGGGTCGGGTTCAGGGAGCGCGGCGGTCGCGGGCGCCGAGGCCCTCGTCGTCCGAGTCCGTCCACAGCGAGCCGTCGTACGGCGTGTCGGGGATCGTGACGAGGTCCGGACGCCTGGGCGCGTCCGGCGCGGCTGCCGCCGCCCGCAGCAGCGCGACGCTGTCGCGCAGGTGGTCGGTGTCGGTGCGGACCCGGCGGACCTCCAGGCCGCCGCTGCCCAGCTGCTGCTCCAGCCGGGCCACCGACCGGGAGAGGTCGTCGAGACTGCGTTGGATCGATGACAGGTCGTCGTGCACGGACATGACGTGACCTCGCTTCCGCCGGCCGCGGCGCGGAACGGCCTTGGTGGTGACGTTCATGCGCCTGAGAGTGTCGCGCGTCACACCTGTCGCTGGGAAGGGACGTGCAGCGATTGGCCGGGGCGTGTCGGTGCATCGCGGGTGGCGTTGCGCCGCACGGGTGGGCTTGCGCACCGTCACCGCCGTGTCTCCCGGCATGGCCGAACCGTTTCCTCTTCAGTGGCCGCATCCCGTCCGAATACAAATGATCAACTCCAAATACCGCCAAAAGCGACAACGCCCGCGGCCTTCCGGAGGTAGCAGAGATGTCCCACGTCGGCGTCGGACCGCGCGCGGTCATGCGTTCGGTCGCCTTCCTCACCGCGGGCGCGCTCGCTCTCCCCGCGATGGCCGGCTGCACCTCCGAGGACCCGGCGGGCAAGCCGCTCGCCGAGCAGGACGTCGCCGCCGCGGCCCGGGCCCGCATCGCCGACGGCGGCACCCTGCGCTGGGCCGTGGACTCCGTACCGGAGACGCTGAACGCCTTCCAGTCCGACGCCGACGCCACCACCACCCGCGTCGCCCAGGCCGTGCTGCCCTCCATGTACCGGATGGACGAGCGGGGCCGTCCGGTGCGCAACCCCGACTACCTGGAGTCGGCCGAGGTCGTGGAGACCGAGCCCAAGCAGGTCGTCGTCTACAAGCTCAACCAGCAGGCCGTCTGGAGCGACGGCCGGGAGATCGGCGCCGCCGACTTCGCCGCCCAGTGGCGCGCCCTGTCGGGCAAGGACACCGCCTACTGGACCGCCCGCAACGCCGGCTACGACCGCATCGAGAAGATCGAGCGCGGGGCGAACGACCTGGAGGTCAGGGTCACCTTCGACCGGCCCTACGCCGACTGGAAGTCGCTGTTCACGCCGCTGTACCCGAAGGACGTCACCGGTTCCCCCGACGCCTTCAACGACGGCGCCCGGCGGGAGCTCGACGTCACCGCCGGACCCTTCGCCGTCAAGAAGGTCGACACCAAGGCCGACGAGGTGGTCCTCACCGGCAATCCCCGCTGGTGGGGAGAGCCGGCCAAGCTGGACAAGATCGTCCTGCGTGCCGTGCCGCGCGACGAGCGGGTCTCCGAGCTGGTCGCCGGCGAGCTCGACCTGGCCGAGATCGACCCGGACACCGCCGAACAGGTCGCCGTGGCCGCCGGCCCCCGGGACGCCGGCACCGGCACCCCGCTCATGGGCCCGGACGGCACCCCGGCCCCGGGCTCGGGCACCTCCGCGCTCCCGGGCCCGCAGGGCAGGTCCGCCGCCGAGGCGCTGCGCTCCTGGGCGGTCGCCAACGGCTCCGACGAGGAGGCCGCCGAGGAGGAGATCCTCGCCCGGGAGAAGCGGCGCAAGGCCGAGGCCAAGGCGGAACGCCGGCGCAAGGCCCTGAGCGGCTTCGAGGTCCGCAAGTCCCTGGAGCCGGCGTACACCCAGCTCGCCCTCAACGGCGCCGACGGCCCCCTCGCCGACGAACGCGTCCGCCGCGCGGTGGCCCGGGCCCTGGACCGGGAGAAGCTGGCCGCGGCGGTGCTGAAGCCGCTGGGTCTGCCCGCCGAGCCGGTCGGCAGCCACCTCGCGCTGTCCGGCCAGCCCGTCTACGCCGACGGCAGCGGCGCCCTCGGCGACCAGGACGCCAAGGAGGCCCGGGCGCTCCTCGCGGACGCCGGGTGGGTGCCCGGCGGACCGGTGAAGAAGAC
This sequence comes from Streptomyces sp. NPDC058796, assembly GCF_042745235.1. Classification (NCBI taxonomy): domain Bacteria; kingdom Bacillati; phylum Actinomycetota; class Actinomycetes; order Kitasatosporales; family Streptomycetaceae; genus Streptomyces; species Streptomyces sp. NPDC058796. The sequence goes on from NZ_JBHYOP010000002.1 coordinate 645,639, forward strand.
CGAGGACGGCGAGGAGGCGGCCGGCGCGGAGAAGTCCGCGGACGAGAAGGACGAGAAGGACGAGAAGAAGTCCGACGGCGGCGACGACGGCACGTACATCGTCGGCGAGGACGACAAGGCCACGGACGACAAGGCCACGGACGACAAGGCCACGGACGCCGGGGACCGGGGCGAGAAGGACGCCGACGACGCCGACGACGCCGACCAGGAGACCGGCGAGAGGCACAGCAGCGGCAAGAACACCGCGCAGGGCGGCGCCCCCGGCGCCTACGCCCCCAAGGGCACCGCCGCCCCGGCCGGCGCCGCGGCGGCCCCCGTCGCCAAGGACGGCAAGGCGCTCACCCTCAGTTTCGTGGTCCCCTCCGGCCCCGGCTCCAAGGCCCTGCGCACCGTGGCCGACCGCATCTCGGACATGCTGGAGAAGATCGGCATCGGTACCGAGATCACCAAGGTGCCGGACGAGAGCTACTTCAAGGACCACGTCGCCTCCGGCGAGTACGACCTGGCGCTCTACTCCTGGCCCGCCTCCGCCTTCCCCGCCACCGACGCCCGCCCCATCTACGCCAAGCCCGTCCCGGCCGCGGACGGCTCCCTGAACGTGGCGCAGAACTACACCCGGGTCGGCACCGACCAGGTCGACCAGCTCTTCGACCAGGCCATGGGCACGCTGGACCAGGACAAGGCACGGGATCTGCTGCGCAAGGCCGACTCGCGGATCTGGGCGGCGGCCGGCTCCGTCCCCCTCTACCAGCGCCCCCAGCTCGTGGCGGCCCGCGAGAACCTCGCCAACGCCGGCGCCTTCGGCTTCGAGACCCCGGTCTACGAGGACATGGGCTTCCTGAAGAAGGGCGCCCGGGGCGCCGAGGCCCCGGCGAGCCCCTCGAAGTGAGCGGGCGTCCCCGGCCCGTGCGCCCCCGCCCCGGCAAGCCGCAGCCCCCGGGGCCCCGTACCATGGGGTGAGGCCGTGGCATGTACCGCCCGGCAGGCCCGCGTGACACGGACGTGCGCGAGGCCGACCTCACACTTCCGGGAGTACGCCTCACTATGGCCACGCGCCACGACATCCGCAACGTCGCCATCGTCGCCCACGTCGACCACGGCAAGACCACCATCGTCGACGGAATGCTCAAGCAGGCCGGTGCCTTCGCCGCGCACCAGCTCGACTCCGTCGACGACCGCATGATGGACTCGAACGACCTGGAGCGTGAGAAGGGCATCACGATCCTCGCCAAGAACACCGCGGTGAAGTACCACCCGAAGGACGGCGGGGACCCGATCACGATCAACATCATCGACACCCCCGGCCACGCCGACTTCGGCGGCGAGGTCGAGCGCGGTCTGTCGATGGTCGACGGTGTCGTGCTGCTCGTGGACGCCTCCGAGGGTCCGCTGCCGCAGACCCGCTTCGTGCTGCGCAAGGCGCTGCACCAGCGGCTGCCGATCATTCTCTGCATCAACAAGACGGACCGTCCGGACGCCCGGATCGACGAGGTCGTCAACGAGACCTACGACCTCTTCCTCGACCTGGACGCCGACGAGGAGCAGATCGAGTTCCCGATCGTCTACGCCTGCGGCCGGGACGGCGTCGCCTCCCTCACCAAGCCCGACGACGGCACGGTCCCCGCGGACTCCACCAACCTGGAGCCGTTCTTCTCCACCATCCTGGAGCACATCCCGGCGCCGACCTACGACGAGGACGCCCCGCTCCAGGCGCACGTGACCAACCTCGACGCCGACAACTTCCTCGGCCGCATCGCCCTGCTCCGCGTCCACCAGGGCGAGCTGAAGAAGGGCCAGACGGTCGCCTGGATGAAGCGCGACGGCTCGGTCAGCAACGTGCGCATCTCCGAGCTGATGATGACCGAGGCGCTCACCCGCAAGCCCGCCGAGAAGGCCGGCCCCGGTGACATCTGCGCCGTCGCAGGCATCCCGGACATCATGATCGGCGAGACCCTGGCCGACCAGGAGAACCCGGTCCCGCTGCCGCTGATCACGGTGGACGAGCCCGCGATCTCCATGGTCATCGGCACCAACACCTCCCCGCTGGTCGGCCGCGGCGCCACCGGCAAGGGCGCGGACAACAAGGCGGCCGTCAAGGACCGCAAGGTCACCGCCCGTCAGGTCAAGGACCGCCTGGACCGCGAGCTGATCGGCAACGTGTCGCTCCGCGTCCTGGACACCGAACGCCCGGACGCCTGGGAGGTGCAGGGCCGCGGTGAGCTGGCGCTGGCCATCCTGGTCGAGCAGATGCGCCGCGAGGGCTTCGAGCTGACCATCGGCAAGCCGCAGGTCGTCACCAAGGAGGTCGAGGGCAAGACGTACGAGCCCGTCGAGCGGATGACGATCGACGTGCCCGAGGAGCACATGGGCGCGGTCACGCAGCTCATGGGCGTGCGCAAGGGCCGGATGGACAACATGTCCAACCACGGCTCGGGCTGGGTGCGCATGGAGTTCGTGGTGCCGTCCCGCGGTCTGATCGGATTCCGGACGGAGTTCCTGACCCAGACCCGCGGCACCGGCATCGCCCACTCCATCCACGAGGGCCACGAGCCCTGGTTCGGCACGCTGCAGACCCGCAACAACGGCTCGCTGGTCGCCGACCGCTCCGGTGCCGTCACCGCGTTCGCGATGACCAACCTCCAGGAGCGCGGCGTGCTCTTCACCGAGCCCGGCACCGAGGTGTACGAGGGCATGATCGTCGGCGAGAACTCCCGCGCCGACGACATGGACGTCAACATCACCAAGGAGAAGAAGCTCACCAACATGCGGTCGTCCACGGCCGATGTGACCGAGTCGATCGTCCCGCCGCGCAAGCTCTCGCTGGAGCAGTCGCTGGAGTTCTGCCGCGACGACGAGTGCGTCGAGGTCACGCCGGAGGCCGTCCGCATCCGCAAGGTGAACCTGGACGCCCGCGAGCGCGCCCGCGCCGCGAGCCGCGCCAAGCACGGCTGACACCCCGTTCCAAAACGGCACCGGGCCCCACGTGAACACGTGGGGCCCGGTGCCGTTTCGGGTCAACTCTAGGGAAAACCCTCGATTCGGAGGCGGAACGCCGCCCAGCGGCCGGAACCGCACTAACCTCCGCGGAAGCATTTCGCCCGGCCCGCCGGCGCGGCGTGCCGAACGCAGGACAGTCCTGCACGGGACTCTGCACTGCGGACGCGTTACGCGCAATCACTTTTCGTCACACCGGCGTTCGCTATGCGGACAGTGACCACCGCCAGATGTGTAACAAGTCCGTTTCGCAGTGATCTCTCACCAAACCCTTTGTCCGGATTTTGAAAGATCTAGCCCCTATCTGTGATCGAACCGAGACCTCAAGAGTGTGGTTCGTTCCCCTGCGGATGGCAGATAGTTAGGCGCGTAAAGCTCGAATGAACGGGTCACGCGCTGAGGGCGAAGACTCGCGAGCGCGGGGGCACCAGACGATTTCCGGCACCGCGAGGTGGCCGGGATGAGTCATGTGCTCCTCTTTGCGGTGAACCAGCGGATTCATGAGGAGGAACCCATGCGAGGTGCCACAAGCGCCATATGGGTCGCATCGTCCCCGATGGCGGCTGAAGGCCCCGCGGGCGCGTCCTGTGCCGTCACGGTGGTTGCGGTAGCGACGCGACGTCGCGAACTCCCTTGACGACTCGTTCCGTCGGTCGGTAGGCCCCGACCGCGAGCCAGGGTTCCCCAGGGGTGGTGACGCCGCCCCTCCGTCGTTGTTCCCCTCGCGCGCTGCGAATGACGTACGCCGTGCGAAGGCCGTCGGACCGCAGTGCGCCCCCGACGACCTCCAACCTGTGAAACGGACGAATCATGACGAGTCCAATCGAGCTTGAGGGTGCTGAAGCCTCTTCCGTCTTGGACAAGGAGAGCGCGCCCAAGGGCGACGCCGACAAGCCGAAGGAGCCGGTGGGGCAGAAGCCGGGGCAGTTGATGTGGGCGCGCTTCAAGCGCGACCGGGCCGGTGTGATCTCGGCATGCGTCGTCCTCTTCTTCTTCGTGATCTCCGCCGCGGCGCCCCTGATTTCTAAGGTCTACGGCAAGGACCCGTACACGCTCTACGGGCAGGAGCGGCCCGAGCTGCTCGACATGTTCACCATGCCGGCGGCGCCGTTCGGCGGCATCGACGGGGAGTTCTGGTTCGGCATCGAACCGGGCCTGGGCCGCGACGTGTTCACGCAGCTGCTGTACGGCATGCGCAACTCGATCGCCACCGCGCTGGCGGCGACCCTCATCATGACGATCCTGGGCGTGCTGATCGGTCTCACCGGCGGCTACTTCGGCGGGAAGATCGACTACTGGCTCGGCCGGGTGACCGACTTCTTCATGGCGCTGCCCAGCCAGCTGTTCTTCGTCGCCGCGATGCCCGTCATCACCACGGTCTTCGTCGCCCCGGACAAGGAGACGCCCACCTACGTGCGGGCCGCCGCCATCATCATCGTCCTGTCCTTCCTGGGCTGGATGAGCATGGCCCGCATCGTCCGCGGCGCCACCCTCTCCCTGCGCGACCGGGAGTTCGTCGAGGCGGCGCGCATCTCCGGGGCCTCGCCCTGGCGCATCATCCGCAAGGAGCTGCTGCCCAACATCGTCACCCCGACGCTGGTACAGGCGACGCTGACGCTGCCGAGCACCATCCTGAGCATCGCGTTCCTCTCCTTCGTGGGCGTCGGCTACGTCGAGCCCACGCCGGACTGGGGACGGATGTTCGCCATCGGCGCCAACATCGTCGAGCAGGACCCGTACTACATGCTCTTCCCCGGAGTGGCCATGGTGGTCTTCATGGTGGCCTTCAACCTCCTCGGCGACTCGGTGCGGGACGCCTTCGATCCCAAGTCGAGCCGCTGATCCCCCAGGGGAATCCCCCCACACCCCCGCCCGGCCGGACCGGCGCCGCTCAGCCCGCCCTCGGCCAAGTACCAGCAGTGTTCACTACTCACAGGCAGGTGGATTCGTCCCTATGAGCATCTTCCGTAACCGCACCGCCACGGCCGCGATAGTCGCGGTCGCGGCCGGCGCACTCACCCTCACCGCCTGCGGTGGTGGCGGCAGCGACAGCTCCTCCAAGGACAAGAGCAAGACCAAGGAGGACGCCAAGTCGCAGTCGAAGCCGGTCCAGATCGGTGACGCGCAGGCGTCGACCGGTCCGGCCCCCGAGGTGCCGGGCGCCAAGCCGGGCGGCACCGTGACGGTCTACCAGGAGGCGGACTTCTCGCACCTGGACCCGGGCCAGATCTACGTCTCGGACGGCAAGCTGCTCAGCCGCCTCATCTTCCGCGGCCTGACCCAGTACGACGAGGACGACCAGGGCAACCTGACCGTCGTGGGCGACCTCGCCACCGACGCGGGCAAGACGTCGGACGGCGGCAAGACCTGGACGTACACCCTGAAGGACAACCTGAAGGACGAGAACGGGAACCCGATCAACTCTGCGGACATCCGCAACACGGTCGAGCGCCTGTACTCGAACTACATCACCGACGGCCCGACGTACCTGCAGCAGTGGCTGTCCGGTGCCGGCACCACCTACCGCGACGCGTACCAGGGCCCGGACAAGGGCAAGCACCTGCCCGACTCCGTCCTGGAGACGCCGGACGACAAGACGATCGTCTTCCACTTCAAGGAAGCGCGCCCCGACCTCCCGCAGATGCTGACCATGCCCGGTTACAGCGTCGTCCCGGAGGAGACGGACACCAAGGCGAAGTACGACTCCGACCCGGTCTCCGTCGGCCCGTACAAGATCGCCGACTTCAAGCCGGGCAAGTCCATGCAGCTGGTCAAGAACGACCAGTGGGACCCGAAGTCCGACTCCGTGCGCCACCAGTACGTCGACGGCTTCAACATCTCGATGAACTCCGACGACGAGAACCAGACCAAGACCCTCCTCGCCGACCAGGGCGAGGCCAAGAACGCCATGATGTTCACGGGTCAGGTCGCCACCACCCAGCTCCAGAAGGTGGTGAGCGACAAGGAGGCGATGAAGCGCACCATCCAGGGTTACGCGCCCTACGTGTGGCAGCTCAACTTCAACATGGACCGCGTCAAGGACAAGAAGCTCCGTGACGCCATCACCATGGCGATGCCCTCCGACTCCGTCTTCAAGGCCGACGGCGGTGCCTACGGCGGTGAGGTCGCCAACTCGCTGATCTCGCCCACCACTCCGGGCTACGACGCGGAGTTCGACCCGTTCAACCGGCTGAAGAAGCCCAACGGCGACATCGAGGCCGCCAAGAAGCTGATCAAGGAAGGCGGCTTCGAGGGCAAGAGCCTGGTCTACGCCTACGCGAACACGCCGACCCGCCAGAAGCAGGCCGTGCTGATCGCCGACGCGCTGGAGAAGATCGGTCTGGACATCCAGAAGAAGGAGATCGACTCCGCCACCTGGTACGAGCAGGTCGGTAAGGTCAAGAACGGCTACGACCTGTACATGACCGGCTGGGGCCAGGACTGGCCGTCCGCCTCCACGGTCATCCCGCCGGTGTACGACGGCACGCAGATCCAGGACGGCGCGTCGAACTACTCGCACATCAACGACGACCACGTCAACTCCGAGATCAAGCGCATCGAGAAGATCACGGACACGGCCGAGGCCACCAAGGCGTGGGCCGAGCTGGCCAAGTACATCTCCACGGAGGTCAACCCGGCCGCCCCGCTGTACTACACCAAGGTCTTCCAGATCTTCGGTTCGAACATCGGCGGCATCCGCTACAGCCACGACTCCAGCTACGTGGACGTCACGCGGATCTTCCTGAAGAAGTAACCCGCTCGGTCGGGAATCCGGTGGTGGGCGCGCGGCGGAGCGCCCACCACCGGCCCCGGACCCCTCCCAGCCTCCCACCCGACTGCCGCCGTCCTGAGAGCAGCTGTCTGCCATGCTTCAATTCCTCATTCGCCGGACGTTCGGCGCGGCGCTGATCCTCCTGCTGATCAGTGCGTTCACGTTCTTCATGTTCTTCGCGATCCCGCAGGACCCGGCCATGCTGGCCTGTGGCAAGAACTGCACTCCGGACGCGCTGGCGATCATCCACAAGAACCTGGGCCTCGACAAGCCGGTCACCGTCCAGTACTGGGACTTCATGGTCGGGATCTTCGCCGGCCGTGACTTCGCCGTCGGGCACTGCCCGGCCCCCTGCTTCGGTGTGTCCTTCGCCAACGACCAGAACGTCTGGGACACCATCCTGGACCGCTTCCCGCTGACCATCTCGCTGACCGTCGGCAGCCTCCTGGTCTTCCTCACCGTCGGCCTCGGCGCCGGTCTGCTGGCCGCCAAGTTCCGCGGCACCTGGATCGACAAGACCTTCAGCTCCAGCTCCCTGGTCATCAGCTCCCTGCAGATCTACTTCCTCGGCCCGCTGGTGATGATCCCGCTGGTGTACTCCACCGGCTGGCTGGAGAAGCCGAAGTACGTGCCCTTCTCCGAGGACCTCGGCGGCTGGTTCATGGGTCTGCTCATCCCCTGGCTGGTGATGGCGACCATCTTCACCGCCAACTACACCCGGATGAGCCGCTCGTCGATGATCGAGCAACTGCAGGAAGAGCATGTGAGAGCGGCCCGCGCCAAGGGCATGTCGGGCAACTACACCTTCTTCCGCTACGCCTGGCGCGGCTCCCTCATCCCCATCGTCACCATCCTCGGCATCGACCTGTCGGCGCTGATGGGCGGCGGCATGGTCACGGAGATGACGTTCGGCCTGGCCGGCATCGGCCGGCTCGCCCTGGACTCCGTCACCAACAAGGACCTGCCGATGCTGATGGGCGTCATGCTCGTCAGCGCCGCGCTCATCATCGTCTTCAACCTGATCGTGGACGCCATGTACGCCGTCATCGACCCGCGCGTGCGCCTGTCCTAGGAGAACCACCGTGACCACTCAGACCAAGCCCGAAGAGGCCGCTGCCGCCGCCTCGGGGGACGCCTTCCTCTCGGTGCGCGACCTCAAGGTCCACTTCTCCACCGAGGGCGGCGTCGTCAAGGCGGTGGACGGGCTCTCCTTCGACCTGGAGCGCGGCAAGACCCTCGGCATCGTGGGCGAGTCCGGCTCCGGCAAGTCGGTGACCAACCTGGCCGTCCTCGGCCTGCACGACCGCCGGAAGACCGCCATCGACGGGTCGATCACGCTGGACGGCCAGGAGCTGACCGGCGCCGGTGAGAAGCAGCTGGAGTCGCTCCGCGGCAAGAAGATGGCGATGATCTTCCAGGACGCGCTGACCGCGCTGTCGCCGTACTACACGGTCGGCCGGCAGATCGGTGAGCCGTTCATGAAGCACACCGGCGCCTCCAAGAAGGACGCCCGGGTGCGCGCCATCGACCTGCTGGAGAAGGTCGGCATCCCGCACCCGCAGAAGCGGGTCGACGACTACCCGCACCAGTTCTCCGGCGGTATGCGGCAGCGCGCCATGATCGCCATGGCGCTCGCCTGCGACCCGGACCTGCTCATCGCCGACGAGCCGACCACGGCACTCGACGTGACGGTGCAGGCGCAGATCCTCGACCTGCTCAAGGACCTGCAGCAGGAGTTCGGCTCCGCCATCATCATGATCACCCACGACCTCGGCGTGGTCGCCAACATGGCCGACGACATCCTCGTGATGTACGCGGGCCGGGCCGTCGAGCGCGGGACGGTGCGCGAGGTGCTCAAGACGCCTCAGCACCCGTACACCTGGGGGCTGCTGGGCTCCATGCCGAGGCTCTCCTCCGACGTGGACGAGCCGCTGCTGCCCATCCCCGGGTCGCCGCCCTCGCTGCTCAACCCGCCCTCGGGCTGCGCGTTCCACCCGCGGTGCGCCTTCACCGACAAGGTGTCCGGGGACCGTTGCTCCGGTGAGCGGCCGACGCTCGCCGCCGGGCGGGCCGCGGCCTGTCACCTGACGGGGGAACAGCGGCAGCAGGCGTTCATCGAGAAGATTCAGCCCCGGCTGGGCTGAGCGGAAACCGGCGACTGGGGCATCACCATGAGCGACAACAGCAAGACCACCACGGCGGTGGCCGACCCGATCCCGCAGCAGCGGGACGGCGACGGCGGCCCCCTCCTCAAGGTCAGCGGCCTGACGAAGCACTTCCCGATCAAGGGCGGCTTCCCGATCAAGCGCACCGTCGGCCACGTCAAGGCCGTCGACGGCGTCGACTTCGAGGTCTACCCGGGCGAGAGCCTCGGCCTGGTCGGCGAGTCCGGCTGCGGCAAGTCGACCACCGGCCGGCTGCTGACCCGGCTGTACGAGCCCACGCAGGGCACCATCCAGTACAAGGGCCAGGACATCAGCCGGGCCAGCCGCAGGCAGCTGGCGCCGATCAGGTCCGAGATCCAGATGATCTTCCAGGACCCGTACGCGTCGCTGAACCCGCGGCAGACGGTCGGCACGATCATCTCGGGCCCGATGGAGATCAACGGGATCAACCCGCCCGGCGGCCGTGAGAAGCGCGTCCGGGAGCTCCTGGAGATCGTCGGTCTCAACCCGGAGCACTACAACCGCTTCCCGCACGAGTTCTCCGGCGGTCAGCGCCAGCGCATCGGCGTCGCGCGCGCCGTCGCCCTGGAGCCGAAGCTGATCGTCGCGGACGAGCCGGTCTCGGCCCTGGACGTGTCGATCCAGGCCCAGGTGGTGAACCTGCTGCAGGAAGTGCAGCGGGAGATGGGCATCGCGTTCGTCTTCATCGCCCACGACCTGGCGATCGTGCGTCACTTCTCGCAGCGCGTCGCGGTGATGTACCTCGGCAAGATCGTGGAGATCGCGGACCGGGAGTCGATCTACACGCGGCCCCGGCACCCGTACACCCACGCGCTGCTGTCCGCGGTGCCGGAAGCCGACATCGACGGCGACAAGAGGGAGCGCATCCGCCTGGAGGGCGACGTCCCGTCGCCGATCGCCCCGCCGTCCGGCTGCCGGTTCCGCACCCGGTGCTGGAAGGCGCAGGACAAGTGCGCGACCGAGGAGCCGCCGCTGGTCCGCATCGAGGGCAGCAGGGCGGGTCACCTGACCGCCTGCCACTTCCCGGAGGAGCCCACCATCGAGGCGCGGGCCGAGGACGTGGTGATGGACCCGGGGCTGAAGGCCCTGGAGGACGACGGCGGCAAGCGGGTCGCCAAGGGCTGAGCCGGCCACCGGCACGGCACCCCGGAACCGGGGCGGGAGCACGGGCTCCCGCCCCGGTTCCCGTGTGTCCGGCACCCCCGTCCGGAGCAGTGCCGTACCCGTACGGACCGGGCGAACGGGCGTTTTCGTGCCCGCCCCCTGATGCTGGCCGGTAATGGATCAGCGGAGAGATCAGCGGACGCGTCGGGGAACGAGCCGGACGGGTCAGGGCGCGAGGAGGCACCCCATGCGCGGAGTCAGGCACGCCAAATGGGCCGCTTGCGCGGCGGCGGCAGTCCTCGCGGCGGCGGGCTGCGGAGGCGGGGGCAAAAGCGGCGGGGGAGACGCCGGCGCCGTGCTCAGCTCCTCCTGGGGCGACCCGCAGAACCCGCTGGAGCCGGCCAACACCAACGAGGTGCAGGGCGGCAAGGTCCTCGACATGATCTTCCGGGGGCTGAAGAAGTACGACCCGGAGACCGGCGAGGCGCAGAACATGCTCGCCGAGAAGATCGAGACCTCCGACTCGCAGAACTTCACCGTCACCGTCAAGGACGGCTGGACCTTCTCCAACGGTGAGAAGGTCACCGCCCAGTCCTTCGTGGACGCCTGGAACTACGGGGCCAGCCTGAAGAACAACCAGCGCAACGCCTACTTCTTCGCGTACATCGACGGCTACGACAAGGTGCACCCCGAGAGCGGCGAGCAGAGCGCCGACACCCTCTCCGGGCTGAAGGTCACCGGGCCGCTCACCTTCACCGTCAGGCTCAGCCAGAAGTTCTCCACCTTCCCCGACACCCTCGGCTACCCGGCCTTCGCGCCGCTGCCCCGGGCCTTCTTCGACGACCACGACGCCTGGCTGAAGAAGCCCGTCGGCAACGGCCCGTACATGGTGGACAACTACACCCGCGGCTCCCAGATGTCCCTGCGCAAGTGGGAGGAGTACCCCGGCCCGGAGAAGGCGCAGAACGGCGGCGTCGACCTCAAGGTCTACACCGACAACAACACCGCCTACACCGACCTGATGGCGGGCAACCTCGACCTCGTCGACGACATCCCCGCCGCCCAGCTCAAGAACGTCAAGAGCGACCTCGGCGACCGGTACATCAACGCCCCCGCCGGCATCATCCAGACCATCGCCTTCCCGTTCTACGACAACGACTGGAGCAAGCCCGGCTCCGAGAAGGTCCGCAAGGGCCTGTCCATGGCGATCGACCGCAAGCAGATCACCGACACGATCTTCCAGCAGACCCGCACCCCGGCCACCGACTGGACCTCACCCGTCCTCGGTGAGGACGGCGGCTACAAGGCCGGTCTGTGCGGCGAGGCCTGCGAGTACAAGCCCGACGAGGCCAAGAAACTGATCAGGGACGGCGGCGGCCTCCCCGGCGGCCAGGTCAAGATCACGTACAACGCCGACACCGGCTCCCACAAGCAGTGGGTCGACGCGGTCTGCAACTCCATCAACAACGCCCTGGACAACGACCGCGCCTGCGTCGGCAACCCGGTCGGCACCTTCGCCGACTTCCGCAACCAGATCACCGACCAGAAGATGAGCGGCCCCTTCCGCGCCGGCTGGCAGATGGACTACCCGCTCATCCAGAACTTCCTCCAGCCGCTCTACTACACGGGCGCCTCCTCCAACGACGGCAAGTGGTCCAACGAGAAGTTCGACGACCTCGTCGACCAGGCCAACGCCGAGACCGACACCGCCAAGGCCATCGACCTCTTCCAGCAGGCCGAGGAAGTCCTGAGGGACGAGATGGGCGCCATCCCGCTCTGGTACCAGAACGGCAGCGCCGGCTACTCGGAGCGGCTGTCCAACGTGGAGCTCAACCCGTTCAGCGTCCCGGTCTACAACGAGATCAAGGTCGGCTGAGGGGGCGCCATGGGACGCTACGTCGTCCGGCGGCTGCTCCAGATGATCCCGGTCTTCATCGGGGCCACGCTGCTGATCTTCCTGATGGTCAACGTGATGGGCGACCCCATCGCGGGACTCTGCGGCGACCGGGAGTGCGACCCGGCGACGGCCGCGCAGCTGCGGCACGAGTTCGGCCTCGACCAGCCCGTGTGGCAGCAGTACGCCACCTACATGGGCAACCTCTTCACCGGCGACTTCGGCACCGCCTTCAACGGCCAGCCGGTCACCGAGCTGATGGGCACGGCCTTCCCGGTCACCATCCGGCTGACCGTCGTGGCGATCCTCTTCGAGATCGTCGTCGGCATCATCCTCGGTGTCGTCACCGGTCTGCGCCGCGGCCGCCCCGTCGACACCGGGGTGCTGCTCCTGACCCTCGTCGTCATCTCCGTCCCCACCTTCGTCACCGGCCTCCTCCTCCAGCTCCTGCTCGGCGTCAAGTGGGGGTGGATCGACCCGGCCGTCTCCACCGAGGCACCCTTCCGCGAGCTGATCGTCCCCGGCCTGGTCCTCGCCTCGGTCTCCCTGGCGTACGTCACCCGCCTGACCCGCACCTCCATCGCGGAGAACCGGCGCTCCGACTACGTGCGCACCGCCGTCGCCAAGGGCCTGCCGCGCCACCGGGTCATCACCCGGCACCTGCTGCGCAACTCCCTCATCCCCGTCGTCACCTTCATCGGCACCGACATCGGCGCCCTGATGGGCGGCGCCATCGTCACCGAGCGGATCTTCAACATCCACGGCGTCGGCTACCAGCTCTACCAGGGCATCCTGCGCCAGAACACCCAGACCGTGGTCGGCTTCGTCACCGTCCTGGTCCTCGTCTTCCTCGTCGCCAACCTCCTCGTCGACCTCCTGTACGCCGTACTCGACCCGAGGATCCGCTATGCCTGACCACCAGCAGCCCTACGAGCCCGAGCGCGCCGTCGCCGGCACCGGCATGGGCGGGCAGATGGACCTGGGCGCGAGCGAGGCGGTCACGCTGGAGCAGCCGCCGGAACCGGACGGGGCGGACCCGCGGGACAAGCCCCGCAGCCTCTGGTCCGACGCCTGGCACGACCTGCGCCGCAACCCCGTCTTCATCATCTCGGCCCTGGTGATCCTCTTCCTGATCGTGATCTCCATCTGGCCGTCCCTGATCGCCTCCGGCAGCCCCCTCAAGTGCGACCTGGCCAAGGCCCAGGAGGGCTCCCAGTCCGGCCACCCCTTCGGCTTCAACGGCCAGGGCTGTGACGTCTACACCCGCACCGTCTACGGCGCCCGTACGTCGGTGGCGGTCGGCGTCCTCGCCACGCTGGGGGTCGCCGTCCTCGGCAGCGTGCTGGGCGGGCTCGCCGGCTTCTTCGGCGGCGCGGGGGACGCGATCCTCTCCCGGATCACCGACGTGTTCTTCGCGATCCCGGTGGTCCTCGGCGGCCTGGTCCTGCTCTCCGTCATCACCAGCAACACCGTCTGGCCGGTCATCGGCTTCATCGTGCTGCTCGGCTGGCCGCAGATCTCCCGCATCGCCCGCGGCTCCGTCATCACCGCCAAGCAGAACGACTACGTCCAGGCGGCCCGCGCGCTCGGCGCCTCCAACTCCCGGCTCCTGCTGCGCCACATCGCGCCCAACGCGATCGCGCCGGTCATCGTCGTCGCCACCATCGCGCTGGGCACCTACATCTCCCTGGAGGCGACCCTGTCCTTCCTCGGCGTCGGCCTCAAGCCGCCCAGCGTCTCCTGGGGCATCGACATCTCCGCCGCCGCCCCCTACGTACGCAACGCCCCGCACGCCCTGCTCTGGCCCTCCGGAGCCCTCGCCGTCACCGTCCTCGCGTTCATCATGCTCGGCGACGCGGTGCGCGACGCCCTCGACCCGAAGCTGAGGTGAGCCCCGCATGCTGCTCGAAGTGCGCGACCTGCACGTGGAGTTCCACACCCGCGACGGCGTCGCCAAGGCCGTCAACGGCGTCAGCTACGGGGTCGACGCGGGCGAGACCCTGGCGGTCCTCGGCGAGTCCGGCTCCGGCAAGTCCGTCACCGCCCAGACCGTCATGGGCATCCTCGACATGCCGCCCGGCCGGATCACCGCCGGCGAGGTCCTCTTCGAGGGCCGGGACCTGCTGAAGCTGAAGGAGGAGGAGCGCCGGAAGGTCCGCGGCGCCGAGATGGCGATGATCTTCCAGGACGCGCTGTCCTCGCTCAACCCCGTCCTCACCGTCGGCGACCAGCTCGGCGAGATGTTCACCGTCCACCGGGGGATGTCGCGCAAGGACGCCCGCGCCAAGGCCGTGGAGCTGATGGACCGGGTCCGCATCCCCGCCGCGAAGGAGAGGGTGCGGCAGTACCCGCACCAGTTCTCCGGCGGCATGCGCCAGCGCATCATGATCGCCATGGCGATGGCCCTGGAGCCGAAGCTCATCATCGCCGACGAGCCCACCACCGCCCTCGACGTCACCGTCCAGGCCCAGGTGATGGACCTGCTCGCGGAACTCCAGCGCGAGCTGCACATGGGCCTGATCCTGATCACCCACGACCTCGGCGTCGTCGCCGACGTCGCCGACAAGATCGCGGTGATGTACGCGGGCCGGATCGTCGAGTCCGCCCCCGTGCACGACATCTACAAGGCGCCCGCCCACCCCTACACCCGCGGCCTGCTGGAGTCGATCCCGCGCCTGGACCAGAAGGGCCAGGAGCTGTACGCCATCAAGGGCCTGCCGCCCAACCTCACCCGCATCCCGCCCGGCTGCGCCTTCCACCCGCGCTGCCCAATGGCCCAGGACGTCTGCCGCACCGACGTGCCTCCCCTCTACGACGTCACGGAGTCCGACGCCGAGCGGGGCAGCGCCTGCCACTTCTGGAGGGAGTGCCTGCATGGCTGAGACCACCGAGCCGATCCTCGAAGTCCGCGGCCTGGTCAAGCACTACCCGCTGACCTCCGGCATCCTCTTCAAGAAGCAGGTCGGCGCGGTGAAGGCCGTCGACGGCGTCGACTTCACGCTGGCCCGCGGGGAGACCCTGGGCATCGTCGGCGAGTCCGGCTGCGGCAAGTCCACGGTCGCCAAGATGCTGGTCAACCTGGAGAAGCCGACGGCCGGCGAAATCCGCTACAAGGGCGAGGACATCACCCGGCTGTCCGGAAAGGCCCTGAAGGCCGTACGCCGCAACATCCAGATGGTCTTCCAGGACCCCTACACCTCCCTCAACCCGCGCATGACGGTCGGCGACATCATCGGGGAGGCGTACGACATCCACCCGGAGGTGGCCCCGAAGGGCGACCGGCGGGGGCGGGTCCAGCACCTGCTGGACGTGGTCGGCCTCAACCCGGAGTACATCAACCGCTACCCCCACCAGTTCTCCGGCGGCCAGCGCCAGCGCATCGGCATCGCGCGGGGTCTCGCCCTGCGCCCGGAGATCATCGTCGCCGACGAGCCGGTCTCGGCGTTGGACGTCTCCGTGCAGGCCCAGGTGATCAACCTGCTGGGCCGCCTCCAGGACGAGTTCGACCTCTCCTACATCTTCATCGCCCACGACCTCTCGATCGTCCGGCACATCTCCGACCGGGTCGGCGTGATGTACCTGGGCCGCATCGTGGAGACCGGCCGCGACGCCGAGATCTACGACCATCCGACCCACCCCTACACCCAGGCGCTGCTGTCCGCCGTGCCCGTGCCCGACCCGGAGGCCCGGGAGCACCGGGAGCGGATCATTCTGGCCGGTGACGTCCCGTCGCCGACCAACATCCCGTCCGGCTGCCGCTTCCGCACCCGCTGCTGGAAGGCGCGGGAGCGCTGCGCCCTGGAGGTGCCGGCGCTGGCGGTGCCCGCCGAGTTCCGGGGCGTCCAGGGCCCCGCCGCCCACGACTCGGCGTGCCACTTCGCCGAGGAGAAGCAGGTGGTGCCGGAGACGGAGGACGGCGGACACGGCAGCGGGCCGGGGTGACATGGCGCTCCCCGGCCCGCTCACGGCACCCGCACGGCCGTACGCCGATCAGCGTGCCGCGTCCGTATATCGGGACCGCGTCGGTGAAGTTGCCCGCGTGTTAAGGCGGTCGGCGCACACGGGTGACGTCAGGTGCGCGGCATGTTCAGCGACCGCTTGAGGAAGTCCACCTGGAGCAGCAGCAGGTTCTCGGCGACCGACTCCTGCGGGGTCATGTGCGTGACGCCGGACAGCGGCAGCACCTCGTGCGGGCGGCCGGCGGCCAGCAGGGCCGAGGACAGCCGCAGGGAGTGGGCGACCACGACGTTGTCGTCCACCAGCCCGTGGATGACCATCATGGGCCGGTGCGGCTCTGCGGCGTCGACGAGTCCCGCGTCGTCGATGACCGAGTTGCGGCGGTAGACCTCCGGTTGCTCGTCGGGGTGGCCGACGTAGCGCTCCTGGTAGTGGGTGTCGTACAGCCGCAGGTCGGTGACCGGGGCGCCGACGACGGCGGCGTGGAAGACGTCCGGCCGGCGCAGCGCGGCCAGCGCCGCCAGGTAGCCGCCGAAGGACCAGCCCCGGATGGCCACGCGGCTCAGGTCCAGCGGGAAGTCGGCGGCGAGGGCGTGCAGGGCGTCCACCTGGTCCTGGAGGACGACGGCGGCGATGTCGTCCTTGACGGCCTTCTCCCAGGCGGGGGAGCGGCCCGGGGTGCCCCGTCCGTCGGCGACGACCACCGCGAACCCCTGGTCGGCGAACCACTGCGAGGTGAGGTGGGCGTTGTGCGCGGCCACCACACGCTGGCCGTGCGGGCCACCGTACGGGTCCAGGAGGACGGGGAGGGGGGTGTCACCGTGGTAGTCCCTTGGCATAAGCACGGCGCACGGGACACGGCGTGCGCCCCCTTCGGTGAGCGTCACGCGCGGGGACAAACCGGGGTCTTCGGCATAAGTGGCGACGGTCGCCACCGGCTTCCCGTCCCGCAGGACCTGCACCCGGGCCCCCGGCCGGTCGAGCGTCGCCGAGACCAGAACGGTCACGTTGCCGGCGCGCACCGCGGAGTGCACGCCGGGCTCCTGGGAGACGCGCTCCACGCCGAGTTCGTTCACCCGGTAGACGTGCACTTCGCCCGTCTCGGGGCCCTCCGCCTCCTCACCGGCCGACGCGCAGACCAGCACGTCGTCGCCGGACACGTCGAGCACGGCCCGCAGGTGCAACTGGGCTCCGGTGAGCGGCCGTTCACCGACCGCCAGGACCCGCGCGCCGCCCTCGTCGGCGATCCGCACGAGCTGTCCGGAAGGGCTCCAGCAGGGGACGCCGGGGAAGAGTTCCAGCCAAATCGGATCTTCGTCGGCGTGCACCATCCGGGTCGCCCCGGACTCGGTGTCAACGGCCAGGAACAGCTGGCTGCGCTGGTCGCGCGCCTGTACGAGGAGGAGCGGGGCACCCGCCGCTGACCAGTGCACTCGCGCCAGATACGGGTACCGGGCCCGGTCCCACAGGACCTCCGTGCGCCCCCCGTCCAGCCCGACCACGAACAGCCGTACGTCCGCGTTGGCGGTGCCCGCCGCCGGATACGGCACGTGGTGTGGGTCACGGTCGGGGTGGGCGGGATCGGAGATCCACCACCGCCGCACCGGCGTGTCGTCCACGCGCGCCACCAGCAGCCGGTCCGACTCCGGCCCCCACCAGAAGCCCCGGCTGCGGCCCATCTCCTCGGCGGCGATGAACTCGGCGAGCCCGTACGTGACGCCCTCCGCCTCCGCCTCGGCCAGCGCCCGGTCCTCGCCGCCCTCGGCACCGACGACGCGCAGGGCACCCCGGGCGACGTAGGCGATGTGCCGGCCGTCGGGGGAGGGGCGCGGGTCGATCACCGGCCCGGGGACGGACAGTTCGCGGGCGGTCCCGGCCCGCAGCTCGGCCGCGAAGAGGCGCCCGGACAAGGCGAAGGAGGCCAGCTCCAGGGCCGCGTCGGTGGCGTAGCCGACGATGCCGGCGCCACCTTCGCGGCTGCGCTCCCGACGTGCCCGTTCCTCGGGCGGCAGATGCTCCTCGGCGCCGCCCAGGAGGGCGCGCGGGTCGGCGGCGACGCGCTCCCCGCCCTCGTCGACGTCGAGGATCCACAGCGAGTTGGCCCGGTCCGTACCGGAACCGGAGCGCAGGAAGGCGACCCGTGAACCGTCGGGCGCCACGGCGAACGAACGCGGCGCGCCGAGCGTGAACCGCTGGGTGCGGGCGTGCCGTTTGGGGAAGGAGTCGGACTCGGTCGTCATGCCTTGACCATATTGGCCATGCGCCCCCTTGTGCGGCCGTGCGCCGAGAGATGCGCGCGCACGGATAGTTATGATCACTAGCGCATAGTGGGTATCAACCGGGTGCCCGCTGCGTGGATTTATCTGCCCCAAGGTTCGACTGCGACCGATCGCGTTCGACTGCGTCCGACCCCCCCATGTCCCTGGGCTTATTGGAGGTGAGCCGCCGTGGCACTCTCGATTTCGGCGGTTGTGCTGCTGGCGATCATCGTCTTCCTGCTGGTCAAGAAGTCAGGCCTGAAGGCGGGGCATGCGGTCGTCTGCATGCTGCTGGGCTTCTACCTGGCCTCGTCGACCGTCGCGCCCACGATCAGTGAGCTGACGACGAACATCGCGGGGATGATCGGAAGCATCAGCTTCTGACGACGCCGGGCGGCCGCGGTCGGGGCGTGTCGTGGTCAGGGCGGCGGCCTCTTAGGGTGGAGCCCATGACGGAACTGCCCTCCCGGCGTCTGCTGCTGGTGCACGCGCACCCGGACGACGAGTCGATCAACAACGGCGTCACCATGGCCAGGTACGCGGCCGAGGGCGCCCACGTGACGCTGGTGACCTGCACCCTCGGTGAGCGGGGCGAGGTCATCCCGCCCGGGCTCGCGCACCTGACCGGAGCCGCCCTCGGCGGACACCGCGCTCAGGAGCTGGCGGCCGCCATGCGCGCGCTCGGCGTCGAGGACTTCCGGCTGCTCGGCGGGCCGGGCCGGTTCGCGGACTCCGGGATGATGGGCCTGCCCGACAACGACGACCCCGGCTGCCTGTGGCAGGCCGACGTCGACCGGGCCGCCGAGCTGCTCGTCGAGGTGATCCGCGAGGTGCGGCCGCAGGTCCTCGTCACCTACGACCCGGACGGTGGCTACGGCCACCCCGACCACATCCAGGCGCACCGCGTCGCCATGCGGGCGGTGGAACTGGCGGCCGAGACCGGATGCCCCGTCGCCAAGGTCTACTGGAACCGCGTACCGCGCTCCGTCGCCGAGGAAGCCTTCGCCCGGCTGGACGAGGAGCTGCCGCTCCTGCCCTTCGAGAAGGCGGCCGGCGTCGGGGACGTACCGGGCGTCGTGGACGACGAGCTGATCACCACCGAGATCCGCGGCGAGGGCTTCACGCACGCGGCCAAGGCCGCCGCCATGCGCGCGCACGCCACGCAGATCACCGTCGACGGCCCGTACTTCGTCCTCTCCAACGAACTGGCCCAGCCGCTCTTCACCACCGAGTACTACGAACTGGTGCGCGGCGAGCGCGGCCCCGGCGGCGGGGACGGCGGGCGCGAGAGCGACCTCTTCGCCGGAATCGAGAACGGCACCGGCATCCAGGAGGCGTCGTGAGCGGCCGCACCCAACCGACGAACTCCGCCCTGGCCCAGCCGCTGCGTCCGCCCTCCCTCGGGCGGGCCGCCCTCTACCTCGGGCTCTTCGCGCTCGGTGCCGTGGTCGGCGTGGCGGGCGCACTGGTGCAGCCGGCGTGGTTCCCGGGCGGGCTGCTGCTCGCGCTGGCCGCCGAGGCGGGCCTCTGCCTCGGCGCGGGCCGGGCCGTGGGGCGCCGGGGCGGAGCCGTCGCGCCCGCCGCCGGCTGGGCGCTCGCCGTGGTCCTGCTCACCACCAGCCGGCCGGAGGGCGACTTCCTCTTCGCCGCCGGCAGCGGCTCCTATCTCTTCCTGCTCGGCGGCATCGCCATCGCTGTGATGTGCGCCACCCTCGCACCGGTGCGGCGGCCGGACGGTGACGCCGTCCGGCTCCACAAGTGACGTACGGCTTCGCCGTGGCGCCGGCGTGCGAGTCCGGTGTGGGTTTCCCCAGCGGTCAAGGGATACACGCGAGAGGTGGCCAGTATGGTGGTGCGCGCCGCCGAGCCGCCCGCTGAAGGTGTGACGGGCGGCGGAGCCAACCGGGAGAACCTGCCTTGAGTCGTGAAACTGACAGTTCGTCCTCCGGGCCCCACGGGCGCGGCGGAGCCGCCTACCCGTCGGGCACCCCGCCCTACGGGACACCCACGGCTTCCGACGCCGGTGCGGACGCGGGCCGTTCGGCCTCGCGGCCCGAGGAGCGCAAGACCGAGACGACGCTGACGACCCGTATCAAAATCAACATCCCCGGGTCGCGTCCCATCCCGCCGGTCGTCGTGCGCAAGCCCGTCGCGGACGCCGGGACCGACGCCGGTGACACGGAGACGGCCGGGCGGTCCGAGCCGAGCGCCTCCGCGCCGGCCCCCGGCGTCGCGGAGGCTCCCGCCGAGCCCGAGCAGCACGCCGGGCCCGCCGAGGACAAGCCGACCAGCGACTGGTTCGCGCCGCGCAAGTCCGGTCCGGGCAAGGGTGCTCAGGGTGGTGGCTCCGTCAACGGTGCCGGTACGGCCGGTGGTTCGGGGACCGCGCCCGGTGCGCCGGGCGCCTCCGGCCCGGGAGCCGGTGCGGGTGCCGGTGCCGGTGCGGGTGTTTCCGGTGCGGGCGCGCGGCCGGGCGGCGGGAGCGGCCGTCCCGGTGGCGTCGTCGGCTCCATGAACGCCCCGGGCGGCTCCCGGAACGGTTCCGCGGGCGGCGCCGGCCGTTCCGGTGCGACCGGCGGTCCCGTGGCGCCCGGCCACGGCGGCGGCACGGGCTCCTTCGACGTCACCGAGGCACTGGCGGCGGGGCCGCTCGGCAACGGCAACGGCACCCGTCCGGGCGGCGACGACCTGCCGTACTTCGCGGGCGACGGGCAGGACGGCCGGGCTCCCGGCCCCCGCGAGCGGCAGCACGGACCGAACGGACAGTCCCCGTACGGCGGTCCCCAGGGCACCCAGGCCCCCGCGGGCCCGACGGGCGGCCCGGTCACCGGCGACAGCGCGCTGGCGTCGCCGGCCGGTGGTCCCGGTCTGCCCGGCGGCCCCGGCGTGCCGGGCGGCCAGCGCGGTCCCGAACCCAACGGCCTGCGCGGCCCGGGCAGGCCGCAAGGCCCCGGCGCCGGTCCCGGCAGCGCCCGGCTCGGTCCCGGCGGCGGGCTCAGCGACGACACCGCGATCCTCACTCCGCAGAAGCCCGCGCCGGAGCCCGGCACCCACGGCCACGGCAACCCGGACAACGTCTCCGGCAACACCGTCACCAGCGGCATCCCCGTCGTACCGTCGGAAGGCACCGCGCCGTTCCGGGGCGCTCCTGTCGACGGGACGTCGCCGCACACGCCCCCGAAGCTGCCCCAGCCCGTCTCCGCGCCCCCGGCGAGCTCCGCCAAGCCCGCCAAGAAGAAGGGACGCGGGAAGCTCCCGCTGCTCGTCGGCGGCCTGGTCGTCGTCGCCGGTGTCACCTACGGCGCCGGCCTGCTCATGAACCGCTCCGACGTGCCGAAGGGCACCACCGTGCTCGGCGTCGACATCGGCGGCAGCACGCGCGACGACGCCGTCGAGAAGCTGGACGAGGTCCTCGGGGCCCGCGCGGCCAAGCCGCTCAAGCTCGAGGTGGGCGGCGAAACCGTCTCCCTGAAGCCGGACCAGGCGGGGCTCCAGTTCGACACGCAGGCCACGGCCAGCAACGCGGCGACCAGCGACTACAACCCGGTCTCCGTGATCGGCTCGCTCTTCGGCCAGGAGCGGGTCGTCGAGCCGGAGATGCCCGTCGACGAGGAGAAGCTGCACGCCGCCCTGGAGGACGCCGCGGGCGGCGCCGGATCGGTGACCGAGGGCACGATCGAGTTCGAGTCCGGCAAGGCCGTCCCCGTGTACGGCAAACCGGGCCAGGGCATCGACGTCGCCAAGTCCACCGAGGCCGTGCGGGAGGCGTACCGAGCCCAGGTCGAGACGGGCACCGCCACCCCGGTGAACGTGCCGACCACGACCCAGCAGCCCACGGTCTCCAAGGCCGAGGTCGACCGGATGATGAAGGAGTTCGCCGAGCCGGCGATGTCCGCCAAGGTGACCGTGCAGACGGACCCGGCGCACAGCATCGCGTTCAGCCCCGAGAAGTCGCTGTGGAAGTTCCTCAGGGTCACCGCCGTCAACGGCAAGCTCGTCGACAAGCCCGACCTGAACGCCCTCAAGGGCCTGTACGGACAGACCTTCGACGGCGTGCTCATCGGCCGGGCCAACGGTGAGAAGACGGCCGTCACCCCGCAGGACGTCTACGGCGCCCTGCGGCAGGCCCTGAAGAGCGAGACCGACCGCGTCGCGGTCATCGAGACCAACCCCAGCTGACGGCCCACCGAGCAGGAGGAGGGCGGAGGGGCGCCCGGCACTCGCCGGGCGCCCTTCGCGTCGTACGACGCCGCCCCCAGTGCCTGTCCGGCGTTCAGTTCAGCATCGCCCGAGCCCCCCGAGCCTCTTCCCGGACCCGCTCCGCGGCCTCCTCGTCGACCGCCCCCACGACCTCCGCGTACGCCTCCAGCTCCCCGGCCCCCGCCGAGAACTCCCCCCGCTGCACCAGCAACCGCGCCCGCTCGTACCGCAGCCGCGCCGGATGCGCCGGCAGCAGCAGTGCCAGCTCGATCGCCCACAGCCCGACCGCCGACTGCTCCGGCCGCCCCGCCGCCCACGCCCGGATGTTGTTCAGGATCCGCGCCACCACGTCCAACGGCGCCGCGGGCTCCAGCATCGACGGCTGCAACCCCGCCCCCGTCGCCCCGGCGACCAGCACCTCCGCGTCGTTCCCCTCGAGCAGCCGGCCGCCGTCGAACGGATCGGCGAGCACCCGCTCCTCCTCCGACCCGAACGCCGGACCCAGCTCCGACCCGAAGCCGACCACGAAGTGCCCCGGCAGCGCGACCCCGTAGACCGGCGCCCCCGCCCGCCGGGCCACCTCCAGCCACACCACCGACAACAGGATCGGCAGTCCGCGCCGGCGCCGCAGCACCTCGTGCAGCAGCGACGACTCCAGCCGCTGGTAGTCGGCGGCGGCCCCGTGGAACCCGTACCGCTCGCCCAGCAGGTCCCGCAGCGCCACCGCCCAGGCCCGCGGCGAACCGGGCCGGAACGGCAGCTCGCCGGCCAGCCGGTCCAGCTCCACCTGCGCGGCGTCCAGACCCGCCTCGTCCAGCGCCCCGTCCGCCTCCGCCCCCACCAGCAGGCACAGCGTCGACAGGTCGGGCCGCTCGGAACGCGCCTCTTCGGCGAACCGCCGCCGCACCTCGGCGGAGCGTTCCGGCGACGGGGGCTGCGGAGAACGTGGGTGACGCATGACTGGCTCGTGCCCTTCCACGGCGATCGGTTACCGGTCCGTACCGGCGTCCGCCGGCTCCCGGTAGTGGTGGTACGCGTGGTGCGCCGCGAAGCCCATCCCGGTGTACAGCGCCCGCGCCGCCGGGTTGTCGGCCTCGACCTGGAGCCACGCCGCCGACGCGCCCTCGTCGAGCGCCCGCCGGGCCAGCGCGGCCATCACGGCGGTGGCGAGCCCCCGGCGCCGCTGCGCGGGATCGACCTCGACGGCCGCGAAGGAGGCCCACCGCCCGTCCACGACACAGCGGCCGATGGCCGCGGGTGAGTCGGTGCCGGGCACCGTCGCGAACCACACCGACGGACCGGAGCCCAGCACCCGCAGGGCCACGTCGCTCACGCCCTTGCGCTGGTAGCGCGACAGCCACCCCTCGTCCGCCTCCCGGGACAGGACGGCACCGGTGCCCTCCGCCCGGTCGGCGACCGGCGCGAGCCCGCCGGTCCACACCTCGGCCGTCACCTCCCGCACCCAGCCCCGCCGCTCCAGCTCCGCGCACAGCAGCTCCTGTGTGCCCTCGGCACCGGTGGCGGTCTGGACGTACGCGGGCAGGCCGCGGTCGCCGTACCAGCGGCGTACGGCCGTCAGCGCCTCGCCGAGCGGCATTCCCGGATCACCGAGCGGCAGCACGGAGTTGGCCCGCCGCGTGAACCCGCCGGCCGCCCGCAGCTCCCAGCCGCCGAGGCACTCGCTCTCCACCGGCCGCCAGGCACGCGAGGCGACGCGCGCCAGTTCCTCGTAGGAGGCGGCGGGACCGCGGCGACGCGCCGGAGCCGACGGCACCACTTTGCCCGCGACCAGCGAGGATTCGGGTATGCGGACGCTTTCGCCACTCTTCCGTGTGATCAGCAGCACACCGTTGTCCCATGATGTGAGAACACCAACCGTGTCGGTGAACTTCTCCGTCGCGGCACCGGCTTCGTTCAAGCGCCGTACGGAGACTCGTTTGCCCACGTCAGCAGCGGTGATGCGGACTTCGAGACGGCCTGCGGCAGAGATTTCCACGGGTCGGTGCACCCCTCCTGTTCGGATCATGCCCAAGAACGGAGATACTAGGGGCGGGCATCGACGACGCCGCGCTCCCGCGCGCCAGGCGGCGGAGCCTGAGGAGGCCCGCCAGCGCCCGTATCGAGGAGGAACGACAGCGTGACCTACGTCATCGCGCAGCCTTGTGTCGACGTCAAGGACAAGGCGTGCATCGAGGAGTGCCCGGTCGACTGCATCTACGAGGGCCAGCGGTCCTTGTACATCCACCCGGACGAATGCGTCGACTGCGGTGCCTGTGAGCCGGTCTGCCCGGTCGAGGCGATCTTCTACGAGGACGACACTCCGGAGGAGTGGAAGGACTACTACAAGGCGAACGTCGAGTTCTTCGACGAGCTGGGCTCGCCCGGCGGTGCCAGCAAGCTGGGGCTGATCGAGCGGGACCACCCCTTCGTCGCCGCGCTGCCGCCGCAGGCGTAAGCACCCGCGCCGCCTCGGTCCCGTACGGCCCGGTCACCCGATCGGCGCCGTACGGGGCCGAGGCGTTCGCCGTACCAGGAAAGTGAGCCAGTAACCGTGTCCGCAGTCTCCGACCGCCTTCCCGCCTTCCCGTGGGACAAGCTGGAGCCGTACAAGAAGACGGCCGCAGCGCACCCGGACGGCATCGTCGACCTCTCTGTCGGCACGCCGGTCGACCCCGTCCCCGACCTGATCCAGAAGGCCCTGGTCGACGCGGCGGACTCCCCGGGCTATCCCACCGTCTGGGGCACCCCGGCACTGCGCCACGCGATCACCGGCTGGGTCGAGCGCCGCCTCGGCGCCCGCGACGTCACCCACCGCCACGTCCTGCCCATCGTCGGCTCCAAGGAACTCGTCGCCTGGCTCCCGACCCAGCTGGGCCTCGGCCCGGGCGACAAGGTGGCCTTCCCGCGCCTGGCCTACCCGACGTACGAGGTCGGCGCGCGCCTGGCCCGCGCCGAGTACGAGGCGTACGACGACCCCACGGACCTGGACCCGGCCGGCCTGAAGCTCCTCTGGCTCAACTCCCCGTCGAACCCGACCGGCAAGGTCCTGTCCAAGGCCGACCTGACCCGGATCGTGGCCTGGGCCCGCGAGCACGGCGTCCTGGTCGTCTCCGACGAGTGCTACCTGGAGCTGGGCTGGGAGGCCGAACCGGTCTCCGTCCTGCACCCGGACGTCAACGGCGGCTCGTACGACGGCCTGGTCGCCGTCCACTCGCTCTCCAAGCGCTCCAACCTGGCCGGCTACCGCGCGGCCTTCCTGGCGGGCGACCCGGGCGTCCTGGGGCCCCTCCTGGAGATCCGCAAGCACGGCGGCATGATGACGTCCGCGCCGACGCAGGCGGCGGTCGTGGCGGCCCTCGGCGACGACGAGCACGTCCGCGTCCAGCGCGAGCGCTACGCCGCCCGCCGCACGGCCCTGCGCGAGGCGCTCCTCGGCCACGGCTTCCGCATCGAACACAGCGAGGCCAGCCTCTACCTCTGGGCCACTCGCGACGAGTCCTGCTGGGACACGGTGGCCCACCTGGCCGACCGCGGCATCCTGGTCGCCCCCGGCGACTTCTACGGCCCCGCGGGCGCGAACCACGTCCGTGTGGCCTTCACGGCCACGGACGAACGCGTGCAGGCGGCGGTGTCCCGCCTGACGGCCTGACGGCCTGGCCGGGCTGTGCCCACCCGTTCCGCGGGGCGGAACGGGTGGGCACAGCCACCAACGCCGGGCACCCCGCCAGGAAGCGCCCACCGCACCGGCGTGGGCACACACGACGACGGGGCCTGGGAAACCCCAGACCCCGTAGCCGTACAAGCCCGGTGCTAGCCGATCGGCAGACCCTGCACCGGCAGTCCGCCCTTGCCCAGCGCGTCCGTCGGCAGCCCGCTCTCCGTGGCCGACTTCGCCGTGTCACCCACGACGTCCCCGGCGGAGCCCGCCGCGTCACCGGCGGCCTTCTGCGCCACCGGCGTGGTCTTCTTGACGAGCGAGCCGCCGGTCTTGCCCGCGGCCGGCACCGTCTTCTTGACGGCCTTGGTGCCGGTGTCGCCCGCGGTCTCGGTGACGTTCTGGGCCGCGGCGTCGACGGTGTTGCCGACGTTCGCCCCGTCCAGCGCGGTCAGTCCCCCGAGGTTCGGGGTGGCGGGCAGTTCGGGAGCCGCGCTGGCGGAGCCGGCCGCACCGACCCCGGCGGCCGCTCCCGCAGCGACGAGCAGCGCGGCACGGGCGATCCGGCGGGTCAGGGGGAGGGACATGATGCTCCTTCGACGGAAGTCAACGATGAGTAATCCGACCGTGCCCGGCGAGTGATCGACGGGCTCGGACGCAGTGACTACCGCTCGAAGGCGGCGAAGGTTGCGGACGCACAACGTAAAGAGTTGGTAATGCGTCGCATTATCGGGTGCCCATAAAAACGGGCAAAAGGGAGCTGGTCGGAAAGTGTGCTGAATCCTTACAGCCCTTGATTTTCCTGGCCTCCGACGGATCGGACGGTGAGGCTCCGAAAACGCGGGCGCCGCGTCGACACGGCGCCACCACGAGTAACCCCCAGGGGTGACGGATCGTACGGGTGGGCGCTAGCGCGCGGTGGTGATCCGGACCGAGCCCGCACCCCGCTCGGCGCCCTGCGCGCCGCCCTCGCCCGTCGGGTTCCACTTGCTGTCGGTGTTCCCCGCCGTCCACTGCCGGCCCGCGTAGGAGACCCGCTCGATGTGCAGCGAGGAGGCGTTCGCCACCGCCCAGTGCGCCAGCTGCCACCCGCGCCTCTCCGGGTTCGCCTCCGTGCCCGAACCGGCCGCGTCGACCGGCAGCGTCACCGTCCGGCCGGCGTCGGCGGAGCCGCCGGCGGCGGACGGGGACGCGGCCCCCGGGGTGGCCGCGTCGCTGCCGCCCGCCTCCGCCCCGGCCGGCTGGAGCACATCGTGACCGAAGTCCCGCACGAGCGCCGCGCGGACCGCGTCGGGGCCCTTGTCCCGGGTGGCGCCCGGACGGCCCTGGCAGGTCAGCGTCGCCGCGGACCGTCCGGTCAGTGCGGCGGCCAGGAGCGCGGCGTCCGGTTCGTGCTTGGCGTACGCGTCCGGGAAGCCGCTGCGCTGCACGCGCTGGGCGGCGACGGTCAGCGGGAGACGGGTGTAGTTGGGCACCTCGACCAGATGGTCGTAGAACATGCCCGCCGAGTACGCCGGGTCCATGATCTCCTGCGGCGTGCCCCAGCCCTGTGAGGGGCGCTGCTGGAACAGGCCGAGCGAGTCGCGGTCGCCGTGGTCGATGTTGCGCAGCGTCGACTCCTGGAGCGCGGTCGCCAGCGCGATCGTCACCGCCCGCTCGGGCAGGTCGCGCGCGGTGCCCACCGCGGTGATCGTCGCCGCGTTCACCGCCTGCTCCGGCGTGAACTCGTAGCTTTGGCCGTCCTCGGAGGAGACCACCTTGCAGCCCGGAGCGCCCGCGCCTCCGGTGACGTACTGCACCGCCACGTAACCGGCGACCGAGAGCAGGACCACGAAGGCCGCTCCCGAACGGAGAAGGCGGCCACGGCGTTTGCGGGCGGGTGACGGCTGAAGCACGCGTACAAGGTACTGGAGGGTAGCCAGTGGTGTCCGCCGGGTACGGGCAATGCCCGAAAGGGCGGTGGCGTTAGGGTCGGAGCCATGGCCGATACCCCGCTTGACCTCACGCTGGACGCCGCGGAGCTTACCGCGCGGCTCGTCGATTTCCCCTCCGAGAGCGGCACCGAGGAGCCGCTGGCGGACGCGATCGAGAGCGCTCTGCGCGCCCTGCCGCACCTGTCGGTCGAGCGGTACGGCAACAACGTGGTGGCCCGCACGGACCTGGGGCGGGCGGAACGCGTGATCCTGGCGGGCCACATCGACACCGTCCCGATCGCCGGCAACGTGCCGTCCCGGCTGGACGAGGACGGCGTGCTGTGGGGCTGCGGCACCTGCGACATGAAGGCGGGCGTCGCCGTGCAGCTGCGCATCGCCGCCACCGTCCCGGCCCCCAACCGCGACCTGACCTTCGTCTTCTACGACAACGAGGAGGTCGCCGCCGAGCTGAACGGGCTGAAGCACGTCGCCGAGGCGCACCCGGAGTGGCTGGAGGGCGACTTCGCGGTGCTCCTCGAGCCGTCCGACGGCCAGGTGGAGGGCGGCTGCCAGGGCACGCTGCGGGTGCTGCTGAAGACGACGGGTGAGCGGGCGCACTCGGCGCGCTCCTGGATGGGCTCCAACGCCGTCCACGCCGCCGCCCCGATCCTCGCCCGCCTTGCGGCCTACGAGCCGCGCTACCCGGTGATCGACGGCCTGGAGTACCGCGAGGGCCTGAACGCGGTCGGCATCACGGGCGGGGTCGCGGGCAACGTCATCCCCGACGAGTGCGTGGTCACGGTCAATTTCCGTTACGCCCCCGACCGCAGCCCCGAGGACGCCCTCGCCCACGTGCGGGAGGTCTTCGCGGACTGCGGGGTGTCGGAGTTCGTCGTCGACGACCACAGCGGCGCGGCCCTGCCCGGCCTGTCCCACCCGGCCGCGGCGGCCTTCATCGAGGCGGTGGGCGGCTCCCCGCAGCCCAAGTACGGCTGGACGGACGTCTCCCGCTTCTCGGCGCTCGGCGTCCCGGCCGTCAACTACGGCCCCGGCAATCCGCACTTGGCGCACAAGCGGGACGAACGGGTGGAGACGGCGAAGATCCTCGCGGGGGAGGAGCGCCTGCGGTCCTGGCTGACGGCCTGATCCGAGCCGGGTTTACGCCGCCGCGTGGCGGACATGCTCAGGTCCCTCGTACGTAACCCGCGTAGATCTACGCTGAGGTGGAAGAACCTGCAACTGGAGGGAGCGCGTATGGCTACCGGCAACCCCGAGGGCAAGAGGCGGCCACCGGAGGAGCGGCGCCTGGGCCCGGTCCTCCGGCGGCGGGGTCAGGTCCAGCAGAGCACCACGGACCAGCGCCTGCTGGACGAGCGCGCTCCCACGGACTGGGTGCACACCGACCCGTGGCGCGTCCTGCGTATCCAGTCCGAGTTCATCGAGGGCTTCGGTACGCTCGCCGAACTCCCGCCCGCGATCAGCGTCTTCGGCTCCGCCCGCACACCGGTGGACTCACCGGAGTACGAAGCCGGCGTCCGGCTGGGCCGGGGCCTGGTCGAGGCGGGCTTCGCGGTCATCACCGGCGGCGGACCCGGTGCCATGGAGGCGGCGAACAAGGGCGCGCTGGAGGCGAAGGGCACGTCGGTCGGTCTCGGCATCGAGCTGCCTTTCGAGCAGGGACTCAACCCGTACGTCGACATCGGCCTGAACTTCCGCTACTTCTTCGTCCGCAAGATGATGTTCGTCAAGTACGCCCAGGGCTTCGTGGTCCTGCCCGGCGGCCTCGGGACCCTCGACGAACTCTTCGAGGCCCTCACCCTGGTCCAGACCCAGAAGGTCACCCGCTTCCCCATCGTCCTCTTCGGCTCCGAGTACTGGGGCGGCCTGGTCGACTGGCTGCGCGGCACCCTGGTGGCCCAGGGCAAGGCCGCGGAGAAGGACCTCATGCTCTTCCACGTCACGGACGACGTGGACGAGGCGGTGGCCCTGGTCTCCAAGGAGGCGGGGCGCTAGACACGGGCGGGCTCGAGGCGGGGCCGAAGGGGCGAAGTCCCTGGGGAGGGGAACGGGCAAGGGCGGCGGGGGGCGAGTTACCCCTCTCGGCCGCCCGCCCTCCCGCCCAGCCCCGCCACCCCGGCGCTACGCCAGCCCCCTCCGAGCCACCGCCGGCTCCCGGTGCCCCGCGATCGTCGCCACCATGTCCAGGACCTGCCGCGTCTCCGCCACCTCGTGCACCCGGTACACCCGCGCGCCCAGCCACGCCGACACCGCCGTCGTCGCCAGCGTCCCCAGCACCCGCTCCTTCACGGGCCGGTCCAGCGTCTCCCCGACGAAGTCCTTGTTCGACAGGGACACCAGCACCGGCCACCCCGTCTCCACCATCTCCCCGAGCCGCCGCGTCGCCTCCAGGCTGTGCCGCGTGTTCTTCCCGAAGTCGTGCCCGGGATCGATCATCACCGACTCCCGCGGCACCCCGAGCGCCACCGCCCGCTCGGCCAGCCCCACCGTCACCTTCAGGATGTCGGCCATGACGTCGTCGTACGTCACCCGGTGCGGCCGGGTCCGCGGCTGAGCGCCGCCGGCGTGCGTGCACACCAGCCCCACCCCGTACCGCGCGGCGACCTCCGCGAGCTTGGGGTCGACCCCGCCCCACGCGTCGTTCAGCAGGTCCGCCCCGGCCTCGCACACGGCCTCGCCGACCTCGTGCCGCCAGGTGTCCACACTGATCACGACGTCCGGGAACCGCCGCCGGACCTCCGCGACGAACCCCACCGTCCGCCGCGCCTCCTCCTCGGCCGACACCTCGTCGCCCGGCCCGGCCTTCACCCCGCCGATGTCGATGATCGCGGCGCCCTCGGCCACCGCCTGCTCCACGCGCGCGAGGGCGGGCTCGTCGCGGAAGGTCGCCCCCTGGTCGTAGAAGGAATCCGGGGTCCGGTTCACGATCGCCATGATCACCGGCTCGTGCGCCGCGAATTCACGCCTGCCCAGTCTGAGCATCCCCTGTGACATCTCCTCGTCCACATCCCTCTCACGTCCACTGAACCGAGCGCGGCGAATCGAGCCGGACACCCGGCCTCGGACCGCCTGCGGCCCCGACTGTCAGACTCGCATGGCACGATCGGACCCGGCACAACCGACTCCGGCTTCGAGTCCACTCGGACCCGCACCGGACCGGGACCCGATCCGACTACCCGACCGTGGGGGCCCAGCGATGGTCATGTTCCTGTTCCTCGTCCTCGCGCTGGCCGTCGTGGTCGCCGCGGTGACGCTCGCCGTGGTGAGCGGCGGCGACAGCGGGCCGCTGCCCGACGCCGCGCCCGAGCGGCTGCGGGACTCCCTGCCCCCGGACCGCCCGGTCGGCCGCGCGGACGTGGAGCGGCTCCGCTTCCCGCTCGTCGCCCGCGGCTACCGCATGGCGGACGTCGACGACGCCCTCGGCCGCCTCGGCGCGGAACTGGCCGAGCGCGACGCCCGCATCGCCGACCTGGAGTCCGCACTGGCCGGTGCCCGGGCCGCCGTCGCGCACCAGCACGTCTCCATGGAGAAGCCGGGCCCCGAGGAGCAGCGGTGAGCGCCGGGGAGGCGATCGCCGGACCCGACGGGGCGCTCCGCTGCCCCTGGGCCCTGTCCACCACGGACTACGTGGCGTACCACGACGAGGAGTGGGGCCGCCCGGTCCACGGCGACGACGCCCTCTTCGAACGCCTCAGCCTGGAGGCCTTCCAGTCCGGCCTGTCCTGGATCACGATCCTGCGCCGCCGCCCCGGCTTCCGCGCCGCCTTCGCCGGCTTCGAGATCGCCGAGGTTGCGGCCTTCACCGACGAGGACCGCGACCGCCTGCTCGCCGACGCCGGCATCATCCGCAACCGAGCCAAGATCGACGCGACCCTCGCCAACGCGCGCGTGCTGGCCGAATGGGCCCCCGGCGAGCTGGACGAGCTGATCTGGTCCCACGCCCCGGACCCCGCCGACCGCCCGGTCCCGAAGACCCTTGCCGACGTGCCGGCCGTCACCCCTCGGTCCACGGCGCTGTCCAAGGCCCTGAAGAAGCGGGGCCTGCGCTTCGTCGGCCCGACGACGGCGTACGCGCTGATGCAGGCGTGCGGGTTGGTGGACGACCACCTGGAGACGTGCGTGGCGCGCGGCAAGCCGTCCGGGGGCGTGCGGTAGCCCTCCGGGGGCTACCGCACGCCCCCGGCTGTCACCGGGTCACTTGCCCAGGTAGCGCGGCGTCTCCTTGTTCACGAAGGCCCGCACGGCGATCGCGTGGTCCTCGGAGGACCCGGCCCGGGACTGCAGCTCCTCTTCCTTGTCCAGGGCCTCGTCCAGCGAGTGCGTCAGGCCGAACGCCACCGACTCCTTCAGCGCCGCGTAGGCGACGGTCGGCCCCTCGGCCAGCGTCCGTGCCACCTTCTCCGCCTCGGCGCGCAGGTCGGCCGCGGGGACGACCCGGTTGGCGATCCCCAGCTCGTACGCCTCCTGCGCCTTGATGCTGCGCGGGAAGAGCAGCAGGTCGGCGGCGCGCCCGGGGCCGACGACGCGAGGCAGCGTCCAGGAGATCCCCGAGTCGGCGGTGAGCGCGACGCCGGCGAAGGACGTGTTGAACGCCGCCGTGTCCGCGACGATCCGGTAGTCCGCCGCGAGCGCGAAGCCGAAGCCGGCCCCGGCCGCCACGCCGTTCACGGCGGCGACCACCGGCTTCCGCGCGCCCGCCAGCGCCCGCACGATCGGGTTGTAGTGCTCGCGCACCGTGCTCATGGTCTGGCCCGAGCCCGTGTCCCGGTCGGCGGCCAGCAGCCCGATGTGCTCCTTGAGGTCCTGCCCGACGCAGAACGCCCGCTCCCCGGCCGCCGTCAGCAGCACCGCCCGTACGGCCTCGTCGGCCGCCGCGGTACGCGCCGCGTCCCGGAGCGCGACCTTGGTCTCGATGTTCAGCGCGTTCATCGCCTCGGGGCGGTTCAGCGTGATCGTCGCGAGCCCGTCGCTCACCTCGTAGAGCACGGTGTCGGCCATGGGTTCCCCTCCGCGTCGTAGACGGTCGCACGTGTGTGTCCGCAACTCAGCATGACGGAGATCACCGGAAGTGGATCGCTCCGCGGATGTGACCTGCGTCAAAGGATTCCGGTCCGTATCCATTCGGCGGAAGTGGGCGGGGGCGCGGAGTATCGCAGTCACATCGCCGAATTGAGTGGTTTTGCTCGCGTGCGTTGCCCAAGCGATGCCGACCGATGTTGGTCATCGGGTCGTGGGATGCGGGATAATGGCTGGGAAGCAATGTGTTCGATGCCGGTGTCGCGCGTCCGGGCCGGATTGCGCGTGCCCTCACGGGCCGTCGGCGGTGACGGTGAGCTGGTATCAGGAAGGGGAACGAGCATGGCGGCCATGAAGCCGCGGACGGGCGATGGCCCGCTCGAGGTGACCAAGGAGGGGCGGGGCATCGTCATGCGCGTTCCGCTCGAAGGCGGCGGGCGGCTCGTCGTCGAGCTGACCCCCGATGAGGCCGACGCGCTCGGCGACGCCCTCAAGCAGGTCGTCGGCTGACGCGCGAGCGACCATACCCGTTCAGTCGCCCCGGTGCCGCACGCGGTGCCGGGGCGACTGCTTTCCGCTTTCCCCGGGCCGTTCCCATGGGCCGTACGGGCGGTGATTCACCTTTTGACGGCGCACAGCAGACCGTCGCCCACCGGCAGCAGTGACGGCACCAGTTCCTGACTCTCCCGGACCGCGCGCAGGAGTTCCCGCAGCCGCAGCACCTCGGTGGGCTGCGGTCCGGAGTCGATCGTCCGACCGGTGCCGAAGACGCCCTCGAAGGCGACGAGGCCTCCGGGGCGCAGCAGGCGCAACGATTCAGCGAGGTAGTCGAGGTACTCCAGACGGTCGCCGTCGCAGAAGACGAGGTCGTAGCCGGCGTCCGCGAGCCGGGGCAGGACGTCCAGGGCGCGGCCCGGGATGAACCGGGCCCGGTTGCTGGCGAAGCCCGCGGCGCGGAAGGCCTGACGGGCGAACTGCTGGTGTTCCGGTTCCGGGTCGACCGTGGTCAGTACGCCGTCCGGCCGCATTCCGTGCAACAGATGGATACCGGAAACGCCGCAGCCGGTGCCGATCTCCGCGACCGCCTTGGCGTCCACGGCGGCGGCGAGCAGTCCCAGCGCGGAGCCCGTGCCCGGGGTCACCGAGCGCAGGCCCGCCTCGCGGGCCCGGTCGCGTGCCCAGAGCAGCGCGTCGTCCTCGGCGACATAGGCGTCGGCGAACGCCCAGCTCGTCTGCCGGTTGCCGGTAATGACCCTCTCCTGTCCCCGTCGTTGCCTCGGCGTGACTGTATCCGTTGGCGTCGGGAACCCGCAGATGGGACCGGTCGTTTAAGGGGAGAGCAAAGAGGGACGACTGGACGGCCGGACGCGACGGGGGCAGCGAAGTGGGCCAGTGTGCCGAGCAAGTGCTGACGCAGCCGTACGAGCCGTGTCAGCCCAGATCAAATTTTCGTAAAACCGCTTATCCGGAGCTAACGGGCGAGGTGGCTATGGTAGGGGCTCCACTGGACACCACCAGAGCCGACAGGGGAGGTGCGGCCGCACCCGCGGATCGGGGAGGAGTGCTGCGGCGCTTCCTCGGATCGGCAGGCAGGCCGAAATCCGTGAACGACACCGCTGCTGACCACAGCCACGCCGACCGTCCCGGCACGGGACACGCCCAGACCGCGACCTTCACCAGCGACGCGGACGGGCAGGCGTGGACTCCGCCCACCTGGGAGGAGATCGTCAGCACCCACAGCGGCCGGGTCTACCGCCTCGCGTACCGCCTCACGGGCAACCAGCACGACGCCGAGGACCTCACCCAGGAGGTCTTCGTCCGCGTCTTCCGGTCCCTGTCGACCTACACGCCGGGCACCTTCGAGGGCTGGCTGCACCGGATCACCACCAACCTCTTCCTGGACATGGTCCGCCGCAAGCAGCGCATCCGTTTCGACGCCCTCGGCGACGACGCGGCCGAGCGGCTGCCCAGCAAGGAGCCCACCCCGCAGCAGCTCTTCCACGACGCCCACTTCGACGCGGACGTCCAGCAGGCCCTGGACACCCTCGCGCCCGAGTTCCGCGCGGCCGTCGTCCTGTGCGACATCGAGGGGCTGTCGTACGAGGAGATCGCCGCGACCCTGGGCGTCAAGCTCGGCACGGTCCGCTCCCGGATCCACCGCGGCCGCTCCCAGCTGCGCAAGGCACTCGCGCACCGCTCTCCCGAGGCGCGTGCCGGGCGTCGCTCCTTCGCGGCCCGTGTTCCCGCTCTGGGAGGAGGGGGCACGAGCGCGTGAGTGGGTCACGGCCTGAATCCGAGGGACACCTCGCGGAACAGCATCTGGGAGACCGACTCTCCGCCCTGGTGGACGGAGAGCTCGGTCATGACGCGCGTGAGCGCGTACTGGCACACGTGGCGACCTGCCCGAAATGCAAGGCGGAGGTCGACGCGCAGCGCCGGCTGAAGAACGTCTTCGCCGAAGCGGCACCACCGGCTCCGTCCGAAAGCTTCCTGGCCCGCCTCCAGGGGCTGCCCGGCGGAGGGGGCACGGACGGCGGCGGTTCGCCACTGGACGGACCGGGATTCTCCACGGGGTTCGACGGCGTCTTCGGGACGAAGCGGGGCGAGCGGTTCGAGTTCGGCTACGTCCCCGCCCGGCCGCACTCCCCCCTGCCGGCGCCGCCCTCCCTGGGGCGCGGCTTCCGCATCCACGACGTGAGCAGGCACGAGGCCGAGCGGTCGTCGTCGCGCGGTCTGCGGTTCGCGTTCGCCGCCGCCGGAGCGGTGTCGCTGGCCGCGATCGCGCTGGGCGGTGTCACCGTCGGCACGCCCGACACCACCACGGAGGCCCGCGGCTCCGGCAGCGGCAGCAATGTGACCCCGGCGCGCACCCAGGGCGTCGGCGCGGCCACGACCTCGGAGAGCCAGCGCCGCCGCTCGGGCACGCCGCTGCTCGCGCAGGGCCAGGGACAGGGGGCGCTCGGCGACACCCCCGTCGCCCCCACCGGGGTCTCCGCGCCGCTGCTGCCCGGACTCCCGGCCCCCGCGGGAGCCGATCCCCGGGAGCAGACCGTGCGCGCGCTGACCACGCCGGTGACGGCCGGTGCCGCCGCCGTGTCCCCGCTGATACGTCCGCTCGAGGCGGTTCCGCCGCTCGCCCTGGCCTCCTGGGCCACCGCCGCCGACGTCAGGCCGCCCGGTCTGCTCGCCGCACCCGTCCCCGACCCGCTCGCGTCCCCCTACCCCGGGGCGACCCCTGCCGCCTCCCACCGTCCGGCTCCCTGACCGGGATCTGCGCGCCGGCCCGGGAACCTGATTGAATCCCCGGACGGCACCAGAGCCCTTGGAGCCGACGATCTGCGGCCAGCTGTGGGGGAGAAGATGAACGAGGGGAAGCCCACGAAAGCGAAGTGGTGGAGCCGTCCCCGCTCGTCCGACGACGCGACCGACGGCGACTTCGAGCTGCAACGCCCTCGCACGGCGCCCGCCACCGTCACCGGTGACGAGGCGGCCGACGGGGGCGACTTCGAGCTCGAACGCCCGGCGGCACCCACTGCGGGCGACTACGGACTGGACCGGCCGACGGCCGTGACGGACGGCTCCGCCGATGCGAGCCCGCGCGCGGCCACGGCCCCGCACGCCGACCCGCGC
The DNA here is from genome assembly GCF_042745235.1 of Streptomyces sp. NPDC058796. Taxonomy (NCBI): domain Bacteria; kingdom Bacillati; phylum Actinomycetota; class Actinomycetes; order Kitasatosporales; family Streptomycetaceae; genus Streptomyces; species Streptomyces sp. NPDC058796. The sequence continues at coordinate 682,236 of NZ_JBHYOP010000002.1, forward strand.
CGGACCGACACCGAGGACACGGGCACCCGCGCTGCCAACGACGCGGGCACGACCGCCGGTGGAGGCCCGCGGGCCTCCACCACGCCCACCGGCGCTGCCGCGCTCGGCGCGGTGCCGGGTGACGCGGCCGCACCCGGAGCCGCAGCGGGCGAAGCGGCCGCGCACACCGCCGCCACCGCGCACGCGGCGGCGGAGCGCGCCGACGCCCCCGCGTCCACGACCGCGCCCGCCGACGCGTCAGCCCGCAGCGACGCGAACGGCGAGGGCGCCCGGCCCGCCGGCACCGAAGGCGGCGCCGGAGTGGCCCGCGGCCTCACCGGTGCCGCATCGGTGGCCGAGCGCTCCCGGCCGCTGCACGACCCCGACCCGTACAGCACCCCTCCGTACGGCGAGCCGGGCCCCTGGGCCCCCGCACCGCCGGTGCAGCATCCGGCGACCACGCCGGCGCACGGCACGGTCGCGGCGGCGTCCCACGCCACCGCCGGCTCCGTGGCACCGCCCCCCGGTGCGCTGCCCGACCCGGCCTTCGCGGACGCCCCGCCGCCCGTCCCGCAGGCGTCCGACGCCTCCGCCGCGCCCCCGCCCCCCGCGGTGCCGTCTGGGTCCCAGCCCCCGGGCGCGGCGCCCGACTGGGCGTTCGCCGACGCCCCGCCGGCCGAACCTGCCGGTCCCCACGCCCCCGCGGTGCCGTCCCCGGCCCAGCCCCCGGACGCGCTGTCCGCCCCGGCGGGAGCAGGGAGCGGCGGGGACGGAACGGACTCCGGTCCCTGGGGGCGTTACGACCCCTGGGCCGCCTCGGCCGCCGCCTCCCTCCAGCAGAACGGCGCGGCCGTGCCCACGCGGGACCAGCGGCGCAGGCGGGCCAGGAAGGTGATCGTCGGCGGGGCGCTGGTCATCGCGCTCGTGTCCGGCGGCATCGGCGGCGTCGTGGGCGCCTACCTCGAACGCAACGGCGGCGTGGGGACGGTGGAGCTCCCGCAGGCCGGAAGGGAGGCGGCCGAGCGGGCGCCGGACAGCGTGGCCGGGATCGCCGCCCGCGCCCTGCCCAGCGTGGTGACCCTGCACGTCAGCGGCAGCGACGCCGCCGGCACCGGCACCGGCTTCGTCCTCGACGACCGCGGCCACATCCTCACCAACAACCACGTCGTGGAGCCCGCCGGCTCCGGCGGCGAGATCACCGTCACCTTCAACAGCGGCGACACCGCCGAAGCCACGGTCGTCGGCCGGGACGGCGGATACGACCTCGCCGTGGTGAAGGTGAAGGGCGTCAGCGGCCTCACTCCCATGCCCCTCGGCAACTCCGACAACGTCCAGGTCGGCGACCCCGTGGTCGCCATCGGCGCCCCCTTCGACCTGGCCGGCACCGTCACCTCCGGCATCATCAGCGCCAAGGAGCGGCCGATCACCGCGGGCGGCGAGGAGGGCGACGGCAGCGACGTGTCGTACGTCGACGCCCTGCAGACCGACGCGCCGATCAACCCCGGCAACTCCGGCGGCCCCCTCCTGGACGCCCAGGGCCGGGCCATCGGCATCAACTCCGCCATCCGGTCCGCCGACGGCGGCGGCGCCGAACCGGACGGCGGCCAGGCCGGCTCGATAGGGCTCGGCTTCGCCATCCCCGTCAACCAGGGCAAGCGCGTGGCCGAGGAGCTGATCAACACCGGCGAGGCCACCCACCCGGTCATCGGCATCACCCTCGACATGGCCTACGCGGGCGACGGCGCCCGGGTGGCCGCCAAGGGCGGCGACGGCGGCCCTCCGGTCACCGTGGGCGGACCGGGCGACAAGGCCGGAATCAGGGCCGGGGACGTGATCACCGCCGTCGACGGAAGGCGCGTGCACTCGGGCGAGGAGCTCATCGTCAAGACCCGCGCCCACCGCCCCGGCGACCGCCTGGAACTGACGCTGGAACGCGACGGCAAGGAGACGCACGTCTCACTGGTCCTCGGCTCCTCCGGCGGTGACTGACCGCCTCGCGGTCCCGACAAGGGACCAGGAAGGCAAACAATTCGGAAAGCGCCCGCATACACCCACTCGGGGCTCACGGGACGGTACCGGCCGGACGGGATCGGCGGGTACCGTGGTGGCGGCCCGGACATCCCAAGGAGCTTCAGGTGTTCAATGACATAGGCGCACTCGAGCTGGTGACACTCGTCGTCCTCGCCGTGCTCGTGTTCGGCCCGGACAAGCTCCCCAAGGTCATCCAGGACGTGTCCCGCACCATCCGGAAGATCCGGGAGTTCTCGGACAGCGCCAAGCAGGACATCCGGCAGGAGCTGGGCCCCGAGTTCAAGGACTTCGAGTTCGAGGACCTCAACCCCAAGACGTTCATCCGCAAGCAGCTGGACAACGACGAACTGGGGCTCAAGGAGATCCGCAACGGCTTCGACCTGAAGAAGGAGATGGCCGAGGTCGCCGACTCGGTGCACGGCCGTGAGTCGGAGCCGTCGTCCGGCTCCTCCTCGTCCGGCTCCACGGGTGGCCGTGTCGACATGTCGAAGAAGCCCGAGGCCCCTGCCCGCGACGACCGCCCGCCCTTCGACGCCGACGCCACCTGAGCCGACTCCCGCACCACACACCCCGTACGTGACGCGTATCACATGCCGGGCGGGGCGTGCGGGACCCGAAGACGACGCCCGCGCGACCCACGCGCCGGGCGGTTTCCCGGTTGCCGCCGGTGAGGTGGCTATGCTGCCCGAGTTGTTGTGCGGACCGGACGAGTGCGCCCGAAGGGGGGCGGGCCGTTCCGGACCGACGAGAGCGAGGAGGCGTCCGGGCACATGGAGACGACGAGTCAGGCGGTCGCGCAGACGCCGGGCGCGGAGGATGGACAAGAAGTCCCCTCCGCCCGGCGGACGATCGACGGCTACCTGCGTGCGCCCTTCCCGTGGTACGGCCTCGACGAGGCCTTCACGGGGCGGCGCTGGCTGATGCAGGTCGGCGCGGCGGCCGACGGAACCGTGGAGCACGGCTCGATCGGGCACGGCGACGAACCGTCGGTGCGCAACGAGCACGTGTCCGGTGACGACCAGGACGCCAGGGAGAAGTTCGCGGTCGTCGTGACCGTCGCGGCCAACCCCGACCGGCGCAGTGCCGACGGCACCGGACTGCTGGAGGCCACCTCGGTGTCCTCCGCGGCCTGGCTGGCCGGGGTGGGACTGCTGTCCTTCACCTGGCCCGGCCAGATGGACCACGCGCTGCGTGACGACTGGCTGGAGCAGCAGACGGAGACCGCGTGGGTCCTCGCGGACGACCTCGACGGGGCCGACTGGACGACGCTCTCCCTCCCCGTGGACGGCGTGCCCACGTCCTTCCACTACCGGGAGTCCGAGTTCGGCTGGGTGCTGGCCGGCTCCACCGAGCAGGGCGTCCACCTCGGGGCGTACGGGCGCGGGATGAGCGCCTACGGGCTGGCCTTCGCCGTGGTGAAGGACATCGCGGACTACGCCTGAGCCCGGACGCGCGACGGGGCGCCGTCCACCCGGACAGCGCCCCGTCTTCGTACGGAGTCGTACGGAGCGTCAGAACTTGTTCTTCGGCGTGATCCCCAGCGACAGCCCCGAGAGGCCACGCTGACGTCCGCCCAGCTTCCCCGCGATCGAGCGCAGCGCCGTGCCCGCCGGGGAGTCCGGGTCGGACAGCACGACGGGCCTGCCCTCGTCGCCGCCCTCGCGCAGCCGGACGTCGATCGGGATGGAGCCGAGGACCGGGACCGAGGCGCCGGTCGTGCGGGTCAGGCCGTCGGCGACCACCTGGCCGCCGCCCGTGCCGAACACGTCGACCATCTCGCCGCAGTGCGGGCAGGGCAGACCGGACATGTTCTCGACCACGCCGACGATCTTCTGGTGGGTCTGGACGGCGATGGCGCCCGCCCGCTCCGCCACCTCGGCGGCGGCCTGCTGAGGGGTCGTCACGACCAGGATCTCGGCGTTCGGCACCAGCTGCGCGACGGAGATCGCGATGTCACCGGTGCCGGGCGGCAGGTCGAGCAGCAGGACGTCCAGGTCGCCCCAGTACACGTCGGCCAGGAACTGCTGGAGCGCGCGGTGCAGCATCGGGCCGCGCCAGACGACCGGCGCGTTTCCCGGCGTGAACATGCCGATGGAGATGACCTTCACGCCGTTGGCCGAAGGCGGCATGATCATGTTCTCGACCTGGGTGGGCCGTCCGTCGGCGCCCAGCATGCGCGGCACGGAGTGGCCGTAGATGTCGGCGTCCACGACACCGACCTTGAGGCCGTCCGCCGCCATCGACGCCGCCAGGTTCACCGTCACCGAGGACTTGCCGACGCCGCCCTTGCCGGAGGCGACCGCGTAGACGCGGGTGAGGCTGCCGGGCTTGGCGAAGGGCACCTCGCGCTCGGTCTGGCCGCCGCGCAGGGCGTTCGCCAGCTCCTTGCGCTGCTCGTCGCTCATCACGTCCAGCTCGACGTCGACGCGGGTGACGCCCTCGACCCCCGAGACCGCGTCCGTGACGCGCTGCGTGATCGTGTCCCGCATGGGACAGCCGGAGACCGTCAGGTACACGGCGACCGCGACCGCTCCGTCCGCGCCGATCTCCACCGACTTGACCATCCCGAGCTCGGTGATGGGACGGTTGATCTCGGGGTCGTTCACCGTCGCCAGTGCTTCGCGCACCGCGTCTTCCGTAGCCATAGGGTCGATGGTACGGCGCCGCCCACGGGGCACGGAAAGCCCCGTCAGCGGTCGCGTACGTCACGCCCCGCGGACCGATCCGCCGGGAATACCCCACGGTCGGGGTGATGGCCGTTCTGGCGCTCCTCCAGGTCCTTGAGCGCGTCCTGGAGCTCCGAGCGGATCCAGTCCCGCGTCGCGACCTCGCCCAGCCCGATGCGCAGGGCGGCGATCTCCCGGGTCAGGTACTCGGTGTCGGCGATCGACCGCTCGTTCTGCTTGCGGTCCTGCTCCAGGTTGACCCGGTCCCGGTCGTCCTGCCGGTTCTGCGCGAGCAGGATCAGCGGGGCGGCGTAGGAGGCCTGGAGCGACAGCATCAGGGTCAGGAAGATGAACGGGTACTCGTCGAAGCGCAGGCCGCTGGGCGCGGACACGTTCCACACCACCCAGACGATGATGACGACCGTCATCCAGACGATGAACCGTCCGGTGCCCAGGAACCGCGCGACGCGCTCCGACAGCCGGCCGAAGGACTCCGGGTCCCACTCCGGCAGCAGCCGCCGGCGCGGCGGACGGGGCTGGTCCAGCCGGGCCCGCACACGGGAGGACGCGGTCGCTCCCGACGCGGCACGCTCACGGGTCGTCGTCTCGCGCTCAGGCACCATCGACACCCACCTCCCCCGCCGTCTCCTCCAAGTGGTACTCGGTCTCCCGCCAGTCGTCGGGCAGCATGTGATCCAGCACGTCGTCCACCGTGATCGCGCCCAGCAGCGCCCCCGAGTCGTCGACGACCGGCGCCGCCACCATGTCGTACGTGGCGAAGAACCCGGCGACCACGGGCAGCGCGGCGTCCGGGTCCAGGGGTTGCAGGTCGTCGTCGATGATCGAGCCGACCAGGGTGTACGGGGGGTCGCGCAGCAGGCGCTGGAAGTGGACCGTGCCCAGGTACTTGCCGGTCGGGGTCTCCTCGGGCGGGCGGCAGACGTAGACCTGGGCGGCGTGCGCCGGGGACAGGTCGGGGTTGCGGATCCGGGCCAGGGCGTCGGCGACGGTGGCGTCGGGCCGCAGCACGATCGGCTCGGTCGTCATCAGACCGCCGGCCGTGTGCTCCTCGTACGCCATCAGCCGCCGCATGTCGGCCGCGTCGGAGGGCTGCATCAGGCTCAGCAGCCGTTCCTTGTCCGCCTCGGGCAGCTCACCGAGCAGGTCGGCCGCGTCGTCGGGGTCCATCGCCTCCAGGACGTCCGCGGCCCGCTCCTCCTTGAGCTTGCCGAGGATCTCGATCTGGTCGTCCTCCGGCAGCTCCTCCAGCACGTCGGCCAGGCGGTCGTCGTCGAGCGCGGCGGCGACCTCGGCGCGGCGCTTGGCCGACAGGTGGTGCAGGACGTTGGCGAGGTCGGCGGGGTGCAGCTGCTCGAAGGTGGCGAGGAGGTTCTCGGCGCCCTGTCCCTGCTCCTCCACGGAGAAGCCGGTGACGCCGGACCACTCCACGGTGAGCGTCTCCCCCTTGTGGCGCCGGAAGGCGCCGCCCTTCTTCCCCTTGCGGACGAAGACCTTGTCGATCTCCCAGTCCCGGCGGGCCGGCAGCTGCTGCACGGCCAGGTCGAGGACGGTGACCTCCTCGCCCGTCTCGGTGAGGCTGACCCGCCGGTCGAGCAGTTCACCGAAGACCAGGCGCTCGGTGGGGCGCTGCTCGAAGCGCCGGACGTTCAGCACCCCGGTGGTGATGACCTGGCCGGACTCGATGCCGGTGACCCGGGTCATGGGCAGGAAGATGCGGCGGCGGGTGGTGAGTTCGACGACCAGGCCCAGCACCCGAGGGGGTTTGCGGCCGACGCGGAGCATGACGACCAGATCGCGGACACGCCCCACCTGGTCGCCGGCCGGGTCGAAGACGGCGATGCCGGAGAGGTGGGAGACGAAGATCCGGGGGGCGCCCGCTGCCATGGCCGCGGCTCCTTTTCCTAAGCGTGGCTCACCACGGGTGAGAGCTGAACCCACTCTGTGTGAGAGCTGTTTCGTACGGTGTCTCTTTTCCGAATTGCCCGCTCGGACGGGCTTCAGGCTAGCCCGTCCCGAACGGCTCCGCCCTGGCGGCCGGTCCGGACGGACTGGCTCCGTTCACCGTCCGGGGTCCCGGTACGCTGCGGTACGCCGCCAGGGCCTGTGCCACAGCTCCCGGGTGCCCGGCCGGCTCCTTGTCCGCCCGTGTCAGAAAGGCAGCCCCTCCTGTGTTCGTGACTCCCCGGCGCCGATTCCGCAGGGCCGCACTGATCGGCGCCGTGTGCGCCCTGACGGTGGCGGGAGCGGGGCTGACGGGATGCGGCGGTGAGGATCCCGACGCGGGTACCAACGGCCTCGGGAAGCTCTCCGCCGACAAGATCCACGCGAAGGCCCGCTCGGCCGCCGGGGCCGCCGAGGCGGTGCGCCTGCACGGGTCCGTGGAAGCGGGCGGGAGCACGTACACCCTCGACATGCGGCTGAAGTCCGACGGCGGGACCGGGTCGGTGGCCGCCGAGGGGGCGACGTTCGGGCTGCTGCGCGTGGGCGACCAGCTCTTCCTCAAGGCCGACGCCGGCTTCTGGAGCCACGACGGCGGGGACGCCAAGGCCGCCGAGAAGCTGGCGGGCAAGTACGTGAAGGTGCCCGAGAGCGACCCCGTGTACAAGAAGTTCAGCGGGTTCACGGACAAGGACGTCCTCCTGGGCGGTCTGCTGGCCCTGCACGGCACGGTGGAGACCGACGGCCGCCACGAGCAGGCGGGCGTGCGCACCATCCGCATCACCGGCGACGAGGGCGCCGGCGGCTCGCTGGACGTCTCCCTGGAGGGCACCCCGTACCCGCTGCGCCTGGTCCGCGCGGGCAGCGCCGGCACGATCGGTTTCTCGGACTGGAACAAGGACTTCGCCCTCGAGGAGCCGGCGAAGGACGACACCCTGGACTACGGCAAGCAGCTGCCGACGTCGTGAGGCCCTGCTAGCGCCGCTTGCGCCGCTTCAGCAGCAGCCGCGGCAGCCCTTCCGGGACCGGCCCGCGCGTCGTCGCCGGGCTCGGCAGCGGGGCCTCGGCCAGTGAACCGTCGGGCAGCGTCGCCGTGGCCCCCGTCGGCTCCAGGCGCAGGACCCGGCACTCACGGGCCCAGCGGTCGGTCATCGCCTCGCCGTCCGGGGCGTTCAGCCGCTTGCCCTTGAGGTCGGCGACCGCCGCCTGCCACGCCTCGGACCCGGAGGGCAGCTCCACCACCCGTGCCGTCCAGGAGACCAGCCGGCCCCCCTTGTCCTTGCTGCGCACGGTCACCTCGGCCGCGGCCCCGTCGGCCAGTCCCGGCAGCGGCTGCTCGCCGGGACCGTCGCCGACGACGAGCGCCGCGCCCTCGTGCCAGACGTGCCACAGCGCGCGGGCGGGCACCCCCGGCCCCTTGACCCAGATGAGGCCGGATTTCTTCGTGGCCTCCTCGACGAGGGCCTGGTCGAGCAGCTCGCTTGTCATGCGCTCAGCCTATCCACGGGTGCCGTGGCCGGCTCAGAGCCAGCCGTTGCGCTTCAGGGTGCGGTGGATGCCCAGACAGATGGCCACGGTGATGCCGATGACCATGGGATATCCGTACTTCCAGTGGGTCTCCGGCATGTGGTCGAAGTTCATGCCGTACACCCCGCACACCATCGTCGGTACGGCGATGATCGCCGCCCACGAGGTGATCTTGCGCATGTCCTCGTTCTGCGCGACGGACGCCTGTGCGAGGTTGGCCTGGAGGATGGAGTTCAGCAGTTCGTCGAAGCCGACGACCTGCTCCTGCACCCGGGCCACGTGGTCGGCGACGTCCCGGAAGTACTTCTGGATCTCCGGGTCGATCAGCCGCATCGGCCGCTCGCTGAGCAGCTGCATGGGGCGCAGCAGCGGGGAGACGGCGCGCTTGAACTCCAGTACCTCGCGCTTGAGTTGGTAGATCCGGCCGGCGTCGGTGCCGCGCGGACTGCCCTTGCGGCCCGGCGAGAACACCTCCGTCTCGACCTCGTCGATGTCGTCCTGCACCGCGTCGGCGACCGCGATGTAGCCGTCGACGACGTGGTCGGCGATGGCGTGCAGCACCGCGGAGGGGCCCTTGAGCAGCAGCTCGGGGTCTTCCTGGAGCCGGTGCCGCAGTGCGCGCAGCGAGCCCTTCCCGCCGTGCCGGACGGTGATGAAGAAGTCCCGGCCGGTGAAGCACATGACCTCGCCGCTCTCGACGACCTCGCTGTTGGCGGTCAGTTCGTCGTGGTCGACGTAGTGGATGGTCTTGAAGACGGTGAACAGGGAGTCGTCGTAGCGCTCCAGCTTGGGCCGCTGGTGGGCCTGGACGGCGTCCTCCACGGCCAGCGGGTGCAGCCCGAACTCGCGGGCGATACCGGCGAATTCGTCCTCGGTCGGCTCGTGCAGGCCGATCCACACGAACCCGCCGTCGCGGCGCACCTGACGCATCGCCTGGTGCGGGCTCAGCGGAGCTTCGGTCTCGACGCGGGCGCCGTCGCGGTAGACGGCGCAGTCGACCACGGCGGTGGCGGTCGCCGGGTCACGGGTGGTGTCGTAGGCGCCGTTGTCCTTGCGCAGCGAGACGCGGGACGGGCGGACCGCGGCGCGCAGGTCACGGATCATCGACATGGCAGGCTCCTTCGCGACGGGCAGCGAGCGGGGCCGGTGGCGGGTGGAACCACCCGGAATGAGGACGTCCTGGCCGTACGTGCTCGGCACGTCCACAAAGCGGGGAGCACCGCACCGTCGCGGTGGCCGGCTTCGCTGCTGATTCAGCGGCTGACCCGGATCGGTCGACGTCGTCGGCGAGGCCGACGGACCGGATCAGGCAAAACGAGACGAAGTGCTCTTCCGTGTGCGGGCGCGCTGGAGACGGGAAGCCGCGGGGGCGGTGAGCCGGGGCGGCTGCGTCAGCGGCCGGAAGAGCGGGTGGTACTGCACGGTCGACTTCGGTCCATGCCGCCCACCTCCTCCGGCCGGTCCCTCGTGAGGGACGATCGATACCCTCGTTTGGGAGGGTTCCCCGTAGGGAAGTCTTCAGGCGTCGGGGTCTTGATCGCGGCGCTTCTGCGCGCTGCCCCGAGCCGCTGGCCCAGAGTATCAGTCACCCGACGTGTCAAGGCGCCGCTTTGCCTTGTGCTGACGAGTTCTATGCTCGCCGCATGGCTGATGTTCTTCCTCTGGTCGAGGCCCGGTTGCTCAGCGCACTGGGCGAACCGGACGCGCGCGCGGCGGTCACCTTCCTCGGCACCGACCGCATCGAGGTCCTGCGCTTCCCGGGCGGCGGCCAGGAGGGCGACATCGTCCGCTACGCCACCCTGGGCATGTCCGCGCAGCCCATGGCCGACCCCACGGCCGTGCTCGCCGACCCGGTCAAGGGGCCGCGCGCCGAGCTGGTCCTCTCGGTGCGCTCCGGTCTCGCCGACACCGACAAGGTGCTCCGTCCGCTCGCCGTACTGGCGGCTTCCCCGCAGGTCGAGGGGGTCGTCGTCGCGCCCGGTGCGTCACTGGACGTCGGCGAGCCGCTGTGGCCCGGGGCGCCCTTCACCTCGGTCCTGGTCGCCGAGCCGGGCGGCCTGGTGGAAGACCTGGAGCTGGACGCCCCGCTGGATGCCGTACGGTTCCTGCCGCTGCTGCCGATGACGCCGAACGAGGCCGCGTGGAAGCGCGTGCACGGCGCCCAGGCCCTCCAGGAACGCTGGCTCACCCAGGGAACGGACCTGCGGGATCCGTCCCGCAGGTCCGTCCCGCTGGAGTGACGTGACTCACCGGCTTCCGTCGGTCAGTCGGCGAAGACGGTGACCCCGTCCTCCGTCGCGTGCTTCGGCTCCAGTTCCTGCGCCTCGTGCGTGAGCGCGCGGCGCCGTACGAGGACCACGACCGCGCCCAGCACGGCGGTGACCGCCGCCACCACGAACGGGATGTGGATGTCGGTCCACTCCTCGATCTTCGGCGCGAAGTAGGGCGCCGCGGCGGCCGCGAACCAGCGCACGAAGTTGTAGCCCGCGCTCGCCACCGGACGCGGCGCGTCCGACACCCCGAGGGCCAGCTCGGTGTAGACGGTGTTGTTCACGCCGATGAACGCGCCGGACAGGATCGTGCAGACGATCGCGGTGGTGTGGTTGCCGTAGCCGAGGACCAGTACGTCGGCGGCGAGGAGCACCAGCGAGCCGCCCAGCACCTTCAGTGAGCCGAACCGCTTCTGCATCCGCGGCGCCACGAGGACCGAGAAGACGGCGAGCAGCACGCCCCACGCGAAGAACACCGCGCCCGACTTGTACGGCGTCATGTTCAGCACGAACGGGGTGAAGGCCAGCACCGTGAAGAACGTGTAGTTGTAGAAGAACGCCGAGACCGCGGCGGAGGCCAGGCCGCCGTGGCCCAGCGCCTTGACCGGGTCCAGCAGTGAGGTCTTGCGGGCCGGCTTCGGCTGTTCCTTCAGGAACACCGTGATGCACAGGAAACCGATGGCCATCAGGAAGGCCGTGCCGAAGAACGGGTAGCGCCAGCTCGCGTCGCCCAGCAGCGCGCCCAGCAGCGGGCCGCAGGCCATGCCGAGGCCGAGGGCCGACTCGTACAGCAGGATCGCCGCGGCGCTTCCGCCGGCCGCGGCGCCGACGATCACCGCGAGGGCCGTCGAGACGAACAGCGCGTTGCCCAGGCCCCAGCCGGCCCGGTAGCCGACGAGCTGGCCGACCGTGCCGGAGGTGCCCGCCAGGCCCGCGAAGACCACGACGAAGGCGAGCCCGAGCAGCAGCGTCTTGCGTCCGCCGATGCGGCTGGAGACGAAGCCGGTGACCAGCATCGCGAGGGCGGTGATGAGGAAGTAGGAGGTGAACAGGAGGGAGACCTGGCTGGCGCTCGCGTCCAGGCCCTTGGCGATGGACGGCAGGATCGGGTCGACGAGCCCGATGCCCATGAAGGCCACGACGGACGCGCCGGCGGTCGCCCACACCGCCTTGGGCTGCCGCAGGATGCCGCCCGCACCCGCGTCGAAGGGGTCCATGCAGTGCTCCAGATGCCGACGATCAGTTGGTGTTTGCACATAGTAAGTTAGCCATGCTAATTAATGCAAGTTACATCTAGTTTTCCCCGGTCAGCCCTGCCGCCCGGATGGGTGATCGTCCTTGACGTGGGGGAGCGAGGGTAGGACCGTGGGGCTCTATGAGGGGCGAACCCAGTTGCCCGAAGTGTGGTGGCCGGGTCAGGGCTCCCGGCCTCTTCGCCGATTCCTGGCAGTGCGACCTGCACGGCACGGTGCACCCGCTGCAGCCCGTGCTCCCGCCCAGCGTCGAGGCGCTCGGCGTCGTGGTGCACCGCACGCAGGTGCCGGTGTGGATGCCGTGGCCGCTGCCGGTCGGCTGGCTGTTCACCGGTGTGGCCTGCGCGGGTGACGACCGCAGCGGCGGCCGGGCGACCGCCGTGGCCTGTTCCGGCCCCGGTCCGCTCGGCGGAGTCGGTGAGCTGATCCTGGTCGCCGAGGAGCTCGGCGTCGGCCTCGGCGCGCGGTACGCGGGCCTCGACGCCCCGGACCCGGGTCCGTACATGAACGTCGAGAAGCCGCCCCAGGCGAAGGTGCTCGCCGCCGGCCGCCCCACCCCCCTCTGGCACGTCTCCGGTGCCCCCGTCGACCGCGCGGTCTTCGCCGGGGAGGCCCTCGGGATGTGGCTGTGGGCCGTCGCCTGGCCGGAGCAGGCCGCACTGCTGATGTACGAGGAGCTCGTGCTGACCGACCTGCGGGACGCGGGTGCCGAGGTGGACCTGGTGCCTTGCGGGGCGCTGTCGCCGCGACTGCTCCAGCCGTAGCCCTCGGAACCGGTGGACCCGTAGGCGGGCGGGAGCCGATGTGTAGTGGGCGCCGGCCCGGTTCGGGTGTGACAGTGGCGGCTCGAGTTCCGGTTATCCTTGAGCGTCCCCCTCCGTCCCGTCACCGCTTGGAGTCAGCGTCGTGCGCATCGATCTGCACACCCACTCCACCGCGTCCGACGGCACGGACACCCCGGCCCAGCTGGTCCGCAAGGCGGCCACGGCCGGGCTGGACGTCATCGCGCTGACCGACCACGACACCACCCGCGGTCACGCCGAGGCCGTCGCCGCGCTGCCCGAGGGGCTGACCCTCGTCACCGGCGCCGAGCTCTCCTGCCGCGTCGACGGCATCAGCATGCACATGCTGGCCTACCTCTTCGACCCCGAGGAGCCCACCCTGCTCGCCGAGCGCGAGCTGGTCCGGGACGACCGGGTGCCGCGGGCCAAGGCCATGGTCGCCAAACTGAACGCGCTGGGCGTGCCGGTCACCTGGGAGCAGGTCGCGCGCATCGCGGGCGACGGTTCGGTGGGACGGCCGCACGTGGCCACCGCCCTCGTCGAACTCGGTGTCGTACCCACCGTGGGCGACGCCTTCACCGAGGACTGGCTGGCCGACGGCGGCCGGGCCTTCGTCGAGAAGCACGAGACCGACCCCTTCGACGCGCTGCGGCTGATCAAGGCGGCCGGTGGTGTGGCCGTGTTCGCACACCCGGCCGCCGCCAAGCGCGGGCGCACGGTGCCGGAGGCCACGATCGCCGACCTGGCCGCCGCCGGTCTCGACGGCATCGAGGTCGATCACATGGACCACGACGCGGACGCGCGGGCGCGGCTGCGGGGGCTCGCCAAGGAGCTGGGGCTCCTGGTGACCGGGTCCAGCGACTACCACGGCAGCCGGAAGACCTGTCTGCTCGGCGAGTACACGACGGATCCCGAGGTGTACGGGGAGATCACGCGGCGGGCGTTCGGGGCCTTCCCGGTGCCGGGAGCCGGCGGAGTCTGAGCCGCACTCCCCGCCCGCCCTCCTTCACTTCTCCCGCAAGGCCAGTAGCTCACCCATGTTCGACATCGCCGTCTTCGGCTCCCTCTTCCTGACCCTTTTTGTCATCATGGATCCCCCCGGGATCACCCCGATCTTCCTCGCGCTGACCTCCGGCCGGCCCGCCAAGGTGCAGAAGCGGATGGCCTTCCAGGCCGTCTGCGTCGCCGGTGGCGTGATCACGGTGTTCGGTCTCCTCGGGCACCAGATCCTCGACTACCTGCACGTGTCCGTGCCCGCACTGATGATCGCGGGCGGGCTGCTGCTCCTGCTGATCGCGCTCGACCTGCTCACCGGCAAGACGGACGAGCCGAAGCAGACCAAGGACGTCAACGTCGCACTCGTACCGCTCGGCATGCCGCTGCTCGCCGGGCCCGGCGCGATCGTGTCGGTCATCCTGGCAGTGGAGAAGGCCGACAGCGTCACCACGCAGGTGTCGGTGTGGACGGCGATCCTCGCGATCCACGTGGTGCTGTGGTTGGTGATGCGGTACTCGCTGCTGATCATCCGCGTCATCAAGGACGGCGGCGTCGTCCTGGTGACCCGCCTCGCGGGCATGATGCTCTCCGCGATCGCCGTGCAGCAGATCATCAACGGGGTCACCCAGGTCGTCCAGGGCGCGTGACGCGACGCGAGGGCCCCCGCACGGCTTGTGTGCGGGGGCCCTGGTGCGTACGTGCGGTCGTCCGCGCTACAACGCCGAGGTGTCGGCGGGGCGGATCCACAGGCGCTGCCCGATGGCGGCGGCCTGCTGGACGATGCGGTTCACGGAGGCGGCGTCCACGACGGTCGTGTCCACGGGGGTTCCGTCGACGTCGTCGAGTCGCATGACTTCAAAGCGCATGGCCTCTCCCTTGATCTGGTCATCCTCCTGAGGAGAACTACTGGTGTGGCTCCCGGGTCGTCGGTGCCCAGGGAGTCGTTCATTGTCAACGGGGTGCCCGCTGCAAACATTCCCTACGCTAAGGAAATTTTTCGAACTGCTAATTACTGACAGGTAAGCCGATCGTTACGGCGTCGCCGGATGCCGGAACCAGACTGACCGGGACCGGTTGTGTTCGCAGCGTGACCGCCGGGAGAATGGGAGGCGATGAACGACGACCTCGCGTCCCTGAGCGCCCGCATCGATCGCACCAACGAGCTGCTGCAGCGCATGCTCGCCGAGGTGGCGAAGACGCCCTCGACCCACGCGATCTTCGTCGACGCCGGGTACCTCTACGCGGCGGCGGGTCGTCTGGTGGCGGGGACCGAGGACCGCCGGGCGTTCGACCTGGACGCGGAAGGCCTGATCGAGGCCCTCATCGACAAGGCGCGCACGATCTTCGCGGACAGCCGCCTCCTGCGGGTGTACTGGTACGACGGTGCCCGGCGCCGCATCCACACCGCCGAGCAGCAGTCCATCGCCGAGCTCCCGGACGTGAAGGTCCGCCTGGGCAACCTCAACGCCAACAACCAGCAGAAGGGCGTCGACTCCCTCATCCGCTCGGACCTGGAGTCCCTCGCCCGGCACCGCGCGATCAGCGACGCGGCCCTGCTCGGCGGCGACGAGGACCTGGTGTCGGCGGTCGAGGCCGCCCAGGGCTACGGCGCACGCGTCCACCTGTGGGGCGTCGAGGCGCCCGAGGGCCGCAATCAGGCCGATCCGCTGCTCTGGGAGGTCGACAGCCAGCGCACCTTCGACCTGGACTTCTTCAAGCCGTACGTCTCCCGGCGCACGGCCCAGGCCTACGAGGTGACGGACGCCGCCGCCCGCCCCGCCCGCGAGGACGTCCGCTTCGTCGGCGCGCAGATCGCGGCCAAGTGGCTGGCCTCCCGGGGCCGCGAGTCACTGGTGGAACTCCTCCCCGGCCACCCCTACCTCCCCGGCTCGGTCGACCAGGACCTGCTGGTGGAGGCCGAGGGGCTGCTGCAGTACTCGCTGCGCGGCCAGGCCGACCTGCGGCGGGCGCTGCGGGACGGGTTCTGGGAGCACCTGCGGGCGCAGTACTAGCCGACGGCCGGCTGACTAGGGCGCGTCCGGTCGTGACCGCCGGGCGACGTCGTCCCAGAAACCGGCGAGGGCGCGGGCGGTCGGCAGGGGCTGGTCGGTGTTGGGGGAGTGCTCGGCGCCGTCGATGACGGTCCGGCGCGCGTCCAGCCGTACGGCCATCTCGTCCAGCAGGGGGACCGGCCAGGTGTCGTCGTAGGAGCCCGACAGCACGTGGCACGGCAGTGGCGTGGCGGCGAGTTCGGCGACCCGGTCCGGCTCGGTGCACAGCTGCCGCCCGGTGGCGAGCAGCTGCGCGGGTCTGGTGCCCAGCCAACGGTCGCGCAGCCGCTCCGGGTCTTCCGGACCGTGGGCGGGGGCGGGGGCACCGACCTCCTCGGGCGGTCCCATCGCCTGGATCACCTGCCAGACCTCGGCCATCGTCATCGTGTCGAGCGCGTCACGCAGCAGTTTCACCCGCTGCTGCTGGGAGGCGGAGATCCGCGCCGGGCCCGAGGACACCAGCGTGAGGGACACGAAGGGGGTGTGGTCGAGGAGGACGGCCGACCGGGCGATCTGCCCGCCGAGGGAGTGCCCGAGGAGATGCACCCGCGTCCCGAGGGCGCCGACCTGCGCGAGCACGTCCCGGGCCAGCTCGTCCCGCGCGTAGGCCGCCTCGTCGTGCTCGGGCCCGTCGGACTCGTACTGCCCCCGCCCGTCCACGGCGACCGTCCGGTACCCGCGCCTCCCGAGCGGCTCGTGCAGCAGGGTGAAGTCCTCCTTGCTTCCCGTGAACCCGGGCAGCATCAGCACCGTTCCCCTCGGCTCCACCCCGTCGGCCACGGGCGAGTCGACGACGGCGAACTCACCGCGTCCGGTACGCAGCCGGTACGTGCGGGCGTCGGAGGGCGGAGTGAAGGCGGCGTTCCTGCTCACGGGCAGAGGCTATCGGGCGGAGCGGGGCGGGGGTGGAGCCGGTGCGGGCAAGCGGGGCGGGGGAGGAGTTCCGAGGAGGCCCCCTCGGTACGGGGGACGCCGTCGGCCCGGCCCCGCGAATGTCGCGGGGCCGGGCCGACGGCAGGGTGAAGCGGCGCCGGTCAGCTCTCGCCGGACTCCGGGGAATCGGCGGGACGCGTGGTGGCCGCGGCCGTCTTCCGGGTGCGCCGGGCCTTCGGCTTGGCCTCGGCCGTGTCGGCGGCCTCCGTGGGCGCCTCCACCGTGGTCGCGGCCTTACGGGTCCGGCGCCGCGGCGCGGCTTCCGGCTCCTGTGCCGACTGGGTGGGGATCTCGGCGGTGGCCTCGGTGGCCGCCGCGGTCTTGCGGGTGCGGCGGGCCTTCGGCTTGGCCTCGGTGGCCTCGGCCGTGTCGGCGGCGGTCTCCGCCTTGGTGGCGGCCGTCTTCCGGGTGCGGCGGGGCTTGGCCTCGGCGGCTTCCGTTGCCTCGGCGCCCTCGGTGGCCGCCGCGGTCTTGCGGGTGCGGCGGACCTTCGGCTTGGCGTCGGTCGCCTCGGCCGTGTCCGTGGCCGCCTCCGCCTCGGACGCGGCTGCCTTGCGGGTGCGGCGGGCCTTCGGCTTGGCCTCGGCGGCCTCGGCCGTGTCGGCAGCGGTCTCCGCCTTGGTGGCGGCCGTCTTCCGGGTGCGGCGGGGCTTGGCCTCGGCGGCTTCCGGCTCCTGTGCCGACTGGGTGGGGATCTCGGCGGTGGCCTCGGTGGCCGCCGCGGTCTTGCGGGTGCGGCGGGCCTTCGGCTTGGCCTCGGTGGCTTCGGCCGTGTCGGCAGTGGTCTCCGCCTTGGTGGCGGCCGTCTTCCGGGCGCGGCGCGGCTTGGCCTCCGTCGGCTCGGACGCGGACTCGGTCGCCGCCTCCGCCGTGTCGACCACCGTCTCGGCGGTGGTCGCGGCCTTGCGGGTGCGGCGGCGCGGCTTCTCCGCCGGGGCCTCGGCCACCGGAGCGGCGTCGGCGACCGGAGACTCGACCACCGGAGACTCGACCACCGGGGTGGTCTCGACAGCCGTGACCTGCGTCTCGGTCGTCCTCCGGGTGCGGCGGCGGCGCGGCTTCGCCGGAGCCTCCGCCGCTTCCGCGGCTTCCGGCATCGCGGGCGCGGTGTCCACCACGGCCGGTGCGGCAGGCGCGTCAGCCGTCGTCGGCGTCACCGGCTGCTGGGCCGGCTCTCCACCGCGCGTACGGCGTCGGCGGCGCAGCGTGCGGGGACCCTGGGGGGCGTCCTGGCCTGCGTCGGCGGCGCTGTCCGCGCCGCCGGTCACGGCCTCGGGCGCGGTGGTCGCGGCGGCGTCGGCGTCCACCGGCGCACCGCCGCGCATCCGGCGGCGGCGCCGCGGCGTACGGGGCGCACGCTCGCGGTCGGCGGAACGGGACTCGTCCCGACCGACCCGGCCACCCCGGTCGCCGCGCGTGCGGCCACCACGGCCGCCCGGCTCGCCCAGGTCCTCCACCTCCTCCGCGTCGAGCCCGGCACGGGTGCGCTCCGAGCGCGGCAGCACACCCTTGGTGCCCTCGGGGATGCCGAGGTCGGCGTACAGGTGCGGAGAGGTGGAGTACGTCTCCGGCGGGTCGTTGAAGTCCAGCTGGAGCGCCTTGTTGATCAGCTGCCAGCGGGGGATGTCGTCCCAGTCGACGAGGGTGATCGCCGTACCCTTGGCGCCCGCGCGGCCGGTGCGGCCGATGCGGTGCAGGTACGTCTTCTCCTCCTCCGGCGACTGGTAGTTGATGACGTGCGTCACGCCCTCGACGTCGATGCCGCGGGCCGCCACGTCGGTGCAGACGAGCACGTCCACCTTGCCGTTGCGGAAGGCGCGCAGCGCCTGCTCGCGGGCGCCCTGGCCGAGGTCGCCGTGGACCGCGCCGGAGGCGAAGCCGCGCTGCTTGAGCTGGTCGGCCAGGTCGGCCGCCGTGCGCTTGGTGCGGCAGAAGACCATGGCCAGGCCCCGGCCCTCGGCCTGCAGTATGCGCGCCACCATTTCGGGCTTGTCCATGTTGTGCGCGCGGTAGATGAACTGCTTCGTGTTCGCGACCGTCGCGCCCGCGTCGTCCGGCGAGGTGGCCGAGATGTGCGTCGGCTGCGACATGTAACGGCGGGCCAGTCCGATGACCGCACCCGGCATGGTGGCCGAGAACAGCATCGTCTGACGCCTGGCCGGCAGCATGTTGATGATCTTCTCGACGTCGGGCAGGAAGCCCAGGTCGAGCATCTCGTCGGCCTCGTCGAGGACCAGGCTCTTGATGTGCTTCAGGCTCAGCTTCTTCTGGCCCGCGAGGTCCAGCAGCCGGCCCGGGGTGCCGACGATCACGTCGACGCCCTTCTTCAGGGCCTCCACCTGCGGCTCGTACGCCCGGCCGCCGTAGATCGCGAGAACGCGCACGTTGCGCACCTTGCCGGCGGTCAGGAGGTCGTTGGTGACCTGCTGGCACAGCTCGCGCGTCGGGACGACGACGAGGGCCTGCGGGGCGTCGGTCAGGGCCTCGGGAGCGGCGCGGCCCGCCTCGACGTCGGCGGGGACGGTGACGCGCTCGAGGAGCGGGAGGCCGAAGCCCAGCGTCTTGCCGGTACCGGTCTTGGCCTGGCCGATGACGTCCTTGCCCGACAGGGCCACGGGGAGCGTCATCTCCTGGATGGGGAAGGGAGTGATGATGCCGACGGCCTCGAGGGCTTCGGCGGTCTCGGGGAGGATCCCGAGGGATCGAAACGTCGTAGTCAGGGTGCTGCCTCTTCTGTGTACGTGGTGCGAGGCGAGCGCGCGGGTCGTGCCGGACCGTGTCGGGGACGTCGGCTGCCTTACGGGTGAGCCGTAGGACACGGGACCTCTGTCGACGCTCCAGCGCTCGTACCACTGAGGGTCCCCCTCCGGATTCCGTACGCAGCGTGGCGTACGGCAGGGAGGGCTGTCGGGTCGGAGCCGATCGGGCCACCGACCGGGCATCCTCATGCGTGCGGCCCGACGACGATGTCACGTACCCGTACGTCACATACTCGGCAGGCGCATTACCACCATACCCCGGATTCGCGCACACGCGATGGCCGATTTGGACACGTAGTCGTCGTCACACTGTCCGCCCGGGTGCGGCCGGGGGTCACCGGGGGCCTTCCGGCACGCGGCGGGCGAGCTATTGTGCGCTGCATGACGAGCTCTGACAAGCCTGGCAACGCCGCAGACGCCACCGCCGAACCCACTTCGGTCGCCGCCCGGGACTGGGCGACGGCCGCCGCCGACCCGCAGTACCGCGCCGCTGTCGTGGATCTGCTCGGCGCACTCGCGTACGGCGAGCTGGCGGCGTTCGAGCGGCTCGCGGAGGACGCCAAGCTGGCGCCGACGCTGGCGGACAAGGCGGAGCTGGCGAAGATGGCGTCGGCGGAGTTCCACCACTTCGAGCGGTTGCGCGACCGGCTCGCCGAGATCGGCGAGGAGCCGACGGCGGCGATGGAGCCGTTCGTGGCCGCCTACGACGGCTTCCACAAGCAGACGGACCCCTCCGACTGGCTGGAGGGGCTGGTCAAGGCCTACGTCGGCGACTCCATCGCCAGTGACTTCTACCGCGAGGTCGCGGCCCGTCTCGACTCCGACACCCGCGAACTGGTGCTGGCGGTGCTCGACGACACCGGGCACGCCGGTTTCGCCGTGGAGAAGGTGCGCGCGGCGATCGACGCGGACCCGCGCGTGGGCGGGCGGCTCGCGCTGTGGGCGCGGCGGCTGATGGGCGAGGCCCTGTCCCAGTCCCAGCGTGTGGTCGCCGACCGGGACGCGCTGTCGACGATGCTGGTGGGCGGTGTCGCGGACGGCTTCGACCTCGCCGAGGTCGGCAAGATGTTCTCCCGGATCACCGAGGCCCACACCAAGCGGATGGCGGCCCTGGGGCTGGCGGCCTGACCGAGGCGGGCCCGGGCGCCGGGGCGTGCGCGGGGTGACGGGGCGGTACGTCGCGGCGAGCGATGGCCGTGCGCGGTGACCCCGTGTGCGGCCTTCGACGGACGGCCGGGCGGTCGCTCAGGCGGTGGCCGAGCGCTGGCGCAGTCTCGCCGCGGGACGCAGCAGCAGCGACAGCGAGGCCGCGGAGAGAGCCGCCGAGCCCAGCAGGACCAGCACGAGACCGCCGGCGCCCAGCGCGGTGTGCGTGACGAACGCCCCGAAGAGCGCCCCGGCGATGCCCGTCGGCAGCACCAGGACGGGGGCCGGGAGCCGGTGCGGCAGACGGTGGGCGGCGGCCCATGCCAGGGCGAGGCCGAGGATCGCTGCGCTGAGCGCTTCTAAGAGCATGTCGGGGTCCCTCCCACGCGGCCGGCCTGCCCGAAACGGTCACAGCCGTCTTACCCCTGACCTGCGGAACACAACCCTCCCCGAGGGGTGAACCGTGCTCCACTCGTGCGCGGACATGCGGGAGGGGCCCGGCGGTGACTAACCGCCGGGCCCCTCCCGTGCTTCGTCCGTAGTCCCGCGTCCGTCGGCTACAGCGCGCCGAAGCCCACCTTGCGCGGGGACGGCTCGCCGATCTCGACGTAGGCGAGACGGTCGGCCGGCACCAGGATCTTGCGGCCGTGTTCGTCCACGAGGCTCAGCAGCTGCGACTTGCCGGCCAGTGCCTCGGCGACCACGCGCTCGACCTCCTCGGCACTCTGACCGCTCTCCAGAACGATCTCGCGGGGCGCGTGCTGCACGCCGATCTTGACCTCCACGGCTATGTCCCTCCGACGGTCAGTGAAGTGCGCGATCTTCCGCGCCGTACCCAGCACACATTAGCCCGGTGAGGGGACGTACACGCTTCGCCGGAGAACGCCAGGAGCGAACAGAGTCCCGCCAGTCCCGCGGACGAGCCGGTCAGTGCTGTTCGGTGCCGTGCAGCGGGAAACCGGCGATGCCCCGCCAGGCGAGCGAGGTCAGCAGCTGCACCGCCTGGTCGCGGGGCACGCTGCGGTCGCTGTGCAGCCACGAGCGGGCCACCACCTGAGCGAGGCCGCCCAGACCGGAGGCCAGCAGCATCGACTCCGCGCGCGAGAGGCCGGTGTCCTCGGCGATGACGTCGCAGATCGCCTCGGCGCACTCGTTGGTGACCTTGTCGACGCGCTCGCGCACGGCGGGCTCGTTGGTCAGGTCCGACTCGAAGACCAGGCGGAAGGCGCCGCCGTCGTCCTCGACGTACGCGAAGTAGGCGTCCATCGTCGCCCGGACGCGCTGCTTGTTGTCGGTCGTCGACGCGAGCGCGTGGCGGACCGACTGGATCAGGGCCTCGCAGTGCTGGTCCAGCAGGGCGAGGTACAGGTCGAGCTTGCCCGGGAAGTGCTGGTAGAGCACCGGCTTGCTGACACCGGCCCGCTCGGCGATGTCGTCCATCGCGGCCGCGTGGTAGCCCTGGGCCACGAACACTTCCTGTGCGGCGCCCAGCAGCTGGTTGCGTCGGGCTCGGCGGGGAAGGCGTGTGCCCCGCGGGCGTACCGCCTCTGTCTGCTCGATGGCTGTCACGCCGCCTCCCATAGTCGTCCTCGTGCGGTGTGCGCCGCGTCGCCATCGTACTTTTCGGTAACCGTGGTGTGTGCGGTGCGAGCGCAGAATTTCACGGACCGGACGGCGGCGAAAGCCGCACAAAAGGTTTCAAAAGGGCCCAGGCCGGGCAAGAGGCGTCTTCCTTCCTGCGCGGCGAGCCTTTTCAGCGGTAGTCGTCCTCGTCGTGGGAGACGACCCTGGCCTGTTCCGCCAGGTCGGCCTCGTTGGCGCGGTCCGGGTCGTGGCCGGTGAGCGGATCGTCGCGCTCCGGCGCGATGTCCGCCCTCTGCTCGGCGGCGTCGGCGTCCGGTGCCTCGACGTCGGACTCCTCCGTTTCCTGTACCTCGTCCTCGAAGGTCTCCGGGTCGGTCGGGTCGACGGTCATGCTGGGCTCCCTTCCTACGAACGTCCCTGAAGGCGCAGGGGCCACATGCGGGTGCCCACTCCAAGAGCGTAGGAGACACCCGATCCGGACGCCATGCGTCGTCAGTGGCCGTCCGTGCGGCGCGGGCGCACTCACCCCTGTGATGGCGAACACACGATCTACTGCGTGATCGTCTCGTAATATTGCCGTATGTCTTCGACCGAGCCGCCGTCCGCCTCGCCCGCCAACGTGCTGCCGAAGGTCGCGGCCGTCAAGGTCGCGGACGGTGAGCGTCTCAGGTCGGTCCACCTGCCCGGCATCACCCTGACGGTGCGCTCGCGCCCGCCCGCGCGCGCGGGCCTGCCACCGGCCCTCCACGTCCACGGCCTCGGCGGCTCTTCGCAGAACTGGTCGGCGCTGATGCCGCTGCTGGACGGCGTCGTCGACAACGAGGCCGTCGATCTGCCGGGCTTCGGCGACTCCCCGCCACCGGACGACGGCGACTACTCGATCACGGGGCACGCGCGCGCGGTCATCCGCTACCTCGACGCATCCGGGCGAGGTCCCGTGCACCTCGTCGGCAACTCGCTCGGCGGCGCCGTCGTCACCCGTGTCGCCGCGGTGCGGCCCGACCTGGTGCGGACGCTGACCCTCGTGTCGCCCGCGCTGCCGGAGATCCGCGTGCAGCGCAGCGTCGTGCCGACGGGACTCCTGGCGGTGCCGGGGGTGGCGGCACTCTTCACCCGGCTCACCCGGGAGTGGACCGCGGAGCAGCGGGTGCGCGGTGTGACGGCGCTCTGCTACGGCGACCCCGGGAGGGTGAGCGAGGAGGGCTTCCGCAACGCCGTCGAGGAGATGGAGCGGCGGCTGCAACTGCCGTACTTCTGGGACGCGATGGCGCGCTCCGCGCGTGGCATCGTCAACGCGTACACGCTGGGCGGTCAGCACGCGCTGTGGCGACAGGCCGAACGGGTTCTCGCACCCACGCTCCTGGTCTACGGTGGACGGGACCAACTCGTCAGCTACCGCATGGCCCAGCGGGCCGCCCGTGCCTTCCGTGACTCCCGGCTGCTCACCCTGCCGGACGCGGGTCACGTGGCGATGATGGAGTATCCGGAGACGGTTGCCACCGCGTTCCGCGAACTCCTCGCGGACACCGGGGAGCCGGCGGCCGACGAGCGGACCGACGGGGTCGTCGAGGACGAGACCGCCGACCAGAGCACAGGAGGCTGAGGCGCGACGTGGGACGCCACAGCCGACGCGGACCCGCCCCCAAACCCGTCGGCACGGACACCCCCGCGGGGGAGAGCCGGTCCGGCCTGCTGGGCCGGCGCCGGGCAGCCGGTCCTCCGGCCGGGGGCCAGACCCGGCCACCGGTGAGCGGAGCCCCCGGCACCGCTTCTCCTGGAGCACCGGGCGGCCTCTGGGAGGGCGACGGCGGGCGTCAGGATTACGCGGGACCGAGGTCGGGGGAGGGTATTCCGGCGCACGGGTTCCCTTCTGTCTCCGGTGAGGCGCCGGGGCGGGGCTTTCCGCGGGACACGGAAGGGACGCCCGCGCATGGCTCTCCTCGGGTCTCGGACGGCACGCCCGCGCGCGGTGTGCCCAGGTTTCCCGACGGGACGCCCGGGCACGGCGTGCCGCGGGTTCGGGGTGGGCACCCCGAGCAGCGTGAAGCCGGTGGTGGCTGGGGCGATTTGAGCGGGCCGACCGGTGCCGGCGCCGGGTACGGCACACCGACGGCGCCGCCCGGCGGCGCGCGCACGCGCCCGGGGCCTCCCGGCGGGCCCGGCGCGCCCTTCCCGCGACAGCGGCAGGCTCCGCCGGGCGGGCCGCGGCAGGAATACCTGGACGCCTTCGACGGCGACGGCGACGTCTTCGCGCCCCGTGCCCAGCGTCGTACCCCCGTCCCCGCGCAGCCTGCCGGCCCCTACGCCTCCGCCACTGACTGGAGCGCCGGCGACGGACCCGGCGGCCCGGGCCCCGACGCCGATGCCCACGCCGACGACCCGCCGCCCACGGGCGAACCCGCCACGGCCAAGGGCAGCAAGGGCAGGACCTTCACCGGTATCGCCGCGGCCGCCGTCACCACCGTGCTGGCGGTCGTCGTGGCCGGACAGGTCGCCGACGGCTCGGACGGCGAGGGTGTGCGGTCGCAGTCCGCCACCGATCAGGCCCGCGGCGCCCACGACTCGGCGTCGCGGGACGACGACCGGCCGACGCCCTCCGCGCCCGAGTCCGCGAAGCCGCTGACGTACGAGCAGAAGATGGGCAAGACCTACCCGCTCGACGCCACGCTCAAGGGCTCCGGGGAGTTCGAGGCCATCGCCGGCATCGCCCAGGGTCCGGAGAAGGGGAAGCGGCACACCTATCGCGTGGACGTGGAGCGCGGGCTGGGTCTCGACGGCGAACTCTTCGCCGAGGCCATCCACAAGACGCTCAACGACGACCGCAGCTGGGCCCACAACGGCGCCCACACCTTCACGCGCATCTACTCCGGCGACCCCGAATTCGTGATCACGCTGGCCAGTCCAGGCACCACCGCCGAGTGGTGCGCCAAGTCCGGCCTGGACACGACCGTGGACAACGTGTCCTGCGATTCGGCCGCCACCAAGCGCGTGATGATCAACGCCTACCGGTGGGCGCAGGGCGCCGAGCCGTACGGCGACGACATCCACGGCTACCGGCAGATGCTGATCAACCACGAGGTCGGCCACCGCATCGGCCACAACCACGTCACCTGCGACAAG
Source organism: Streptomyces sp. NPDC058796 (assembly GCF_042745235.1). Taxonomy (NCBI): domain Bacteria; kingdom Bacillati; phylum Actinomycetota; class Actinomycetes; order Kitasatosporales; family Streptomycetaceae; genus Streptomyces; species Streptomyces sp. NPDC058796. Next base: position 707,292 of record NZ_JBHYOP010000002.1, read on the forward strand.
GACGGTGAACTCGCCCCCGTCATGCAGCAGCAGACGAAGTTCATCGACCACGACGGAATCGACTGCCGACCCAACCCTTGGGCCTACCCGAACAGTTGACCGGCGACCGGTGAGGTGCGGCCATCGCGTCACGTTTCGTGACCGCTTGATCCCTTAGCGCGACCGAACGCATTCCGCACGGGAAAGTTACGACCGTTCACCCCTTTTGGTGGCGCGATGGACAACCGTCCATCGCGCCACCGCCTTGTCCGCATACGTTCGTCCCGCTGCGAGCCGCCGGGCCAACGGCGGCTCCCCAAACGGGAGATCGGGGGTGCGCGCGTGCGCATCGGACTGCTTACGGAGGGTGGCTATCCGTATGTGAACGGTGAGCCCGGACTCTGGTGCGACCGGCTCGTGCGCGGGCTCGAGCAGCACGAGTTCGACGTCTACGCGCTCACCCGCAGTGAGCGCCAGGAGGCCGAGGGCTGGGTTCCGCTGCCGCCACAGGTCGGCCGGGTGCGTACCGCGTCGCTGTGGGACGCCGAGGACGACGGGGTCGTGTACGGACGGCGCACGCGCCGGCGCTTTGCCGAGTACTACGGCGAGCTGGCCGCGATCCTCTGCGCGACCGTCCCCGAAGAAGCCTCCGGTCGGGCCGGTACTGCGGCGTCGCGAGCGGACGGCACGGGCATCCACGACCGGTTCGCCCATGAGGCGGACCGTTTCGCCAACGCGTTGTACGGCCTCGCCGAACTCGCCCGCGACGAGGGCGGGCTGCCCCGCGCACTGCGCTCGGAGACCGCCGTACGCGCCCTGGAAAGCGCCTGTCGCGCGCCCGGCGCCCACCGCTCCGCGCGCGAGGCGCGCGTTCCCGATCTGCTCACCGTCGTCGCGCGCCTCGAACGCGCCCTGCGCCCCCTGTCGCTCGACTGGTACGAGGACGACGGACTGGGCGCCGTCGATCTGTGCCACGCGGCTTCCGGCGGCACCGCCGCCCTGCCGGGCCTGCTCGCCCGGCACTTCTGCGGGGTGCCCCTGCTGGTGACCGAGTACGGGGTGCGGCTGCGGGCGCACTACCTCGCAGAACCCGACTCCTCGCCCTCCATACGGTCCCTGCTGGCCGCCTTCCACGGCCGGCTGGCCGCCGAGACCTACCGGCGCGCGGCCCTGATCACGCCCGGCAACACGCATGCCCGACGCTGGCAGGAGCGCTGCGGAGCCGACCGCGCCAAGCTCCGCACGGTCCACCCGGGCATGGACGCGACCCCCTTCGCCGAGGCGGGGGAGTCCCCGGAAAGCGCCGATCCGCAGACCCTGGTCTGGGTCGGACGGGTCGAGCCGGCCAAGGACCTCGTCTCACTGCTGCACGCCTTCGCGGAAATCCGCAAGGACGAGCCCAAGGCCCGCCTCAGGATCGTGGGCGGCCCCTCCGGGGCCGAGGGTGCGGCCTACCTCGCCCACTGCAAGGGCCTGGCCGCGCAGCTCTTCCCCGACGAGGCCGACGGACCGCACGCCGTCGGCAGCAACCCGGTGTCCTTCGAGGAGATCGGGGGGCCGGAACTCCCCTCCCGCGCCGACGCGTACGCCTCGGGGGCCCTGGTGGTCCTCTCCAGCGTCGTCGAGGGGTTCCCGGCGGGCCTGGTCGAGGCCATGTTCTGTGGCCGGGCGACGGTGTCCACGGACGTCGGCGCGGTGGTGGAGGCCATCGGCGGCACCGGACTCATCGTGCCTCCGCGCAACCCCCGGGCGCTCGCCGAGGCGTGCGTCGCCCTGCTGCGTGATCCCGAGCGCCGTGCGCGCCTGGGCGCCGCCGCGCGCGCCCGCGCGCTGGAACTGTTCACCGTCGAGCAGAACATCGCGGCATTTCAAGGCATTTACCTTGACATCCTCTCGCGTACACCCGCGCGCCGCGTCGTCCTCGACGACACCGGTGAGCCCCTTCCGTTCTCCGTACCCGCCGAGGCGCACGTTCCCGGCCGCTGGACGGACACCACGACCCGTGCCGTGGCCCGAGGCGGCCCGGCCTGGGCGACGGACACTCCCGTCCGGGCCACGACCCGGACCCCGGACACGGACGCCACGCGCGGAGCCGGGACTTCGCCGTCGGCGACCGGGGGAAGCCGGGCTGCGGTTCCGGTGCCGACGGTCGAGGGGGTCCGATGAGCGGCCTCCACGAACTGGACCGCGACCGGGCCGCTGCCGGGCCGGAGAAGGCCGGCACGCGTTCGCCGTCCGCCGCTCGCCGCGTCGCTGCGGACCCGGTGAAGGCCCTGATGCACCGCCACCGCGAGCTGTGCGCACGCGCCGTGGACCCGCTGGAGATCGCGGCCGGGCTGGAGGCGTACGGCGTCACCGACCGGACCGCCGCACGCTTCCGTCACCGGGACGTCTTCTCCCTCGCGGAGGAGATGTACGCCCGCGTCCCGCGCGACGCCGACACGCCCCCGCGCCCCGCGGACCAGCCGGCCCCCCGGGCACCGCTCGTCTGGATCGCGTTCGCCGTGCTGCCCGGCGCCCTGTGCGCCGCCGCCGTGGCCGCCCTGCGCCTCACCGACGGCCGGCCACGCCTGGTCGCGGTCACCGTCGGGGCGCTCGCGGTGGCCCTCGCCCTGCGCGCGGTACTGCGCCGAGGGCCGTTGAGCGCCGGCACGCGGACCTCCGGTACCTGGACCTGGTGGCTCGTCGGCTACTTGGTCCTCGGCGACGGCCTGCTCCGCGCCGCTCTCTCCGGCGGCCCGGACCACCTGCCCGACGGGACCGCCGACGGACCGTGGCCCGTCACCGCGGCCCCCGTGCTGGCCCTCGCCCTGGCCTGTGCGCCCGCTGCCGGGTGCGCCCGCCTCTTCGCGGTGCGCGCCCGTCGCAAGCTGACGGCCAGCCGGGGCCTGGCGGACTTCTCCGCCTCCGTACGCCCCCTGCTGCTCGGCACGTTCGCCCTGTTCATGGCCGCGCTCACAGCGCTGGCGGCGCTGACCGGCGCGGTACTGAGGGAACCCGCCGCCCACCCGCAGGTGCTCACCCTCGGTGCCCTCCTCCTGCTCGCCCGCCTGCTCACCGTGCACGGCCACACGCACGCCCCCGCGCTGATTCTCACCGCCGCGGCCGTGGCGGAGGCGGGGGCGTTGGCCACGGTCTTCGCCGCCCGCCTCCCCGGCTGCGGCTTCCTGGCCACCCCCGTGGAGGCACTGGTCGCCGCCTGCGGCCCGGCCGTCGTCCCGACGGCGGCCTGCGGCACCGGAGCCCTGATCCTCCTGGTCCACGCGACCCGCCGCCTGACCAAGGCATCCGCTCACGCGGCGCGGGAGCACCCGTGCTGACCACGCCCCCGGACACCCCCCACACGTCCGCACCACCCCCTGAAGGAGCCCCCAGATGACCACCTCCCGACCCGACGCCTCGGCACCGGGAGCCGCCCGATGAGAGTCCTGCTGATCGGAGCCAACGGCTACATCGGCCGCTTCGTCGCCGAACGCCTGCTCGCCGACCCGGCCGTCCAGCTCACCGCGCTGGGCCGCGGCGACGACGCCGACGTCCGTTTCGACCTCGCCAGCGGCAGCCCCGGTGCCCTCACCCGTTTCCTCGACGCCGTCCACCCAGGTGTCGTCGTCAACTGCGCGGGCACCACCCGGGGCGGCGCCCGTGACCTCACCCGGCACAACACCGTCGCCGTCGCCACCGTCTGCGAGGCCCTGCGCCGCAGCGGCTGCGGCGCCCGGCTGGTGCAGGTCGGCTGCAGCGCCGAGTACGGGCCCAGCCAGCCCGGCTCCTCCACCGCGGAGGACGCCGTGCCCCGCCCCGGCGGCCCCTACGGCGTCAGCAAACTCGCCGCCACCGAACTCGTCCTCGGCTCCGGCCTGGACGCCGTCGTCCTTCGCGTCTTCTCACCCGCCGGCCCCGGCACACCCGCGGGCTCCCCGCTGGGCCGCCTCGCCGAGGCCATGCGCCGCGCGATGCAGTCCGGCGACGGCGAGCTGAGGCTCGGCGGCCTCGGTGCGCAGCGGGACTTCATCGACGTCCGCGACGTCGCCCGCGCCGTGCACGCCGCCTCGCTCTCCGCGGCGCAGGGCGTCATCAACATCGGTTCGGGCCGTGCCGTACGCCTGCGCGACGCCGCCGCGACCCTCGCCCGCGTGGCCGGCTACGGCGGCGCCCTGCACGAACTCGACAGCCCGCCCGGCGGGCTCCGGCCGGTCATCGGCCACCCGCGCACCGAATCCGCCGGCCACCGTGTCGACGCCCTCGGCCACCACCGCGCCGACGCCCTCGGCCATCACCGCCCCGAGCCCCTCGGGCACCGCGGCGAGCGCGCCGACGCCGAGCACGCGGCCCCGGTGGCCTACCCCTACCCGGACGGCTGCGGCAGCTGGCAGCAGGCCGATGTGCGCACCGCACGCGACCGGCTCGGCTGGCGGCCCAGGATCGCCCTCGAAGAGTCCCTCGCCGACATCTGGATGGAGGCGGCATGCCGTATCTGACCAGCACCGCAGCGGGCGCCGCGAGCACCGACGTCCGTACCGGCCTCGGCATTCCGGGGCTGGCCCACCCCCTCGTCGCCCCCGGCGAGTGGGCGGACCTGGCCTGGCCCGGTACGCCCCTGCACTGGGTCGTGCTCAATGTCGCCGACGGCCCCGGCGCGCACCCCGACCCGCACTGCCTGGAGGCCGCCGGCCGGCTGCGCAACGCGGGGGTCCGCGTCCTCGGCCACCTCGACGCCGCGTACGGAACCCGGGGCTTCGGCGAGCTGATCTCCGACGCGCACCGCCACCTGGACTGGTACCGGGTCGACGGCTTCCTCCTCGACCGCTGCCCCTCCGAACGGGCCGCGCTCTCCGAAATCCGCCGCACGATCAGCACCCTGCGGGTGATCCGTGACGGCGCCCACATCGTCCTCGGCCACGGCACCCACCCCTACCCCGGCTATGCGGAGAACGCCGACCAACTGGTGACCTTCTCGGGCGCCTGGAGCGACTACCGCTGGTCGCAGGCGGCCGAGTGGAGCGCCGACTACCCGCCCGAGCGCTTCTGCCACTTCGTCCACGGAGTGCCCCGCGGACACCTGGAGGAAGCGCTGCGCATCGCCCGCTGGCAGGGCGCCGCGACGATCTACTTCACCGACCGCACCGACCGGGGCGGCCGAGTGGATCCCTGGGAGACGATGCCCGGCTACTGGGACGACATCGTCTCGCGTGTCGGGACGGGTGTCTCGGAATGAAAAAGGCCGTGGCAGTGTTGCGAGGAGAACAACCGTAATTACTGACCGACAAACGGAGTCCCCGTGTCGCTGCCACCCCTGGTCGAGCCGGCCGCCGAGCTCACCGTAGACGAGGTCCGCAGGTACTCCCGCCACCTGATCATCCCCGACGTGGGGATGGACGGGCAGAAGCGGCTGAAGAACGCGAAGGTGCTCGCCGTGGGCGCGGGCGGCCTCGGCTCGCCGACCCTGATGTACCTGGCGGCAGCCGGTGTCGGCACGCTCGGCATCATCGAGTTCGACGAGGTCGACGAGTCCAACCTGCAGCGTCAGGTCATCCACAGCCAGGCCGACATCGGCCGTCCCAAGGCCGAGTCCGCCCGCGACACGATCAAGGGCATCAACCCGTACGTGGACGTGATCCTTCACCAGGAGCGGCTCGAGGCCGACAACGTGATGGACATCTTCGCCCAGTACGACCTGATCGTCGACGGCACGGACAACTTCGCGACCCGCTACCTGGTCAACGACGCCTGCGTGCTGCTCAACAAGCCCTACGTCTGGGGCTCGATCTACCGCTTCGACGGCCAGGCCTCCGTCTTCTGGTCCGAGCACGGCCCCTGCTACCGCTGCCTCTACCCGGAGCCCCCGCCCCCCGGCATGGTCCCCTCCTGCGCCGAGGGCGGCGTCCTGGGCGTGCTCTGCGCGTCCATCGGCTCCATCCAGACGAACGAGGCGATCAAGCTCCTCGCGGGCATCGGGGAGCCGCTGGTCGGCCGCCTGATGATCTACGACGCCCTGGAGATGCAGTACCGCCAGGTCAAGGTCCGCAAGGACCCCGACTGCGCGGTCTGCGGCGAGAACCCGACCGTCACCGAGCTCATCGACTACGAGGCCTTCTGCGGCGTCGTCTCCGAAGAGGCCCAGGCGGCGGCCGCCGACTCCACGATCACTCCCAAGCAGCTCAAGGAGTGGATCGACGACGGCGAGAGCATCGAGCTCATCGACGTCCGCGAGCCGAACGAGTTCGAGATCGTCTCCATCCCGGGCGCCCGGCTGATCCCCAAGAACGAGTTCCTCATGGGCTCCGCCCTGGAGAGCCTCCCGCAGGACAAGAAGATCGTCTTGAACTGCAAGACGGGTGTCCGCAGTGCGGAAGTTCTCGCGGTCCTCAAGTCCGCCGGCTTCTCCGACGCCGTCCACGTCGGCGGCGGCGTGATCGGCTGGGTCAACCAGATCGAGCCCGAGAAGCCCGTCTACTGACCGGACCCCGGCAGGCCGGGCAACGGTCACGCCTCCCGTACGGCGGGGGTTCCGAGCACCGCAGGTGCCCGGAGCCCCCGCCGTCGTCACGAGCAGACCTTGCCGTCCTCCGGCACCGTGCCCTTCAGCAGGTAGGCGTCCACGGCGGAGTCGACGCAGTCGCTCCCGCTCCCGTACGCCCCGTGCCCCTCGCCCTTCCAGGTGAGCACCACACCCACGTCCTCGCCCAGCTCGTCCGCCATCCTGCGGGCACCCTCGTAGGGAGTGGCCGGGTCGCCGGTGTTGCCGACCACCAGGACCGGAGCGGCACCGGGCGCGCTCACTTCCGGGGTTTCGTGCTGACCGGGCACCGGCCAGTCGTGGCACCAGCCCGCCGTGTCCCAGCCGAGGAAGGTCCCGAAGACGGGGGAGATCTTCTCGAACTCCGGCAGCAGCTTCTTCGTCTCCTCCAGGGTCGGCCGCTGCTTGTCGTCCAGGCACGATATGACCCGCTGCGAGTGGGTCGTCGTGCCGTAGTGCCCCGACGGGTCGCGCTCGTTGTATCCGTCGGCGAGGGCCAGCAGTTCCGAGCCGTCGCCCTCCTCGGCAGCCGCCAGGGCACTGGTCAGGGTCGGCCAGCCGGACTTGCTGTAGAGGGGGAGCACGATGCCCGTGAGGGCGAGGCTCTGCGTCAGCTCGCGTCCCGGCGACGACGTCGGCAGCGGCTCGGTGTCGAGCCGCTCCAGCAGGTCGGCGATCTCCCGCGACCCCTGCTTCGGGTCCTGCCCGGTGGACTCCAGGTAGTCGTCCAGGGCCCGCTGGAAGCCCCGGGCCTGGTTCTCGGCGTGGCCGATCGTGTCGGCGGTCGGGTCCACGACCGCGTCGAGGGTCATGCGACCCACGCGCTTCGGGAACAGGTGGGCGTAGACGCCGCCGAGTTCGGTGCCGTAGGAGATGCCGAAGTAGTGCGTCTTCGCGTCGCCCAGGACATGCCGCATCAGGTCCATGTCGCGGGCGGTGTCCGTGGTCGACACGTGTGACATCAGTTCGCCGGCGGCCTTCTGGCAGCCCTTGCCGAAGTCGGCGGCGTCCTTCAGATACGCCTGTTCCTCGGCGGTGGTGTCGGGTGTGGAGTCCACCGACTCGGCGTCCTCGATCGCTTCGTCGCCGCGGCAGCGGATGCCCTCGCTGGCGGCCACCCCGCGCGGGTCCCAGCTCACCAGGTCGTACCGTTCGTGCAGGGAGGAGACGGTGTCGGCGTAGGACGGCATCATGGAGACGCCCGAGCCGCCGGGCCCTCCGAAGTTGAACAGCAGGGAGCCGATGCGCTCGCCGCCGGTGGCCTTCGCCCGGATCAACGCCAGGTCGATCGTGTCGCCGTCCGGCTCGGCCCAGTCCAGCGGCGCCTTGAGCGTGGCGCACTGCCAGTCGCCGTCAGGGGCGGGGGAGTCCGCGGTGCCCTTGCAACGGCCCCAGTCGAGTTCCTGGGAGGCCAGCGACTCGGGCACTCCTGACGGCGCCGCCGCCGAAGGCCGGGGGCCGCCCGTTCCTCCGTCGCCCTCGTCCTTTCCGGACGAGCCGCCGCTGCAGCCCGCCGTCAGCAGTGCCGCGGCGGCCGTCAGAGCCGTCCATCGTACGAGACGCGTCATCGCTCTCCCCCCTCGCGAGCCGTCCGCGCCGTGCGGCGGATGGCGGTCATGCCATGGTAGGCGGAGTGCGCTGAGCCTTCCGCACCCTGTGGATAACTCTCTGACCTGCGAGTTCGGTCGACTTTGTCGGTCCTCGGGTGCGGACTCCTGGGTGGGGCGAGGTCAGGAGCAGACCGTGCCGGCGGCCGGGACCTCGCCGTCCAGCAGGTAGCCGTGGACAGCGTCCTGCACGCACTTGTTCTTGCTGTCGTAGGCACCGTGTCCCTGGCCCTTGTAGGTCAGTTCCACGCCGACGCCCTTGCCCAGTGCCTCCACCATTCTCCCGGCACCCTGGTAGGGAGTCGCTGGATCGCCGGTGTTGCCGATCACCAGGATCGGAGCCGCACCGGGCGCGCTGACGTCGGGGTGGTCGGCGGCGCCGGGCACCGGCCAGTCGGTGCAGCTGAGCATGGACCAGGCGAGGTAGTCGCCGAACACCGGCGAGGCCTTCCGGAACTCGGGCAGTTTGCTCTCCACGTACGCGGGGTCGTACCGCGGCTTGTCGTCGGCGCAGTTGATGGCGACGTTGGCGGCAGTGATGTTGCTGTACTCGCCGTTCTCGTTGCGCCCGTTCAGCGAGTCCGACAGGGCCATGAGGATCGTGCCGTCACCGTCGTACGCCTGCACCAGGCCCTCGGTGAGGTACTCCCAGAAGTCCTTCGAGTAGAGCGACTGCGCGATGCCACCGGTCGCGGCGGTCTGGGTGAGTTCGCGGGGGAAGATGCCGGGGATCGGCTTGCTGTCGAGGTCCTCCAACAGCCGGGCGATGCGGTCCTTGACGTCCTGGGCGCTGTCCCCGACGGGGCATTCCTCGGTCTTCGAGACGCAGTCGTCGGCGAAGTTGTCGAGGGCGAGCTGGAAGCCCTCGGCCTGCCCCAGCGAGCCCTGCTCCGGAGTCTGCGTCGGGTCGACGACCGCGTCGAAGACGGCGCGCCCCACGTGCTTCGGGAACAGGTGGGCGTAGACGCCGCCGAGTTCGGTGCCGTAGGAGATGCCGAAGTAGTGCAGCTTGTCGTCGCCGAGGACCTGGCGCATCAGGTCCATGTCGCGGGCCGCGTCGGTCGTGGCCACGTGCGGCAGCACCCTCTTGGAGTTCTTCTCGCAGGCGGCGTTGAAGTCCTCCGTGCTGTCCACCAGTTCCCGGCGCTCGGCGGCGTCGTCAGGGGTGGCGTCCTGCTGGAAGTAGGCGTCGAGCTGCTTGTCGTTCAGGCATTCCACGGGGGCGCTGCGGCCGACGCCGCGCGGGTCGAAGCTGACCAGGTCGTAGCGGGTGCGCAGCTTCGCGTAGTCCTGGCCGAAGGCGGGCAGCGTGGTGACGCCCGAGCCGCCCGGGCCGCCGAAGTTGAAGACGAGGGAACCGATCCGCCGGTCGGCAGGGCCACTGGACTCGGCCCGGATCAGCGCGAGGCCGATCGTGTCGCCCCGGGGGTCGTCCCAGTCGAGCGGCGCCTTCATGGTGGCGCACTGCCACTCGGTCCCGTCCGGCAGCGGGGAGGGCGCGGCACCGCCGCCCTCGGCCTCGGAAGGGGCCGGACAGTCCTTCCAGTCGAGCTTCTGGGCCGCCAGGCCGTCGCTTTCATCGGAGCCGCTCCCGGAGTCGTCGCTGCAGCCGGACAGGAGGGCGGTGCACATGACCACGGAGGCGGCGGAGGCCAGGGCGGCGGCGCGCAGCCGGGAAGGATTCGGCATGCGTCCATCGTGCGGGCGCGCGGGGCCGCACGCTCGGGGCACGAGCCGTAAGAGGGAGGCCCACGCTCACCGGAGCCTGCCGTGTGCCGCGCACGGAGCGCTCACCGGGGCACTACAGCGCCTCTTTCCGTGTCAGGTGGTTGAAGAACAGCCAGCCCGGGAGCACCGGCAGCCACAGCGTGAGCAGCCGGTACAGCAGTACGGCGGGTGCGGCGACCTCCTTGGGCAGGCCCATGGCGATCAGGCCGACCGTCAGCGTCGCCTCCACCGCGCCCACACCGCCGGGCGTCGGTGCCGCGGACCCCAGTGCGTTGCCCGCCAGGAAGACGACCGCGACGCTCACCAGGCTGATCGACGCCGACTCGTCGCCGAAGGCCCGGATGGAGGCGTCCAGGCACATCACGAAGCAGGCGGTGAGCAGCAGCATGCCGCCGATGCCGGTGATCAGCTTCTGCGGCCGCTGCAGCACGTCCAGCATGCGCGGCACGACGCCCGCGAAAAGCGACCGCACGCGCGTGACGACGAATTTCCGCAGGAACGGCACGGAGGTCACCACGAGCACGAGCACCGCCACCGTCAGCAGACCCGCGATGACCGTCCGGGAAGGCGTCAGCGACGGGGTCTTCTCGGTGCCGGTCAGATAGCCGAAGGCCAGCAGCATCAGGATGTGGCAGCCCAGGCCGAACAGCTGTGACGCGCCGACACTCGCCACCGCGAGCCCGGGCCGCACACCCGCGCGCTGCAGGAACCGGGTGTTCAGCGCGACACCGCCGACCGCCGCGGGCGCGACGATCTTCACGAACGACCCGGCGACCTGCGCGGCCACGGTCCGCAGGAACGGCACCCGCTCGGGTACGAAGCCCAGCAGCGCCATGGCCGCCGCGATGTAGCTCGCCGCCGAGAACAGCACGGCCGCCGCGACCCAGCCCCACTGGGCGTTCGCGATCAGCGGACCGAACTCGATGTGCGTGAGCTGCGTCAGCAGGAAGTAGGCACCGATGGCCCCGGCGATGAAGCTGATCAGCGTGCGTGGCCGCACCCGCTCCAGCCGGGCCGGCTCGACGGGGGCCTGCGGCCGGATGCGCAGTACGGCGTGCCGGATCTGCGTGAGCAGGTCCTCCTCGCGTGCCTCCTCCAGCGCCTCGTCCACGGCCCGCTTCTCCGCCCGCTGCTCGGCACGCGCGGCCTTCTTCTCGGACTTCTCGGGTTTGGCGGACTTGGCGGGGCCACCGGGCTGCTCGTGCACCCGGTGCGCGTCGTCGCCGTCGGCCGCCTCCGCGCGGGCGAGCTTCGCCTGCCGGGACGACTCCAGGACGGCCTCACGTTCGCGCTGGGCGCGCTCCCGGCCGAGCCTGCGCAGGGTCGCGCGGGTGGAGCGGCTGAGCGCGATGGGCTGGAGCATCGGCAGGCAGTCCGCCACGGCGTCGGGGCCGAGCACGGCCACCGCCGAGGCGACCGCGCGTTCGGCGCCCACCCGCAGGCCGAGCGTCACCAGGAGCTGGGAGACGTCCATGCGCAGCAGCAGGTCACCGGCGGCGATCTCGCCGATGCGCAGGTCGGTGAGGATGACCGTGCCGGAACGATCCACCAGGATGGCGTCGCCCACCAGCCTGCGGTGCGCGATACGGCGGGACTGCAGGGCTCGTACCTGTTCCCAGGCGCCGCGCAGCAGGCCGTCGGTGATCTCCTCGTCGGGCAGCGAGTCGAGAGTGCGCCCGCCGGTGTGCTCGTAGACGAGCATCACCGCGTCGGGCCCCAGCTCGGAGGTCGCGATCAGCTTGGGCGCGTTGGCACCGGCCGCGATCGCCGCGTAGGCGAGCAGCGCTTCCTGCTCCAGTGCCTGGCGCAGCGACGGGAGGCTGCTGCGGGTGGCGAAGCCGCGCAGCGTGAGATTGCGCCACGCGCGGTAGAAGAAGCCCTGGGCCTGCTGCTCCCGGTCCACCACCGTCACGTCCAGGGGCCGGCCGTCCTCCAGGGTGACGAAGTAGCGCCGTCCGCGGTCACCGGTCTCCGCGGTGTCCGACGCCACTTCCTCGCGGGCGGCGGTCACGGGGTGGAAGCCGACGGTCCGCAGACCCGCCATCAGCGTCCGGCCGGTGGGGCGGACGTTGGGGGAGCCGACCGAGTACAGCGTGCCGTAGGCGACGGTCCAGCCGATGAGGACGGTGAGGATGATCGAGAACGGTGTCGTGTAGCCCGTGACGAGCATGGAGAAGGCGTCCAGGAGGAGCACGATCCACAGCACCGCGCGCCACCGGGGTCTGCGTGACATGCCGACGGCCGTCATGTACGCGATGACTGGCGCCAGGTAGCCGTGCACGGGGTCGGTCAGCGCGTGGATGTCGCCCGGCGACGGCTGGGTGAGCGCCTCCTGGATGGAGCCCGGAGCCGCCTTGGCGACCCACAGGTCCGTGGCGAGCGTCACCCCGTGCGCGAGGACCGCCGCCAGCACACCGTCGGCGATCCGCAGCCCGTCCCGCTTGATCAGCCGCTCGATCGCGAACGCGACCGGTACCAGGAGGATCGCGATGCTGGAGGCCAGTCCCGCGATCTTGATCAGCAGGTCGGGTGCCTGTCCGGTGCCCTTGTTGATGTCCTGTTCGAGACCCGAGGTGGTGCCGTGCGCGAAGGCGGCGACGGCCAGCAGTACGGCGACGGCGAGCACACCCACCAGGAGCCGCATCAGGTCGGAAGGACGGTGCACGCGCGCGGGGAGCAGCGGTTCGTCGCCCTCCACCTCGTCGATGTGGGCCACGTCGTCGGGGTCGGCTGCCGTCGCCGACCGGCCCCGGACCGGGGCGTCCGGGTGCGACGAGGAGTCATCCGGACGCGACGAAGAGTCAGAGGTGCCCTCGGCGTCCTCGGGGTGCACACCCTGCTGTTTCATCGCCTCTTCTTGCTCTCGTATCACTGGTCACCGACCGCACGATGGTGGCATGCCGCGTCGGCCCCGGCAGGCATCAGGGTGTCCGTGCGGGCCGCACAGTCTGCCGGAAGCGCCGCTCGCGGGCGAGGGACGCGCACCGTCGGGACGGCGTCCCGTTGTCGGTGCGGTGGGGCAGGATGGGACGGATGAGCGAGCAGAACTTTGCGGACGACGCCCGCCCGGCGTACGCGGACGCGCTGCCCGAGTACGCCGAGCGGGTCCTCGAGGTGACCGAGATGATCCCGCCGGGCCGCGTCATGACGTACGGGGACGTCGCCGAGTACCTGGAGGAGGGCGGCCCCCGGCAGGTCGGCCGGGTGATGTCCCTCTACGGCGGAGGCGTGCCGTGGTGGCGCGTCGTCCGCGCGGACGGCGTTCTGCTCGCGGGGCAGGAGCTGGAGGCCCTCGACCGCTACCGGGAGGAGGGCACGCCCCTGAAGGAGGCGAGCAGAGCCGCGGAGGGCCATGTGCCGCGCCTCGACCTGAGGCGGGCGCGATGGGACGGCGGCGAACGCGCGCAGGGTCACACTTGAAAGCTTCCGCCATCGGACCCGTCGGCGTGTGACCTGTGATCCGTATGAGGGAAACGGGGCACTTCGGGCATGTCGATGGCATGGCGTACGTTCGTGGGGCGGGGGACACGCGCGCCCAGAGTGAGCCGACGGGCAAGAGTGACCCGCGGGACCTGGCGGTCCCGGGGTGGTTGAGGGGCCCGAGGGAAGGAGCGGAAGCGCTGCTTCCGCCTCACTCGTCGGCGTAGCGTCTGCCGCACGCGTCCCCCTCGTCCCGCGGCCACCGCCGCGCCCGCGGCGCGGGCAGTCCATCAGCACACCCACCAGGACCGGCGAACCACGTGAGCTCCTCTTCCTCCACCCGTCACCCGTCGCACCCCCAGGTGCGACGGGGGAGCCGTGGCGCTTACCGACTGGTGCGTACCCCGCCGACGCGCATGGACCCCCCTCGTCTGGACGCCGCCCAGCGCTCCGTGGTTGACCACCGGAGCGGGCCGCTGCTCGTGCTCGCGGGTCCGGGCACCGGGAAGACCACCACTCTGGTGGAGTCCGTGGCGGACCGGATCGCCCGCGGCGGCGACCCCGAGCGGATCCTGGTGCTGACCTTCAGCCGCAAGGCGGCCGTCGAGCTGCGGGACCGGATGGCACTGCGCATCGGCGCCGCACGGGCTCCCAGGGCGACCACCTTCCACTCCTTCGGTTACGCCCTGGTCCGCGCCCACCAGGACAGCGACCTGTTCGTGGAGCCGCTGCGGCTGCTGTCCGGCCCGGAGCAGGACGTGACCGTGCGCGAGCTGCTCGCCGGGCAGGTGGACCTGGAACGGGCCGGCCTGGCCCACGTGCGCTGGCCCGACGAACTGCGGGCCTGCCTGACGACCCGCGGCTTCGCCGACGAGGTCCGCGCGGTGCTCGCCCGCACCCGCGAGCTGGGCCTCGGCCCGCAGGCGCTGAAGGCGTTCGCAGGGCGCATCGGCCGCCCCGACTGGGGGGCCGCCGCCGTCTTCCTCGCCGAGTACCTCGACGTGCTCGACCTGCAGGGCGTGGTCGACTACGCCGAACTCGTCCACCGCGCGGTGCTCCTCGCGCGCCGCCCCGAGGTCGCCGCGCGGCTGGCCGCCCAGTACGACGCCGTGTACGTCGACGAGTACCAGGACACCGACCCGGCCCAGGTACGGCTGCTGCAGGCCCTGGCCGGTGGTGGACGCACCCTCGTCGCCTTCGGTGACCCCGACCAGTCGATCTACGCCTTCCGGGGCGCGGACGTGAACGGCATCCTCGACTTCCCGGCCGCCTTCCCGCGTGCGGACGGCCGCCCGGCGCCGGTCGAGGTGCTGCGGACCTCACGCCGCTCCGGGGCCGCCCTGCTGGCCGCGACCCGGCTGCTGACCCAGCGCATGCCGCTGACCCGTCTCCCCGCCGGCAAGGTGCGCGCCCACCGGGAACTCGCTCCTGTCCGGGACGGCGGGCGCGTCGAGGCGTACACGTACCCGACGTCCGGCACGGAACTGGACAACGTCGCCGACATCCTGCGGCGGGCCCACTTGGAGGACGGCGTCCCCTGGGGCGAGATGGCCGTCCTCGTGCGCGCCGGCGCCCGCACCATCCCCACGGTGCGGCGTGCCCTCACCGCGGCCGGCGTACCCCTGGACATCGACGGCGACGACCTCCCCCTGCGGCACGAACCGGCGGTGGCGCCCCTGCTGACGGCCCTGCGGGCCGTGGCGGAGGCGGAGACGGGAGGAAGGACCCGGGTGGGCGTCGACGAGGCGGGGGACGCGACGCCGGGCGGGGGAGCCGACGGGGCGGCGGTCACGACATCGAGCGGTGGCGCCGGTCACGCCGGGGGTCCCGCGCCCGAGGAAGGCGGCGACGAGGCCGGGGACGTACGGGGCGCGGTCGGCCCCCAGGACGCGGCCGAACCGGGGCGCGTACCCGGCGGCGGAGCCGTGGCGCAGACCGGACCCGAGCCCGACGCGGCCGTGGACGCCGTGCCGGAGACCGAGGCGACGGAAGCCGCGCCCGGGCCCGGAGCGGAGACGGACACCGACACAGCGGCCGAGGCCGTGCCTGACGGTGACGCGGACACCGCGGCGGCCGCCACGCGCGGTGAACCCGACCACCGCGCGGAGGAACCGTGCTGGCTGCCCACCGATACCGCCCTCACCCTGCTCACCTCTCCCCTCGCCGGGATGGACGCCGCCGACCTGCGCCGCCTCGGCCGCGCCCTGCGCGAGGAGGAGCGTGCCGCCGGCAACCCACTGCCGCCGCCCTCGGACGAACTCCTCGCACGGGCGCTGGCCGAGCCCGAACGGCTGGCCGTGCACGACCCCGCGTACGCGCGGGGTGCCCAGCGCCTCGGCGCGCTGCTCCGCACGGCCCGCGAGCGTCTGGCGGGTGGCGGCAGCGCCGAGGAGGCGCTGTGGGATTTGTGGGAGGGGACTCCGTGGCCCACCCGCCTGGAGCGCTCCGCCCGGCGTGGCGGCGCCGCCGGCCGCAACGCCGACCGCGACCTCGACGCGGTGTGCGCGCTCTTCGCGACGGCGGCCCGCGCGGAGGAACGCACCGGTGGCAGGGGCGCCCTGAACTTCCTGGAGGAGATCGACGCCGAGGACATCGCCGCCGACACCCTCACCCGGCGTGCCGTCCGCCCCGACGCCGTCCGCCTGATGACCGCCCACCGCGCGAAAGGACTGGAGTGGCGGCTGGTCGTCGTCGCGGGCGTCCAGGAGGGGCTGTGGCCGGACCTGCGTCGCCGCGGCTCCCTGCTGGAGGCCGACCGCATCGGCCGCGACGGCCTCGCCGAACCGCTGACGCCCGGCGCGCTGCTCGCCGAGGAACGCCGCCTGTTCTACGTGGCCGCCACGCGCGCGAAGGAACGGCTCGTCGTGACCGCCGTCAAGGCACCGGCCGACGACGGCGACCAGCCCTCCCGGTTCCTGACCGAACTCGGCGTCGAACCCGTCGACGTCACGGGCCGCCCCCGCCGCCCCCTCGCCGTCGCGGCGCTCGTCGCCGAGCTGCGCGCCACCACGGTCGACCCTCGCGTCTCCGAACCGCTGAGGCAGGCCGCGGCACGCCGTCTGGCCCGCCTCGCCGCCCTCGCCGACGAGGACGGCCGCCCCCTGGTGCCGTCCGCCCACCCCTACCGCTGGTGGGGCATGTGGGACCCGACGGAGAGCAAGGTCCCGCTGCGCGACCGCGACAAGCCCGTCACGCTCTCCGGCAGCGCCCTGGACCAGCTGGCCAACACCTGCGCGCTGCAGTGGTTCCTGGGCCGGGAGGTGAAGGCCGACGCTCCCGCGACCGCGGCACAGGGTTTCGGCAACGTGGTGCACGTCCTCGCCGACGAGGTGGCCTCCGGGCACACCCCGGCCGACCTCGCCGTCCTCATGGAGCGCCTGGACTCCGTGTGGAACGCGCTCGCCTTCGACGCGCCGTGGAAGTCGGCGCAGGAGAAGGCCAACGCGCGCGTGGCGCTCGAACGCTTCCTGAAGTGGCACGTGATGGACCGCGCCGGACGCACGCCGGTCGCCAGCGAGCACGACTTCGACGTGACCCTGGAGGCGGGCGACTACGAGGTGCGCATCCGCGGCCAGATGGACCGCGTGGAGACCGACGGCGACGGCCGCGCCTATGTCGTCGACTTCAAGACCGGCAAACAGGCTCCGACCTCCGCCGAGGTCGCCCACCACCCCCAGCTCGCCGTCTACCAGCTCGCCGTCCGCGAGGGTGCCGTCGACGAGGCCTTCGACGGCACCCGTCCCGCACCTGGCGGGGCCGAACTCGTCCAGCTGCGCCAGGGTGCGCCCAAGCGGGACGGCGGGGAGACCCTGCCCAAGGTGCAGGCGCAGGAGTCCCTGGAGGGACCGGACGGCGAGTGGGTCGGGGACCTGCTGGCCACGGCCGCGGGCAAGGTCCTCGACGAACGGTTCACCCCGACCGCGGGGCAGCACTGCACGCACTGCGCCTTCCGCGCGTCGTGCAGCGCGCGGCCGGAGGGGCGCCACGTCGTGGAGTGAGCTGCCGCAGCCCACGCCCGAGACCGGTGTGACAAGTCGCACCACGCCTGCTGACCTGCGCTTCCCCGTGACTCCGTCGGCGCTCGCGCACCCGGTGTCAGTGCCCGCGGCTAGCCTCTTGGACGTGCCCGCCCATCTCACCGATCCCGAGCAGCTCAAGGAGCTCCTCGGCATCCCCTTCACCCCGGAGCAGACGGCCTGCATCATCGCGCCGCCCGCCCCGCAGGTGATCGTGGCCGGCGCCGGGTCGGGCAAGACCACGGTGATGGCCGCACGCGTGGTGTGGCTGGTCGGCACCGGCCAGGTCGCCCCGGAGCAGGTGCTCGGCCTCACCTTCACCAACAAGGCGGCCGGTGAACTCGCCGAACGCGTGCGCACCGCGCTCATCAGGGCCGGGGTCACCGACCCGGACGTGATCGACCCGGACGATCCGCCCGGCGAACCGGAGATCTCGACGTACCACGCCTTCGCGGGGCGTCTCCTGACCGACCACGGACTGCGCCTCGGACTGGAGCCGACCTCCCGGCTGCTCGCCGACGCCACCCGCTACCAGCTCGCCGCGCGGGTCCTGCGCGAAGCGCCGGGCCCTTATCCGGCGCTCACCCGCTCCTTCCCCGACCTGGTCGCGGACCTCCTCGCCCTCGACGCGGAACTCTCCGAGCACCTCGTCGCGCCCGAGGCACTGCGCACCTGGGACGCAGGTCTCCTCGGCTCCCTCCAGAGCGTCAAGCTCACCAACGCCGACCTGCGCAAGGTCCCGGAGGCCGCCGCCGCGCGCCGCGAACTCGCCGACCTGGTGACCCGCTACCGCGCCGCCAAGCGCGAACGGGACCTGCTCGACTTCGGCGACCAGATCGCCCTGTCCGCACAGCTGGCCGGGCTCCCGGAAGTGGGCCGCCTCCTGCGCGACGAGTTCCGGGTCGTACTGCTCGACGAGTACCAGGACACCTCGGTGGCCCAGCGCATGCTGCTGGCCGGTCTGTTCGGCGCCGGCACCGGACACCCGGTGACCGCCGTGGGCGACCCCTGCCAGGCGATCTACGGCTGGCGCGGCGCCTCCGTCGCCAACCTCGACGACTTCCCCGAGCACTTCACGCACGCCGACGGCCGCCCCGCCGCCCGGCAGGCGCTCAGTGAGAACCGCCGCAGCGGCGGACGACTCCTCGACCTCGCCAACGGTCTGGCCGAGCCCCTGCGCGCCATGCACGCGGGCGTGGAAGCCCTGCGCCCCGCCCCCGGCGCCGAACGCGACGGCACGGTCCGCTGCGCCCTGCTGCCCACCCACGCGGAGGAGATCGACTGGATCGCCGACTCCATCGCCCACCTGGTGCGCACCGGCACGGCGCCCGGTGAGATCGCCGTCCTGTGCCGTACGGCGACCGACTTCGCCGAGATCCAGGGCGCCCTGGTGACCCGCGACGTCCCCGTCGAGGTCGTGGGCCTGTCCGGGCTGCTGCACCTGCCCGAGGTGGCCGACCTGGTCGCCGTCTGCGAAGTCCTCCAGGACCCCGGCGCCAACGCCTCCCTGGTCCGCCTGCTCACCGGCCCGCGCTGGCGCATCGGCCCACGGGACCTCGCCCTGCTGGGGCGCCGCGCCCGGCTCCTGGTGAGCCACGCGCGCGTGGACGGCGACGACGACCCCGACCGGCGGCTCGCCGCGGCCGTCGAGGGCGTCGACCCGTCCGAGGTGATATCGCTCGCGGACGCCCTCGACACCTTCCTGGAGACGCCGCTGGACGGCAGCGGGGACGACGACGGCCTGCCGTTCTCGCCCGACGCGCGCGTGCGGTTCGCGCGGCTCGCCACCGAACTGCGCGACCTGCGCCGAGCCCTCGCCGACCCGCTCATGGACGTACTGCACCGCGTACTCGCCGTCACCGGTCTGGAGGTCGAGCTGTCGGCGTCCCCGCACGCCCTTGCCGCCCGACGCCGCGAAACCCTGTCCAACTTCCTGGACGTAGCCGCGTCCTTCGCCGCGAGTGACGGTGAGGCCACCCTGCTCGCCTTCCTGGGCTTCCTGCGCACCGCCGCCCAGTACGAGAAGGGCCTCGACAACGCCCTGCCGGGCGGCGAGAACACCGTCAAGGTGCTCACCGCGCACAGGTCCAAGGGCCTGGAGTGGGACGTCGTCGCCGTACCGGGCCTGGTCACCGGCACCTTCCCCAGCGGCCAGGGCCGCGAGAAGTGGACCGCCCAGGGCAAGGTGCTGCCGCACGGCCTGCGCGGTGACGCCGACACCCTGCCCGACGTCGAATCCTGGGACGCACGGGGCCTGAAGGCCTTCCACGAGGCCATGAAGGAACACCAGCACACCGAGGAGCTGCGCCTCGGGTACGTCACCTTCACCCGTCCCCGCTCCCTGCTGCTGGGCTCCGGCCACTGGTGGGGGCCCAGCCAGAAGAAGCGCCGCGGACCGTCCGACTTCCTCATGGCCCTGTACGAGCACTGCGCGGCCGGACACGGCGAGATCGAGGCGTGGGCGGACGAACCCGCCGAGAACGAGGAGAACCCGGCCCTGCACCGGGCCGCCGCCGACCACGCCTGGCCCCTGCCCCTCGACGCCGACGCCCTGGCCCGCCGCAGGGCCGCCGCCGAGACGGTCCTCGCCCACCTGGACGACCTCGCCGCGCAAGAGGACGACCACCCCGCCGCCATCCACGCCCCGAACACCTGCGGCGATCCCGACTGGCCGCCGCCCCCGGGCTCCGAAGCACTCCTGGACGAAGACGATCCGCTCGACCCCGGCTGGACGGAGGAGGACCCCGCCGACTGGGACTCCTGGACCACGGACCGCCTCGCCACACCACCACCCCCCACGGCGCCGCCGGCCCGCCCTGCCGTCCCGCACCAGGCGCCACCTCCGGACCGGCCCGCCGCCCCCGCCGGCCTCACCCCGGAGGAAGCCCGCACCGTCGCCTCCTGGGACCGCGACCTCGACGCCCTCACCGGCGAGCTCCTGCGCGCCCGGGAAAGCGTCACCGAGGTCCCGCTCCCGGCGTCGCTGACCGCCTCCCAACTGCTGAGCCTGGCCGCCGACCCGGACGGCTTCGCACAGGAGCTGGCCAGGCCCATGCCCCGTCCGCCCCAGCCCGCCGCCCGCCGCGGCACCCGCTTCCACGCCTGGGTCGAGGCACGCTTCGAACCGCTGACGCTGCCCCTGCTCGAGCCGGAGGAGCTGCCGGGCAGCGATGCCGAGATCGCCGACGAACGCGACCTGGAGTTCCTGAAGGACGCCTTCGAACGCACCGAGTACGCCCGCCGCATCCCCTACCGCGTGGAGGCGCCGTTCCAGCTCTCGCTCGCGGGACGTGTCGTACGCGGCCGCATCGACGCCGTGTACAAGGAGGGCGACGGCGAGACGGCCACGTACGAGATCGTCGACTGGAAGACGAGCCGGGCCGGGACCGCCGACCCGCTCCAGCTCGCGCTCTACCGCCTCGCCTGGGCCGAGCAGCAGTGCGTACCCCTGGAATCGGTCACCGCCGTGTTCCTGTACGTGCGCACGGGCGAGGTGGTGCGGCCGGCCGGGCTGCCGGACCGGGCCGCACTGGAGCACCTGCTGACGGCCGACCCGGTCGGTGACGAACCGCACGGTCAGGGTGCCGACGCGGGCCGATAGGCTCGTGAGCATGAGCGACACCCCGGACAGCGCTGTCCGTACGTACATCGAGCACCACCGCGCCGCCTTCCTCGAAGACCTCGTCGAGTGGCTGCGCATCCCGTCCGTGTCGGCCCAGCCCGACCACGCGACCGATGTGCGCCGCAGCGCCGACTGGCTCGCCGCCAAACTGAAGGAGACCGGCTTCCCGACCACCGAGGTGTGGCCCACACCGGGAGCCCCGGCGGTCTTCGCCGAATGGCCCTCCGGCGACCCGCAGGCACCGACGGTCCTCGTCTACGGCCACCACGACGTGCAGCCCGCGGCCCGGGAGGACGGCTGGCACAGCGAGCCCTTCGAACCCGTCGTCCGCGGGAACCGCCTCTACGCGCGCGGGGCGGCCGACGACAAGGGGCAGGTGTTCTTCCACACACTCGGCGTCCGCGCCCACCTGGCGGCCACCGGTCGCACCGCCCCCGCGGTCAACCTCAAGCTGCTGATCGAGGGCGAGGAGGAGTCCGGCTCCCCGCACTTCCGCGCCCTGGTCGAGGAGCGTGCCGACCGGCTCCGCGCCGACGCGGTCATCGTCTCCGACACCGGCATGTGGTCCGAGGACACCCCCACGGTGTGCACCGGCATGCGCGGCCTGGCCGAGTGCGAGATCCGGCTGCACGGACCAGATCAGGACATCCACTCAGGCTCCTTCGGCGGCGCCGTCCCCAACCCGGCCACCGCCGTCGCCCGCCTGGTCGCCGCCCTGCACGACGAGCACGGGCGCGTGGCGATCCCGGGCTTTTACGACGGTGTGGTCGAGCTCACCGAGCACGAGCGCGCCCTCTTCGCCGAGCTGCCCTTCGACGAGGGGCAGTGGCTTCGCACGGCCAAGTCCCGCGCGGCGCAGGGCGAGGCCGGGTACACCACCCTGGAGCGGGTCTGGGCCCGCCCCACCGCCGAGGTCAACGGCATCGGCGGCGGCTACCAGGGCCCGGGCAGCAAGACGATCATCTCGGCGTCCGCCATGGTGAAGCTGTCCTTCCGGCTCGTCGCGGGTCAGGACCCCGACCACGTCGAGAAGGCCGTCCGCGCCTGGGCCGCCGAGCAGGTGCCCGCCGGGATCCGCTGCGAGATCACCTTCGGTTCGGCCACCCGACCGTGCCTGACCCCGCTGGACCACCCGGCGCTCCAGTCGGTCGTCCGCGCCATGGGCCGGGCCTTCGGGAAACCGGTCCGCTTCACCCGCGAGGGGGGCTCCGGTCCGGCCGCCGACCTCCAGGAGGTGCTGGGCGCACCGGTGCTCTTCCTCGGCATCTCCGTCCCGTCCGACGGCTGGCACGCCCCCGACGAGAAGGTGGAGCTGGACCTGCTGCTCAAGGGCGTCGAAACAGCCGCACACCTGTGGGGTGACCTGGCGGAGTACTGGCGCCACGCCCCATGAGCGGCAGTTCGGCCCAGGACCGGGCCGGCACCGCGCCCGGCACACTGGAAAGGCCGCCGCGTCGCCCGAGCCCTCCCGGCCCCGGTCGCCACCCGCCGCACGAACCTGCTAACCGCCTGCCGAACCGAAACGCTCACCGGGGGAGTTGGAAGCACCCGTGACCACCTGGACCGACCACACCGCCGACCGTCCCATCTCGCTCACCGCCCCGAGCGGCATCGACCGTGCCGCCCATCACCGCCTCGACGAGGCCTGGCTCGCGGCGGCGTGGAGCCACCCCTCGACGCGCTGTTTCGTGGTCTCCGGAGGTCAGGTCCTGATCGACGAGACGCCCGACGGGCGTACCGAACTCGTCATGACCCCGTCCTTCGAGGCGCCGCTGACCGAGGCACACCGCTATTTCCTGGGCACCGACGACGACGGCGTCAGCTACTTCGCCCTCCAGAAGGACTCCCTGCCCGGCCGCATGGACCAGTCCGCCCGCCCGGCGGGGCTGCGGGAGGCCGGCCTGCTCCTGTCGCCCCGCGACGCCGGCCTGATGGCCCACGCGGTCGCCCTGGAGAACTGGCAGCGCCTGCACCGGTTCTGCTCCCGCTGCGGAGAGCGCACCGTCATTGCCGCGGCCGGCCACATCCGCCGCTGCCCGGCGTGCGGGGCCGAGCACTACCCCCGCACCGACCCCGCGGTGATCATGGCGGTGACGGACGACGAGGACCGGATCCTGCTCGGCCGCCAGGTCCACTGGCCCGAGGGCCGCTTCTCGACGCTCGCGGGGTTCGTGGAGCCCGGCGAGTCCATCGAGCAGTCGGTACGCCGCGAGGTGCAGGAGGAGGTCGGCGTCACCGTCGGTCCCGTCGAGTACGTCGCCAGCCAGCCCTGGCCCTTCCCGTCCAGCCTGATGCTGGGTTTCATGGCGCACGCCACCTCGACCGAGATCAACGTCGACGGGGACGAGATCCACGAGGCCCGCTGGTTCTCCCGCGACGAGCTGGGCGCCGCCTTCGAGTCCGGCGAGGTGCTCCCGCCCTACGGCATCTCCATCGCGGCCCGCCTGATCGAGCTCTGGTACGGCAAGCCGCTGCCCACGCGCGGCGCCTTCTGAGGCGAGACAAACCAGAGGGGTGGGGGGCCCCCCCCGGGGGGGGGCCCCCCCCCCCCCGGGGGGGGGGGGGGGGGGGGGGCCGCGGCGGGGGGGGGGGGGGCGCCGGGGGGGCCCCCCCCGCGGGGTCG